>JAKSHY010000096.1 GCA_024399135.1 Lachnospiraceae bacterium | reverse complement strand
TCGTCAGGACTTGATAGGCGGTGAAGCCCTCGCATCCAATCGGTCGCTCTACCTCATGCAGACTATCCCGACGCTGCCCCTAAAGGCATTTCGGGGAGTACGAGCTATCTCCGAGTTTGATTGGTCTTTCGCTCCTACCCTCAGTTCATCAGAAAGCTTTTCAACGCTTACCTGTTCGGCCCTCCAGTGGGCTTTACCCCACCTTCAGCCTGACCAAGGGTAGATCACTCGGTTTCGCGTCTGCCCCGCCCGACTAACGCGCCCTATTCGGACTCGCTTTCGCTCCGGCTCCGGCGCTGAACGCCTTAACCTCGCCGGACAGGACAACTCGTAGGATCATTATGCAAAAGGCACGCCGTCACGCCATAAGGCGCTCCGACCGCTTGTAGGCGGACGGTTTCAAGGTCTATTTCACTCCCCTGTTCGGGGTTCTTTTCACCTTTCCCTCACGGTACTGGTTCGCTATCGGTCTCTCGGGAGTATTTAGCCTTGCCGGATGGTCCCGGCGGTTTCACGCAGGATTCCTCGTGCCCCGCGCTACTCAGGATGCCGCTACGCCACTTCAAAATTCGGATACGGGGCTGTCACCCGCTATGGCCGGCCTTTCCATGCCGTTCCCCTCTCCCTCCGTGTGCGATGCCGCGGTCCTACAACCCCGCAGACGCCTGGACGCCTGCGGTTTGGGCTCCTCCCCGTTCGCTCGCCGCTACTTGGGGAATAAACATTTTGTTCTCTTCTCCTGCGGGTACTTAGATGTTTCAGTTCCCCGCGTTCGCCCCGACTAGGTCGGTGACAGGCCTCCAGCCTGCCGGGTTGCCCCATTCGGATATCTCGGGATCAATGCGCGCTTGCCGCTCCCCCAAGCTTTTCGCAGCTTGCCGCGTCCTTCTTCGCCTCCGAGAGCCTAGGTATCCACCGTCCGCCCTTCTCTGCTTTTCCTTTCCGTAAATACTTAAAGTATTCGCGTCTCGTACTATTTCGTTTTCCTTCCCATCATGTCAAAGATCTT
>JAKSHY010000095.1 GCA_024399135.1 Lachnospiraceae bacterium | reverse complement strand
CCTTCGTCATCAATGAATAAATTACGATGATTACCCTCGTAATTCTTATAAATGAGTGTTCCATCTCCATCTGGATCATCAATTGGGTCTTGGAAGACACGAATCTCCGTCTTCTCCAATTTAATGGACTTTTCACCCACATTCAAAGAAATATCAAACAGATTGTTGTATTTACATACCTTGACCCTCAATTCACCCTTCTGCATTCTATCTTCGCCATACGCCTCATCGAAAACACGAAGTACCTCTTCTTCGTTGAAATACATAAAGCAAGTGTAATGAAAATCCTTTGTATTCCATACCATACAAGATTCTTTCAAACGGGATGGCATTTTAAATGCTTCATTGAATTTTGAAGTCTCCCAATGTTGTTCGCCATTTGTAAATTGAGATTCAACACTATAAATATTTGATTTTTTATCTTCGAACTCGAATTTTAATTCATAATTAAATCTTTGAAGATATCTTTCCATTAAAGGTCCGACAGAACCATATTTGTCCATATAATTATGCCAATATTCATATTCAGGAGATTCCTCTTTTGAATAATAAACATCATAATATTGATCCATATCTTCCAACCCCCACTTCGTATAAATTTGAGAAAGAATTTCATCATCTGTAACAATGGACCCATATGCAGACCAATCCAACAAAATTGTTTTCACACCTGCTTTTAAAAATAAGACAACCTTGCCAGAAGGCAAGAAACAAATATCTAAGCATTGTATGAACTTGTGTACCTCTTCAAAATTTATTCCTTTATCCGCAGGCAAACAAGGTTCTCCCCCATACTTAAATAAAGATAATATCGTATCATACGGTAATAACGAGGATATTTTATATACTTTTCTATCAGTATAAGAAACCCAAATTGCTTCTATAGCTTTAGGCAAAGAATGTCTACTTGACAAATCTCTAGCAACACCGTCCATTCCATTTCCAATACCATTATCTACTGTACTAGTACCAAAACAACTAAGCGTTCCAGATTCCCCTATAAAATCTATTGATAAATATTCAACAGGACCTAATTTGGGAGAAGAACAACAAATTTCATAATAAAA
>JAKSHY010000093.1 GCA_024399135.1 Lachnospiraceae bacterium | reverse complement strand
ATTTTGATAATTCGTGCTACACAAAACTCAACGAAGACTTGTTTTTTTTACAATAGTACATTGATTGTACATAGTTTCGGTCTTGGTATAATAAAATTACAAAATAAATCTGCAGTTTATTTATGAAATTTTTAAGGATAAATAAAGGAGCATACAGATTATGAACAACAATTTAGGATTGAATATCAAGAACTATAGAAAAAATAAGGGATTTACACAAGAAGAATTAGCAGGGATGTTAGGTGTAACACCACAAGCTATCAGCCGATGGGAATCAGAAGCAGGGCTTCCAGATGTGTCTATGATTGTTCCAATAGCACAGGCATTAAATATTACAACAGATATGTTGCTTGGATATAGTGTATCAAGGCAGGATGATTATCTTGCAACTAGATTAAGAGAACAAATAAACGCGATGTGGGACATTTCAGATACAAGAGGAAGTGCTCTGAAGTGTACAGAGTTTTTGGCTGAAGAGGCAAATAAGAATCCTATGAACTTTGAAATAGGTCTTATGTATGTTGAGGAAGCGGCAGGACTAAGTTACTATATTGATATGGAGGGGATGCTTTCAGATGATCCTAAAAGAGCAGATGCTATTCTAGCAGATGCTATTAAGAAGGGCGTAAATGTTATTCGATATGCAAGTGAAAAAAGAATGATAGAAAAGGCTCATTATGCGCTTGCATGGATATATATTCATAAGAAGGATTTTGCAAATGCAAGAGAACACATTAATGTATTGCCTAGTCTTGAGTTTACAAGAATAAAGGAACTGCTCATTTCAGAACTAGCATTTTTCGAAAATGGTTTTGAAGAAATGAAGGATAGCTTTGTTTCCACCAACAAGATGTTATGCAATGTTTTAGTAAGTCAATTACACTGCATTGCTGAAAATTATGCATACTGGGGTGACAAGGACGAGGCAGTCAAAAATCTTAACTGGTGTGAGAGCGTGGCAAGCGCATTTGAAACAATTCCAGAATATACTGGCGATAGAATGAAATGGTTCTGGAAGAAATTAAATCATAACATGATGATTACATACGAAAGAGCTGGAGAGAAAGACAAGGCAAATGAAATCTGTGAGAAATATTTGAATAAGATAAAGGACTCAAAAGAGT
>JAKSHY010000092.1 GCA_024399135.1 Lachnospiraceae bacterium | reverse complement strand
ATAGGATGGAACACAAAGGGACGAAAACAATAGAAACCGATCGATTAATATTGAGAAAATTCTGTGCTGAAGATATAAATGCCGCCTATGCGAATTGGACATCGGATGAAAAGGTAACGGAATTTTTGAGATGGCGCACACATACTTCCGTGGAAATAACAGAAACGGTTATCCGGGATTGGATCAAGGAAAGTGAGAAACCGGATTTCTATCAATGGGCAATTGTTCTGAAAAGTATAAATGAACCGATAGGAACCATCAGTGTTGTTGATAAAAACGATGATCTGAATATTCTGCATATTGGTTATTGCATTGGCAGTAAATGGTGGCACAAAGGAATTACATCAGAGGCATTTTCTGCAATTATTCCCTATCTGTTTAATGAAGTAGGCGCAAACCGAATTGAGTCACAGCATGACCCGCACAATCCACATTCTGGAAATGTAATGAAGAAATGTGGTTTAATTTATGAGGGGACATTACGACAGGCAGATTTCAGCAACAAAGGGATCGTGGATGCCTGTATGTATAGCCTCTTAAAATCGGAATGGACTATGGCCGGGAATGTATAAATCCCATATTGCATTGTGGGCTGAAAACGGAGAGAAAACATATGTTTGAGAGAATGCTTGATAAATCAATAAACCCGCAGTATTCCGATCTCGTCGGATTCTGCGGAACGCAGGGAGAAATGTTTGATCGTTTTAATGATTGGGTGAGAACGAATTTTGAAACGGACGCGGAGATCAAATTCCCATACGGTAATTCTTATGGGTGGTGCGTGTCCCATCACAAAAAATCGAAACTGATCTGCAATGTATTCCCGGAAAAGGACGCATTCTGCGTGATGGTCAGAAAGACAAACAAACAGTTTTCCGAAGTATATGACAAAGTCTCGGAACAGGCAAAAGAAGTCATTGATAACAAATATCCTTGCAACGACGGCGGATGGATCCATTTCCGCGTGACCGATGAAGCGTCGTACGCGGATATCGTAAAGATCATGGAGGCAGACCTGTTCCCACGGACACACAAGGTTTAGACACTGAAATAGATGTCACCCATTTTGGCAGTAGATTTGTTCCCCCGTACACGGCAAAAATCTGACATCAATCTCGGCCTGTCGAACCA
>JAKSHY010000091.1 GCA_024399135.1 Lachnospiraceae bacterium | reverse complement strand
CAATCTCATTAACATGTTAAAAACTTCTTCTCTTGTTAGCATTCTTGGCCCATTCATAGAAATAGGACATTTCATTGAAACAGCTTTAGCTACTTCTTCTGTTAATTCATATCCTGCCTCCTTAAATGTTCGAGGAAGTTTAGCTTCATCGATTAGTTGTTCTAAGCATTCTAATCCTAAATCAGCTGCTTTTTTATTGTCTTCTTCTTTTACATTAAATACATTTCTTGCAAAAGTTGCAAACTTATCCATCTCGTTTTCATACACAGCACGATAATATGCAGGTTGGATAATTGCCAATTGTTTTCCATGTGTACCATGACTATATGCACCTAAAGTATTTTCGATACAATGTGCCTGGAAATCTCCCGGTTTCCCAACATTAAACAAGAATGTTTGAATGAGTGAAGAATCCCACATTAAATTTGATCTTATTTCTAAACTATCATTTCCATTAATCATTGCATACATATTTGCAATAATATCTTTCATGATACCTTCATTCATACGATCTGATACATTATAGCCATGTCCAAAGTATGTTTCCATACAATGTGTTAAGCTGTCAAATGCGCCTGGCATGAATGATGTGAATGGGATATCTTTAATATATGTTGGATCTAAAATAACAAATTTAGCATAAGATCCCACAAAAGTTTTCTTATCATCGTCTTTTGTAATGGCACCTAAATTATCCATTTCTGCACCGGCACCAGATAAGGTTAAGACAACAGCAAAATTACCCATTTTTTCAGCAATCCTACCTTCATCCATTTGTGCCTGCCATAAATCACTTTCTTCATAAACTCCAGCAGTAATGACTTTAACACAGTCAACAACAGATCCCCCACCAGCTGCAATAATTAAATCAACATGATTGTCTCGATAAAGCTCGATACCTTCTTGCACCTTTTCATATGTTGGATTAGCAGGAATATCACATAATTCGATAATATTCTTTCCGCAATCTTTTAAGATTTCTACTAATTCATCATATAAGCCAATTCTTTTAATGGCTCCTTTTCCATACGCCAGCATAATATTTGGTCCATATTTTTTTAATTCACTCGCTAAATGTTCTCTAACACCATTCTGTCCAAAATATACCTTTACAGGCATCTGATAAATAAATGATTCCATATA
>JAKSHY010000090.1 GCA_024399135.1 Lachnospiraceae bacterium | reverse complement strand
CAATCGAATAGCCATCCGTTTTTGATGGTATTATTCATACGCTCGGCCAAAGCATTGTGCAAAGGATCCCCTGTCTGCGTCATACTGATTCGGATACCAAGATCCTTGAGTGTGTATACGTATTCGTTAGAACAATATTGTATGCCACGGTCTGAATGATGAATAAGATTATGGATATCAGCACCGTATCTAGCATATACCTCAGTAGCCATTTTTAACGCTGCCATTGGGCCTGCCGTCTCTAATGTAGGATGCAAGGCGTAGCCAACGATTAATCTGGTTGCGGCATCTGTCAGGAGAGATAGATACGCCCAACCATTATTTGTTGCCACATAGGTTATGTCTCCAACTACTAGTTCTCCAAATCGTTGTGCCACCAGCTTCGGTTGGGTATTCAGCAAGTCGGGATAGATGTAGAAATTGTGATTCGAATATGTTGTTCTGGGCCTTTTGTGTTTACGAATTATTATGCCATTAGAACGGAATATATTGAAACATTGGTCACGCCCTATAGTCATCTTGTCTCCAAACTTGCGCTTACACAGCTCGTACAACTCTCGCATGCCTGCCATTGGCAAGCAAGTATCCTTCAGATGTCTACAATACAGGACTATGCTTGTACGCAGTACTTCTAATTCGGATTCTGTAATAACATGCTGATAATAGCCTTGTCTACTTATGCCAAGACAATCACAGAGGAAAGATACTGAAGGTTTGCGACCTTCAGACACTTTCTTCTGCGACAAGGTCTTGATTACTTGGCATCTGAGTTTTTTCGTACCTTGATATGATAGGTAGACTCCGCCAGATCTATTAGCATCTCGTTGGCTTCAACTCGAAGTTCAGCTCTTTCGAGTTTTCGTTGAAGTTCTCGTTTTTCTTTCCTAAGACTTGCTAATTCTGTCAGTAACTCTGTCTGAGACATTTCTTCTGGCTGTTTCATGTTGACGATTGTGTAAGATTCGCTACTATTATAATCGCCTGCCAAGTTACAGAATTTTTGTGCGCGCCAGAAACTTCCGTTGCTAATTCCGTATTGTTTACAAAATTGCGTTCCCGACAAACCTGATGAGATAAACTTTCTATATATCTCTATGTGTCTTTGTATTGTTGCTGGATTCCTCATAACTACTATTTTGGATGAGGATATGTCAACTTATTTAGTACAGGACA
>JAKSHY010000009.1 GCA_024399135.1 Lachnospiraceae bacterium | reverse complement strand
GGAGCCATCACTGTGATGTGATAGCTCCCTGTACAATCATTTTTTATTTCAATTTATCATTTTTTGTTTTTCTTTGAGGTGTTTTGTGTTCCTCTTGATGATGTTATGATATCAGGTGGTCTGTTGCAGAAACTCCAAAATGTTGCAAATTGTCGACTCATTAAAAAAAGACCTCAAGAGGTCTTTTTTTATTTAGTATTAACCTAAAGGAAAGAACGCTATAGCAATTCCACCAGGTCCAACGTGAGTTCCAACTGTACTTCCTATATTGAAGACTTTGATGTCTTCTTCTTTGATATGATCTTCCCAAAGTGATTTACTGTCTCTTATATACTGATCTAAAAGAGTCCTGTCCGTTCCACTGTATGCTAACAAAACAGGCTTGGAAAAATCAATTCCTCCACATTTTTGAATAGTCTGAATAAGGAAGTTATTTCCATTTTTTGATCCTCTGGCTTTTCCTATTATCTCAACCTTACCATCTGTTACGGTAACAGCAGGCTTAATAGACAAAATAGCACCTGCGAAAGCAACTGTTGGAGAGATACGTCCACCCTTCTTTAAATACTCAAGAGTATCAAGAAGAGCAACTATCTTAACCTTATCAACCATTTCCAACAATATTTCATATATTTTCTCCACTGGAAGACCCTGTTCAATCAAAGTCAGAGCATATCTTATGATACACTGCTCACCAATAGTAACTTCCTTAGTGTCAACAACATATACATTGTCATATTCTGATGCCGCAATGCAGGCACTCTGATAGGTTCCTGAAAGCTCACTACTCATGGTAATGACTATGACATCATCATTAGCTTCCTTTGCTTTCTTAAATTCTTCTTCGAATGTCGCCGGATTAATCTGACTCGTAATAGGAAGCTTGTCGCTTTTAATCAATAAATCGTAGAACTCATCTGTAGATAATTCGAATCTGTCTAAATATGTATCATTGTCAAAAGATATCAGCATAGGAAGAAGTGTGATGTTTAATTCTTTAGCTTCTTCTACCGAAAAGTCTGATGCTGTATCTGTAATAATTCTAATCATTATTTCTCCAATCTTACATTAATACGAAGGACCTGTCTGAATATTTCCATTTTCAATTCTGCAAATATCCAGATACCATACACCTGTATAAGCTCTTACTGCACAGTCCCCCTGAGTCAAATGTTTTATCTTTTTGTCACCCTTATATATGGTTATTTCACAGTCTCCAAGTACATTACTATTTTCCAATCCTGTGTCCCAGGTAATATTATAGCCTACATTAGTCGCATCATAAATAAGTATTTTCATGTAGTCAAACGTCTCACCTTTTCTAGTATTAGGCTCGCATATTTTAGCTAACAAATGTCCGTCTACATCAGAATAGAAATAAAAGCTATTATCCTCATATGGATCTAATGTATCACCACGGTTATATGATGTGCTAAGGTCCATGTTTAATGAAATATACTGAGGATATGGAATCAGATTAGAATCCCACTCAATATTAATGGTATAGACAGGTTCTTTAACTGCCTCATACATACTAAGCTCATCAAGATTAGGCGCTGAGTCAGATTTTTTAATTGTATAATATCCTTCTCTTTTAACGTCCGGGTTGGATAATAAAATATTTTCACCCACACCACAGGTTATAGCCCAGAAAAATTCGCCATTAGAACCGAAGTTAAAGCCACCCTTTTTATTTGGATTTCCTTTTTCTCCATCATCGGTTGTTCCCAATACTTTTAGAGTTGCACCCTCTATTGGCTTCCAGCTATTTGAGTCTTTACTCTTTAAATATATATTTTTCCAATAAATAGAACGCACCTGATAATAAGTATCCGCATTAAAGTTTTCAATAAACTGTGAAAAATCTCCACATAGTGAAGAATCATCTAATCCTGTATCATAACGTGCTATTAAAAACCATTCTTTAGTATCCTTGTCCTGAAGCCATTGGTCTACTATTGTTGTTGTATTACCATTATCCGTTTTAACAGCATAACTTCTTACTACGAAACGATACCATTTATTCTTTTTCCAATCGTAACGCAATCTACATCTGGCACCTTCACCTTCATTTCCGAATCTTTCACCACCGATAGGAGTACCAGGAGCGTGATCTATCAATTTTGCATTTCTAATAATAGTATTTCCATTTTCATTAAGATATTCTGTATCCCATATAGAACCTATAAATACTTTGCCAGCGTTGGTATTCTGAATACCTCCATAGCCACTACCACTATTACCAACTTCTCTTGGATCCATTGTTGTAACATCACTAAGCATAGAATTATCCATACTAAAAAGACACATTGCCCAATATGTATCATCACTTTCTTCTGGAATCATGAAATCTATGGAAAATGCTTCTACATTCCCCATATTACCTGTATCCGGATAACAATATATATTATGCGAATAGAATCCATTAGGATTAGTATCACCGGTTGGATCTGTTTCATATGGATAATATGGTTCACTAAATTCTTCGCCTGAATAATTACTATCAGACTCATCTTCATAATCATCATCGTCATCTATGATAATTACTCCGTCATCAGAATCTGACTTTGACTTACTACTTTTAGAAGATGAACTTTCATGACGTATAGACTTATTATCTGGAGAATAAACATATGGGATATTGCACCCTGTTACGAATACACATAAAAGAACTGCTAATATTGAATAATGAAGATATTTTTTATTCATGAATCTGTTTTCCTATTTCTTTCCTAAACTGCTGATACTAATTATTAATATATATTGCATAGATTATACACCAAAAACTGGAATAAAAAAGGGAAACTTCATTGCGAAATTTCCCAAAATAATTAATTATTCGATATTTTAGTAGTTAGTAGCATTAATTTCAAAATATGCCTGTGGATGTGCACATACTGGACATACCTCTGGAGCCTTCTCACCTACGATGATGTGTCCACAGTTACGACATTCCCATACCTTAACTTCACTCTTTTTGAATACTTCCTGAGCTTCTATGTTATGTAAGAGTGCACGATATCTTTCTTCATGGCGCTTCTCAATAGCTGCTACCATTCTGAATTTAGCTGCTAATTCTTTAAATCCTTCCTCTTCAGCTGTTTTGGCGAAATCTTCATACATATCTGTCCATTCGTAGTTTTCACCATCTGCTGCCTGGGCAAGATTTTCAGCTGTATCACCAATTCCGTTTAATTCCTTAAACCAAAGCTTTGCGTGCTCCTTTTCATTATCAGCGGTTTTTAAAAACATCTCTGCAATCTGCTCGAAACCATCCTTCTTAGCCTTAGAAGCAAAATATGTATATTTGTTTCTAGCCTGTGACTCACCAGCAAAAGCTGCCTCTAAATTCTTTTCAGTTTTAGTTCCTGCGTACTTATTCGTTGCCATTTATATTACCTCCCATATTTATTCATAAAAAATATTAAACTCTGTTAGTATAGATTTCAAGGTCTTCTAATTTCTTAAGACCAGCTTCCTTCTTTACTAATTCACCATTTTCGAAGTAGGCAAGCGTCGGAATACTCATAATCTTATACTGTTCTGCCAATTCAGCTTCATCATCCACATTAACCTTAGCTACCTTAATTTCATCATGCTTTGAAGAAAATTCTTCTAATATAGGAGCCTGCATTTTGCAAGGTCCACACCATGTTGCCCAAAAATCAACAAGCACTGGTTTGTCTGATTTAATTACCTCATCTTCGAAATTATCAACTGTTAAAATTACTTCTGCCATACTTAAAACCTCACTTTCATTATGACTAATTCCAAGCACATACATGGATTTTATTAAATCACACACCTTCATGGAAAGTTCTTGAAATAACATCCGCCTGCTGTTCAGGAGTTAATTTAATAAAGTTTACTGCATATCCTGATACACGGATTGTTAACTGTGGATAATTCTCAGGATGTTTTTGAGCATCTAAAAGAGTTTCCTTATTAAGTACGTTAACATTAAGATGAAATCCATCCTTTGCTACATATCCATCTAACAAATTTACTAAGTTATCAATCTGCTGTTTATTCTCTTTCATATTTTTGTCCTCCATATGTTTTACTTAACTAGTAAGCTTCCCTACTATTCGTTAATTTGTTTCTCTTTATGGTTTGATAATATACTATTCAATATTATCTCTCTGTAACATATGTTACCAATTGGGACAAAAATATAAAATATTTTAAACCATACACTTTCTATGATTATGCAGACTAAATGTTACTCTGCTTAATACTCAAGTTCATCTCTATCAAGTATATTGAAAGAAGACTTATTAACAAAAATGTTTTCTGGTATTAAAAGATTATCTTCTTAGAATTCTTCCAATAAGGAAAAAGATAAAATAAGAAACAACATCACAGGATACTATAGTAGCACCTACAGGTGTTGAAAAAATAATTGAAACGAAAATTCCAATTAATGCACAAATTACGGAAATAACTGCTGAGAATAGCACTACTCCTTTAAAGCTTTTAATAATACTCATTGCTGATAATGCAGGAAAAATAATAAGTGCAGAAATTAAAAGTGAACCAACTAAATTCATTCCAAGCACTATAATTATTGCAATTATCACAGCTATCAAAAGGTTATATCTTCCAGCACCTGCTCCAACTGCCTTATTGAAATTCTCATCAAAGGTTACAGCAAAAATTTTATTATAAAATAATATAAAAACAAGAATAACTATAGCTGAAAGAATAAGGCACAAAATTACTTCTTCTATTGTCAAAGTAAGTATAGACGTAGAACCAAATAACGTACTGCAAACATCTCCAGCAACATTTGAAGAAGTTGAAAATACGTTCATAAGCATGTAACCTAAGGCCAACGCTCCAACTGAAAGCATTGCTATTGCAGCATCCCCTTTTATTTTCGCATTTTGTCCGGATTTTAACAAAAGGATGGCCGCTATTATAGTAACTGGCAAAGTAACTAATGATTTATTAGCAATGTTAAATACAGAAGCTATTGCTATAGCGCCGAATGCCACATGCGATAATCCATCTCCTATGAAGGAATATCTTTTTAATACTAAGGTAACTCCCAATAAAGAAGAGCAAAGTGCTACTAATACCCCCACTATAAGAGCATATCTTACGAAAGGGAATTGAAAATATAAGCTTAATTTATTAATTATTTCCTGCATTATTTTTCTCCCTTACAAGATAAAGACCAATATTTTTGGCACCCTTATTGTTCAAGTATTCTTCCTTAGTACCATAGAATATACCCTTTTTCTCTATATGAAGAATATGGCTTGAGTACTTTAATGACGCATGGATATCGTGAGAAACCATTATGATAGTTACTTTTTCATCATTGATTTGTTTCAATAATGAATAAAGTTCAGATGTAGCCTTAGGATCAAGCCCACTTACTGGCTCATCTAAGAACAAAAGCTTAGACGATGCACACAAAGCTCTTGCAAGTAATACTCTTTGCTGCTGTCCTCCCGAAAGGTCCTTGTAGCTTTCCTTCTTTAAATTCCAGATACCCATCTTTTCCATATTTTCTCTGGCAAGCTGCTTTTCAGCCTGTGAATAGAATGGTCCTATTCCAAGCTTATTTAAATTTCCAGAAAGAACAACCTCCCATACAGATGCTGGGAAGTCTTTTTGAACTACTGTCTGCTGCGGAAGATAGCCGATACCCTTTTCTTCGTATTCTATCTTGCCAGACATTGGCTTTTGAAGATGAAGAAGAGTCTTAATTAGTGTCGTTTTTCCTGCTCCATTCTCACCAATAATGCAAAGATAATCACCTTCGTTAACCTCGAAGCTGATATCACTGACTATTGCTTTTCCCTCATATCCAATTGAAAGATCTTTTACGCTTAAAACTGACATAACTAATTAGAAGCCTCTTTATTCTGGGACTTTTTCTTCTTCTTGTTTTCCTGAACCTGCTGCCTCTTTTCATGATATGAAACTGCAGTTTCTTCATCTACGAATTTCGTTGTTTTAACAATATATACAGATTCTGTATCTGTCTTCTTTACTCTGATTTTATATTTCAAAAATCCATGTACTGGACATTCTGCTATAGAATAATAATGCTTTCCACCATTAGGACTAAACCATCTGACCTTCTTCTTCATTGGCTTCTTACATAAGTAGCACTTAGTAGAAGCAACCTCTTTGTCAGCCATAGCCTCCTGCTTAGAGCCAAATTCTCTTGAAATATATTTAATATAATCAGGAAAAGATACATGTATTTCTTCTGATTTCGTCTGTGGAAGCATGAATGTATCAAACGAATACCTGTCGAATACTTCTTTTGGAAGCATAGCCAGAACCTTGGCTGTATAATATGCATCTGAGAATGCTCTGTGAAAAGGAATATCCTTCGGAATATTTAGTTCATCTACTGCATGCTCTAAGTTTCTTTTAATCTTTCCATCTTCGAAGGCAAGACTATATAGCTTCTGAAGATCCAGATATTTTAATGGCCCATTTGATAATGGTTCCATACCATAAAATCTCATATTCCTTTGAAGCTCGAAAAGATCTAATGTTCCCCAGGTACAGAATATATAATCTTCCCCACAAAAATCTAAAAACTCATTCATTACTTCTGAGAATACTTTTCCTCTTTGAAGATCCTGCATATGAAGATGAATAATTTTTGAGGTAATGTGATGCATCTGGTTATAAATCTGTGGTTTAACCAGTTGATTAAATTCACCTATCATTTTTCCATCTTCATTGACCTTAATTGCTCCAAAGTCTATGATTTCAAAAGGTATTTGAGAACACTCTGCTTCTCTTCCTGTATTCGATTGATTCCATTCAAGATCTAATACTATATAATTCATATCTATTTCTTACTTTTAATTATGGCTACACCCTTCTTTTCAAGCTTAACAATATCATCTGCCATGAAAATTTCACCAGTTAATATATTGGTTCCTGACTTCTTTATTCTTACTTCTGTTCCTTCGTCCTTGTGATTAAGTATGAAGATATATTTGTTCTCTTCGTTTTCTCTACAGGTTACTTCAACATCTCTTGGAGCATTCAAAACAGGTTCTATGAATAATTCCTGACATATATCTCTTAAGAAGGTTGAATAAAATTCATCTGAGGAATGCGTACCTACATAAAATGCTCTTCCATTTCCAAGCTTATTTTCTGTAAGCACCGGAGTACCTGAATAAAAATCCTTTTCGTAGGTTGATATCTCTCTTCCACCACGAAGATGAATTATATCACATACTATCTTGGATGGATATTCTGTACCCTTGTATATGAAGCTATTACTTTCTTCTTCAGTTAATGCGTCTGACTCTTCAACCCATATTCCCAGGATATCCTTTTGCTTTCCCGGATAACCTCCAAGTAAAACCTTGTCATTTTCATCAACATATCCACTGAAGAATGATGTAATATAATTACCACCATTTTCAACATATCTTCTTATTCTGTCATCATATCCTGACTTATTCATATATAGCATAGGTGCTATTACCAACGAATATTTCGAAATATCATCATCTACTCCTATAATATCAACTGAAATATTCTGTGTATATAAGGCACGATAATATGAAGATATTTCATTAATATAATTAATCAGTATACTTGGACCTGCTGAAAGTTCACATGCCCACCAGTTCTCCCAATCGAATACTATAGCCACCTTCGAATTGGTTCTGGTTCCTAAAAATTCGCTTCCAATTTCTTCTAATTCAATTCCAAGCTCTTTAATTTCATTAAATACTCTTGTTTCATTCGTTCCAACATGATCAATAACTGCACTATGATACTTCTCAGAAGCACCCTGTGATCTTCTCATCTGAAAGAACATAACTGTATCAGAACCATGAGCCAGAGCCTGATAGCTCCATAATCTCATTACTCCTGGTCTCTTTAGCTTGCAATATGGATGCCAGTTAGTAACTCCCGGAGTCTGTTCCATTAAACAGAATGGTTTTCCTCCCTTTAATCCTCTCATGGTATCATGAATTGCAGCTGTATCTGAAGTCTTAGTATCGAATCCCGGATAATTATCCCATGAAACGAAGTCCATCTCTTTGGCCCATTTCATATAATCAAGTGTCTTATACCATCCCATCAAGTTGGTAGTTACTGGAATTTCCGGTGTGATTTTTTTGAGAATATCTCTTTCTAACTTAAAACATTCCAGCATGCTGTCAGAATTAAATCTTTTGTAGTCCAAAGATATACCCTGAAAACAGCTTCTTTCTCTATCCCAGGCCATGAACTCTTCGGATCTAAAATCAGCTGGCACTATATCATCAAAATCATATAATGTATGTCCCCAGAATGACATGTTCCATGCATCATTTACCTTTTCAATAGTTCCATATCTTTCTTGGGCCCATTTTCTAAAGGCCTTCACACAATTATCACAGTAGCATTCTCCGCCATATTCATTAGAAACATGCCAGGCAACTATATTGTCATAATCCTTATATCTTTTTGCTAATTTTTCAACAAGCTTTGATGCGAATTTTCTATATGTTGGAGAATTAGGGCATGAATTATGTCTTGAACCGAAGCGTCGCTTCATTCCATTCTTTTCAACTCGAAGAATATCATCATATTTTCTGGCCATCCATGCTGGATGAGCAGCAGTAGAGGTAGCCATACACACATTAATATTATTTTTCTTAACAAGCTTCATAATTTTATCAAGCTTTGAAAAATCATATTTTTCCTCATTTGGCTGAATCATGGCCCATGAGAATACATTTAATGTAACTACATCTATTTTTGCTTCCTTAAATAGACGCATATCTTCTTCCCAGATTTCCTCAGGCCACTGTTCTGGATTATAATCTCCGCCGTATAGAACTTTTGACACTTTCTTTGACTCTATCACAACTTATCCCCTGTTACTCTTATTTACAGAGACGACAGTCCAGTAGAACCGGGCTGCCATCTCATAACCAAATAACTTTAACTATATAAAGCTAGCTTTTAAATATTAACTGTAAATGTTTTATCAGAATCGATACTGAATATTTCATCTGTAACATTTACTAATTCAACTGTACAGTTAGTTTTCGTCTTAACGTCAATAATAATCGTATTACCCTCACGCTTAGCAGATACTGTAATTTTTGCTTCCTTGTCCATTCCATATACTACAGTTGAAGCACACTTACCATCTTCTAACTCGTATATTTTAATCTTAGCTCCATTTTCATAATCATAATCAGGTTTATCATCAGTAGAACCTAATACAACAATTGAATTAGCCTTAACCATGAGTGGAATGCTTAAGTAGCCATGCTTTTCGTTAATCCACTGGCCACCTTCTACCTTTTCATTAGTGAAGAAATTAGTCCATGTTCCCTTTGGAAGATAATATTCTGCCATACTTTCTTCATTGAAAATTGGTGCTACTAAAAGATTATCTCCTAACATGTACTGCTTATCAAGGAAGTGACATGTCTTATCTTCTGTGAATTCCATAACCATAGATCTCATAGTTGGAACTCCTGACTTAGAGGTATCAATTGCTGTTTTATAAAGATATGGCATTAACGAAGCCTTTAATCTTGTGAAAAATCTTACTACATCAACTGCCTCATCATCATATACCCAAGGTACTCTGTAAGACGAGCTTCCATGTAATCTTGAATGAGATGACAATAGTCCGAAAGCAACCCAACGCTTATATACGTCTGCTGTTGATGTATTCTCGAATCCACCTATATCATGTGCCCAGAAACCAAAACCTGACATAAGAAGTGACAATCCACCACGAAGACTTTCTTCCATTGATTCATAATCTGACCAGCAGTCTCCACCCCAGTGAACTGGGAACTTCTGTCCACCAACAGTTGCAGATCTTGCGAATAATACAGCCTCGCCCTTTCCGCGTTTACGCTCTAATAAATCATATACACACTTATTATAAAGATATGTATAAAGATTATGCATCTTAACAGGATCTGAGCCATCATAATATGCAACATCCTTAGTAGGAATTCTCTCACCAAAGTCTGTCTTAAAGCAATCAACTCCCATATCCATTAATATTTCAAGCTTATCCTGGAACCATTTGCAGGCTTCTGGATTAGTGAAATCTACAATAGCCATTCCCGGCTGCCACATATCCCACTGCCAAACCTGACCATTAGTACGTTTAATGAAGTATCCCTTCTCCATACCTTCATCAAATAATACAGATTCCTGACCAATATATGGATTAATCCATACACAGATGTTCAATCCCTTAGCCTTAATTCTCTTAAGCATTCCTTCAGGATCTGGGAATACTCTGTCATCCCAGATGAAGTTACACCAATGGAACTCCTTCATCCAGTAACAGTCGAAGTGGAAGGTTCTTAATGGAATACCTCTGTCTATCATTCCATCAACGAAACTCATTACAGTTTTTTCATCATAATTAGTTGTGAATGATGTTGAAAGCCATAATCCGAATGTCCATGGTGCTGGAAGCGATGGCTTTCCTGTAAGATCTGTATATCTTGTTAATACATCCTTCATTGTAGGACCGTTGATGATGAAGTAATCTAAATATCCGCCCTTAACAGAAAACTGTGTACGTGTAACCATTTCATTAGCTACTTCGAATTCTACATTTTCAGGATGATTTACTAATACACCATATCCTTTGTTAGTAATGTAGAATGGTATATTTTTGTACGACTGCTCTGTAGATGTACCACCATCTTCATTCCAGATATTAACGCTCTGACCATTCTTAATAAATGGTGTGAATTTCTCACCCATACCATATACTAATTCGCCAACTCCTAATGAAAGCATCTGGCGCATATATGTTTCATCATTATCTCCATTATCATATGCAAGACCCTTCCAGTCTGTCTTCATGATAGCCAGATCACGACCTGTAGATCTTGTGATTAATTCATCTCCTCTAAAGAAACTCATTGAGAACTGTTTCTTATCAATGACAACTCTCATTGATCCGGATTTAATTTCAATCTTCTCATCTGAATCCTTGACATCTAATGGCAATTCCTCAGTTAATTCAATATCAAACCCAGGAGTAGCTATAACAGCACCCTTGTGGTGATATGTTCTTATTCTTAAAATATCCTCCTCTGGAGATGTAATCTCCATGGTAAGATTAATATTTCCCAGTACATCACCACGAGTAACAACATGATATGTTGGAACACACATTGTAACCTTGGTCTTTTCAACAGTTGTGAAATAAACCTCCTGTGGTGCGAAGCATCCATAGCCTTCCTTTTGTAACCAGCATCCATTACTAAACTTCATTCCCTGTCCTCCCAATTAAAAATGCACATTTATGCTAATTCTGCCTTATCCTTTGAGTATAAAAGCTTCAAAATAATCGGTGTTAATATACTTGATACTATAATAAGTAAAATTACGCAGGCGAAATATTTTGAATCCAGTAATCCGACCGATAACCCCTTTTGTGAAACAATAAGGGCTACTTCCCCTCTAGTCATCATACCTACTCCTACCTTCAAGGCATCATTATTACTATATTTAAAGCACTTGGCCATTAATCCACAGCCAATAATTTTAGCAAATAAACCAACTAATACGAATCCTATTGAAAACCAAAGTAAATCAAGTGTCATTCCGTCAAAGCTTGTCTTTAATCCGATACTTGCGAAAAATACTGGACCAAACAACATATATGAATTGATATCAACCTTTCTTTCGATATAGCTTGAATCATCTATTGAACACAAAATAATACCTGCAACATATGCACCTGTAATATCTGCAATTCCAAAATATCTCTCAGCTATGAATGAAAAAGCAAAACAATATGCTAAACCAGCAATAGGAATTCTTCTGGTATGAGGATATCTTGCATCTACCCATTTAAATATCTTATAAGATACTACTCCAACTATTAATGCGAATACGAAGAACAAAATAGTACTTATTACTACAGTCATTGGATGTGCTTCCGGATCTTTAAATCCAATAACGAATGTCAGAATAATAATACCAATGACATCATCAATAATAGCTGCACTTAAAATCAGAGTTCCTATTTTGGAACTGATTTTTCCCATTTCTTTAAGGGTCTGCGCAGTTATACTAACCGATGTAGCTGTTAAAATAACGCCAATAAATACTGCCTTATAAAATTCAAGCGAACCCCATGGACTCATTCCATAGAATCCCATATAAAGTAATGCTCCAGCAACTAATGGGAAGAATACTCCACAGCAGGCAACCAGCGTAGCCTGTGGTCCTGTCTTAATAAGCTGCTTTAAATCTGTTCCCAAACCTGCAGAAAACATTAATAAAATTACACCGATTTCTGCCATGTAAGTAATGAAATCATTCTGTGTAACTATTCCGAATACACTCGGACCAATAATTACACCTGCCATAATTTCACCAACAACCTGTGGAGCCTTGAGTTTTCGCGCAACAAGACCGAAGAGCTTCGCAGCAACTACAATAATTGCGAGCTCCCTTAAAATCTCATAGTTTTCCATTTTTCATAATCTCCTCAAAATTTATGTATTAGGGCCTAATCCTTCTTCTTCGGCTCTTAATTTACATCCATTTTTGTATGAACCAATTTCACATACCTCAGGCTCATCATTTTCTATGCAGAATTCACACGCCGGGCATGGTTTCAATTCACCACCGAAATCTCTTGGTTCACCTTCGTTTTTTGAATTATGCTTACAGGTTTTGCACCAGCATAATTCACATTCTAAGAACTGATCCATTTCTGATAAAGGAAGATCAGCCATTAGCATATCAAAAAAATCTAATTGTCCTTCAATTTGCTTAGTTTTTCTTGCCAAAACAATTCTCTTTTCAAGCTTGTTTACTAAACCCCCACCATAAGGTGGGGGTCTTAATTATTCTTCAGGAACTTCGTCTTCTAAATCTTCTTCCGAAATTTCTTCATTTCCCTGAGTAATCTTATCTCTTACCTTTGCTATTTTAGCAACTGTAACTCCATTATCAAGGTTAATTAATTTAACTCCCGATGTAGATCTTCCAATAACAGATACATCAGACATTGGAATCTGAATTAGAATACCGGCATTAGTAATCATCATTATTTCATGATCGTCATTAACTGCCTTAACACCAACAACATAACCTGTCTTTTCTGTTATCTTGTAGCACTTAACTCCCTTACCACCTCTGTTCTGGTTATGGAATTCTTCCAAAGCAGTTCTCTTACCCATACCCTTTTCAGATACGATTAATAATGAATCTCCCTGATGATCAAGCTGCATTCCAACAATCTCATCACCATCTGCTAAGTTCATACCACGAACACCCATAGAGCTTCTTCCGGTATTTCTAACATCTGTTTCATTAAATCTTATGCAAAGACCATACTTAGTAACTAAGAATACTTCTGTATCTTTGTCTGTAATCTTAACCTCAATTAATTCATCATCATCACGAAGATTAATTGCTATTAATCCATTCTTTCTTATGGTTGAGTACTCAGTAACCTTAGTTTTCTTAATAGTACCCTTCTTGGTTACCATGAAAAGATTCTTCTCTTCTTCATATTCCTTAACTGGAATAAGTGCTGATATCTTTTCACCCGGATTCAACTGAAGAAGATTAATAATTGCTACACCTCGTGAAGTTCTCGAACCTTCTGGAATTTCGAAAGCCTTCATTCTGTATACTCGTCCCATATTAGTAAAGAACATAATATAGTGATGAGTGGTAGTCATAAGAAGATCTTCAATATAATCCTCATCAATTGTATTCATTCCCTTGATTCCCTTGCCGCCTCTGTGCTGAGACTTGAAGTTATCAATGGTCATTCTCTTAATATATCCAAGACTTGACATTGCGATGATAGTATTCTCATTAGGAATCATATCCTCATCTGTAATATCATACTCATCATGTCCTATCTTAGAACGTCTGTCATCGCCATATTTTTCTGCTGTAATCACCATTTCCTTTTTGATTACACCAAGGAGAAGCTTTTCATCTCCTAAAATAGCTTTTAATTCAGCAATTCTCTTAACAAGCTCTTCATGTTCATTCTCAAGCTTAGCTCTCTCCAAGCCTGTTAATGCACGAAGTCTCATATCAACAATATTCTGAGCCTGAACTTCTGTTAAACCGAACCTCTGCATCAGGTTTTCTTTAGCCGTCTGAGTATCAGGTGAACTTCTTATAATCTGAATTACTTCATCAATATTATCAAGAGCTATTAATAATCCCTGTAAAATATGATCTCTTTCTTCTGCCTTATTGAGTTCATATTTGGTTCTTCTTGTTACTACCTCCTCCTGATGCTTTAAGTATTCACCTAGCATCTGAAGAAGTGACATAACCTTAGGTTCGTTATTTACTAAAGCAAGCATAATAACACCGAAGGAATCCTGTAACTGTGTATGCTTATATAACTGATTCAGAATAATGTTAGCATTAACATCTCTTCTAAGCTCAATAACAATTCGCATACCTTCTCTGTCTGACTCATCTCTTAAATCAGTAATACCATCTATCTTCTTAAGCTTAACTAATTCAGCAATCTTCAAAATAAGATTAGCCTTGTTAACCATATAAGGAAGCTCTGTAACAATAATTCTGTTCTTTCCATTAGGCATTGCTTCGATATCTGTAACAGCTCTTACAACAACCTTTCCTCTACCTGTACGGTATGCTTCTTCACATCCTCTGGTACCTAAAATGATACCTCCTGTTGGAAAATCAGGAGCTTTAACTATATCAAGAAGCTCTTCAATCTCTGTTTCTCTGTCTTCTTCAACTCTGTTATCAATTATTTTAACTAATGCGTTGGTAACTTCCCTTAAATTATGAGGTGGAATGTTAGTTGCCATACCTACTGCAATACCAGTAGTACCATTTACTAAAAGGTTAGGATATCTACTTGGAAGAACAACAGGTTCTTTTTCTGTTTCATCAAAGTTAGGAATGAAATCAACTGTATCTTTGTTGATATCAGCTAATAATTCCATTGAAATCTTAGAAAGACGAGCCTCTGTATAACGCATGGCAGCTGCGCCATCACCATCTACAGAACCGAAGTTTCCATGACCATCAACTAATGGATATCTAAAACTCCAAGGCTGTGCCATATTAACAAGTGCACCATAAATTGAGCTGTCACCATGTGGATGATATTTACCCATCGTATCGCCGACGATACGTGCAGATTTTCGATGTGGCTTATCTGGTCCATTATTAAGTTCAATCATTGAATAAAGAACTCTTCTTTGAACCGGCTTTAATCCATCACGAACATCAGGCAATGCACGAGAAGCTATAACACTCATTGCATAGTCGATATATGAAGTTTCCATTGTTTTTTGAAGGTCTACTTCATGTACTTTGTCGAAAATATTATCTTCCATTACTTATCTTCCTTTGTTTTTTCGCGGCGAAGCCGCGACAGGTTAATTAAATATCAAGATTCTTAACAAACTTGGCGTTTTCTTCTATGAATTCACGACGAGGTTCAACCTTATCGCCCATCAGTGTAGTAAATGTTAAATCAAGCTCTGATTCAGCTTCTTCATCTATAATTACTCTCTTTAGAATTCTTCTTTCTGGATCCATGGTTGTTTCCCAAAGCTGTTCTGCATCCATTTCACCTAAACCTTTGTATCGCTGAATTCTGTTATTCTGATCTCTTCCAACTTCCTTTAATATGTTATCAAGCTCTTCATCAGAATATGCATACCAGACTTTCTTATTTTTCTCCAGCTTATAAAGAGGTGGCATAGCAAGATATACATGACCCTGCTTAATTAACTCTGGCATGAATCTATAAATAAATGTGAGAAGAAGTGTTGCAATATGTGCACCATCAACGTCGGCATCTGTCATTAATATAATCTTGTGATATCTTAATTTTTCAATATCAAAATCATCATGAATACCAGTTCCGAACGCTGTTATCATTGCTTTGATTTCTGCATTAGCATAAATCTTATCAAGACGTGCTTTTTCTACATTTAAAATTTTTCCTCGAAGTGGAAGTATTGCCTGTGTCGCGCGTGAGCGCGCGGTTTTTGCAGAACCACCAGCGGAATCTCCCTCAACTATATAAATTTCACAGTTTTTAGGATCTTTATCAGAACAGTCCGCTAATTTACCAGGAAGAGCAGCACCTTCTAAAGCTGTTTTTCTTCTTGTTAAATCTCTAGCCTTTCTTGCAGCATCCCTTGCTCTTTGTGCAAGAATTGATTTTTCACATATACTCTTTGCTATTGTTGGATTCTGTTCTAAGAAATATGTTAATTGCTCAGAAACAATTCCATCAACTGCAGCTCTTGCCTCTGAATTTCCAAGCTTTTGCTTAGTCTGACCTTCAAACTGAGGATCTTCTATTTTTACAGAAATAATAGCTGTTAAACCTTCTCTTATATCTTCACCTGTAAGATTAGGTTCATTATCCTTTAATAATTTGAATTTTCTTGCATAATCATTAAAGGTCTTAGTTAACGCATTTCTAAATCCAACAAGATGTGTACCACCTTCAGGGGTATTAATGTTATTAACGAAGCTGAATGCACTTTCATTAAATGAATCATTATGCTGCATTGAAACTTCTACATATACATTATTTCTTTTTCCTTCAAAATAAAGAACATCCTCATATAAAGGTGTCTTTGATTTGTTAAGATATTTAACGAATTCTTTAATACCACCTTCGTAGTAAAATTCTCTTTCTTTTGGTTCTGGCATTTCTTCTGAGATACGTTCATCTCTTAAAACAATTCTTAATGCTTTAGTTAAAAATGCCATCTCACGAAGACGCTGTTTTAAAACATCGAATTCATAAACTGTTGTTTCTGTGAAAATAGTAGCATCTGGTTTAAAAGTAACTTTAGTACCAGTTTTTTCTTTTTCACATTCTCCAACAACCTTAAGAGGATAACATACATGTCCTCTTTCATATCTTTGTTTATATATTTTGCCATCAGTACATATCTCAACTTCAAGCCAGTCAGATAACGCATTAACAACAGATGCACCAACTCCATGAAGACCTCCGGATACCTTGTATCCTCCGCCACCGAACTTTCCTCCTGCATGAAGTACAGTAAATACTACTTCTACAGCTGGGAGACCAGCCTTATGATTAATTCCAACTGGAATACCACGTCCATTATCAACAACAGTAACTGAATTGTCAGGATTAATTGTTACAGTAATTGTATTACAATATCCAGCTAACGCTTCATCTACTGAATTATCAACTATTTCATAAACAAGATGATGAAGACCACGGCTTGCAGTAGTTCCAATATACATACCAGGTCTTTTTCTAACAGCTTCAAGACCTTCTAATATCTGAATCTGATCTGCACCATATTCATTTTCAACAGGAGATATATCTAATGTATCTTCTACTGTTTCTTCAATTTTTTCGTTTAATTCTGACATACAATTTCTCCATTAAATACTTTAAACGACTTATCTATTTTAAAATTATTATTAACGAAATCATCTAAACCAGTACATGTGATAATTGTCTGAATATCTCCAATACAGTCTAATAAATAATTTTGTCTGTTAGAATCAAGTTCAGATAATACATCATCTAAAAGTAATATAGGTTTGTCATTAGTAATTTTCTTTACTAATTCAATTTCAGATAACTTCAAAGCTAAAGCTGCAGTTCTTTGCTGACCCTGAGAACCAAATTTTCTTATATCTACATCATTAACAATGAATGAAAAATCATCTCTATGTGGTCCAACTGTAGTCATTTTCGCACTAATATCACGCTCTTGAGACTGATTCATTTTATTTGAATACTCCTCAATAGTAACATTAGGTTCATATTTTATTTCTATTTCTTCACGTCCACCTGATAATTTAGAGTGATAATCTCTTAGAATTTCGCTAATCTGCGAAGCAAAAGATTGTCTTCTTTCTATTATTTTGCTTCCATAAGAAATAAGCTGTGAATCCCAAATATTAAGAGTTTCTCTTAAATTAGGATTAAAATACATATCCTTTAATAATTTATTTCTCTGATTAATAATTTTATTGTAATTAGTAAGGTTATAAAGATAAAAATTATCTAACTGACATAATTCCATGTCAGCAAATCTTCTTCTTTCACCAGGACCATCTTTAATAATACTTAAATCCTCTGGCGAAAAGAAAACTACATTTACTAAACCTAATAAATCACCAGCTTTTTTAATTTTAGTTCCATCTATAGCTATAACTTTTGATTTAGATGAACGAAGATGCATATCAATTTTTGTATCTATATTATCTTTTGATACTATTGATCTTATATGTGCTTCATCTTTATTAAAATTAATTATTTCTTTGTCTTTAGTTCCCTTATGAGATTTAGTAGTTGCTGACAAATATATAGCTTCTAAAATATTTGTTTTTCCCTGAGCATTATCTCCATAAAGAATATTGGTTCCTTCATCAAAAGAAATACTTAATTCTCCGTAATTACGGTAATCTGTTAATTCTAATTCCTTAATTACCATTTGTTACCTTAACCTTGGTATTATTAAACTCGAAAATATCACCATTGTAGAGTTTTTTTCCTCTTTGGGTATCTACAACATCATTAACCTTAACCTGTCCATCCTGAATTACTATTTTAGCCATAACTCCTGATTCAACAAGTCCAGCTAATTTTAATGCCTGTCCTAATTTAATAAATTCATCTCTAATGGTAATAGTCTGCATATCTTTATCCTATGATACTGTTGTAAAGTTAACTGGAAGAACCATATAAATATATGTTTCTTCTGAATTTTTAATAAAGCATGGAGCTTTTGGATTAACAAGATAAATTGAAATTTCTTCATCTTCAATTGCACGAAGTGCATCCATAAAGAATTTTGGATTAAATCCAATCAATAAATCTTTTCCCTGCTTACTAATAATAATTTCTTCATTCATACTACCAACAGTTGAATTAATTTTTAATTCCATTAATTCATTCTGAATATTAAGAATGATAGGCTTTTTGTCTCCTTCTTTTACTAAAAGTAAAGCTCTGTCTATAGAATCGTAAAGATCCTTTTTATTAATAGTCATCTTAGTTTCATAATCAGATGAAATCATCTGATCAATAGGGAAATATTCACCTTCTATTAATCTTGAAACAACAATAGTTGTATCAAATTCAAAAATTATATGTTTTCCAGTAAAGAAAATACTTACATCCTTATCTGCATCTCCAGGTAAAATCTTGCTTATTTCATTTAATGTTTTTCCTGGAACAATAACTTTCTTATTAGAATATGTATTTTTTAAATTAATTTTTCTAATAGAAATTCTATGACCATCTAATGATGCAACTCTTAATGAATCTCCTGTTACCTCGAACAATTCACCAGTCATCATTTTATTATTATCATTATCAGCAATAGAGAATATTGTCTGTCTTATTACTTCTTTTAATGTATATTGAGAAATTAAAATAGAATCTAATCTTTCAACTTTAGGAAGATATGTAAATTCATCAGCTGGTTTACCTATAATAGTAAAATTAGCCTTTTCACATTTAATATATGTTTTTAAAGATGAATCACATTCAATAGAAACTTCTGAATCAGGTAATTTTCTTACTATCTCAGATAATATCTTTGCATCTAATGCAATCTTACCTTTATCTTCAATAGTTCCATTAATAGTAGTTTCAATTCCAAGTTCTGTATCATTAGCTATTAATTTAATGTTATTTCCAGAAGCATCAATTAATATGCATTCAAGAATTGACATTGTTGTTTTGTTTGGTACTGCTTTTGATACAGTATTAACACCATTAACAAGATCTGATTTTTTACATAAAAGTTTCATTGTGGATAATTTCCTTTCCTGAAAAAATGATAATTAATCAAATGAGTTGTACACCTAAAAGTAATATATTAATAAATTTATTAGTATTAATATTAGTAGTAGATGTTTATTTGTGGATAACCACTATATTATAGCATTTTATTATAAAAAATTAAATGATAACCATGTGTATAAGTTATTTATAAGATGTGTAATAAGTGGATATATTAAGGTACTATTTTTTTCTTAATTATATCTACTTTATTTGCTAAAGATTTATCCACTAAGATATCCTCTGAAATTTTTCTTATTCCGTGCATAACTGTTGTATGATCTTTTTTATTTAAAGCTTTAGCAATGTCCTGTAATGATTCCTGAGTTAAATTTTTACAAAGATACATACATATCTGTCTTGGAAGTACTAAATCATTAGTTCTTCTTTTTGATGTTATATCTTCTGATGAAATACCGAAGTGTTCAGCAACTGTATTAATAATATTTTCAGGTGTTATTTCTTTAATTTGATTAGGATTAACAATATCTTTTAAAGCTTCTTCTAATATATCCATTGAAATATCAACCTTATGAAGTCTTGAAAATGCAATAAGTTTGTTATATGCACCTTCAAGTTCTCTTATATTAGAAGTAATATTTTCTGCTATGTATTCAAAAACAGCATCATCTATTTCTTTTCCATAGTTTTCAGCATTCTTTTTAAGAATAGCCATTCTTGTTTCATAATCAGGAGCCTGTATATCAGCAATTAATCCCCATTCAAATCTTGTTCTGAATCTTTCTTCTAATGTTTCCATTTCTTTTGGAGGTTTATCAGAAGAAATAATAATCTGCTTTCCAGTTGAATGTAATTCATTAAATGTATTAAAAAATTCCTGCTGAGTTGCTTCTTTTCCTATTACATACTGAATATCATCTACAAGTAATACATCAACAGAACTGTATTTATCTCTGATTTCAGACATTTTAGATGCACTACCTGATCTAATTGCATTAACTATTTCATTGGTATAACTTTGGGAAGTAACATAAAGAACTTTCATATTAGGATTATGATCTAATATAAAATGTCCTATAGAATGCATTAAGTGAGTTTTACCAAGACCTGATCCTCCATATAAATAAAGAGGATTGTAAGCAGTACCTGGAGATTCTGCTACTGCTAAAGCTGCTGAATGTGCGAACTTATTATTATTACCAACTACGAAAGTATCAAACCTGTATTTAGAATTAAGATTAGCATTTTCATAATTAATGTTATAAACAGTATTAGATGGTACTGAATCATTTTTTTCAGCATCCTTTTCTAATATGAAATTAATATTAACATCATGATTAATCATTTCGGAAATCATAACCTTAAAATATATTCCATATTTATTAGAAATATAGTTAGATGCCTGTGACTGATCAGAAGGTATCATTATTAATACAGTATCATCCTTAAAATCATAAAATTTTAGAGGATTAATCCATGTATTATAAGAAATATCAGAAATCTCATATTCTTCCTGCATATTATTTTTAATAAGATTCCAGTTTTCTTCTATATAATTCTTGTAATTTTTATCAGACATTTTAATACCTTTCTGAAAAATATTTGTGAAATATCAGTTAAAGTGGATAAATATATATTTTGACAATTCACATATTAATATAAACAGGTATAAATTTCAAATTGATACGAAGCTTAAAACCTTTATTTTAGTAGTGTTTTAGAGTTGACATAATCCTTTTTCATAATACAGTTTACGTGGAAAATGTGAATAAAGGTTATTAGCATATAAACGTATTGATTATAACATAAAAAATATATTTATACACAGTTATCCACAAAATTATCCACATAATGTGGATTAATTTATGTAAATTTATGTGTATAATTTGATTACTATATTTAGTATTAATAATATTGTTCAATTACTATATATAGATTTAAAAAAAATATTGATTTTTAAAGGTTTTTTGGACTTTTTTTAACTTGACACTGTAATGTTATTTCTATTATAATCGTTTTGTTATTTTCCTAAGACAAAGGAGGTGTTCCGATATGAAAATGACATTTCAGCCTAAGAAAAGACAGAGATCTAAGGTTCATGGATTTAGAGCTAGAATGAGTACTCCTGGTGGACGTAAGGTTTTAGCTGCAAGACGTGCTAAGGGAAGAAAAGTATTGTCAGCTTAGGCCACTAATTAGTGGCCTTTTTTGCGCACACAGAAAATGAAATTTACACAGGGATTACACAACACAATTCAATTTTCTACTGTTTATAAGAATGGCAGATATAAAGCCAATAAGTTTTTAGTTATGTATATTCTGGAAAATAACACATCTTATAACAGATTAGGAATTAGTGTTTCGAAAAAAGTTGGAAATAGTGTAGTCCGTCATAGAATTAAAAGGTTAATTAAAGAAAGTTACCGATTACAGGAAAAAATGTTTAATAGTGGTTTAGACATTGTAATCGTCGCCCGAGGCAGTGCCTCCTCTGTTTCCTTTAAAGAAATAGACAGTGCATTATTACATTTATCTTCGCTTCATAAAATTGTTATGAAGTAATCCGTTAATCTATGAAGAAATTATTTATTTTTTTAATAAAGATATACAAAAAATACTTATCTCCTTTAAAGCGTACTAAATGTCCGTATATACCATCATGTTCAGATTATGGTTTGCAGGCAATTGAGAAGTATGGCGCATTTAAAGGAGGTTTGTTGGCTTTATGGAGAATTTTACGTTGTAATCCTTTTTCTAAAGGTGGTTATGATCCAGTGCCATAGTTTTTTGATTCCTTTATTATGGAAAGGTTTAGGTTTTAAATGAACGGTATTTTATTAACCCAATACCAGGGTTCAATTTTAGGACCAATTGCTAAGTATTTATTGGGACCTATTATTAATGCTATTTTTAATGTTTTGGATTTTATATTAGGTAGCTTTGATAGCGGTCTTGTTGGTCTTTCAATTATCTTTTTTACAATCGTTATTTACCTTTTACTTACACCTTTAACTATTAAGCAGCAAAAGTTTAGTAAGCTTTCAGCTAAAATGAATCCTGAAATTCAGGCAATTCAGGCTAAGTATAAAGGAAAAAAAGATAATGATTCGATGATGGCAATGAATGCTGAAACTAAGGAAGTATACGCAAAGTATGGTACTTCACCATCAGGTTCTTGTGTTCAGTTATTGATTCAGATGCCTATTTTATTTGCTCTTTACAGAGTTATTTATTCTTTACCAGCTTACATTCCTACTTTAAAGGAAAAATTCGAAGTAGTTGCTAAGCATGTTATTGAAGGTGGATTCGTTGAAGAAATTAAACAATTATCTACTTCAGCACAGTATGTAAGCAATTTTGATATTGAAGGTAATGAAGTAAATGCTGTTATCGACTGTTTAAATAATATGAACATTGATACATTAACAGGTTATGCTGGTGCTCAGTGTGCAGATGCAGTTGATAAGATTAGAACATATAACGTATTTTTAGGAATGAATTTAACTAATTCTCCTATGGATATGATTAGGGATGCATGGGCTAATGCTAAATGGGGATTATTAATTGCTGCAATTATGATTCCAGTTTTAGCTGCTGCTACTCAGTGGTTTAATACTAAATTAATGCCACAGCCTGCTAATAATGGTAATCAGTCAGATACTGCAGCATCTATGCAGCAGTCAATGGGAATGATGAATAAGATTATGCCTCTTATGAGTGCATTTTTCTGTTTAAGCTTCTCAGCTGGTATTGGTATTTACTGGATTGCAGGTGCTGTTGTTCGTTCAGTTCAGCAGGTTGTTATTAATAAACATCTAGATAAGATGGATATTGATGAACAGATTAAGATTAATCTTGAAAAGCATAAGAAAAAGCTTGAAAAGAGAGGAATAGATCCTAACAAAGTTAACAGCTATGCTAATATGAATACTAGAAATATTGCAGGTCCTCAGAGTCCTAGAAGATCAATGGCCGAAAAAGCTTCTATTGATAATTCCGTATCTAAAAAGGAAAAGGATGCTGCTATGAAGGAAGCTACTGAGTATTATCAGAATAATAAGCAGTATGCTCCTGGTAGTCTTGCTGCTAAAGCAAATATGGTAAGTCAGTATAATAACCGTAGTAATGATAAATAGGGAGAAATACCATGGAATATATGGAGTTTTCTGCTAAAACAGTAGATGATGCTATTGTTGATGCATGTGCAAAATTAGTTATCACAAGAGATAAGTTAGAGTATGAAGTAATTGAAGAAGGTACTTCAGGATTTTTAGGAATAGGTTCTAAGCCTGCAGTTATTAAAGCAAGAGCTATGTCAAATATTGATGATGTTGCTAAGGATTTCTTAAAGGATGTCTTTACAGCAATGGATATGGCTGTTGTTGTTAATGTTAAATATGATGAATTTGACAAGACAATGAATATTGATTTGTCAGGTGATGATATGGGTGTTCTTATTGGTAAGAGAGGACAGACACTTGATTCTATTCAGTATCTTGTTAACTTAGTTGTTAATAAGAATTCAGAAGAAAAGATTCATGTTAAGGTTGATACTGAAGATTACAGACGTCGTCGTCGTCAGACTTTAGAAAATCTTGCTAAGAATATGGCTTCTAAGGTTAAGAGAAATCGTCGTCCAGTTACATTAGAGCCTATGAATCCATATGAAAGAAGAATCATTCATTCTGCTTTACAGAATGATAAGTTCGTAACAACACATTCAGAAGGTGAAGAACCATTTAGAAAAGTAGTTATTACATTAAAGAAATAATTATGTTGAATGACACTATTTGTGCAATTGCTACTGCGTTATCTAATTCAGGAATTAGTATAATTCGTGTTAGTGGTCAGGATGCAGTAGAGATTGTGGATTCCATATTCGTGAATCCTTCTTACAAACATATATTGAAATCAAAAGAAAGCCATACCATTAGTTATGGCTTTCTTTTAGATGGTGAAGAAATAATAGATGAGGTCTTAGTTTCATATTTTAAAGGACCTAAAAGCTTTACTTCTGAAGACACCGTTGAGATTAATTGTCATGGTGGAGTATTCGTTACTAATAAAATTTTAGATTTAGTAGTAAAAAAGGGTGCCAGATTGGCATTACCAGGAGAATTCACCAAAAGAGCTTTTTTAAACGGACGTCTTGATCTTTCAAAAGCTGAAGCCGTTATGGATTTAATTGCTTCAGAATCTAATCTTTCACTTAAATCATCTGTTTCTCAATTAAGAGGTTCGGTATATGATAAGATTAAGGAATTAAGAGAATCAATTATCTATGAAATTGCTTTTATCGAATCTGCTTTGGATGATCCAGAACATATATCTTTGGACGGATATAGTGACAGATTATTAGAAAAGATAAGTGATATTGAAAAAAATATAGAAAAATTATTACGTTCTCATAATAATGGACGTTTAGTTAAAGATGGAATTCGTACAGTTATAGTAGGAAAGCCTAATGCTGGAAAATCTTCTTTATTAAATGTACTATCTGGATTTGACAGAGCTATTGTTACAGATATTGAAGGAACAACAAGAGATATTATTGAAGAAAAAATTACTCTTGGAAATATTAATCTATTAGTTGTTGATACAGCAGGTATCAGAGAAACTGAAGATGTAGTTGAATCTATAGGTGTTAAATATGCCATAGAGTATGCTGAAAATGCTGATTTAATATTATATGTTGTTGATTCTTCAAAAGCTTTAGATGAAAATGATATGAATATTATTACTATGCTTAAGAATAAGAAAAGTATAGTTTTATTAAATAAACAGGATTTAGAAAGTAAAGTTGATTATGATGAATTGGTTAAATTAGTTCCTGATTCATTAATAATTAAAACATCAATGCTTAATGAACTTGGTATAGAAGAACTAGAAGATTCTATTATGAATATGTTTACATTAAAAGAAATAGATTCTTCTAATGAAGTAATGATTACTAATGAAAGACATAAGGAAGCATTGTCGTTAGCATTATCTTCAATTAGCCAGGTTAAAAATTCTATTGAATTGGGATTACCTGAAGATTTTTATTCTATTGATTTAATGAGTGCATATGCTTCATTAGGTTCTATTATAGGTGAAGAAGTATCTGATGATTTAGTTAATGAGATATTTAGTAAATTCTGTATGGGTAAATAATCATTCTGATTAAATAACTCTATTGAAAGAGGCATGGATTATTAATGGGTATTAATACATTAGTTGAAGAAGTTGATATTTGTGTTGTTGGCGCAGGACATGCTGGTTGTGAAGCTGCTCTTGCGTGTGCCAGACTTGGTTTAGATACAGTTATTTTCACAGTTTCTGTTGATAGTATTGCACTTATGCCATGTAATCCTAATATTGGTGGATCATCTAAGGGTCATATAGTTAGAGAGATAGATGCCTTAGGCGGTGAAATGGGAAAAAATATTGATAAAACTTTCATTCAGTCTAAGATGCTTAATGTTTCTAAAGGACCAGCTGTTCATTCATTACGAGCTCAGGCAGATAAATCTGAGTATTCAAGATCAATGCGTATGGTTTTGGAAAATCAGGAGCATTTAACTATTAAGCAGGCTGAAGTTACTGAACTATTATGGGAAGAATGTTCATCAGAAAATGACACTAATGTCAATAAAAGAATTGTTGGTCTTAAAACATATACTGGAACAACATATCTTTGTAAGGCAGTTGTTTTATGTACTGGTACATATTTAAAAGCACGCTGCTTAACTGGCGAGGCTATTACATATACTGGTCCTAATGGATTACAGCCTGCTAATTATTTAACTGATTCATTAGTTAATATGGGTATTGAGGTTAGACGATTCAAAACTGGAACTCCAGCCAGAATGGATAGACGTTCTTTGGATTTTAGTAAAATGGAAGAACAAAAGGGTGATGATCCTATCGTTCCTTTTAGTTTTAGTTCTGACCCTGATGCAATTCAAAAAGAACAGGTTTCTTGTTATTTAACATATACTAATGAAGAAACTCATAAGATCATTCGTGATAATTTAGACAGATCTCCAATTTATGCAGGTGTGATAGAAGGAACAGGTCCAAGATATTGTCCTTCTATCGAAGATAAGGTTGTTAAATTTTCTGATAAAGAAAGACATCAGGTATTCATTGAACCTGAGGGATTATATACTAATGAAATGTATGTTTCAGGAATGTCTTCTTCACTTCCTGAAGATGTTCAGCTTAAGATGTATAGGACAGTTCCTGGTATGGAGAACTGTAAGATAGTTAAGAATGCATATGCTATTGAATATGATTGTATTAATCCAAGACAGTTGTATGCAACACTAAGATTTAAAAATATATTAGGTCTGTATGCTGGTGGTCAGTTTAATGGAAGTAGTGGCTACGAAGAAGCTGCTGGTCAAGGATTAATTGCCGGTATTAATGCTGCTCTTTCATGTTTAGGAAAAGATGAAATTGTTTTGGATAGATCTGAAGCTTATATTGGTGTACTAATTGATGATTTAGTTACTAAAGACAATTTCGAGCCATATAGAATGATGACTTCTAGAGCAGAGTATAGATTATTGCTTCGTCAGGATAATGCAGATATGAGACTCAGACCTATTGGTCATAATATTGGTTTAATTACTGATGAAGAATATGAAAAGTTTTTAGAAAAGAAATCTTTGATTGAAAAAGAAATTGATCGAATTAAGAGTATAAACATAGGTGCAGCTAAGGAAAATCAGGATATTTTAGTTTCACTTGGAAGTTCTCCTTTAGGAAAAAGTACAAGTTTGGCTGAATTACTATGTCGTCCTGAACTTACTTATGATTCTATTGCGCCATTTGATATTAATAGACCTTCATTACCAAAAGCTGTTATTGATGAAGTTGAAATTGAAGTTAAGTATGAAGGTTATATTGATAGACAGTTAAGACAGGTAGAACAGTTTAAGAGAATGGAAAAGAAACTTATTCCATCTGATATTGATTATGATGATATAGACAGCTTAAGACTTGAAGCAAGACAGAAGCTTAAGAGTATTAAACCAGTTTCAGTTGGTCAGGCATCCAGAATATCTGGTGTTTCTCCATCAGATATTTCTGTATTACTTGTTTATCTTAGTTCTCGTGGTAGTGAGAAATAATATGGAACATAATTTTAATAAATTCGAAAATGGATTAAAAGAATTAAATATCTCATTATCTTCTGCTCAGTTAGAACAGTTTTCTCGTTATTATGATCTTTTAGTTGAGTGGAATTCATTTATGAATTTGACTTCTATTACTGAGTGGGAAGATGTTATTACCAAGCATTTTCTTGATAGTCTTTCTATTATTAAAGTTTTTCCATCAATTAGTAAAGAATCACTTAGTCTTATTGATGTAGGTACTGGTGCTGGTTTTCCAGGTATCCCTATTAAGATTGCTTTTCCTAATGTTAAGGTTACATTACTTGATTCATTAAATAAGCGTATTAATTTTCTTAATGAAGTAATTAATAATTTAGGTCTTTTAGATATTGATGCTTTTCATGGAAGAGCTGAGGACTTTGGACATAATAGTTCATTTAGAGAAAGCTTTGATATTTGTGTATCAAGAGCTGTTGCAAATATGACAGTACTGTCAGAATTTTGTTTTCCATTTGTTAAGGTTAATGGATATTTTATTCCATATAAAGCTGATAAGGCCTATGAAGAATATGAAGCATCTAAATCAGCCATTTCTATTTTAGGTGGTGAACTTAAGGATAGCTTTGAATTTACTCTTCCAGATTCTGATTTGTATAGAGTTATTTTCTTAATTAATAAGATTAAAAATACTTCTTCAAAGTATCCTAGAAAAGCAGGTGTTCCTACTAAGAATCCATTAATGTAATTCTTAGTTTTATGTATGTTGATTTTGATTTATTTTTTTAATATTATTTGTTTATGAATAAGCTGGAAATATTCGAGGATTTATATTATTCATATTTATCTAAGAAAAAAGATATATGTAATTTAATATTAGATAATGATAATAAAATTTCTGAGATTGATGAATTTCTTTCCAAGGTTGATGCTACAGATGAAGATTTAAAGTTTTTTAGTCCTTTTACCGCATCATCTGTTTATGAAGGAAAAATTGAATCTGAAAAGAAACTTAGGTCTGAATTATTATCTCTTAATGAAGATTATCTTAATCAGGTTAAAGATCTAGATAAACGTATTTTACAGTTTAAAGAATTGATAGATGATGAAAATGAATCTATTAATGATACTAATAATCTTTCTGTTGAAAAATCTTCCATTAATGATGATATAACCGAATTTGATGCTGGCAGACATATTATGGATATCCAGGAAAAGGAACGTTCACGTATTGCTGCTGAGTTACATGATTCTACAGTTCAGAATTTAGTTCACATTGTTCATTCTTTAGAATTAAGTTCTATGTTTATTAATCAGGATCCTGTTCGTGCTAAGCTTGAATTAGAAACCTGTTCAAAGAATATAAAGAATGTTATTGATGGTATTAGGGAAACTATTTTTAATTTAAGACCTATGTCATTTAATGATCTTGGTTTCGTTAATTCTATCAATGATTTCATTAATAATTTAAAGGTACATTATTCTTCAGTAAATTTTATTTCTGAAATTGATGATGTTGGTGATTGTCAGGAACTCAATCTTAATATATTTAGAATTATTCAGGAATGTTTAATCAATTCTATGAAACATAGTAATGCTACTGAAGTAATGTTACATGTGAAACATAATGATGATACTATAGAGATTATTGTTTCTGATAATGGAATAGGATTTGACTATAATGAAAAGAAGAAAAATCATTTTGGTCTGTCCATTATGGAAGAAAGAATTAATTTATTAAAGGGTGATTTTAGTATTATTAGTAATTCTACCAATGGTACTAGAATACAAGTTATTATTCCACTAGTTTCATAAAATATTTGAGGTGTTTATGTCAGTTAAAGTAATGATCGTTGATGATCACTCATTAGTTAGAGAAGGTTTAAAACAATTATTAGAATTTGATGGTTCAATTGAAGTTATAGCAGAAGCATCAGATGGTATGGAATGTATCAATGTTCTTGACAGAGTAACTCCAGATGTTCTTTTATTAGATATTAATATGCCTAATATGAATGGTATGGATGTATTAGCAGATTTAAAGAAAAAGAAATCTGATATGAAGATTTTAATTCTTACAGTTCATAATGAAGTTGAGTATTTAGTTAAGGCCATGGATTTCGGTGCTGATGGATATGTTTTAAAGGATTCTGGTTCTGCAGAATTGAAGGAAGCAATTTTTAAAGTTAATTCCGGAGAAAAGTTTGTTGAATCAAGTTTGATTCCTGCTATGAATTCTAGATTAATTAATAGAGATATTGATAAAGAAAAGATTGAATCATTAACTAAAAGAGAGATTGAGATTCTTAAACAAATTGCTGGTGGAAGATTTAATAAGGAAATCGCTGATAGTTTAAATATTACTGAGAGAACTGTTAAGAATCATATTTCTAATTTATTTAAAAAGATTGATGTAAATGATCGTACTCAGGCTGCGGTATTTGCTATTAGGAATAATTTGGTTAATTTGTATTAATTTTTGTTGTATGTGTAAATCGAATATATTGTTTCTAGACGCGTTTTCACTCGATGAAAATGTAGCAGTACTAAATTCGCAAACAGGTTTGCTCATTAAGTGCTGACATTTTCATAAGGTCTAGAAACAATATATTCGATTTTTTATACGTGAAAATATTTAATACAAATTAATTCGTTTATTTGTAGACGCGTTTTCACTCGATTTTTTATACGTGAAAATATTAATACAAATTTAGTTTTTATGATTTAGTTTTGGTGGAAATGTATTAAAAGTTTCACGTGAAACATTTTGTATTTTAATTTTCACGACACAATATTTAGTAAATCAATGTTTCATGTGAAACATTATATTGTAGAAAAAGGCGTGAAACATTGATAATGAAAATGTTGTGAAACAATATCTATATGTAATAAGAATATGCAAATGGAAGAATTAGTTATATAATATTTTCAAAATATTTTTGAGGTGAAGTATGGTTTCAAGCATTGAATATTATTCAAAATGTCCTTCTTGTGGCGCAACATCAGGAAATAAAGAAGTATGTGATTACTGTGGTTCCTCTTTGATTAAAAAGAGAACCTTCGAAAATAAAGAAGTAATAAATAGTTTAGAAGAACAATATAGAATTGAAGACGAACAGATTCCTGTATTTAAAGGAAAAGGATGTAACAGAGATATGTTCATGATATTGTTTAGTTCAATTTTTGGAGGATGCTTCCTTCTTGTACCAACAATCATTCTAATTGCTTTTACAAGTTCTGGAATAATGGAGCCATTTATATATCCAATGTTGTTACTATTCATGGCTATAGGAGTAGGATCTTTCATTCCATTAATCAGATCATCTATAAAGAGAAGTAAATGTAAAAAATCTCCAGCATTAACAGGAATAGTAAGAGGATATACAGAAAATAGAATTGTCATGGTTAATGGTAGTCCTGTAAAGATGGTAAGGGTGTTAGTAAATTTACCAAGTGGACCAAAGATTGCAGAAATAAGTACTGGTGGTCCAGATAAACCATACCCGGTAGGTAAAATGGTTAAGATACATAATTATGAAAATTATTTCTATATAGAAGAAGAAAAAGAAAGATTTTTTGAATAGAATTAAAATAATATAAGTGATATAATCAAAAAGCAATTATTCGAGAGAAAAATATAAAAAGCCCATAAGAAATAAAAAGGAGAAAAAATGGGAAAAGTAATAGCAATAGCAAATCAAAAAGGTGGAGTAGGAAAGACAACTACTTCCATTAATCTATCTGCGTCTTTAGCAAAAAAAGGAAAAAGAGTTCTAGTAATCGATACAGATCCACAGGGAAATACAACAAGTGGTTTCGGAGTTGAAAAGAATGAAATCGAAAACACTGTTTATGAATTAATTCTTGGAGAAAGTACAATAAAAGAATGTATTATTCCAAATGTATATGAAAATGTATCTTTGATAGCGTCGAATGTAAATTTAGCTGCAGCAGAGATTGAACTAATTGGAGTAGAAAGAAAAGAATTTATATTAAAGAACGAAGTCGAATGGATAAAGGATGATTATGACTATATCATAATTGACTGTCCTCCATCACTTAATATGTTGACTATTAATGCTATGACAACAGCTGATTCTATATTAGTTCCAATTCAATGTGAATATTATGCATTGGAAGGATTAAGTCAGTTAATTCATACAGTAAACTTAGTAAAAGAAAGATTAAGTCCAGACTTAGATATGGAAGGTGTAGTATTTACTATGTATGATGCCAGAACTAATCTTTCAGAGCAGGTTGTAGAGAATGTAAAAGCAAATATTTCACATAAGGTATTTAATACAATGATACCAAGAAATATTAGATTAGCAGAAGCACCAAGTTATGGAATTCCTATCTGTGAGTATGATGGGAAGTCGGCAGGTGCTGAAGCATATATGAATCTAGCAGATGAAATAATTAAAGGATAATCAAATAACGAACGTTATTAAAAGATTACCAAATCTATATTTTTATCGCATAAAGTAATTAAACAGTAACTTTTTATTATCTGAATAATATTTAGACAGGAGTAATTATGGCAGTAAAACGAGGATTGGGAAAAGGATTAGATTCTATTATTCCACAGGCAGTTGTTAAACCAGTAGAAAAAGAGCAAAAAAATCAGAAAGTATCGGAGGATACTAAGCTTGGTGAAGCCATTACAATGGTTAAAATAGGAAAGCTTAAAAATAACGAAGATCAGCCTCGTAAAAAATTCGATGATGATGCTATTGAAGAGTTATCAGAATCAATAAAGCAGTATGGAATTATTACTCCATTAGTTGTTCAGGATAGAAAAACATATTATGAAATTATTGCAGGTGAGAGAAGATGGAGAGCTGCCATGAAGGCTGGCTTGAAAGAAGTACCTGTAATAGTTAAAAATTATTCTGAACTTGAAATTGCAGAAATTTCCTTAATTGAAAACATTCAGAGAGAAGATTTAAACCCAATTGAAGAAGCGTTAGCTTACAAAAGATTAATTGAGGAATTTAAATTAAAGCAGGATGAAGTTGCAGAAAGAGTATCTAAGAGCAGAACAGCTGTAACTAACTCTATGAGATTATTAAAGCTTGGACCAAACGTTCAGCAGATGGTTATCGATGATCAGATTTCAACTGGACATGCCAGAGCTTTAATATCTGTTGAAGATTTAGATAAGCAGTATGAATTAGCACAGCAGGTATTTGATGAAAAGCTAAGTGTACGTGATATTGAGAAGTTAGTAAAAAATCTTGGAGTAGTTAAGGTTAAAAAGAACGCAAAAAATGTTGATAAGAGTCTCCAGGCAATCTACGATGATATTACAGAGAAGCTTAAGCAAAAGCTAAATACTAAAGTTTCAATTACCCCATCGAACAAGAATGATGGAGCAGGAAAACTTGAAATTGAGTTTTATTCCCATGATGAGTTAGAAAAAATTATGGATTTATTAAATAAAGCGAAGTAGGTTTGAATATGAATAATGCATTTTTAACAAGTATTGGATTAGGTAATTTAGATTTAGGAATCGTTATATTGGTATTAATAGTAATAATTATTGTTTTACTCGCACTAATTATTAACAATTCTATGAAAATCAGCAGATTCACTAAAAAATATGCGTCTTTCATGAAGGGACGCGCTGCTAAGAGTCTTGAAGAAGAAATAGCTATGATGTTTGAAGAAAACAGAGCTATGAAAGCAGAAATAACACAGAATAAGAGAGATATTAAAAGCATTTATAAGCAGCTTACTAAAACATTCCAGAAGCTTGGATTTGTTAAATATGATGCATTCGACCAAATGGGTGGAAAGTTAAGCTTTTGTATCGTTTTATTAGATGAAGAAGATAATGGATTCTTGTTAAATTCAGTTCACAGTAATGGTAATGACTATTCATATGTTAAAAGAATTACTGAGGGTACATGTAAACAGGAACTTAGTTCAGAAGAGCTTAATGCTTTAAACAAAGCATTACATGGAGAATCAAATGAAACTCATTAAGGTTGAAGATTTAAAGGGCGGAGAAATTCTTGCTAAACCAATCATAACTAATGATTTCAAAATTTTGCTTTCTGAAGAAACAGTATTAAAAGCCGACTATATTGAAAAACTTGTTGAGTTAGAGATTAAAGAAGTATATATCAAAGACAAAGACCATGTTCATATGCAGGAGGTAGTTCTTTTAAAATCCGAGCTTGAACAGGCATTTAAAACTAAAGTTAAGAGTGTTTTAGAAAGACATACCTACTCGAACAATGAAGAATTGGTTCAGCTTTCGAATACAGCAGACAGTATCATTAGTAATATTCTTGATGAAGACGAAGTAGTTGAAAAGATATATGATATAAAAGAAAGAAATGCTGATATTTATGAGCATTCCATCAATTTATGTTCTATAGCTACGATTACAGCACTAAAGTTAAAACTTAGTAAAGAACAGGTTCATGATATTGGTGTTGGAAGTCTGTTACATGATCTTGGACTTAGGTACCTGACTATTCAGTATGAAAATCAGGATGTCGAATCATTATCCAAGGTCGAGATGAATGAGTATATGAAACATCCGGTATATGGATATTCAGCGATTAAGGATGAAGGCTGGTTATCCAATACAGCGAAAAATATAGTTCTTTACCATCATGAATGTAACGATGGATCAGGATATCCTCTTCACGCAAGAGAAATAGCTTACGAAACGAAAATAGTATCAGTTTGTGATACATTTGATGAATTAATCTGTGGAATTGGAAGAAACAGATTAAAAGTTCATGAAGCAGTAGAATATTTAAGAACCTTTAGAGATATTAAGTATGACAAAGATATAGTTGATGCCATGCTGGAATTCACAGCAGTTTATCCTGCAGGATGTATGGTTTTGTTGTCAGATGGTTCAACTGGAAAAGTAGTAAGACAGAATAAGGAATTTCCTGACAGACCTGTTGTTTTATTAAACAAGGATAATAAGGGAAATATTATTCCAAGAGGAAAAGAGACAGACTTAGTTAAAATAAACAATATATTTATAGAAAAGGAGTTAGTATAAGTCATGATCGATATTAAATTTTTAAGAGAGAATCCAGACGCTGTAAAGGAGAACATTAAAAAGAAATTTCAGGATGATAAACTTCCTTTAGTAGACGAAGTAATAGAATTGGATGCAGCTTCACGTGCAGCTAAGCAGGAGGCTGATGATCTTCGTAATAAGAAGAATAAGATTTCAAAAGAAATCGGTGCATTAATGGCTCAGGGAAAGAAAGAGGAAGCAGAAGCAAAGAAGGCAGAGGTTGCAGCTTCTTCAAAAAGATTAGCAGAGCTTGAGGAGCAGGAAAAAGAATTATCTGAAAAGGTTACTAAGATTATGATGGTAATTCCTAACATTATTGATCCTTCAGTTCCTATCGGAAAAGACGACAGTGAAAATGTTGAAGTAACCAAGTATGGTGAGCCAGTTGTTCCTGATTATGAAATCCCATACCACACAGATATTATGGAAAGATTCAATGGAATTGATATTGATGCAGCAGGAAGAGTTGCAGGTAATGGATTCTATTACTTAATGGGAGATATCGCAAGACTTCATTCAGGAATCATAAGCTATGCTCGTGATTTCATGATTGACAGAGGATTTACATACTGTATTCCTCCATATATGATTCGTTCTAACGTAGTAACAGGCGTAATGAGCTTCGCAGAAATGGATGCAATGATGTACAAGATTGAGGGTGAAGATTTATTCTTAATTGGAACATCAGAGCACTCAATGATTGGTAAGTTTATTGATCAGATTATTCCAGAAGCAGAATTACCTAAGACATTAACAAGTTACTCTCCATGTTTTAGAAAAGAAAAGGGAGCTCATGGTATTGAAGAGCGTGGAGTATATAGAATCCACCAGTTCGAAAAGCAGGAAATGATCGTAGTATGTAAGCCAGAGGATTCTCCAATGTGGTTTGATAAGTTATGGCAGAATACTGTAGATTTCTTCCGCACTATGGATGTTCCAGTTAGAACATTAGAATGCTGTTCAGGAGATTTAGCAGATCTTAAGGTTAAATCATTCGACGTAGAAGCATGGAGCCCACGTCAGAAGAAGTACTTCGAAGTTGGAAGCTGTTCTAACTTAGGAGATGCTCAGGCAAGAAGATTAAAGATTAGAGTACAGGCTGAAGATGGAAGCAAGTACTACGCACATACTCTTAACAATACATGTGTAGCACCACCAAGAATGTTAATCGCATTCTTAGAAAACAATCTTCAGGCAGACGGATCAATCAAGATTCCAGAAGTTCTTCGTCCATATATGGGTGGAAAAGAAGTTCTTATCCCTGTTAAATAGGAGTATTAAATGCATAAATTCATGCGTGCCATAGGCTTTAGTAAATTAAATAGAAAAGAAACACAAAGGCTGGTCACGGATGTAATTGTTGATGCGGGTGTTCGTTCTTATACATCTTTAGATGGTGATAATGTAATAGCATGCTTTTCGAAGGAAGTAGCACCAGGTATTGGTCTTACTGTTGTTGGTGAGTTCGACGAAGATGATCAGTTTTCGTATGATTACTACTTCCCTTTCGTAGAGGCAACTAATGTAAGTACAGAAGAAGATGTTAATATAGAGCGTCATATAGCAACAGAAAGCTATGCTGGTGTATTCGAAGATCCAAGAATGGGTATATCAGTCATATTTTATTTACAGAATATGATTCCTTACATAAAGGCAATGAGGAATGATGAGCTTCCTATGCAGGGAGTCACTTTATCTTTGTCAGCTTTGGCATTAGATGGTACAATACTTATGCCATTGAAAAAGACAGCTAAAGATATAGTAAATAATCATCAGGCTACTAAATCAAGAGAAAAGCTGGTTTTAGCAGCAAGATTAGGTGATGAAGATGCGATTGAGAATCTTACACTTAATGATATGGATACTTATACTACCATAGCTCAGAAGATTCAAAAGGAAGATGTTTTCACACTAGTTGATACATATTTTATGCCTTATGGTGCTGAATGCGATCAGTATTCGATTCTTGGTGAAATACTTGAGGTTCAAAGTGTAACTAACAGTATCACACATGAAGAGCTTTATCACATGTCTTTATTATGTAATGATATGATAATGAAGGTATGTATTAATAAAGAGGATGTTTTCGGAGAACCTGCTATCGGAAGAAGGTTTAAAGGAAATATCTGGTTACAGGGAAAGATTAACTTCCCTATGTCTTCTTAGTTAAATGGATATAACGGGTCCCTCCTAAGGATCAATTGGGGGTTCGATTCCCTCAGGAGACGCTATTCATTTATATTTTTTCATTTTGGAGTGATTATGTCTTTGCGAATAATTCTTACAGGTGGTGGAACAGCAGGACACGTAACACCAAATCTGGCCTTGCTTCCATATTTAAAGGAAGAAGGCTTCGAAGTGGCCTATATTGGTTCCTATGATTTCATTGAAAGTAAATTAATACCAGAAGCGGGAATTCCATATCATGGTGTAGCTACAGGAATGCTTAGAAGATATAAGACCTTAAAGAATCTTACAGATCCTTTTAAGGTTTTTAAAGGTATTCATCAGGCGAAAAAGATTATTAAAGAATTTAAGCCGGATGTTATATTTTCTAAGGGAGGTTATGTTGGCGTACCTGTAACATATGCAGCTAAAAGATGTCATGTTCCAGTTGTGTTACATGAATCAGATATGACACCAGGTTTGGCCAATAAGCTATGTCTTCCAGTGGCAAGTAAGATTTGCTGTAATTTCCCAGAGACCGTAAAGCTTCTTCCAGAAAATAAAGCAGTTCTGACAGGATCTCCTATCAGAGATGAATTATTAAAGGGTGACAGAGAGCTTGGAATGAAGATGTGTTCCTTTAACACAGACAAACCAGTAATTATGGTTATTGGAGGTTCATTAGGAGCAGCGTCTATTAACAAAGCGGTAAGAGAAGCACTTCCTAAACTGCTTGAGGATTTTCAGATAGTACATATCTGTGGAAAAGGAAAGCTTGATGAGTCACTTTTGAATAAATCAGGCTATATACAGTTCGAATATGTTAAGGATGGTCTTAATAATCTGTTCGCGATGGCAGATCTGGTTATTTCGAGAGCAGGAGCTAATTCTATCTGTGAGATACTGGCACTTAAAAAACCTAATCTCTTGATTCCTCTTTCAAAGCAGGCTTCAAGAGGTGATCAGATATTAAATGCTAAATCATTTGAATCTCAGGGATACTCTATGGTTTTAGATGATGAAGATTGTAATAAGGATAATCTTGTAGAGAAGATAACAGAGCTTTATTTTCTTCGTCAGAATTATATTGATAACATGGCCAAGTCAACTCAGACTAATGCTAATGCATCTATAGTTGCAATAATTAAGGAATTATCAAAAAAATAAATGCTATTTAATTCTTATATTTTTATTTTTATATTTTTACCATTAACTCTTATTGGGTTTTTTTCTTTAAATCATTTTAAGCGTTATGAAATGGCTAAGCTGTTTTTGGCGCTTATGTCTTTGTGGTTTTATGCTTATTTTAATACATATTATCTAAGTATCATTGTTGGTTCCATTCTGGCCAATTATCTTTTAAGCTACATTATTTCCAAATTTGAAAACAGGGCATCAACTAATAAAACACTAAGAAAAACAATATTTTTGTTATTGGGAATAGCACTGAATCTTTCTATTTTCATATATTTTAAATATTTGGATTTCATTATCGAAAATATAAATATATTATTTAGCTCACATTTCAGACTTCATAATATTTTGTTGCCATTAGGAATTAGTTTCTTTACTTTCCAGCAGCTTTCTTTCATTATCGACAGGGCCAAGGGTACAGCTAAACACTATGGGTTCATTAATTATGTGACATTCGTTACATTTTTCCCACAACTGATAGCAGGACCAATAGTTCTTTATGATGAAATGATGCCTCAGTTTGAGGACGAAGGAAATAAGCATTTTAATATAGACAATTTTTCAAGGGGAATAATTCTATTCGTTTTTGGTCTGTCGAAAAAGGTTTTGCTGGCGGATGTTTTAGCTGGTGCTGTTAATTATGGTTTTAGTCAGGCTCTGTTTTTAGACACAACATCCACACTTCTTATGATTCTGGCATATACTTTCCAGATTTACTTTGATTTTAGCGGATATTCTGATATGGCTATTGGACTTGGAAGAATGTTTAATATTAATCTTCCCGTTAACTTTAATTCTCCATATAAGGCATGTTCAGTTAAGGAATTATGGCAAAGATGGCATATGACATTATCAAGATTCTTCATAAAATATGTTTATATTCCATTAGGTGGATCCAGAAAAAAAAGAGCAAGAACCTTATTCAATATTTTCATGGTCTTCTTCCTTAGTGGAGTATGGCATGGAGCTAACTGGACCTACATAGCCTGGGGAACCATGCAGGGACTACTGGTAGTATGGGACAATTTAGGAATAGTTGGTGTTAAGGGTTCTAATGATAAGATTAAGTCAAAAATAGAAATGCCAAGGTGGCTTGGATGGATACTCACCTTCGGATTTTTTAATATATCTTTGATATTCTTCGGAAGTGACAGCATTAAAACCTCACTTCAGCTGTTCAAAAATATATTCAGATTTCATAATACAGGATATCTCCCAAAGCTTGCAGCTAATATAAATATTCCGGAACTTTATATAGTAAGTAAGTTTATAGATATGAAAATGCCACAGTATAATAATACCTTATATGTAATTATATTTATTCTACTGCTTATTATTTCAGCACTAATAATCAGGGGAAAGAACTCACTTGAAATATCGAATTCTTCCAAGCTTTCGACGAAAACGGCACTTTTGGTTTCCTTCCTTTTAGTGTGGTGCATTATAAGCTTTTCACAGGTAAGTACATTTATTTATTTTAACTTCTAGATATTATGGAAAAAGATATTAATTCCAAAAACTTCATAAAGAAATTCGCATGCTTCACGGCTCTTTTTCTTGCTTTGGCAGCAGGTGTGGTAATTTTGTTTGATCCTTTCTTTCACTATCATAAGCCTATAGCTAAGATTAAGGCTGTTTTGTGGGAAAAAGAGTATCAGGTTCCTGGAACACTGGATCATTTTGATTATGATGCAGTTATTGCGGGTTCTTCAGTTGCGGAAAATTATAACAACAGATGGTTTGATGAAAACTTTAACTGTACATCAGTTAAGGCCATTCGTTCATATGGTGCAACAGCGGATCTTTGCTATTTTCTTAATCGTGCATTTGAACATCAGAATTTGAAATATGTATTTTTGAATGTAGATCCATCATCATTAACTCAGAAAACCTCGACCACATTTGAAGAAACGGGTTCACCTCTATATCTTTATGATAAAAATCCGTTTAATGACATAGAATATCTGTGGAATAAGGATGTTATTTTTGAACGAATTCCGTATATGATGGCTACCTCTTTCATGAAAGATTATGATGAAGGCGAATCTTATAACTGGGCGCAGTGGAAGGCTTTCAATGAGGATACTATTCTATATCACTATATTCAGAAAAAGGATATAGACGAAATGAAAAGTGAAGACACATATCTTGATATAGCTAAAGATAATACGAAGCTTATTTTAGATATAGTTAATTCGCACAAAGATACAGTATTCTATATCTTTATACCACCGTATTCAATTCTCTGGTGGGATAATATGTACCGCGAAGGTGACAGCTTGGGATATCTGGAGGCTGAGAGGTATGCGCTGAAGGAATTATTAGGGTGCGAAAATGTGAAAATATACAATTTCCAAAACGCAGAGGATGTTGTATTTAACCTTGATAACTACACGGACAGCCTTCATTTTAGTCCGGAGATTAATAAATATATGTGTGACTGTCTAAAGGATGGAAGATATCAGTTAAATAATGACATTGAAATTAATGCTTCGATTGACGCAGTTAAGGCATACGCAATTAAAGCTTCAGAATATGTTAGTAAAACATATGGAGACAGGATAAAAGTTTCTTATGAGTAGGATTGGATTAAATATTTATATCCAGCTCTACAGGACAGTGGTCTGATCCCATTACATCTGTTAATATCTTTGCATCAACTAACTTATCTTCAAGACTTTTAGAAGCTATGAAATAATCGATTCTCCATCCTGCATTCTTCGCTCTTGACTGGAAACGGTAGCTCCACCAGGAATATATTTGTTCCTGGTCAGGATAGAAGTATCTAAAGGTATCAATAAGTCCATTGTTTACGACATTATCGAATTTAGAACGTTCCTCATCTGTGAATCCTGCATTATGATGATTGGTTTTAGGATTCTTAAGATCGATTTCCTTATGGGCAACATTCAGGTCGCCACAATATATTACAGGCTTCTTTTCTTCGAGCTTTTTAACATATGAAAGAAAATCATCTTCCCATCTCATTCTGTATTCTAATCTTGAAAGATCTTCCTTAGAATTAGGAACATAGACAGTGATGAAGTAGTAGTCACTAAATTCAAGAGTAATAACTCTTCCTTCCTGGTCATGCTCTTCAATTCCAAGACCATAAGTCACTCCAAGAGGCTCTTCTTTCGTGAAGATGGCGGTTCCTGAATATCCCTTTTTAACAGCATAATTCCAATACTGCTTATAACCTTCAAGGTCGAGCTCTATCTGGCCTTCCTGAAGCTTAGTTTCCTGAAGACAGAAAATATCTGCATCTATATCTTTAAAATAATCAAGAAATCCTTTATCTCTGCAGGCTCTTAATCCATTAACATTCCATGATACGAATTTTTTCATATATTAGCCTCGTATTATATTTTTTAGAAATTGTGATTCACGTTATCTTTACGATAAAGCAATTATATCAAATGAAGGGAAAAAAGGTAATAAATATGCTGGATAATGTCATCTTATAACCACTACATTTTTCATAAAAGGTAATAAATTTTAATATAAGAGGCATCTTATAACCTGTGAAATCATCAAATTTGGTAATAAGATTCGGAATTCTCAATATCTTATTACCAGTAACATTAATTTATTTGGTAATAAAAACCTAAAAATATACGCTTAGTTAACAATTTTAGGTATCAACCTTGGTAATAAAAAGATATTAATTCATAATTTTATTACCACTACTCATTTTGGTTTAGGTAATGAGGTGCACGAAAATTGGGTTCTTATAACCCAAAAGACATTATGATTGTGTAATACTTGTCGAGTTGGTAGGAAGAATAACAAATACGAGGAATAGAGTAAGCAAAAGCCTGGGTAAGGGTAAGCAATATCATTTGCCAAGTTACTTTAATAATAGTAGAATAGAAAGGAAAAGTTTTTCACGAAATTCGGGAGGATGAATAAATGAGTAAAGTTACATTTGATTATTCAAAAGCATCATGCTTCGTAGCTGAGCATGAAATGGAGAATATGAAGAAGCAGACATTGGATGCTAAAGAATTATTAGTTTCTAAGAAGGGTGCAGGTAATGACTTCTTAGGATGGATTAATTTACCTGAAGATTATGATAAGGATGAGTTCGCCAGAATTAAAAAGGCAGCAGCTAAGATTCAGTCAGATTCAGATATCCTTTTAGTAATCGGAATTGGTGGTTCTTACTTAGGAGCAAGAGCTGCAATCGAGTTTTTACGTCACAGCTTTTACAATGTTATTGACAAAGATATGCGTAAGACACCAGAGATTTACTTCGTTGGTAATTCTATTAGCTCAACATATATTAAGCACTTAATGGATGTTATTGGAGATAAGGATTTCTCTATTAACATGATTAGTAAGTCAGGTACAACGACAGAGCCTGCTATCGCTTTCAGAGTATTTAAGAAGATGCTTGAGAAGAAGTATGGTAAGGAAGAAGCAGCTAAGAGAATCTATGCTACTACAGATAAGGCTCGTGGATCATTAAAGAATCTTGCTAACGAAGAAGGATATGAAAGCTTCGTAGTACCTGATGATGTAGGTGGACGTTTCTCAGTTCTTACAGCTGTTGGTCTTTTACCTATCGCAGTTTCAGGAGCTGATATTGATAAGCTTATGGAAGGTGCACAGTCTGGACGTAAGATGGCATTAGAAAATGATTTCGAAGAAAATGATGCATTAAAGTATGCAGCTATTCGTAACATTTTATTAAAGAAGGGTAAGCAGATTGAAATTCTTGCTAACTACGAGCCTTCAGTTCATTTCGTATCAGAATGGTGGAAGCAGCTCTACGGTGAGTCAGAAGGTAAGGATCAGAGAGGTATTTTCCCTGCATCAGTTGACCTTACAACAGATCTTCACTCAATGGGTCAGTTCATTCAGGATGGATCAAGAAACATTTTCGAGACAGTTATCGAAATTGAAAAGTCTCGTGAAGAAATTATTCTTGAAGAAGAGCCAGTTGATCTTGATGGATTAAATTACCTTGCAGGAAAGTCAGTAGACTTCGTAAATAAATCAGCAATGAACGGAACAATCTTAGCTCATACAGATGGACAGGTACCTAACCTTAAGGTTAATGTTCCAGAGGTTAACGAGTATTACCTTGGACAGTTGTTCTATTTCTTCGAGTTCGCATGTGGTGTTAGTGGATACCTTCTTGGTGTTAATCCATTTAATCAGCCAGGTGTTGAAAGCTATAAGAAGAACATGTTCGCTCTTTTAGGCAAGCCAGGATTTGAGGTTCAGAGAGAAGAGTTATTAAAGAGACTCTAAAATTTAAGGATTTTTATTAAGAGGATAACTTATGTGCGGAATAGTAGGATACATTGGAGATAAACAGGCGGCCCCAATACTTCTTGATGGTCTTTCAAAGCTTGAATACAGAGGATATGACTCTGCAGGATTAGCTGTAAGAGATGGTGATGCCAAGGCAGAGGTAATTAAAGCTGTTGGTAAGCTTAAGAATCTGTCAGAAAAGGTTGATGAAGGACGTGCTATCAAGGGTAACTGTGGTATCGGACATACCAGATGGGCTACACATGGTGCTCCATCGCAGACTAATGCACATCCACATGTAAGTGGAAACTGTACAGGATCTGGATCAGGAACTGTTATTAGTGCTGTAGTAGGTGTTCATAACGGAATTATAGAAAACTATGCAGAGCTTAAGGAAAAGCTTCTTAAGCATGACTATACATTCTATAGTGAGACAGATACTGAAGTAGCAGTTAAATTAGTTGATTACTATTACAAAAAATATAATATTGGACCAATAGATGCTATTGCCAAGGCTATGGTTCGTATTCGTGGTTCGTATGCATTAGAGCTTATGTTTACAGATTATCCAGATGAAATCTGGGTAGCAAGAAAGGGCTCTCCTATGATTATTGGAGTTCAGGAAGGAAGCTCATATATTGCATCTGATGTTCCAGCAATTCTTAAGTATGCAAGACAGGTATACTACATTGATAACATGGAATTCGCCAAGGTTACCGCTGGTGATGTTGAATTCTATGATTTAAATGGTGATGAGATTAAAAAAGATTTAGTTGAAATCACATGGGACGCTGAGTCGGCTGAAAAAGATGGCTATGAGCACTTCATGATGAAGGAAATTCATGAGCAGCCACGTGCTATCGAAGATACATTTAACAGTGTACTTAAGGATGGAAAGATCGATTTAACAAGCGTAGGTCTTACAGATGAAGAGATCAAAGATATAGAACAGATTTATATCATTGCTTGTGGTTCAGCATGGCATGCAGGTATGGCCTGTCAGTATGTGTTTGAGGACATTGCTGAGGTTCCTGTGAGAGTTGAACTGGCTTCAGAATTCAGATATCGTAAGATGAAGCTTAACAAGAAGGGTCTTGCTATATGTATTAGTCAGTCTGGAGAGACAGCAGATACACTTGAGGCATTAAGACTTGCGAAAGCGAGTGGTCTTATAACCATGGGTATTGTTAATGTAGTTGGAAGTTCTATAGCAAGAGAAGCAGATAAGGTGTTCTATACTCTTGCTGGTCCTGAAATATCAGTTGCAACTACTAAAGCATACAGTGCACAGTTAATAGCTGGTTATTCTTTAGCATTACAGTTCGGATATGTAAAAGGGCTTATTGACGAAGCAACATATCTTGGATATATAGACGAAATAAAGAGTATTCCGGACAAAGTTAATAAGATAATTGATGACAAGGAAAGAATTCAATGGTTTGCTGCTAAGTATTCTAATGCCAAGGATGTATTTTTCATAGGTCGAGGCATTGACTACGCAGTATGTCTGGAAGGAAGTCTTAAGTTAAAGGAAATAAGTTATATTCACTCCGAAGCATATGCAGCAGGTGAACTTAAGCACGGAACTATTTCGCTTATTGAAAACAATATTTTAGTAATTGGTGTACTTACACAGGAAGACTTGTATGAAAAGACCATTAGTAATATGGTTGAGTGTTCATCAAGAGGAGCATTTTTAATGGGAATAGCTCCTTATGGAAAATACGAGGTCGAAGATAAGGTTAAATTCACAGTTTATATTCCAAAAATTGACGATCACTTCGCTGCAAGCCTTGCGGTTATACCGCTTCAGCTTCTTGGCTATTATGTAAGTGTTGCTAAGGGTCTTGATGTTGATAAGCCAAGAAACCTGGCAAAATCAGTAACAGTTGAATAATTAAAAGTTAAAAGGTCCTTCCGATTGTTTCGGAGGACCTTTTTTGATGCTGGCAAAACTTGTCTAAGTGTTAAAGAATTGATAAAATGTAAGAGATTGCATTTATTTGGAGGTTATGAATGGACGAATTCGAAAAAACAACTCAAATGGAAGAGTTAATAAACATATTAAAAGATATACAGTCCAATGAACAAAAGGAAATGAAATATGCCAAGAAGCAGAGTCGCTTTGCTATTTTCGTTTCTTTAGTATGTTTGATTGCTGTAGCGTTCATGGCGGTTTCTTTTTTCACTGTATTACCTAAAGTAAATTCGTTGCTCGGAAATACTAAGGATATGGTTGAAGACGCAGAAGGAATTGTTGATAATCTCGAAAAGGTTACAACAGAGCTTGCAGCCATAGATATGGAATCCATGTTTAAGGACATTAATAAACTGGTTATTAATAGTGAAAAGAGTATAGTGTCTGCCATGGATAATATTAACAATATAGATTTTGAAGGATTAAATACAGCAATAAACGATCTTAAGAGTGTTGTTGAGCCGTTATCCAAGCTGTTTAAAAGATAGAGTATGAATATAGTTGTATTAGAAAGACATAGTGTAGGTACTGATGTTTCAGTTGAAGAATTTAATAATTATGGTAATGTGACAATTCATAACAATACTTCAACTCCAGAAGAAGTTATTGAAAGGGTGAAGGATGCAGATATTATAATTGCGAATAAGGCTCCCCTTAATGAAAGTACATTACGTGATGCTAATAATCTTAAGCTTATATGTGAGCTGGCAACAGGTTTTGATAATGTTGATATTAATTACTGCAAAAGCCGTGGCATTCAGGTCAGCAATGTTGTTGACTACTCAACTGATGCTGTAGCCCAGCATACCTTCGCACTTTTATTTTATGTTCTTGAGAAACTTCGTCATTATGATGATTATGTAAAAAGTGGAGAATACGCATCTCAGTCAAGATTTTCCAATTTTGACAAGGCGTTCACAGAAATAGCAGGTAAGACCTGGGGAATAATAGGATTAGGTCATATTGGACAGAAGGTTGCGAAAATTGCAACAGCTTTTGGATGCAGAGTAATTACCTATTCTGTTACTAAAAAAGCCGACACTGGTTTTTTTAAGGACAAAGATACAGGTTATGAGTACGAATATGTTTCATTTGATGACTTTTTAAAACAGTCAGACATAGTGTCAATTCACTGTCCATTAAGCGATTTAACACGAGGTCTTATGAATTATGAAGCGTTCCTAAAAATGAAACCTGCATCAATACTTATCAACGTTGCCAGAGGACCAGTAGTTGTTGATGCTGATTTAAAAAGGGCATTGGATGAAAATCTGATTGGGGCAGCAGGTCTTGATGTTACAAGTACAGAGCCTATGAAACCAGAAAACCCATTAAGTAAATTCATGGATTCAGACAGACTGATTATCACACCTCATTTAGCCTGGGCTTCAGTTGAAGCTAGGGGAAGATGTGTTAGTGAGACTGCGAAAAATATAAAAGCATTTATTGAAGGAGAAAAAAGGAACGTAGTATGGGAATAGTACTTAAGAATATTCTGGCTATACTTCCAGAAGGTGAAAAGGATGTTATTAAAGAATCAACTATTTATATTGATGGAGAGAGAATAGTTGGAATTAATGAAAAACCAGAAGGATTTTCAGAAGACAAAGTAATTGATGGAAATAACAAGCTTGCAATTCCAGGCTTAATCAATTGTCATACTCACAGCTATATGGCATTTATGCGAAATGTAGCTGATGATTTAAGCTTTATGGACTGGCTCTTTGGAACAATTGATCCTATAGAACAGAAGATGAGTGATGAAGATACATATTGGGGTGCCTGCCTTGCTATTATTGAAATGATGAAGTCAGGAACAACCTGCTTTAATGATATGATGATGAATATTTGTCAGACCACCAAGGCAGTTAAAGAATCTGGAATGAGAGCTGTTATGTCCAGAGGACTTGTTGGTGCTGATGAAAATGACGAAGGCGGAGTTAGAAGAGTTAACGAAACCTATCAGGAAATGGAATTTTGTAAAGATTGTGACAGAATTACTTTCATGATGGGTCCTCATGCTCCATATACATGCTCTGACAAATATTTTAGATATGTTTCCAACGAAGCTAAGAAAAGCAATATTGGAATCCATGTACATCTTTCAGAATCAGTAAGTGAAATAGAAGGTGTTAAAGAAAAATATGGATGCTCGCCTATCAAGATGGCATATGATAATGGTTTATTTGATGTTAAAGCAATAGCAGCTCATTGTGTGCAGATAGATGAGGCTGATATGGATATACTTGCTAAGAATAATGTGTCTGTTGTTTCAAATCCGGCAAGTAATATGAAATTAGGAAATGGATTTGCTCCAGTTCCTGAAATGGTGAAAAAAGGAATTAATGTATGCCTTGGAACAGATGGGGCAGCATCTAACAATTCATTAAATATGTTCCATGAAATGAGTCTCATGGCACTTATTCATAAGGGTACTCATAAAACGCCTGAATGTATCGGAGCCAAAGAAGTATTTAGGATGGCTACAATTAATGGAGCAAAGGCACTTGGGCTTGAAAATGAAATTGGAACTATAGAGACTGGCAAGAAAGCCGATATAGCTATTCTGGATTTAAATAATCCATCATTAATGCCTAAAAATAATCTTATGGCAGGACTTAGCTATTCAGCTAACGGTTCAGAGGTCGATACAGTTATTATTAACGGTAAAGTTACTATGGAAAACCGCAGGATATTAACTATGGATGAAGAGTTAGTATATAAAAAGGTTAATGAAATCATTTCCAGAATGGAATTAGATAAGAAAGAATATTAAATATTAATATTAGGAGGTAAATAGGTATGGAATCATACGTAGTAGCAGCAATTATTGTTTTAATCATTATTATTTTACTTTGCAGCAGCATCAAGGTTGTTCCTCAGGCTAATGCGTGGGTAGTTGAATTTTTAGGAAAATATCATACTACATGGCTTGCAGGTATTCATTTTAAGGCTCCAATTATTTATAAGATTGCCAAGAAGGTTTCTTTGAAGGAACAGGTAGCAGACTTCGAGCCACAGCCAGTTATCACTAAGGATAACGTTACCATGATGGTTGACTCAGTAGTATTCTTCGAAGTATTCGACGCCAAGCTCTTTTCATATGGAGTTGAGCGTCCAATAGCAGCTATCGAAAATCTTTCAGCAACAACTCTTCGTAATATCATAGGTTCTATGACACTTGATGAGACATTAACAAGCCGTGACAGCATCAATGGTCAGATTACAACTATTCTTGATGATGCTACAGATAAGTGGGGAATTAAGGTTAACAGAGTTGAAGTTAAGAATATTCAGCCACCAAGAAGCATCCAGGATGCAATGGAAAAGCAGATGAGAGCTGAAAGAGAAAAAAGAGAAGCAATTCTTACTGCAGAAGGTAAGAAGCAGTCGGCTATTACACTTGCAGAAGGTGAAAAGGAAGCTGCTATTTTAAGAGCGGACGCTATTAAGGAACAAAGAATCAGAGAAGCACAAGGTGAAGCAGAGGCTCTTCTTGCAGTACAGAAGGCAAGAGCAGAGGGTATTAAGCTTATTAATGAAGCAGATCCATCCGAAAAATATCTTAAGCTTCAGTCTTTTGAAACAGCTAAAGAAATGGCTAATGGACAGGCAACTAAGATTGTTGTTCCATCAGACATTGCTAATTTAGCAGGAACAGTTACAGCAGTTAAAGAAATTATTAAATAAGGCCAGGTGCTGCCATGGATGTAGTAGGAGCTTTATTTAGCATATTATGGATAGTGTTCATATTTACGCTTATTCGTAAAATACTTAAGTCTGCGAAAGAAAATAATCCACAGACCTTCACCCAGGGAAGACCACAGTTTTCACAAGGACCTTCCCAGTTTACGAAACCCGTATCTGGTGCACCACAGCCTATAAAGACTGTGATTACAGAACCTAAAACTATTCAAAGAGAATTCGCACCTAAAGCTGCGTCGTTTAATGAATATAGTTCCAAAAAAACATATATTGGAATGTTGTCATTAAAGGATGACAGAGAAAATGACTGGTTCGCAAAACAGTTAAGAGAAGAGCATCAGGCTTTCAAAAGAACCAGTGATATGTTTAATCTTAAAATAGAACATGCATCTTCCTGTGATGCCAGAATGCTGGCAGACTTTCATGCATCGCACCATGATGCTGATAGTGTTGACAGAGGAGAAGTATAGGCTATATGTGATGAAAGGTGGGTCCGACCATCACACTAATAAAAATTCGGCGTAAAACTGATAAACACATAAGGAGGAAAATTATGGCAAGTGAAATCAGAGATATTAATCTCGCCGAATCAGGAGAAAGAAAATTAGAGTGGGTTAAGAGAAATTGCGATCTTCTTCGTACGTTGGAAAAGGAATTTTCTGAAACTAAACCATTCGCAGGAAAGAGAATTGCATTATCAGTTCACCTTGAAGCAAAAACAGGATATCTTTGTCTTGTACTAGCAGCAGGTGGAGCAGATATGTACGTTACAGGATCTAATCCACTTTCCACACAGGATGATGTGGCAGCAGCATTAGTTAAGGCTGGACTTGAGGTACATGCATGGTATGATGCAACACCAGAAGAATATGAGATGCATATTCAGCATACTTTGGAATGTGGACCTAATATTATCATTGATGATGGTGGAGATTTAGTTAACATGGTTCATAATAAGATGCCAGAGTTAATTCCTAACATCATCGGTGGATGTGAAGAAACAACAACAGGAATTATTCGTCTTGAAGCAATGAACAAGGCTGGAAAGTTAGCATTCCCTATGGTTAGAGTTAATAATGCTGACTGTAAGCATTTCTTTGATAACAGATATGGTACAGGTCAGTCTGTATGGGATGGAATCAATAGAACAACTAACTTAATAGTTGCTGGAAAGATAGTAGTAGTAGCAGGTTACGGATGGTGCGGAAAGGGTACAGCAATGAGAGCTAAAGGCCTTGGTGCCAGAGTAATCGTAACAGAGATTGATCCTATTAAGGCTATTGAAGCAGTTATGGATGGATTTGATGTAATGCCTATGAATGAAGCAGCTAAGATAGGTGATATTTTCGTTACTGTAACAGGCTGTGACGGTGTTATTGACAAAGAAGATTTTGCTGTTATGAAGGAAGGTGCAATCCTTTGTAATGCAGGACATTTTGACTGTGAGATAGATATGGCATGGCTTAAGGCTAATGCAGTTGAAACTCGTGAACAGCGTAAGAACATCATGGGATATAAGCTTCCTACAGGTCAGTGGATTTTCGTTCTTGGAGAAGGAAGACTTGTTAACTTAGCATGTGGAGATGGACATCCAGCTGAAATTATGGATATGAGCTTTGCTATTCAGGCACTTTCAGCAAAATATCTTGTTGAGCATGGCAGTGAGCTTACAGAAAAGCTTATTGATGTTCCAAGGGAAGTTGATAATGACGTGGCTATTAGAAAGCTTCGTTTCCTTGGAAAGGAAATAGACGTTTTAACTCCTGAACAGGAAAAATATCTTAACAGCTATAACGTTGATTAATACACTTAGGAAAGATTATGAAAAAGAAAACACTAATTTTATTAAGTGCTATTTTGGCCACAACCTTCATAGGTTGTGGTCAAATTGGTAATAAGAATATTGCAAAGGATCTTCTTAATTCTTCAAGTAGCGAAGAATCTGAGACATCTATAGAGGATGAATCAAAAGAAAGTGAATCAGAAGTAGAAGAAGCATCTAAAGAAGAAATGGAAGAAAGTGCTCCAGATGAAGAGGAAGTAATAGCTGTACCTACTGAGGAACCACAAGAAGACATAGATACTTCTGGTATGACAGAGGCTCAAAGATTCGTATCCAATATATCTGTAGGATGGAATCTTGGTAATACTCTCGACGCACATGGTAGGGGTAATACTCTTAATTCAGAGACATACTGGGGAAATCCTAAAACAACCAAGGCTATGATAGATGAAGTTTCCCGGGCTGGATTTAATACTATACGTATCCCTGTTACCTTCGCGGAGCATTTAGGATCAGCTCCAGACTATTTAATAGACGGAGCATGGCTTGACAGAGTTCAAGAGACAGTTAACTATGCAATTGATAATGATATGTATGTAATTCTTGATACTCATCATGAAACAGACTATTGGCTTATACCAACCAAGGAGAATGAGGAAAGTATCACAGAAGAACTGACTGCGATATGGTTACAGCTTTCTGAAAGATTTAAAGATTATGACGAAAAGCTGATTTTCGAAGGCATGAACGAACCCAGAGTAGAAGGAAGTGCCATGGAATGGAATGGTGGAACTCCTGCTGAGCGAGAAGTAGTTAATAATATGAATCAGGCCTTTGTAGACACTGTAAGAAGAACTGGTGGAAATAATGCCAATAGATATTTAATAGTTTGTACCTATGGTCATTCCGGAGTTGAGGAAGCAGTAAGGGATTTAGTTATACCTGATGATGAGCATATAATTGCAGCAGTTCATATATATGCGCCATATGAATTTTGCTTCGAGCAGGGTAGAAACTATTCTAACTGGGATGGTTCGGAATTAAACGCCATTCAGTATCATGTTAATGAACTCAAAAAGAAATTTTATGATCAGGGAATTCCTGTGATAGTTACAGAATTCGGAGCATGTAACAAGAACAATGAAGAAGAAGTTCTTAAATGGTTACATGATTACATGGGTGAAATGAAAAAATATGGCTTCAAGCTTGTTTGGTGGGATAATGGAAACTACAATTCCCAGGGTGAAAAATTCGCCATCTTTAATAGGAAAAATCTTAGCTGGTACTCTGAAGCTATTAAAGATATGCTTATAAATGAGAGTTAGATAGTCAACGTATAAAGATAGTATTCATTTTCGAAGGTTTTAGTATACCCAATATATTCGAAGCATTTTTGAGAGGAGAGGTTATATAATTTAACTTCTCCTTTTAATATGTGTATATTAGGGGCATCTGATTTAATTTTGCCCTCAAGAAGCTTAAGAATTGCTACGCCAAGACCGCGTCCTCGCCAGTAAGGAGCTATATTATAGCTAATAATTCCAGCATCCTTTTCCTGGTCAACACGTATGGTTCCACACGGTTCGCCTTCATACTCGAGTACATACATGAAGCAGCCTGGATCATCAATTTTTTTGTTAAACCATGCCACATGTGTGTCATATAGGATAGGCTTATTAGAAAATGACTGAGCTCTGGTCAGAGGATCATTAGCCCATTCAAAAATAAGATCAATATCGTTAATTGTTGCTCTTCGTAAATTTAATATTTCCATACTCATTAGTATACTTCGTTTCTTTAAATATTTCATCATTATTGTGCTATAATTGGGCTTATGGGAAAAAGATATAATTCACAATACGATAAGATGACTAAGGAACCAGTTCCTTCATTAATACTGAAGCTTGGAATCCCTACGACTCTTAGTATGATGGTTACAAATATATATAATATGGCAGATACCTACTTTGTTGGTAAGCTTGGAACATCTGCAAGCGGCGCTACTGGTGTTGTTTTTGGTCTGATGGCTATTTTACAGGCTATTGGATTCATGTTCGGTCATGGTTCTGGCTCAATAATTGGAAGAGCCCTTGGAGCTAAAGATTCAAAAAAAGCTAATACCTTTGGTTCTACCAGCTTCTTTTCTTCATTAATCGTAGGAACACTAGTACTTGTTTTTGGAATACTATTTGCAACACCTTTGGTAAGACTTTTAGGAAGTACAGATACGATTCTTCCTTATGCCAGAACATATGTCATATGTATCCTTATATCAGCTCCTGCACTGATTTCAAGCTGTGTTATGAATAATATACTTCGATATGAAGGAAGAGCCGTATTTGCTATGGTGGGTCTTGTATCAGGAAGTATATTAAATATAGGTCTTGATGCTCTTTTTATTATGGGTATGGGAATGGGAATAGAAGGTGCAGGAATTGCTACAGCTATTTCTCAATATGTAAGTGCGCTGATTCTTTATTACATGTATCTTTCAAACAGAGCACTTACCAAGCTTAATATTAAATATTTCTCAAAGAATGTAGACGATATTCTTTTGATATTAAAAACTGGTTTTCCAAGCCTTATAAGACAGGGACTTGGAAGTATGTCGGTTATGGTACTAAACCATATGGCAGGACCATTTGGGGATGCAGCAATAGCAGCCATGAGTATAGTATCGAGAGTATCTAATTTCGTATTTAGTGTAAGCTTGGGTATAGGTCAGGGCTTTCAACCAACAGCAGGTTTTAATTATGGAGCGAAGAAATATTCAAGAGTTAAAAAAGGCTTCTATTTCACATGGTTTTTTGGCACAGGTCTTATAGCGATTGTATCAGCATTCGTAATATTTAATGCCTCCTGGATAATAGCAGTATTTCGTGATGATCCAGATGTAGTAACTATTGGAATACCTGCCATGAGATACCACTGTATATCCTTATTATTCATTCCATATACCGTAGTCAATAACATGATGTTCCAAAGTACTGGCTTTAATAAAACAGCATCCTTCCTTGCTTCTTTAAGAAGTGGAATATGCTTTATTCCAGTAATTTTAATCTTAACACCATTATGGGGATTATTCGGAATACAAATTTCACAGCCTATAGCAGATGTGATAGGAAGTCTGTGCTGTATACCGTTCTCAACGAAATTCCTTAAGAATCTTCCTTCTGATTCTTTAGATTAGATGCCCGCAAAATGGAGCCTCGCCCATAGCGGGCATTTATTGTATCAAGAGCCTTATCAAGTTTTTCGAGCTTTTCATAATTAGTATTATCGAACAAAGATATCTGTCTGAATGAATCATCAGAGGTTACATTCGAAGCCTGAACACCGAGAAGTCTGATAGGTGTTCCATCCCACTTTTCATCGAATAATTTCGAAACATAACTATAAATCTCATCTGTAATATTAGTTGGCGTTTCTAAAGTGCACTGATGAGTTGATCTTGTTAAATCATTAAATCTAAGCTGTACGGTGACTGTCTGAGCTTTAACATTATCTTCTCTTACTCTTTCACAGACTCTTTCTGTAAGAGTACGAAGAACCATTTTAGCTTCATCTTTTTCAGTGACATTATATGGAAGAGTAGTAGAATGTGAATATCCCTTGGCATCAGGATGCTCTGGTGTAACTAAAGAATCATCTATTCCATTAGCTGCATACCACATATATTCTCCCTGTTTCTTAAATAATCCTGTCAATACTTCTTTATTTGTGTGTGCCAGATCTCCTATAGTCTTAATTCCAACTGAATTTAGTTTCTGGGCAGTGTTCTTCCCAACGAAGAATAAATCAGAAACTGGAAGTGGCCACATCTTTAAAGGTACTTCTTCCGGAAACAGCGTATGAGTTTTGTCAGGTTTAGTGAAATCAGATGCCATTTTGGCCAGGAGTTTATTGGAAGATACACCAACATTAACTGTGAAACCAAGTTCATTCCTAATTCTCTGTCTTATCATATTGGCGGCGTCTAATGGTTCACCAAACAAAAGTCTGGTTCCTGTCATATCGACGAAGGCTTCATCTATACTGAACTGTTCTATGCAGTCAGAATAGTCTTTTAATACATTGATGAAGGCATGGGAATATTGTGAATAGATATTTCTGTGTGATTTTAATAATTTTAGATTAGGACATTTTTTGATGGCATTAACAACGGGCTCGCCTGTTGTTACACCATAAGGCTTGGTTTTAATTGATTTCGCAAGAATAATGCCATGTCTTGTTTCGACATCACCTCCAACTGCGAAAAGTCCTTCTCTGTAATCTTCAGTTCCACCGTTTTCAAGATTATATACAGCTTCCCATGAAAGGAATGCACTATTAACATCTATGTGAAAAATTACTCTGTCGTCCATGATTTAAGTATAGCATAAGCAAACAAATGTTTGTATAATTATATTATGAGCGAACGAGTATATCTTTGTATCGACCTGAAAAGCTTCTATGCGTCAGTAGAGTGTGCTGAAAGAAGGTTAGATGCTATGACTACCAACTTAATAGTTGCAGATCTAACGAGAAGTGATAAGACGATATGCCTTGCTATTACTCCGCCTATGAAAGCCATGGGAATAAGTTCAAGATGCAGAGTTTTCGAAATACCAAAAAATGTTGAATATATAGCAGCAACACCAAGAATGCAGTTATATATAGATTACGCTGCGAAGATATATAAGATTTATTTAAGATATATTTCGAAGGATGATATACATGTATATTCCATAGATGAAGCCTTTATGGATATTACGGATTATCTCCCTTTGTACAATATGAGTGCCAAGGAACTTGGGAAGAAAATTACTAAAGATATATATGAAGAACTTCATATAAGAGCAACCTGTGGTATAGGAACGAATTTATATTTAACGAAAATTGCACTGGACATTACGGCCAAACATTCACCAGATTTCATAGGGGAGCTTGATGAAGAAAGCTATAAGAAAACTCTCTGGAATCACACGCCATTAACAGATTTTTGGAGAGTTGGAAAAAAGACGATGATGCGTCTTAACTCCTACGGAATATTCACCATGAAGGATATTACGGAGGCTGACGAGGATTTTTTATATAAATTATTCGGGATAGATGCAGAACTTTTGATAGATCATGCCTGGGGTAGAGAATCTGTTACTATTGAAGATATCAAAAAATATAAATCTGATACTAATTCAATTTCACAAGGACAGGTGCTTCCAAGAGATTATTCTTTTGAAGAAGGGAAGCTTATCGTTAAAGAGATGATGGATATACTGTGCCTTGATATGGTTTCCAAGCATTTAGTAAGTAAATCCTTTACCCTGCATATAGGATACGCGGGTTACATTGAAGAAGAAGCAGCTCATGGAACTATATCTTTGCTTGATGAAACTAATGCAGATGTTGTTTTAATTCCGGCTATTTCGAAGCTTTATGAGGATATATTAATTAAAGAATATCCCATACGCAGAATGTATGTGACTGCGAACTGTGTGAGAGTTGAGGATTATCAGCAGTTAAGCATATTCGACACTACTGAGAAAGAGGAATTAAAAGAAAAAAATCGTAAGATTCAAAATGCAGTGCTTGAAGTAAAATCCCGCTATGGAAAAAATGCCATATTAAAGGGAATGAATTTAGAAGAAGCGGGAACGACAATGGAAAGAAATAATCAGATAGGAGGCCACAGAGCCTGAAATATCTTTATATTTTTTTAATAGATTTAACGAATTGTTTCCTAATGGTTTAAAAATATCTATGGTATATTAAATTTATGAAATTAAAAACAAGACTACAGATCACATTTTTAACAATTATCATATTGCCTGTTCTTTTAACAGTTGGCGCTTTCGTGATAATCGGAAGAGTTTTATTAAAGCTTAGACACAACGCAATGATGGAGCTTACTGAGGAAGGTGCGATGGATATGCTCTTTTCGCCACAGCTTGCGAGGACTATGTTCATATGCATGGCTGTTGCAATAATAGTAATCCTGGTTATCACATCGATAGCTCTCACATTATGGATAGCTAAGGGTGTTTTTAATCCGATTAATCAGCTTAACATTGCAATGCAGAATATTGCAGAGGGCAATTTAGAATACAGATTACCTGAAAGTATGGATGGTGAAATAGGTTCTCTATACAGAAATTACGAGGATATGAGGCTCAGGCTTAAGGAGTCTGCGGATGAGAAAATTTATACAGAAAATCAGAATAAGGAGCTTGTGAGTAATATTTCACATGATTTAAAAACGCCGATTACTTCAATAAAAGGCTATGTTGAAGGAATAATGGATGGAGTTGCTGATACTCCGGAGAAGATGGACAAATATATAAGAACTATATACAACAAGGCCAATGATATGGACCGTCTTATTAATGAGCTTACGGTTTATTCAGGAATTGATACGAACAGAATTCCGTATCATTTTCATAGTCTTAATGTCGCAGCGTATTTTGGTGATTGCGTTGAAGAGGTTGGAATGGATTTAGAGTCAAAGGGAGTTAAACTTGATTATTCTAACCTGACTCCACCTGATACAAGAATCATTGCTGACCCGGAACAGTTAAAGCGAGTAGTTAATAATATAATAAGTAACTCAATAAAATATAAAAGCAGGCAAAGAGGATTGGAAATAGATATGAGAATCCTCGATGACGCTGATTCTATAAGAATAGAAATTGAGGATAATGGAAATGGTATTTCAGCAAAAGACCTTCCTAATATTTTCGAAAGATTCTATAGAACAGATTCTTCCAGAAATTCTTCACAGGGTGGAAGCGGAATTGGTCTTTCAATAGTTAAAAAGATAATAGAAGACCACGGCGGATATATCTGGGCAACATCAAAAGAGAATGAAGGAACATGTATGCATATAGTGTTCAGAAAATACGAAGCACATGACCAGGGAAAGGATAATATATATGAGTAGAATATTAATTATTGAGGATGAAGAAGCAATTGCAGAGCTTGAAAAGGATTATCTTGAATTAAGTGATTTCGAGGTAGAAATAAAAAATGATGGAGAAGAAGGATTAGATGCAGCACTGAATGATAATTATAATCTGATAGTTCTTGATTTAATGCTTCCAGGAATTGATGGATTCGAAATCTGTAAAACGGTCAGAGAGAAGAAAAATATTCCTATCATTATGGTATCTGCTAAAAAGGAAGATATAGACAAAATAAGAGGTCTTGGTCTTGGAGCTGATGATTATATGACCAAGCCTTTTAGTCCAAGTGAGCTGGTAGCCCGTGTTAAAGCTCATTTAGCCAGATACGAAAGATTAGTTAGTAAGACGGTTGAATCGAATGATATTATAGAAATTCGTGGAATCAAAATTGATAAGACAGCCAGAAGAGTATGGGTTGATGGTGTTGAAAAAGCATTCACAGGAAAAGAATTTGATTTACTTACCTTTCTTGCTGAGCATCCTAACCATGTATTTACTAAAGACGAATTATTCCGTGAAATTTGGGATATGGAATCAATTGGAGATATTGCAACAGTAACAGTTCATATCAAGAAGATAAGAGAAAAGGTTGAATTCGACAGCGCGAACCCTCAATATATTGAAACCATTTGGGGTGTGGGATACCGATTTAAGGTGTAAAAAAATGGTATATGAAACAGCATATTCTTTTAAAGAAGCGCAATTTCATATACCATTTTTTGTTTAAATAAGGGATTATATACGCCTAGGAAGTATATGTCTGGTACGTAGTGCACTAATAGACAAAAAATCTCCTAAACGCTCATGCTCTTCCAGACACTTTTCGCATTTGTACCAATTAGCATTTATATTTTCGTGATTTATTATCTTTCCTCCGCATCCAGGATGTATACCTGTTTTTCTAAGCTCTTTTGTAGCCGCTAACTTATCCGCATTTCTGCGTTCTGCAGCCTTATCTCTTCTTCCACCATCAACTTCACTAATTTCAGCATCGGTTAATTCATTTAATTCTATATTTTCTTTGTTATTTGATTCATAATTATTATTCATATTGTAATCCTCCTAAAATTAAATTGTTTTTGTTATTTGTTTAATTATACGAAACATTGCAAAAAAATGGCTATTATTTTCGATTAAAATTTTTCTGATTAAATTCTTGAAATTTTTGAAAATTTCCAATAAACATCAATATACCTTTAGTTATAAAAAACACTTGCCTATTATACCACTATGGATTTAACATATTAGTAGGTTTGGACATAATGAATAATATTATATTTTTCAGGAGGTCAAAGTGGACGCAAAACAGTTAATTATTGATGGGAAGACTTATCTAGGTATTGAGTTTGGTTCTACCAGAATCAAAGCAATCATGATTGATGAGAAGGGTACAGTTTTAGCATCTGGTTCTCATGAGTGGGAAAATCAGTTCGAAAATGGTGTATGGACATATTCACTCGATGCAGTATGGGGTGGTGTTCAGGATTGTTATTCTGATTTATTAAAGGATGTTAAGGAAAAGTACGGTGTAACAGTTAAGAAGTATGCATCAATCGGTTTTTCAGCTATGATGCATGGTTATCTTGCTTTTGATAAGGATGATAATTTATTAGTTCCTTTCCGTACATGGAGAAATACTATCACAGAAGAAGCTTCTACTAAATTAACAGAAGCTTTCAATTATAATATTCCTCAAAGATGGAGTATCGCACATCTTTATCAGGCTATTTTAAATAAAGAACCTCATTGTAAGGATATTGCATACTTCACAACACTTGCAGGATATGTTCACTGGCAGTTAACAGGAGAGAAGGTACTTGGAGTAGGTGATGCTTCTGGTATGTATCCTATAGATATTAAGACTGGTGATTTCGATGAGAATATGATTAAGACTTTTGATGAATTAGTTAAGGGTGAAGGCTTTAGCTGGAATCTTAGAGGAATTTCACCAAAGGTACTTTCTGCAGGTGAATGTGCAGGCGTATTAACTAAGGAGGGTGCTAAGAAGCTTGATGTTTCAGGTGAATTAGAAGAAGGAATTATGCTTGCTCCTCCAGAGGGTGATGCTGGAACAGGTATGACAGCTACTAATTCTGTTGGTGTAAGAACAGGTAATGTATCTGCAGGTACATCCATTTTCGCTATGGTAGTACTCGAGAAGGAATTATCGAAGGTATATCCTGAAATCGATTTGGTTACTACACCAGATGGCGCATTAGTTGGAATGGTTCATTGTAACAACTGTACATCTGACATTAATGCATGGGTTAATCTCTTTGATGAAGTATCAGAGGCACTTGGAAACAAGGTAGATAAGAATACTTTATATACAACATTATTCAATATAGCAATGAAGGGTGATCCTGATTGTGGTGGTTTGATTTCATACAACTACTTCTCTGGAGAACCAGTTACAGGATTTGATGCAGGAGCTCCTATGTTCGTTCGTAAGGCAGAGGACAGCTTCACACTTCCTAACTTCATGAGAATGCATATTTATTCTGCACTTGCAGCACTTAAGCACGGACTTGATTTAATGTTCAAGGAAGAGGGTGTTAAGTGTGATGAAATGTTTGGTCATGGCGGATTGTTTAAAACTCCAAAGGTTGGTCAGTCAATTGCAGCAGCAGCTATGAACACTTCTGTTTCAGTAATGGAGACAGCAGGAGAAGGTGGACCATGGGGAATGGCTTTACTTGCATTATTTGCAGATTATAAGAAAGCTAATGCCGATGCTACCTTACAGGATTTCCTTAACAGTTCAATTTTCGGTGGAAATAAGGGAACTAAGATTGCTCCTGAAAAAGATGCAGTAGAAGGCTTCGATAAGTTCATGGACAAATATATGCGTGGTCTTGAGGCTGAAAAAGCTGCTCTTAAAATGTAAGTTTCGACCAAAATTGAAAGAAGAGGAAAATAATCATGCTAGAAGAATTAAAAAAGGAAGTATATGAAGCTAACATGCTTCTTCCTAAATATGGATTAGTAACCTTCACATGGGGAAATGTTAGTGGAATTGATAGAGAATCAGGACTGTTCGTTATTAAACCATCAGGTGTGGATTATGAAAAATTAACACCTGAAGATATGGTTGTAATGAACCTTGATGGAGAAAAGGTTGAGGGAAAATATAATCCTTCATCTGATACAGCAACACATTTAGAGTTATACAAGGCATTTCCAGAAATTGGTGGTGTTGTTCATACACACAGTTCATATGCTACAAGCTGGGCTCAGGCTGGAAGATCTATTCCTTGCTACGGAACTACACATGCAGATTATATTTATGGAGAGGTTCCATGTCTTAGATGCCTGACTAAGGAAGAAATTGACGAAGCATATGAAGAGAATACAGGACACCTGATAGTTAATGAATTCAAGGCTATGAATAAAGAAATCATGGCAGTTCCAGCTGTATTATGTAAGAATCATGGTCCTTTCGCATGGGGAAAGAACGCACATGATGCAGTTCACAATGCAGTAGTTTTAGAGGAAGTTGCCAAGATGGCATATCGTGCAGAAACTATCAACAAGGACATCAAACCTGCACCACAGGAGCTCCAGGATAAGCATTACTATCGTAAGCATGGTGCTAATGCATACTATGGTCAGAGTGTTCAGTAAGAATGAAGAATATCATATATGAAGATGACCATATAATTGTGGCATACAAGCCTGCGGGAATAGCAACTCAGACATCAAGAGTTGGTCAGCAGGATATGGTTTCAGAACTAAAAAACTATATTCACAAGTTTAATAAGCAAAATGGAATAAAAAAAGAACCATATCTTGGCCTGATTCATAGATTGGATCAGCCAGTATGTGGGCTCTTAGTATTTGCCAAGACGAAAACGGCAGCAGCAATGCTTTCTCATCAGTTAGATACAGGAGAAATCCAGAAATACTATTATGCAATAGTGATGGGTAAGCCAAAGAATACGAAGGATGTACTGATAGATTATCTTTATAAGGATGGTCGAACCAATATGTCTTACGTAGTTAAAGAGGATTTTCCAGAGGCTAAAAAAGCGGCCTTGGAATACCGAGTTGTTAAAACCTTGGTTGCTCTTGAGGAGAATGTCGAGGCTACATTACTTGAAATCAAGCTTATTACAGGTCGTCATCATCAGATAAGAGTTCAGCTTTCAAATGCAGGTATACCTATACTTGGAGATGGAAAGTATGGTAGTATGAAGTCAAAGGATTTTAGTAAAGACTCTGCCTGTAGGAATCTTGCATTATGTGCACATAAGCTTAGATTCAGACATCCTATGACAGGCGAAGAAATGACCTTTGAAAGGGACCCTGAGGATGAAATCTTTGAAGCCTTCTTACAAAGATATACTTAGCCCAAAGGCTTTAACAACACTTATAGCAACAGCATATTTGCTCATCATGTTCGTTATATATCCACTTTATATGAATAATGGATATGTAGGTATTGATGAAAGCAAGTTCAAATTTTATTTGTACACCTCCATAGGAGGTGTACTTTTGTTATTATTAACAGGTGCAATTTTACTGATTAAAAGCTTTAAAAATTTTAATAAAACAGATGGATTCGTACTTTTATTTTTAACCTTCACGGTAATTTCTTTTTTTATTTCGGATTATAGAGAAGAAGCTCTTTTAGGAACCCAGGGATGGTTCATGGGGCTTGTTACGATTCTGATATATTTATTCCTATATATATTGATTTCAAGGCTATGGGATTTTAGTGAATTTGTAATTTATGCAGCGTTGATAGCGGCATTTATTGTCTATGTTCTTGCTATTCTTGACAGATTTTCATTATATATTATTCCGTTGGAGGTAAGAGCTCCATCGTTTATATCTACTATAGGAAACATTAACTGGCTTATGGGATATTATTCAGTACTTACACCTGTAGGTGTTTCTTTGTTTTTATGTGAGCTTAAAGAAAATGGCTGGAGAATAAAGAGCTATTTATTATTAGTTTTTTCAATTGTTTCATTTATGGCAGGTTTCGCACAAGGTTCTGAAAGTGTATTTTTGTTTGATATAGCACTTTTTATAGGATTGATTGTTATGGCATACAAAAATGTGATAAGACTTAAGGATGTTGCTCTTATTATGATTTTATGGTCTCTTGGAGCACAGATTGTCAGATTCTTAAGGTATATTTTGGATGGATATAACTATGATTCAGATGGATTGTGTGGAGTTATGACCTCGACTAATATTACACTCTATATGCTGATACTTTCTGTATTTTTGTATTGGATTTTAAATAAGAATGAAGAATATAAAAAAATGACAGTGGTATACAAAGGCATATTTATATCTATTTTTTCGTTACTAATTTTCTGGATAGTTATGGGAATATTAAATACTAAAGGCATTCTGAATATTGACAATGGCTTACTAAAATTCAATGAAGCATTTGGCCATGGAAGAGGTGAAGCTTATAAGATTTCAATAAAAGGTTTTGGAAGGATGCCTGTTAAAAATATGATTTTCGGAATAGGACCGGACTGTCTTAGCGCATATCTTTATAATATTAGAGATATTGCTGATGAGATTGTGTCTTACTGGCCAGGTGACAGACTGGCTAATGCACATTCCGAACCTTTAACCGTATTAGTAAACGGTGGAATTTTAGGAGTTATAACATATTTTGGAATTTTCGCATCTTTCATTTTCGATACCCTGAAAAAACATAAAAACAACATGATATGGTGTACAACTCTAGCAGCATTCACATATATTGTGCATAATCTCATATCTTTTTCACAGATACTTAATACCCCATTCATTTTCATTTTACTTGGTATGGGAATGAGCCTTAAAATGTCGCAGGAATAAGACTATAGAGCTTTGACAAAGCCTATAATTATTCGTACAATATATTAGTTAGATTATATTCTCTTGAAGAGATTAAAATAGGAGGCCAAAATGGCAGAAAAAAAGTTAGTTGAAGCAATTACTTCCATGAATGAAGACTTCGCGCAATGGTATACAGACGTTGTTAAGAAGGCAGAGCTCATTGATTACTCTAATGTTAAAGGATGCATGGTTATTAAGCCTGCCGGATATGCATTATGGGAAAATATTCAAAAGGAGCTTGACAGAAGATTTAAAGAAACAGGTGTTGAGAATGTATATATGCCTATGTTCATTCCTGAAAGCCTTTTACAGAAGGAGAAGGATCATGTTGAAGGATTCGCTCCAGAGGTTGCATGGGTTACACATGGTGGATTGAATCCTTTGCAGGAGAGAATGTGTGTACGTCCAACTTCAGAAACTTTATTCTGTGATTTTTATAAGGGAGATATTCATTCATATAGAGATCTTCCTAAAGTATATAATCAGTGGTGTTCAGTAGTTCGTTGGGAAAAGGAGACTCGTCCTTTCTTAAGATCGAGAGAATTCTTATGGCAGGAAGGTCATACAGCACATGCTACTGAAGAAGAGGCAGTTGCTCGTACAGAACAGATGCTTAATGTTTATGCTGATTTTTGTAGTGAGGTTCTTGCTATTCCTGTAGTTAAGGGTAGAAAGACAGACAAAGAAAAATTCGCAGGAGCAGAAGCTACTTATACTATCGAAGCTTTGATGCATGATGGAAAGGCACTTCAGTCTGGAACATCTCATAACTTTGGTACAGGCTTCGCAGAGGCATTCGGAATTCAGTATACAGATAAGGAAAACAAGCTTCAGTATGTACACCAGACTTCATGGGGTGTATCAACAAGAATTATCGGAGCTATCATCATGGTTCACGGAGATGATTCAGGTCTTGTTCTTCCTCCAATGATTGCTCCAACTCAGGTTATGGTCGTTCCTATTCTGCAGAAGAAGGAAGGCGTATTAGAGAAGGCAGATGAGATTAAAAACAAGCTTATCGCATCGGGCTTCAGAGTTAAGGTTGATGATTCCGATAAGTCTCCTGGATTCAAGTTCGCAGAACAGGAAATGAGAGGTATCCCAGTTCGAGTTGAGATTGGACCAAAGGATATTGAGAATGGAACCTGTATTATCTGCAGAAGAGATAATGGAGAAAAGATTGAAGTTAAAATAGATGAGCTTTCAGCAAAAATAAGTGAGCTTCTTCCAACTATCCAGAAGGATATGTTAGAAAGAGCCAAAAAGCACTTGGAAGAGCATACATATGTTGCCAAAGATAAGGAAGAGTTTAAGAAAGTATTCTCTGAGAAGTCTGGATTCGTTAAGGCAATGTGGTGTGGATGCCAGGAATGTGAAGAAAAGATTAAAGAGGAGATGTCGGTAACAAGCCGTTGTATGCCTTTCGAACAGGAAAACATCTCTGATGAATGTGTATATTGTGGAAAACCAGCAACTAAAATGGTTTATTGGGGACGAGCATATTAAAGTTTTTTGATAAGTAATTGTGGGGTTACAATGTCAGAACTATCTTCTAATACTAAAAAAAGAATATTGATAGTTGATGATGATCAGGAAATTTTAGATATTTACAGACTTTACCTTGAACCAACATATATTGTTGCAACGGTAAGTCATGGTCAATTCGCGATTGACTATGTGAATGAATATCGTACAGATTTGATACTTCTTGATGTAGTTATGCCTGTAATGGATGGTTTCCAGACCTTACAGGCTTTAAGAAGTACGCCAGAAGGAGCGAAAATTCCTGTAATTTTCGTTACAGGAAAAAGTTCCAGAAATATAGTTTTAGAATCTATCAGTGTGGGAGTGGACGGTTATCTATTAAAACCTATAGTAAAGGATCAGCTTCTTTCGAAGGTTAATGAGATGCTTGTTCGTCAAAGCTCCGTTTCATCACGAAAAACTATATTGGCTATTGATGATGACGTAACATATCTTAGAATTCTTAGTAATATGCTTAAGGATTCATATAACGTTGTCATGATTAATTCCGTTAAGCTTGCGATGGATTATCTTTCATCCTTTACCCCGGATATTATATTAATGGATTACCAGATGCCATTAAACAGTTCAAATACGCTGCTTGGTTATATTAAAAATATGACCAGCCTAGATAATGTACCTGTAATTATGCTGGTTGGTATTAAGGACAAAAATATAGTGGTTGATAATTTAGTAAAGCAACCGGACAGCTATTTATTAAAGCCTGTCAGTAAAATGGATATAACAAGGACGATTGTCTCTGTTTTGAGAAATAAACAAAAATAGATTATAACAACATTTTCATCATTGGAGAATTAATGAAAATTTTCAAAAACGAAGAAGCAAAAAAGAATAACGCGGCCAATACAGTAAAGGACCTTCTTTTAAATAATATAATAGAGGGTTTAATTGCTGTTGATGAAAACGGAAATGTGATTTATTCAAACAGTCTCGGAAAAGCAATAATGGAGGAGGGATTATTTGGTCCTATAGATATAGTCTCTCATAATCCAAAAGAGATTAATTATAATGGAAAGATATATCGTGCCAAATATGACAAGCTGAATGAAGAATCTGGTCTTAAAGGAACCATAGCAACCCTTGAAGATATTCTTGGTGAGTCAATGGTAGCAAAAGAGGTTAAGGAATTAACAGAAAAGCTTGAGCGTGCGAATAGCTTTAAAGCAGCATTCTTTGCTAATATGTCGCATGAAATCAGAACTCCAATCCATGCCATAATTGGTTCGTCTGAGATTATGCTCAAGAATGATATATCAAAAGAAAACAAAGAACAGATAGATCTGATTAAGGATTCTTCATACAGTCTTTTAGCTATAATTAATGACGTTTTAGATCTTTCGAAGATAGAGGCTGGCAAGATGGAGCTGGTTCTTTCGAATTATTTCATTTCGTATGTAATAAGAGATATAGAAGCTACATATTCTCTTTTAGCTTCTCGAAAGAATTTAAAATTCGAAATGCATCTTGATAACAATATACCTAGTAATCTTAATGGTGATAAGATTCGATTAAGAGGTGTATTAATCAATATTCTCAATAATGCCATTAAATTCACGAAGGAAGGAAAGATTGATTTCTTTATTCGTGTATTAGAAAAGAAAGGCGGAATGGTAACTCTCCAATTTGAGATAAAGGATACTGGTATTGGTATTAAAAAAGAGGATATGGAGAGAATTTTTGATTCATTCGCCAGATTCGACATTAATAATAATTATTCTGTCGAAGGAAGAGGATTGGGTCTTGCAATAGCTAAAGGATATATTGATCTTATGGGAGGAACAATAGAGGTCAAGTCTGAATATGGTGTTGGCTCATCCTTCATAGTTACAGTAAATCAGAAGATAGTTGACGATTCTCCAGTTGATATGAGTATCGTTAATGCAAGAAAAAACAAAAATAACGAAAAATTCACAATTCGTGATTATAAGGTACTGGTAGCTGATGACAATCCAATTAACCTGACAGTGGCAGATGGATTAGTTAAGTCATATGGGTTATCAGCAGACAAAGCTTCAGGTGGTGCACAAGCAATAAATATGTGCATGGCTACTAAATACGATATCATATTCATGGACCAGATGATGCCAGAAGTAGATGGTATCCAGGCTATGAGACAGATAAGAAAAATAAGTGATTACTACGAAAAAGAATGTAAGATTATTGTTCTTACTGCAGATGCCATGGCAGGTGTGCGAGATCGTCTAATTAACGAAGGATTCGACGAATATCTTTGTAAGCCATTAGAGATACACAGGCTTGAAGCATTATTCCGTAAAATAGTTCCTCAGGATCATATAGTTATTGAAGGTGAGGATCCTTCTGATGATATAGTTATAGAAGAGTCTAAGGCACAAGTAGAAGTACCTAAGGAAGTTAAGAAGGATGAGAAGGAAGACATTAGTAAAATAGCAGCTAACCTTCTTGTTTCTGAAGAAATATTGGAAAGAAAGATAAAAGATTGTGGTGGTTCGCTGGATGACTACAGAGCAATATGTGAAATAGCAACTAATCATGCTCCAAACAAGATTTCGAAATTAAGAGAGTCGCAGTCAACAGGTGATTATGACAGGTATACAATAGAGGTTCATGCATTAAAGACGAGTGTAGCATCAATGGGTGCAGCTTTTATTGCTGATATGGCGCGCGATCATGAAAACGCTGGAAAGAATCAGGATCATCAGTATATAGACGATAATGTTGAAACTCTTATTACGGAGTATCAGGGCTTCATAGACAGAGTAAAGAAACATGTTCTTGGAATAGATGATTCAGAAGAGGTAGCGAAGGCATCCGGAAGTGGTGAAGAGTGGACTAAAGAAGAAATAAGACAGGTATGCATTAAGATTATTTCTTTGATAGAGGAATATAGTTTCGCTGAAATATTCGATATACTTGAAAAAGTCGAAAAAATGGAGAAGGGTCCTAAGACTAAGGCCATATTTGATAAACTTAAAAAATCCATGAATGATATGGATATTGACGCATTAAGGAAGCAGTTAGGAGAACTCACTTGATAAAGATATCTTTGCCAAGCGATGTTAATTTCATAATTGATATGATTACTAAGGCCGGCTACGAAGCATTTGCTGTAGGCGGCTGTATTCGTGATGCGATTCTTGGAAGAATACCAGAGGATTATGATATTACAACCTCTGCAACCCCTGAAGAGATTAAGACGATTTTTAAAAAAACCATAGATACAGGCATTGAACATGGTACTGTGACAGTAATGTTAAAGGGTGTAGGTTATGAAGTCACAACCTATAGAATAGATGGAAAATATGAAGATGCAAGACATCCATCAAGTGTGAGCTATACTAAATCCTTAAGGGAAGATCTATTAAGGCGAGATTTCACTATTAATGCCATGGCATATAATGCTAAGGATGGATTAGTAGATCCATTCGGTGGACAGGATGATATTAAAAGGAAGCTTATAAGATGTGTAGGTGTACCCTATGAAAGGTTTAGTGAGGATGCACTTAGAATAATGAGAGCAGTCAGATTCTCATCACAGCTTGGTTATGAAATAGATGAAGATACGAAAACGGCAATGAAGGAGCTGTCAGGTAATCTTAGTAAAATAAGTGAAGAAAGAATACAGGTGGAGCTTGTTAAATTAGTATGCTCTGATCACCCTGAAAACATGCGAGTAATGTATGAAACTGGTATTACGAAGGTAATACTTCCAGAGTTCGATGCTATGATGGAAACTCCTCAAAACCACCCACATCATATATATAGTGTTGGCGAGCATACTATTAAGTCTATGGAAGAAATAGAAAAGGACAAGATGTTAAGGCTTGCCATGCTGTTTCATGACATAGGGAAACCAAAGGTAAGAACTAAAGATGAGAAGGGATTTGATCATTTTCATTCTCATCCTGAAGTGTCTTTTGAGATGACAAAGGATATACTTAGAAGACTCAAATTCGATAATGACACTATAAACTGTGTATCCAAGCTTGTAGGATTTCATGATAAGCTTATAGAACCTAATGAGAAGGCTGTAAGAAGAGCCATGAATGAGGTTGGAGAAATAATATTCCCACTGCTATTAATGGTAAAAAAGGCTGATGTTATGGCTCAAAGTGATTATAAAAGACATGAAAAGCTGCAAAGACTCGCTACTTTGTGGAGCCTTTATACCAAAATATGTGAGAACAATCAGTGCACGAATTTAAAAGAGCTTAAAATTAAAGGTCAGGATTTAATTAAAATAGGATATAAGGCAGGTCCCGGACTTGGAGAAGAACTTAAAAGACTTCTTGATAAGGTTATTGATGACCCTTCTTTAAATAATCAGGATACTTTGATAAAATTAGCTATGGAGGACCTAAGATGAAAAAAGATATTAGAAAATCCCTAGCAATTATCATGTGTATATGTTTGGCCCTGACAGGCTGTGGATATAGAGGATTAGCACACGATTCAACTTTTAACAGTCAGTTCGAAAATATTGATGGTGCTAACGAAAATATATACGTTTCAAGTGCACATTTAATTTTCAGAGGTTATGATCCTGTTCAGCAGCTGATTGATTTCGTTGAGATAGGAACAGGAGAAATAGTTGAGCTTAGCTATGATGGCACTACTGTTATTAACGACAGGTATCAGAATCCTCTGTCCATTAGTCAGCTTCAATGTGGTGATATAGTAAACATTGCTTACAGTAGTCCCCTTTCGAAGGTTGGTGCTATAGTAAAGGATCCATCTGCTTTTGAATATTCTGATATAACCAAGTATTCGATATCTGATAATGGTGAGAATTTTCATATAGGTGATGAAACCTTTAAGATAAGTAATGATGTTGTGGTATTTTCAGCAGGTCAGATAATAACAAAAGATCAGCTTATACTTCATGATAATATTACTATTCAGGGTGAAGGCAGCAGCATTCTAAGCATACGAGTTGATCAGGGTCATGGATATTTAAAGCTTGAAAATGAAGATGCCCTGGTTGGTGGATGGATAGAAATTGGACAGAATGTAATTTCTGAAGTTTTAAATGATATGCTCTTCACGGTTCCAGAGGGAGATTATACGGTTCATCTTACTAATACCGGAATAGATGAAACAAGAACTATCACGATAGCAAGAAATGAAGTTACTACTCTTGATCTGGGTGATATAGAATCGCAGATTCCTGAAAAGGGAATAGTATCCTTCAGAGTTATTCCTAATACATCAGCTGTATATGTAGATGGAAGCTATATTAATCTGGCACATCCAATTAAATTACCTGTTGGTACGCATGAAATAACAGCAAGTGCGAGTGGATATCCAACAGTATCAGAATATTTCAATGTAACAGGAATAAATCAGACGGTAGAGCTTGATTTAACAGATGGAAAATATAATACAGGAAGTGTTCTTTCTTCGAACACACTAAATAAGAACCTGTATGCGACAGTCACAGTAGAAGCTCCTGTTGGTGCGGAATTATATGAAGACAATATCTATAAGGGTATTACACCAGCTTCTTACCAGAAGACATCTGGAACTCATACATTAACTCTGTACAAGCCAGGATATGAGACTAAGAGTTACACGGTAGTTATGTATGATGATGGAAAGGATCAGACATTTTCATTTAGTGATCTAATACCAGAATCAAGTTTGAGTTCTAATTCATTAGTTCCAAGCAGCAGTTTAAGTGGAAATACATTAAGTCAGAATAGTCTTAACAAGGAGCAAACCAGTACTGTAAGTGGTAATAGTTTAAGTGGAAATTCACTGAATTAGGTTTACGTAAAATATGAACATGAAAAAAGCCCCAAAACCCTTGAAAAATCAAGAAAAAATGGGGCTTTTTCCTTGACTTTTAGGGCTAAAAAAGATATATATATTTATAGGCGTTTTGAAAGAAACGTTGAGGAAAATATGTATATATTAGGAGGAGTTCAAAATGAACAAGACAGAATTAGTTGAAGCTATCGCTAAGCAGGCTGGTCTTTCTAAGAAGGATTCTGAGGCAGCTTTAAAGGCTTTCATCGAGACAGTACAGAAGACATTAAAGAAGGGTGACAAAGTTCAGTTAGTTGGATTTGGTACATTCGAAGTTGCTAAGAGATCAGCTCGTGAGGGTAGAAATCCTCAGACAGGTGCTACAATGAAGATTAAGGCTTCTAAGGCTCCTAAGTTCAAGGCTGGTAAGGCTTTCAAGGATCTTTTAAACTAGTTTGTAGTTAAGATTTTAGGATTTAAACCTGCTTCTTTAATGGAAGCAGGTTTTTTCTTTGTTAAAAAGGGAAGAACCCTTTTATTTCGAAAGAAGGTGTATATATGAGACTTGATAAATATCTCAAGGTGTCAAGATTAATTAAAAGAAGAACTGTTGCTAATGAGGCATGTGACGCAGGACGTGTCATGATTAATGGTAATGTTGCTAAGGCAGGAACTAATGTTAAGGAAGGTGACATTATAGAAATAAACTTCGGAAATAAGGATGTAAAGGTAAAGGTAACCTCTGTTCAGGAGACAATCAGGAAAGAAGATGCTAAGGAATTATTCGAATATATATAGTATAATTTGATGTTTTTTTAGGTGATATCGCAATATCTTGTGTTATTTATTTTAGAGCAACACAACATTTAGTATGCTTATGTAAACCGCATAAAACCTCGAAAAAGCCCGTAAAAACGGGAAATTTCGGCTTGACGGTTTTCATAATATTGGTTAAAATGTTGTTATGTTACCTAGAGCAAGTAAGAAAAAACAGAATAGAACAGCAATGTTTCTAATTGGTTTCGTTGTACTTATGCTTGTAGTTGTAGTATTTATTAAAAGTACTGAACTCAATCAAAGGTACAGTGACTATATTGCTAAAGAGGAGCAGCTTGATAAGGAGATCGCTGCCGAAGAAGAGCGAGCAATCCAGATTGCCGAATATGAAACATATACGAAGACGAAAGCTTATGTTGAGGAAGTTGCCAGAAATAAGCTTGGTTTAGTGTACGAAGGCGAAATATTATTTAGAGATGAGAATCAAAGTAAATAATTATATTAATGAATATAACATGCTACAGGATGTAGATGTAGTTGTTGCAGGAGTATCAGGAGGCGCAGATTCTGTATGCCTCCTTTTTTTGTTATGCGAAATTCTAAAAAAAGAAGGAAAAGAGCTAAGAGTTGTTCATGTTAATCATATGATCAGAAAGGAAGCTTCAGAGGATGCTTCTTTCGTTAAAAACTTGTGTGAGGAATTTAGCAGAAGGTTTGACATGAAGATAGACTTTCATCTGGTGGAGGCAGATGTTAGGGAACTGTCAAAAAATAATAAGCTTAGTGAAGAAGAAGCTGGAAGAATAGTAAGATATGATGCATTTAATAAGGTTCTTGGAAATAGCAGAGGTGTAATTGCTGTTGCACATAATGCTAATGACAGAGCTGAAACGATGCTTTTTAATGAATTTAGAGGATCAGGCCTTAAAGGCTTATCAGGAATACAGCCAGTAAGCAATAACATTATAAGGCCTCTTCTTTTAGTAACAAGAGATGAAATAGAAGGTTTTCTTAAAAAAGAAGGTTTGTCATTTGTTACAGATGAAACGAATCTTCATGATGATTACACCAGAAACAAAATACGTCATAATGTTTTGGATTACGTCAAGGAAAATGTTCAAAGTCAGGTAATTGAGAACATGAACAGGGTGGCAGATCAGGTTCTTTTAGCTGAGGATTATATTTTTAAGAGTACCATGGATGCAGCCATAAGATGCACTATTAATAAAGAAGAAGGAATGCTGGTTCTTGATATAGAGAAGCTTCTTGAAGAGCATATGTACATAAGATCCAGAGTTATATATGATGCTGTTTGCTTCATAGGAAAGAAAAAGAAGGATATAACCAATGAGCATGTAAATGCTATTATGAGACTTCTTGAGTCAGATGGCACGAAATGGATTACATTAATATATGGAATACATGTAAGAAAAGAATACGGAAAACTTTTTATTTTAGACAAAGATATAGAAAATAATAAAGAAAATACCATTGAAGAAAACAATATTTCTATGGAGATTTTGGAGGATTTTAATCCTCATTCCATACCACAGGATAACTATACTAAATGGTTCGATTATGATAAAATATCTTCTGCTGTAGTTCTTAGGACAAGACAGCCTGGAGATTACATTATTATTAATAAAGAAATGCAAAAAAAGAGCCTTAAGGAATACATGATTAATGAAAAAATTCCTAAGGACAAGCGCGATTCTATTCTGTTATTAGCAGATGGCAGCCATATAATGTGGATTATAGGCGGAAGAATCAGTGAATATTATAAAGTAAGTAAGAATACGAAAAGAGTACTGGAGGTACGTTATGGCAGAGAAGATTAAGGTTTTGTTAAGCGAAGAGGAAGTTAATAAAAGAGTTCTTGAACTGGGTCAGGCTATAAGCAAAGATTATGAAGGTGAAGAAGTATTATTAATTGGTATTTTAAAAGGTGGTGTGTTCATTACATGTGAGCTTGCTAAAAGGATTTCAGTTCCTGTATCTTTGGACTTCATGTCTGTTTCAAGCTATCAGGGAACACAGTCTTCAGGTGTTGTTAAAATTATCAAGGATTTAGATCAGGCTATTGAAGGAAAGAATGTAGTCGTTGTTGAAGATATTATCGATACAGGAAGAACGCTTAGTTATTTACTTAAGTATCTTGGCAACAGAAATCCAAAATCCATGAGATTATGTACCTTATTAGATAAGCCAGACAGAAGAGTTGTTGATGATGTTAAGGTTGATTATACAGGGTTCGTTATTCCAGATGAATTCGTTGTAGGATTCGGTCTTGATTACGATCAAAGATATAGAAACCTTCCATATATTGGTGTTGTAGAATTCGAAGATTAGGAGAAAAATTTTGAATCAGAAAAAAGGCGTAAGTTTATATTTTATTATGATGATTGCAGCACTTGCTGCAATGATAATCCCGTTATTCATGCCAGCTAATCAAAAACAGATTACCTTAGGTGAGCTTGAGGGAGCAATTAATGCGAAAAGTGTTACTGCTGTTAGCATTACACCTAACAAGGTTTCACCAACTGGTGAGGTTTTAGTCTCTCTTCAGTCAGGTGACAAGGTTGTTGTGTATGTTACAGATGTTGCAGAGACTGAAAAGTATTTAATTTCGAAGGGTCTTGATCCTGTTATTATGGAGGTTCAGGAAGAAGGATGGTTCATGACGAATGTCCTTCCTTTACTTATATGTGTAGTTGTTATGATGCTGCTCATGAGTGTTATGACAGGTGGCGCTGGCGGTGGAGCTAATTCTAAGATGATGAATTTCGGAAAAAGCCGCGCAAGAATGTCGAACGACAGTAAGATTAAGCTTAATGACGTAGCAGGCTTAGAGGAAGAAAAAGAAGAATTCGCGGAAGTAGTAGAGTTTTTAAAGAATCCTGCGAAATTCACCAAGGTCGGTGCCAGAATTCCTAAGGGAATTCTTCTAGAGGGTGCTCCAGGTACTGGTAAAACCCTTCTTGCCAAGGCAATAGCAGGTGAAGCCGGAGTTCCGTTCTTTAGTATTTCAGGATCTGATTTCGTTGAAATGTTCGTTGGTGTTGGTGCTTCAAGAGTTAGGGATCTTTTCGAAGATGCCAAGCATCATTCACCTTGTATTGTATTCATAGATGAAATTGATGCAGTAGCAAGACGCCGTGGAACCGGAATGGGAGGCGGACATGACGAAAGAGAACAGACTCTTAACCAGTTACTTGTTGAGATGGACGGATTCACAGAAAATAGTGGAATTATAGTTATTGCAGCAACTAACAGAGTTGATATTTTAGACCCGGCCATTATGCGTCCAGGACGATTTGACAGAAAAATTGCAGTCAACAGACCAGATGTTAAAGGTCGTGAAGAAATACTTGGAGTTCATTCTAAGAACAAACCTCTTGGTGATGATGTTGATCTAAAGAAGGTTGCCAAGACAACAGCTGGATTCACGGGAGCTGACTTGGAGAACTTAATGAACGAATCTGCAATAGCAGCAGCAAGGAATGACCGAGCATATATTGTTCAGGATGATATAGAAAAATCATTCATTAAGATAGGACTTGGTGCCGAGAAAAAGAGCCGTGTTATTTCTGATAAGGAAAAGAAGATTACAGCGTATCATGAAGCAGGACATGCAATATTATTCCATGTTCTTCCTGAGGTTGATCCAGTACATATTATTTCTATTATTCCTACCGGACTTGGAGCAGGAGGATATACGATGCCTCTTCCTGAAAAAGATGAAATGTATCTTACCAAGACTAAGATGGAACAGGATATCATGGTTTCACTTGGTGGTAGAATAGCAGAAGAAATTATCTTTAATGATATTACTACAGGTGCTTCAAGCGATATTAAGCAGGCTACCAAGAGAGCAAGAAGTATGGTAACGAAGTACGGAATGTCAGAAAAGATAGGTATGATTAACTATGACAATGATGATGATGAGGTATTCATCGGAAGAGACTTAGCTCATGCAAAATCGTTTAGTGAGCATATAAGTGGTGAAATCGATTCTGAAGTGAAGCGTATTATAGATGAGTGCTATGCGAAGGCAAAGAATCTTATTTTAGAAAATATTGATGTTCTTCATGCCACAGCAAACCTTCTTCTTGAAAAGGAAAAGGTTGGAAGAGAAGAATTTGAGGCACTATTTAGTCAAAATGCACAAAAAGACGTATACTAATTTAGTAATTTTGTGAGATATTCGTATTGTTTGTATATAGGGTCAATGGTAATATACTACTTGTAACCCCCCAATACATTTTTTTATAGTTTTTGCTATACCCCATAAGAAAGAAATACCTTCTCTGAAAACGGATAGAACTTGTTCTATCCGTTTTCTCTTTGTGGAAGGAAAGGCTTTTTTCCTTGAAAACCACTACATCTTGTAATAAAATTATTTAGAATATTCTATATTTATGGATGGGAGCGATTATGGACTATTCTTTTTTGTCTAAAACTGAAAATAAGAAATTTTATATAAATGAAATGAGGCCATTATTTAATAGAAGAGCCGTCTTTTCAGATACAACTGAGAACTATATCTTTCCAGCGGAACCTTCTCCTTACTCTGAGGTTAAAATAACAATAAGAGTAGAAGCTGATAACGTTGATAAAGTAACTTTAGTTCATGATGACATGAGATTTCCAATGTTACTTGACTCTCAGGATGAGAGATTTGAATACTATTATTCAAACGTTGAGCTTGAAAACAGAGAATTTAGGTATTATTTCGAGATAACAGCAGGAAAGGTTGTTAGTGTCTATACTATGAATGGCGTGGAAAAGAGACTTTCTGAAGGTTCTGAGTTCAGAATAATTCCAGGCTTTAAAACACCTAAATGGGCTAAGGGAGCTGTTATGTATCAGATATATACAGACAGATTCTATAATGGTGACCTGTCAAATGATGTATTAACTAATGAATATGAATATATTAATGGAAAAACCAGCAGAGTAGAAGACTGGAATAAGTATCCTGAGACCATGGGTGTTAGGGAATTCTATGGTGGAGATCTGCAGGGCGTAATAGATAAGATGGATTATCTGGAGGATTTAGGTGTTGATGTAATTTACTTTAACCCATTATTTGTATCTCCATCTAATCATAAATATGATATTCAGGATTATGATTATATCGATCCACATATTGGAAAAATAGTTCATGATGAAGGTGAATTATTACGTGATGATCAGCATGAAAACCAGTATGCAACAAGATATATAGACAGAGTAACTAACAAGGCTAATCTTGAAGCTTCGAATGAATTATTCGCCAAGTTAGTGGATGAAGCTCATAAAAGAGGGATGAAGGTTATTCTTGACGGAGTATTTAATCACTGTGGCTCCTTTAACAAGTGGCTTGACAGAGAAAGAATATACGAAAATGCCCAGGGATATGAAAAGGGAGCATACGTAGACCAAAACAGTCCATATCATGATTATTTTCAGTTCAGAGACCAGAACGCATTTCCATATAATGGATCATATGACGGATGGTGGGGACATGATACACTTCCTAAGCTGAATTATGAAAATTCACAGAATCTTTTCAATTATGTAATGAGAATTGCGGCTAAATGGGTTTCTCCTCCATATAATGCTGATGGATGGAGACTTGATGTTGCTGCAGATTTAGGACATAGTCCAGAGTATAATCATTTCTTCTGGAAGGAATTTAGAAAAGCAGTTAAGAATGCTAATCCTAATGCGATTGTTTTAGCTGAACATTATGGTTCTCCAAGAAGCTGGCTTAATGGAGAAGAGTGGGATTCGGTTATGAATTATGATGCATTCATGGAGCCAGTTACCTGGTTTTTAACTGGAATGCAGAAGCATTCAGATGATTTCAGACAGGATTTATTGGGTAATTCGGACAGTTATATAGGAGCAATGAATTATCATTCGGCAGATTTTACCACACCATCTTTATTCATAGCGATGAATGAATTGTCAAACCATGATCATTCAAGATTTTTAACAAGAACTAACAGAAGAGTTGGAAGAACCAACAATCTTGGACCATATGCTGCGAATGAAGGTGTTAACAAAGCAGTAATGAGAGAAGCTGTTGCTATTCAGTTCACATGGCCGGGAGCTCCAACTATTTATTATGGTGATGAGGCAGGTGTATGCGGATGGACAGATCCTGATAATAGAAGAACTTATCCATGGGGCAATGAAGACCATGAGATGATAGATTTTCATAAGAAGATAATTAAGCTTCACAAGGAAAATCAGGAAATGCTTACAGGATCATTAAAATATGTTGACCATGATTACAATGTCTTAGGTTATGGAAGATTCACCAAGAACGAAGCAAGTGTCATTTTAATTAATAATAATGATTATGAAGTGACAAGAGAAGTAACAATCTGGCAGCTTGGTATTCCTAATGAGAGTGTTTTAAGGCAGCTTATGATAACCGATGAAAACGGATTTTCATTCGAAACCAAAGAGCATCTGGTCATTAGTGGTAAGCTTAATATTAAGTTACCAAAGACAAGTGCAGTTATTTTAAAATATTCAAAGAATGTGATATAGAGGAAAAATAATGCTTGAAGTAAGCAATATTTCTAAAAAATATGGGTCAAGAACAATACTTAATAATATTTCCTTTTCAATCAATCCGGGTGAAAGAGTTGCCATAGTTGGTCGAAATGGATGCGGAAAGACTACTCTGATGCAGATTCTAAGTGGATCTATGAAGGCCTCGGAAGGTTCTATATCCTTTTTCGGGCACAACCCATTAAAGAATAAGAAATATTTTAGAGAGTATATTGGGTATGTTCCTCAGGAAATACCACTTCTTCCGGAACTGACAGTTATAGATAACCTGAAGCTGTGGGGAGTTAATACGTGTCCTAATTACAAATATATAGTGGAACGGTTTGAATTGAGTTCTATTATGAAGATGGAGGTTAGAAAGCTCTCAGGTGGAATGAAGAGACGACTCGCGATTGCATGTGCAATAGCAACATGGCCTCCGATTCTTTTACTTGATGAACCAACAACTGCCCTTGATATTTACTATAAGGAAAATATACAGGAGTGGCTTTTAGAATATAAGAACCTAAATGGTATAGTTTTAGTGTCAACGCATGAGGAAGCAGAGATAGTGGCATGCGACAGATGTCTGTTCCTAAAGGATGGAAAAATCCAGGAGGTTGAAAAAAATGACGAAATGATGGATAATATTCGTCGTTTGTTGAAATAGGTAAATAGGTTATAGAAAGAGGAGATGAAAAAATGGATACACCTACAAATTTTGATCCAGTAACGGGTCAGCCAATCGTGGTTAATACTATGCAACCACAAAAGAAGAGTAAGAAGGGACTAATAATAGGAATTATTATAGGAGTATTAGTTTTGGCTGCAGCAGTTGCAGTAGGACTGTTCTTCTTATTAGGAAAAGATCCTAAGACACAGGTTTCTTTGGCTATTACTAATACAGCTAAGGAATTTTCTGACAAGAACCTTCTTTTCAATGATCTTTCTTTTGAAGATTATGATAAATCAAAGGAAAGAACAGCAACATTTGAGATTGAAACAGAGATTCCAAGTGTAGGAGATGTTTCAGTATCTGCCACATCAAGCATTGATGATGAGAAGATGCAGGTATACGGAGATGTTAATGTAGCATTCATTCCATCTATTAAATATGTAATTCAGTTAGACAAGGATAATTTAAGTATTTATACACCTTTGTTCGATCAGTATGTATTTAACTATGGATATAATGATAAGAATTCTGGTTTTATTGCAGAGCTTCTTAAAGAGCAGAATGTTGATTTAAATGACATTTTATCTAAGTTCTATGAGCTTGCTATGACTCCTAATTCAGAAGAAGCCAATGAAGAGTTATTCAAGTCTTTCTTAGAGCTTGGAGAAAAGCTTGAGTTTGAAAAGACTGATTCCAAGGAATATGAAATCGACGGAAAAGATGTAGATTGTAAAGGATATAAGACAGTTGTTTCAGGAGATGATATTAAGGACTGTATAATTGGATATTATAAGTCAATTGATGAGCTTTCAGGAAACATGGTTAAGGTTAATGGAATGTCATATTCTGAACTTATGGAAATGTCATTTGAGAATGCTTTCGATAACCTTGATGAATTTGAAATAGTATTCTATTTGTATGATGATAAGGTTGCAGGATTAACAATGCAGCCTGATGATGAAGAGATGGTTGAAATAGCATTCAAGGGCGGAGATTACAGAGCTCAGAATATCGACTTCTTAGTAGATGATGAGGTTCAGTTCTCAATTGAAGGTGAAATCGACGACGATGTTGAGACATATGAGCTTGCTCTTGCTGATAATACACCAATCACAGCTAAAATTGCTTATAACTCTAATGATGGTGAGTTAACTTTGACAGCAGGTCCTAAGGGTCAGGAAATTTCTTTAGATTTCATAATCAGTAAGTCAAAGAACAAGCTTGACATTGAAATGAAGACAGTTGATTTTGGCGATGTATATTTTGGTGGTAAGTTATCACTTTCAACAGGTGCTAAGTTCGAAGATATTGATGCAGGAACTGAGGTAGACCTTGGTAATGCTTCAGAAGAAGAATTACAGGGTATTGTTCAGGAGTTATACTCAATCGTAATGGGAACAATGGGATTCTAAGATGAGACAATTCGCCGCTTATGTTTTATTACAATGGAAAAGATGTGCTAAGATTTTTCTTAGATCAATTCTGATTTTTGGCGGCATTTTGTTACTTGTATTTCTTCTTTTATTCGGAATGAAATATTATTTTGAAAAAAATGACATTTCATTAGTGAAAGTTGGTATCGTTATACCAAAAGAAGAAGGAATGACGAAGTTTGCGACTGATTATATATCCTCCATGGATTCAGTAAAGAGTATCTGCTCTTTTGAATACATGGATTTAGAAGAAGCAAAGAAAGAATATAAAGAAGGAGATCTTCAGGCAGTGATTGTGCTGCCTGAGGATTTTTATCATGACGTGCAGGTAGGAATTAATCCCCCTGCCGTTTTATATTTTCCGGAAAACCCATCATTTTCCGGAAAGATTTTTAAAGAGATGATTCTGTCTGGTGTGTCTTTTTTGCAGATAGCAGAATCGTCTGTATATGCAGCAATTGATACAGCATATACGTATGGTTCCCAAATGGAGATATCTGATATAGGAAATCAGGTTGCTCTTGTATATGCGAATAAGATTTTTGACAGAGAAAAGATGTTTGAAGAAAAGGTAGTTTCACCTATTGGCGAAATAAAAATGTCGCAGTTTTACTATCTTGCCGGTATGGTAATACTCCTGTCCTTTAGTGGTCTTTTATTTGCCTGTATGTATACAGTTAATAATAAGGCTGTTGATTACAAGCTTAAGGTTAATGGATTAGGAATAGTGAAATCCTTTATTTCGAAGATAATTGTAATGACTCCATTTATATATATTTTTGGACTTATATTATATCTGGCTGGAAAAATTATTTTCGAAAAGACGAAAATACCTCTTCTTGATAACTACACTAACTATCCTTTGATGCTTTTCTTGGTAAGTATTACGCTTGCCATATATTTTCATATTCTGTATTCACTTTCAAAGGATGGAAAGATTGGAAAAGTTGTAATTATTATATTTAATATCATAGGAGCACTATGTGGAGGACTGATTATTCCATCAGCCTATCTTTCAGACTGGGTTGAAGTTATTTCTAACATAATTCCTATGAAATACTGGTTAATGATGCTTGGAGGAGGTATGTAATGAATAATAAAGCAAGATACCTTTTCTATCATACGAAAGCATTATTAAAGAGAAGATCAACATGGGCATTAATAGTAAGTGTTGCGTTTTTCATAGCAGTAATACTTGGGATTAATGTTCCGGATGTTGAAAATACGAAGGTAGGAATATTCACAAACGGTGGAACCTACGCTAAAAAGATAGCAAATAATATTGAAGAAAAAAGTAGTATATACGAGATAGTTGAATATGAGGATGCGGACAGACTAAGTGATGATGTTTTGTCAGGAAAGCTTGAGTGCGGATTCGTTTTTTCAAAGGACTTTGATAAAAAAGCCCAAAGTGGAAGATTTAAGGAAACAGTTTCATATATTTGCTCACCATATACTACTAAAGGATTAGTTGCGAAGGAAACCTTGTATTCTTCATTTCTTAAATTCTACAGTGAGACAATACTGGAAGAAAATTATGAAAAAATATATGGCGAAAAAGATAAAGAAGCCATGGAATATTTATTGAAAAGAAACATGGAATATCAAGACAGTCAGGACATATTCACGGTTGATTTTCGCAATGATATTTAATAGAATTATTGATGCAAGACAAATACTAATTTGAAAGGAAATAATGTGATGGAAATTCGTTCATTAGCAAAGGAACTAAGTGAAAATGCATATCCAGGAAGAGGAATCGTTGTTGGATGCTCTGAGGATGGCAAAAAGGCTGTTATGGCATATTTTATTATGGGAAGAAGTAGTAATTCCCGTAACAGAATATTCGTAGAGCATGAAGAAGGAATTAGAACAGAAGCTTTTGATCCTAGTAAGCTTGAAGATCCATCATTAATTATATATGCACCTGTAAGGGTGCTTGGAAACAAGACTATCGTAACAAATGGTGATCAGACAGATACTATATTCGATGGATTGCTTAATGGAGCATCATTCGAGCAGTCATTAAGATGTAGAGAGTTCGAACCAGATGCACCTAACTATACACCTAGAATATCTTCAATAGTAAGAGTAGATCCAGATAGAAAGCAGTTCAGATATGCTATTTCTATCTTAAAGTCAGCTGATGGAAATCCAGATTCATGTCACAGATTCACATTTGGATATAAGATTCCATTAAAGGGAGAAGGTCATTTCATACATACATACATGCATGATGGAAATCCTCTTCCATCATTTGAAGGAGAGCCAAAGAAGGTTAAGATTGAGGGTGACATAGATTCTTTCACTAATATGCTTTGGGAGAATCTTAATGAAGAGAATAAGGTTTCTTTATTTGTTCGTTATACAGATATTGAAACAGGAAAATATGAAACAAGAATTGTAAATAAGAACAAATAAGAGGTAATTAAGAATGAATGAGATTCAGTTAAAATATGGATGTAATCCAAATCAGAAGCCTTCAAGAATTTTCATGGAGGATGGAAAGGATCTTCCTGTTGAAGTATTAAATGGAAAGCCAGGATATATCAATTTCCTTGATGCATTTAATGGTTGGCAGTTAGTTAGCGAACTTAAAAAGGCTACTAATCTTCCAGCAGCTACATCATTTAAGCATGTATCTCCTGCAGGTGCAGCAGTTGGACTTCCATTAAGCGACACATTGGCTAAGATATACTGGGTTGATGATCTTGGTGAGTTATCACCTTTAGCTTGTGCATATGCAAGAGCCAGAGGCGCAGACAGAATGTCTTCTTTTGGTGATTTTATCGCATTATCAGATGTATGTGATGTAGACACAGCTAAATTAATTAAAAGAGAAGTTTCAGATGGAGTTATTGCTCCAGGATACACAGATGAAGCGTTGGCAATTCTTAAGGAAAAGAAGAAGGGTAATTACAACGTAATCAAAATTGATCCTAATTATGTTCCTGCAGAATTAGAGCGCAAGCAGGTGTATGGAATTACATTTGAACAGGGCAGAAATGAACTTAATATAAACGAAGAGCTTTTTTCAAATGTTGTAACCAAGAATAAGGATATTCCTAAGGAAGCCTTAATTGATATGAAGATTGCAATGATAACTCTTAAATATACGCAGTCAAATTCAGTATGTTTCGTTAAGAACGGACAGGCAATTGGAATTGGAGCAGGTCAGCAGTCAAGAGTTCATTGTACAAGACTTGCAGGATCTAAAGCTGATAACTGGTTCCTTCGTCAGTCTCCACAGGTTATGAACCTTCAGTTCGTAGATGGCCTTGGAAGAGCAGAAAGAGATAATGCCATTGACGTATATATGGGTGATGAGTGTGAGGATGTATTAAAGGAAGGTGAATGGCAGAAGTGGTTCAAGGTTAAGCCAGAAGAGTTCACCAGAGAAGCTAAGAAAGAATGGCTTGCTAAGAACCAGGATGTAACATGTGGTTCAGATGCATTCTTCCCATTCTCAGACAATATCGAAAGAGCATATAAGTCTGGCGTTAAGTATATTGCAGAACCAGGTGGATCTGTAAGAGATGATTTGGTTATTGAGTGTGCAGATAAGTATGGAATGGTTATGGCCTTCACAGGCATAAGACTTTTCCATCATTAATTAGTATTTGAAAGATACCGCAGCAATAAGCATTGTCATATGACAATGCTTTTGTGTGATTATTGGGAAAAGGATTTTTAATGTTAAAAGTAAGAGATTTAGTGTTTCGTCCAATTGAAGATGGTGTAGAAAAAACCATTATTGATAAAGTTAGTTTTGATGTGAATGATGGAGAACTTTTGGTTATTACAGGACCAAATGGTGGTGGTAAATCTACTCTGGCTAAGATTCTAATGGGAATAATTAAAGAAGATGAGGGTCAGATTATTTTCAATGACAAAGATATAACTTCTTTAGATATCAATGAAAGAGCTAAAGAAGGAATTGGATTCGCATTTCAACAGCCTCCAAGATTTAAAGGAATGACAGTAAAAAGGTTATTAACACTGGCAGCAGGCGGATCATTAAGTGAAATCAACTGTTGTGATTTATTAAGTTCGGTTGGTCTTTGCGCCAGAGAATACTTGGACAGAGAAGTAGATGGAACTTTATCCGGCGGTGAAATGAAAAGAATCGAAATAGCTTCTGTATTGGCTACAGGTCATAAATTATGTATTTTTGATGAGCCGGAAGCTGGTATTGATCTTTGGAGCTTTTCAATGCTCGTTAAGCAGTTCGAGAAGCTTCACAAAAATTCAGATCAGAGTATTATTATCATTTCTCATCAGGAAAGAATCATTGAGATGGCTGACAGAATTATGGTAATAAAGGATGGCAAGGTTCAGGGAATTGGAACTAAGGATGAAGTTTACCCGGTTTTAGTAAAAGGGGAAACTCATGCATGTATGAGTGAGAATTAATATGGCGAATATAGATGAAACAACCCAAGAGGTATTAAATAAAATAGATGAATATGGTTTCAAGCAGGAAGGTGCATTTAATCTTCGAAAGGATGGAACAGCACTTTGCCATGGAGATACCGAAAACATCAAAATAGTAAAAAAAGAGGATAAATCTGGAATCGATGTCTATATCAGCAAGAATGCACAGGGTGAATACGTGCATATTCCTGTTGTTATCACATCTTCAGGACTTAATGATGAGGTATATAATGACTTTCACGTAGAAGCAGGAGCTAACGTAACTATAGTTGCAGGCTGTGGAATTCATAACTCAGGTTGTGATGATTCACGTCATGATGGTATCCATGCATTTTATGTAGGAAAGGGCGCCACAGTAAGATATGAAGAAAAGCACTATGGAGAAGGCCCTGGAACAGGAAAGAGAATTCTTAATCCGGTAACCAAGATTTTTCTCGAGGATGATGCAGTATTCATCCTTGATACGGCACAGATAGGTGGGGTTGATTCAACTAAAAGAACTACACTTGTTGAGCTTAACGGAAAGAATTCAAAATTAAATGTTACTGAAAGATTATTAACACACGAGGATCAGGTTGCAGAGTCTAATATGGATGTAGTACTTAATGCAGAGTCTTCTTCAGCGCAGATAGTATCAAGATCTGTTGCTAAGGGAGAATCAAAGCAGGTATTCCATCCTAATGCTATAGGAAGAGCTCTTTGCCATGCCCATATTCAGTGTGATTCCATAATAATGGATAAGGCTAATGTAAAATCAATTCCAGAGATTGATGCAGAGCATGTAGATGCTGCTATCATTCATGAAGCAGCAATTGGAAGAATCAATGATGAGCAGCTACTAAAGCTTAAGACACTTGGATTAAATAATGAAGAAGCTGAAAATGTCATTATTCAGAATTTCTTAAATTAAGCATATGAAAAGATTACTTGTATATTTAAAAGGATATAAAAAAGAAAGTATATTAAGCCCCCTGTTTAAAATGCTGGAGGCTTCTTTTGAATTGCTTGTTCCTTTAGTTATTGCATCAATGATAGATATAGGAATAGCAGATGGAAATTTAGGACAGGGAGACAGAGCCTATATTATTAAATGTTTTTTTATTTTAATTTCACTTGGCTTTGTAGGACTTATATGCGCAGTGACAGCGCAATACTTTGCCGCAAAAGCTGCCACATGCTTTTCTAGAGATTTGCGACATGATTTATTTTCACATCTTCTTAATCTAAACTTTTCTAAAATAGACAATATTGGTACATCAACCATGATTACCAGAATGACAGCAGATGTTAATACGATTCAGAATGGAGTGAATATGTTCCTAAGGCTATTCCTTCGTTCTCCGTTCATAGTAATTGGAGCGACTGTAATGGCATTCACCATTGATGCTGAGTCTGCTCTCATTTTTGTTGCTGTTGTTGTGATTCTTTTCATAGTTGTTGGACTTATTATGAAGTCTAATATTCCTATGCTTAAAAAGGTTCAGTCAAAGCTTGATGATGTTCTATGCCTGACAAGAGAAAATCTTTCAGGAGTCAGGGTAATTCGTGCTTTCGTCAAAGAAGACAGTGAAGTCTTAGAATTCAGGGATAATAATGAGACACTTTCAAGATTACAAAGAAGCGCAGGAAAAATATCAGGATTATTAAACCCATTAACCTACGTAATTATTAATCTTGCGATAATAGTATTAATAAGTGTTGGTGGATACAGAGCATCTTCCGGAATTATCACAACCGGACAGGTAGTTGCACTCTATAACTATATGTCACAGATTCTTCTTGAATTAATCAAATTTGCTAATCTTATTGTGACAATTAATAAGGCATTAGCTTCTGCTAACAGAATTTCGGATGTATTCGATATTGAAGAGGGAATGGAAGGAATAGATTCTGCAAGCAGCCATATGGATTCAGATTATGCGATAGAGTTTGATGATGTTTCTTTAAGATATCATGAGGATTCAGATGAGTCATTGACAGGCGTTTCATTCAAATTAGAAAAAGGAAAAACTCTTGGAATTATTGGAGGAACAGGTTCAGGAAAAACATCTTTAGTCAGTCTTATTCCAAGATTTTATGATGCTACATCGGGAAGAGTAATAATTAATGGAGAAGATGTTAAGACAATAAATACAGATGACCTTCGAAACAGCATTGGCATAGTAATGCAGAAGGCGGTTTTATTTGATGGAAGTATAAAAGATAACCTTTTATGGGGAAATGAAAACGCAACTGATGAAGAAATGATGGAAGCTGTTAGAATGGCTGTTGCAGAAGATGTTGTTTTAACTAAGGGTGGTCTTGACAGTAAAATTGAGGCTGGAGGAAAGAATCTTTCCGGAGGTCAGAGACAGCGATTAACTATAGCAAGGGCTTTAGTTAGAAAACCTGAGATTTTGATTCTCGATGATTCGTCTTCTGCTCTTGATTATCTTACAGATTCAAAATTAAGAAGTAATATAAAGAGTCTTTCATATAATCCGACAGTAGTTATAGTCTCTCAAAGAACTACCTCTGTTGCAGACGCTGACATGATTATTGTCTTAGATGATGGTGATGTGGTTGGAATGGGAACTCATAACGAATTATTAAATAATTGTGACGTATACAAAGAAATACACTATTCGCAGGTAAAATAAATGGCACTTGATACTTCGGGTTTCGTACCAAAAGGAAATTTAAATACTGATAATGATGCAGTTTCGCAGTCAGGACGAAAAGCGGTAATTAAAAAGGTTCTTAATACTCTTAAAAAGTACTGGGCTTTAATTTTAGTATCACTTATTCTGGCGTTCGTATCTGTTTTATTCACTCTTTTAGTACCTATCAAAATAGGTGATGCAATAGATGCGCTTCCTCTTATTGGAAAAGATGGTGGTGAGGTAGTTAAAGACAATCTCATTATGGCAGCAGTATTCGCTGCAATAGTAGGTATAGCGCAGTGGATTATGAATCTTATTAATAATAAGATTACGTATAATACTGTAAGAGATCTTAGAAACTCTGCTATAGAAAAGATTCAGAAGTTACCAATATCTTACATAGATTCACATTCTCAGGGAGATATAGTGAGCAGAATTATTTCGGATGCGGATCAGTTCGCCGATGGCCTTTTGCTTGGCTTTACGCAGGCATTTACTGGTATTATGACTATTCTTGGCACACTGATTTTCATGGTAAGCATGAATATTGCAATTACACTTGTAGTTGTATGTGTAACTCCTTTATCTTTGTTCGTGGCAAAATTCATTTCATCCAAGACATATTCTATGTTTAAGCTACAGTCTGTTCAAAGAGGAGAGCAGACATCTTTGATTGATGAGATGATAGGTAATGAGAAGGTTGTTAAAGCATTCTCACAGGAAGGAAAGGTATTAGCAAGGTTTGATGACATTAATAACCGTCTTCAGAAATCCTCACTTAATGCCATATTCTTTTCTTCATTAACTAATCCCAGTACCAGATTCGTTAACGCTGTATGTTATGCGCTCGTTGCTCTGACAGGTGCGTATTTTGCTCTTTCTACAGGAGACAGTTTCATAACTAAAGGTATTACAGTTGGTACATTAACTGTATTTTTGTCCTATGCTAATCAATATACCAAGCCATTTAATGAGATATCGAGTGTAATAAGTGAGCTTCAGAATGCATTAGCGTGTGCCGCAAGAGTATTCGAAGTAATAGAAGCAAAAGAGGAAGCATCTGATGATGATAGTAAGGAACTTAGTGATGTTCAGGGTAATATTAAAATAGATAATGTTGCATTTTCTTATGACAAGGAAAAGGAGCTTATCAAGGACTTTAATCTTGATGTCACCAAAGGAAAGAAGGTTGCCATAGTTGGCCCGACAGGCTGTGGAAAAACAACGCTTATTAATCTTTTGATGAAATTCTATGATGTTGATGAAGGTTCAATTTCAGTTGATGGCAACAATATTAATGATCTTAAGAGAAAATCGCTTCGTTCATCATATGGAATGGTTCTTCAGGATACTTATTTAATTAAAGGAACTATTAAAGATAACATTAAAATGGCGAAGCCAGATGCTACAGATGAGGAAATCATCGAGGCAGCGAAGCTTTCGCATGCTCATAGCTTCATAAGACGACTTCCTATGAAATACGACACTATGATCGGAGAAGATGGAGGAAGCCTAAGTCAGGGACAGAAGCAGCTTTTATGTATAACAAGAGTAATGCTTTTACTGCCACCGATGCTTATTTTAGATGAAGCAACTTCATCAATAGATACACGTACAGAAATTAGAATACAGCAGGCGTTTAATACGCTTATGGAAGGAAGAACTTCTTTCATAGTTGCACACAGACTATCAACGATTCAGAACGCAGATATCATTCTGGTAATGAAGGATGGAAAGATTATTGAGCAGGGTAATCATGAGGAGCTGATAGGAAAGGGTGGTTTTTATACGAAGCTTCATAGCAGTATGTCCAACTAATATTTTAGTTTCATGCAGTTTTCTTTAGCTGTTTCAGAGAGGGTAATTTAGATGTATAAGCCAAATGAGAATTTAAGAAAAGTAAATATAGAGGATGTTCCATTTAAAAATATATATGGCCGTGTTGGAAAGGTGACATCTCCACTCCCTCTTTTATTCAATGGAAGCGGTGTTGAAGTAACAGTAACAGGCCAAGAGTTGTGGATAGATGTTGAAACCGACAGTGATTTTCATGAAATGTGGGTTGCTTATGAACTTAATGGCAGTATAATGGGAAGATTCATGCTCCTTCCAGGGGAACATAGCATATGTCTTTTCAGAAACATGACATTTGATGCACCAAAAACAGTCAAATTCTATCGTGAGCTTCAGGCTATGAGTGAGGATGAATACGTTAAGCTTTTAGTTAAGGGCTTTAAGTTAGATGGAGAGTTTAAAGAGGTTCCTTCTCACAAATATAAAATCGAGTTCATAGGTGACAGTATTACTTCAGGGGAGGGTACCTATGGAGCATATGAAGATACAGACTGGCTTGCAATGTATATGGGCTTTTCAAGAAACTATGCCAATATGACATCTAAGGCACTTGATGCAGATTATCACATTATTTCTCAGGGTGGCTGGGGAGTATATTGTGGATGGGATAATGATATAAGGCATAACATTCCATCTGTATATGAAAAAGTATGTGGACTGTCTACAGGAGAAGCTGCCAGAGAACTTGGAATGATGGATGAATATGATTTTGAATCATGGCAGCCTGATGCTATTGTTGTTAATCTTGGAACTAATGATGATACAGCATTCTTTCAGCCACCATTTACTGTTCCAGAAACCGGTATCACATATTTTCAAAGACTTAATGAGGATGGAAGCTTCTTTGAAGAGGATTTAATGAATGTCGAAAAGGCAGTAATTGACTTTCTTATTATGCTAAGAAAGCATAACAAAACTGCGCATATTGTATGGTGCTATGGAATGCTCGGATACAGGCTGACACTTCCTATCACAGAAGCTATTAATGCGTATAAATTAAGCACCGGGGACAAAAATATAGGTTTCATAAACCTTCCTAATACAACTAAGGATGGATATGGTTCTCATATGCATCCAGGTGAGGTGTCGCATAGAATTGCCTCAGAGGTACTTATTGGATATTTAAAGGAAAAGCTTGAAGGAAATCAGTAATCTTATGAAGAAACTAAAATATATATTTGTACTGATGGGAGCAGTTATTCTGTTAACAGCGTGTGGCCCATCAGAAGAAAAAATAGCCGAAGCACAGGCAAAATACAGAGAATTAGTTAAAAATCATAACCAGGTTGCGAAGGCGAATTCAGACCTTGGTGAGGATACACTGTCTGATGAGCTTGATAAGATGGTTCTTAAGATAGAGGAAATTAAAGCCTTTAATCTGTATGAGATGAAGGACGAAGAAATAGATATGGTTATAGATGTCATGGATTCCATGAATGAAAGCTACTCAGGATATTTGAAAACAATAGGTGAGATTAAGCTTTCAGAGGAAGCGAAGGTTCTTTCTCCTGTATCTTTTTCTCTTTTGAATAATACTAACATGACTTTTTCGAAGCTATCGATTATGGAAAAGGGTGAAAAGGATTTAGTCACCAACGTGCTTGATATGGTGAGTGGATTCATGCCAAAGCAAAGACTTATCGGACTTACAGTGTATAAGGATGCTGATAATACGCCATGGATTATTAGTGTGACTAAAGAAAAAGAGTCGGAGGATGAAGAAGAAAAGGTTATCAATCTTGTGATAGATATGGATAGCTTAAAGGAAGATGCCGACAATAATCTTGAACTTGTTTTTGATAGCGAAAAAGAAGAAATAGTACTTAAAATTCTTTAGAAAAACCTAAAGAATATTTGCACAATAATTCGCAATAAATAGTTATTCTAATAGCATTAATTGATATGTACTATCAATTACTAGTATGCTAAACTTATAGACGCAACGGGTTTTATTTATATTTTTGGAGGGAAAAGATGAACAATCTAGAGCTTAAAAAATTAGCAAATCAGATTCGTAAGGGCATCGTAACCGGTGTACATGAAGCAAAGGCTGGACATCCAGGTGGATCATTAGGATGTGCAGATTGCGTTACGTATTTGTATTTCGAAGAAATGAATATTGATCCTAAGAATCCTAAGATGGATAGTAGAGATCGTTTTGTATTGTCAAAGGGTCACAATGCACCTGCATTGTATTCTGCAATGGCACATAGAGGATATTTCCCAGTAGAAGAGCTTAAGACTTTACGTAAGCTTGGCTCACACCTTCAGGGTCATCCATGTATGCAGCATGTTCCTGGAATTGATATGTCTTCAGGTTCATTAGGACAGGGTATTTCAGCAGCTGTTGGTATGGCATTAGCAGGAAAGCTCGATAATAAGGATTACAGAGTATATACACTTCTTGGAGATGGTGAAATTCAGGAAGGTCAGGTTTGGGAAGCATCAATGTTCGCTGGACACAGAAAGCTTGATAACTTATGTGTAATCGTTGATAACAATGGTTTACAGATTGATGGATCAGTTGAAGATGTATGTTCTCCATATCCTATTGGAAAGAAGTTCGAAGCATTCAACTTCCATGTAATTGAAATCGATGGACATGATTTTGATGCTTTACGTAAAGCTTTTTCTGAAGCTAAGAATACAAAGGGTATGCCAACATGTATTATCCTTAACACAGTAAAGGGTAAGGGCGTTTCCTTCATGGAGAATCAGGCTTCATGGCACGGTACAGCTCCTAATGATGAGCAGTACGCAGTAGCAATGGCAGATTTGGAAAAAATCGATGAAGAATTAGCAAAGGAGGAAGCATAAGATGGCAGACGTTAAGAAGATTGCAACTAGAGAATCTTATGGTAATGCTCTGGTTGAATTAGGTGAGAAGAATAAAGATGTAGTTGTATTAGATGCAGATTTAGCAGCAGCTACTAAGACTGGTGTTTTCAAAAAGGCTTTCCCTGACAGACATATTGACTGTGGTATTGCTGAAAGTAACATGGTAGGTATTGCAGCAGGTCTTGCTACATGCGGTAAGATTCCTTTCGTTAGTTCATTCGCTATGTTCGCAGCTGGACGTGCTTTTGAGCAGGTACGTAACTCTGTTGGATATCCACACTTGAACGTTAAGATTGGTGCTACACATGCAGGTATTTCTGTAGGTGAGGATGGTGCATCACATCAGTGTAATGAAGATTTAGCATTAATGAGAACAATTCCTGGAATGGTTGTTATGTGTCCAGCTGATGATATCGAAGCTAAGGCTTGTGTTATGGCAGCAGCTGAGCATGATGGACCTGTTTATATGAGATTCGGAAGAGCAGCATGTCCTGTAATCAACGATAATCCAGATTACAAATTCGAAATTGGTAAGGGTACTGTTGTTCGTGAAGGATCTGACCTTACAATTGTTGCAACAGGTATCTGTGTAAGTGCAGCCCTGGAAGCAGCTGAAATGCTTGAAAAGGATGGCGTATCAGCTGAGGTTATTAACATCTGTACTATTAAGCCTTTAGATGAGGAATTAATCCTTGCTTCTGCTAAGAAGACAGGAAAGGTTGTTACAGCTGAAGAGCATTCTGTAATTGGTGGTTTAGGTTCTGCAGTATGTGATACATTAAGTGCTAACTATCCAGTTCCAGTTAAGAAGATTGGTATGCAGGATATGTTCGGTGAATCTGGTTCTGCTGCAGCATTAATCGAGAAGTACCAGTTAGATGGAAAGGGCATTTATGCTCAGGTGAAGGAGTTCTTAGCTTAAGATGGAAGAGGCAGCTCTTAAATACATTCTGGCACCGTCTCTTTTGGCGGCTGATTTTAGCCAGTTAGGTAAACAGATATTACAGACGAAGAAGCATGGTGCTCAGTATATACATATTGATGTCATGGATGGCATATTCGTTCCAAGTATATCTTTCGGAATGCCTGTTATTGAGTCAATAAGACCAGTGACAGATCAGTTCTTTGATGTACATTTAATGATAGTGGATCCTGAAAGATATATTGATGAATTCGCTAAGATAGGTGCTGATGGAATCACATTCCACCTAGAATCTACTAAGGATCCTAAGCATGTAATTGACTTAATTCATGCTAAGGGAAAGAAGGCAGGAATATCAATTAAACCGGGTACACCTGTTGAGGAAGTATATCCATATCTTCCACTGGTAGATTTAGTACTTGTTATGTCTGTTGAACCTGGCTTTGGTGGTCAGGAGTTCATGAAGGATGCTTTTTCGAGAATAAAGAAAATTCGTTCATACATGACATCACATAACATTGATGCCGTTTTAGAAGTGGATGGCGGAATTGGAAAAAAGAATGTTAAGGATGTAATTAAAGCAGGTGCAACTGCGATAGTTGCTGGATCTGCCGTATTTAAAAAAAGAAGCATAAGATCCAATATTTTAAAATTTAGAAAAGCTTTCGAGGAAGTTGATTTAAAGAAAAAATAAAATAAGGAGTTTTGCCCTTTTGGGCAAAACTCTTTTAATGTTAATGAGGGATGAAACATGAAAATTGAAAGAAATGATCCTTGCTGGTGTGGCTCTAATAAAAAATATAAAACCTGTCATATGAATATGGATAATAAAATAAAAGCTATAGAGCTTCAGGGTCATATCGTTCCAACTCACGATATGCTAAAGAGTGAAAAAGATATTGAAGGAATAAAGGAAAGCTCTAAAATTAATATGGCAGTACTTGATGCAGTAGGTGAAATGATTAAAGAAGGTGTAAGTACTGGCGAAATTGATGATTTAGTACATGACATGACCATTAAAATGGGTGGAATTCCGGCACCATTAAATTATAATGGTTTTCCTAAAAGTGTATGTACATCAATAAACGAAGTAGTCTGTCACGGTATTCCTGATTATAACAGAATATTAAAAGATGGAGATATAATTAATGTAGATGTCTCAACAATTTATAAAGGATATTTTTCTGATTCTTCAAGAATGTATATGATAGGTAATGTTTCTCCGGAGGCAAAGAAACTGGTTGAAGTAACCAAAGAGTGTGTGGAGCTTGGACTTACAATGGTTAAGCCATGGAATTTCCTTGGAGATATGGCTGACGTGATTAATCAGCATGCGAAAGATAATGGATATAGTGTAGTTGTTGAAATAGGTGGACACGGAGTTGGATTAGAGTTTCATGAGGAACCATTCGTAAGCTATATTACGAAACCAGGAACAGAAATGCTTATGGTACCTGGAATGGTATTCACTATAGAGCCTATGGTCAACATGGGCAGTAGCAGGATATATACAGATGAGGATGATGGATGGACAGTATATACAGATGATGGACTTCCGTCTGCACAATGGGAGGTAACAGTAGCAGTTACTGAAACAGGATATGAAGTATTGACCTGGTAATTTACTTAATAAAGTCTGATGGATAAGGAGCCTCAAGGTTTAGAGGCTCTTTTTTTATTGGATGGATAAAGCTCATTCTGGCACAATGAAGCGCCTGCCTGTTGATATATTTGTAATCGGGATTATAGAGGAAATCTCCTATCAAAGGATGGTTGATGTGTTTCATATGAACACGAATCTGATGAGTTCTTCCGGTATCCAGAGTTATTTCAAGTAATGAAACATCGTATTCGTCGAAATATTTAAGAGTATTAAAATGAGTAACGGCAACCTGTCCGTTATCAAAATCAACGCATCTTTCAATTATAGAGCCTTCTTTTCTGGCAATGGGGGCATTGATGGTACCACTTATATCTTCCATATGTCCAGTCACTTCGGCATAATATGTCTTTTTGATTTCATTATTGCTAATGAGCTTTGAAAGAAGCCCTGCAGCATATATGTTTTTCGCAATAAGAACTAGTCCGGAGGTATCACGGTCAAGTCTTGTAAGGGCTCTGTAGACGATACTTTCTTTCTTGGACTCATAGTAATAGGCAACAGCATTGCCTAGGGTATCAGTATAGTGATCCATTGATGGGTGAACAGGCAGATTAGCTCCTTTATTAACAACTAGAATATCTTCATCCTCATAAATAATATCAATAGGAATATTAGTAGGAACTATATTATCTGATCCTTCCTCATCAATAGTAATCTTCAGTTCTTCGCCTTCTTTAAGAATATGCTTTAATAAAACGGGCTGTTCGTTAACCTGAACAGAATTATCTGTATGCTTAAGACGTTTAAGAAGAGAAGAACCATATCCCAAATCTGTTAAATAGTCTATAATAGTTGTATTGGATTGATTAGTATCTATTAAATAATTGAATACTCTTTTCATACGGGTATTATACTGATTTTTAGAACAGTTTTAAATAGGAGGATGACATGGAAAAGTATGTTATGGCTCTTGATCAGGGGACAACCAGTTCAAGATGTATATTATTTGACAAGCGTGGAAATATCGTATCTATGGCTCAGAAGGAATATACACAAATATATCCTAATCCAGGATGGGTTGAGCATAATCCAAGAGAAATATGGTCAAGTCAGCTTGCTGTCACTACTGAGGCTATGGCTAATATAGGAGCTTCGTGTGATGATATTGCATCAATTGGTATTACTAATCAAAGAGAAACTACGATTCTGTGGAACAGAAAAACAGGTGAACCTGTATATAATGCTATCGTATGGCAGTGCAGAAGAACAGCTTCAATGATTGAGGAATTAATAAAGGATGGAAAATCTGAATTAATACGAAATAAAACAGGTCTCGTTCCAGACCCGTATTTTAGTGCAACTAAGATAGCATGGATATTGGATAATGTTCCCAATGCAAGAAAAATGGCAGAGGATGGAGAATTAGCTTTTGGTACAGTTGATACCTGGCTTATATGGAATCTTACTAAGGGAAAAGTGCATATAACAGATTATACCAATGCTTCCAGAACAATGCTGTTTAATATATTTAATCTTGAATGGGATGAGGAGCTTCTTGAATTATTCAATATTCCTAAAAGTATTCTTCCCGAAGTGGCACCATCAAGTCATATATTCGGATATACTGAAAGCTCAGTGCTGGGAGGTTCCATACCAATCGCAGGAGTGGCAGGAGATCAGCAGGCAGCACTTTTTGGTCAGTGCTGTTTTGAAAAAGGTACTGTTAAGAATACGTATGGAACAGGGTGCTTTCTTCTTATGAATACAGGAAATGAGCCAATACTGTCACAGAACGGGCTATTAACAACAATAGCAGCAAGTGAGAATGGAGAAGTGAAGTATGCTCTTGAGGGAAGCGTATTCGTTGGAGGAGCGGCAGTTCAATGGTTAAGAGATGGACTGATGATGGTTAAAAATGCAGCAGAAACCAAAGAATTATCCGAAAATGTTGAAAATTCGAATGGAATGTATATAGTTCCAGCATTCGCCGGAATGGGTGCTCCATACTGGAATCCATATGCCAGAGGTACAGTTGTTGGAATAACAAGAGGCTGCACGAAGGATCATTTCGTAAGGGCAACACTTGAATCCATTGCATATCAGACCATGGATGTTATTAAGGCTATGGAAGAGGATGCAGGAGTATTGATAGCAGAACTAAAGGTAGATGGTGGAGCATGCGCCAACGACTTTTTGGTTCAGTTCCAGGCTAATATTTTAGGTGATACTGTATATAGACCAAAGTGCATAGAAACAACAGCGCTGGGTGCAGCGTATCTTGCAGGTCTTTCAGTTGGATATTATGAAAATAAGGATGAAATAGTAGGAAACTGGCAGCTGGATAAAGAATTTAACAGTAATATCAGTGCCAAAACGAGAGAAAAGATGGTTAAAGGCTGGAAAAAAGCTGTTAAATGTGCGCTTATATGGGCCGAAGAAGAATAGAATAATATTTAAAGCAGCTCGCTTTGGGCTGCTTTTTCATTTTGACATCTAAATACACCTATGATACACTAAACGTGGTATGTTTTGATTATTTTTAGCACAATATAATGTGTTTTGCTCACTGATAAGTTAACGAGGTGTAACAGTGGATAAGTACGAAAATAAAGTTAAAATCGAAGAAATAAAAACTCTTATTTCACGTGGAGAGTATGACAGGGCTGCAGATGTGGCAGATACTGTTAACTGGACTACAATTAAGAATATTCCAACTCTGGGAATGGCGAGTGATTTGTATAAAAAGCTTCATTTGTTTGAGGAAAGCCGTAATATTTTATTAATTGCATATGAAAGACAGCCATCTCGTCCTGTTGTTAAGTCACTTTGCGAATTATCAATAGAGCTTGGAGATTTATTAAACGCAATTAAATTTTTAAATGAATTTAGAGCAATTGCACCTAAGGATCCAGGTAATTATATTCTTCAGTATAAAATATATAAAGCTCAGAATATCAATATCGAAGAGCAGATTGAAGTGTTAGAGCAGCTTAAAGAAGTACAGCATTCTGCAAAATGGTCTTATGAATTAGCAGAGCTTTATCATAAATCTGGTAACGAAACTAAATGTATAGAAGAATGCGAAAATATTATTCTGTGGTTTGTTGATGGAAAGTATGTATTAAAGGCATATGAATTAAAGGCTATCCATCAGCCATTGACAGAGCAGGAAAATTACAGATATGAAGTATTAAGACAGGCTGGTGGTGAATTAAATATTCAGGCCTCATTAAAGGAAAAGAATGAAGCACCTAAAAAGCCTCAGAAGTTTGAAGTAGGACAGGACTTAGGAGTATGTAATACACAGAATCTTCAGGCAGTGGTTGCTGAGGGACTTCAGGATGTATTCAATGAAGGTCCTTCTCAGGCAAATTATGAAGAAAAGCCTGCACCTGCAAGCTTAGAAGAAGCTGTAGCCATGGACGAGGAGGCTCTTAATATTTCTGCACCTGAAGTAGGTTCAATGACTAGTCCGGATCTTCAGATTACGCAGATGATTAATCCTGTTATTCCAGAGACACCAGTTGGTCAGGAATTAGAACTTTCTGATACTTCACAGAATATCGGAGTTGAAGGTAATTATTCAGATACTGACATCATTGGAGAAGCAGCTAATGCAATGGCAGCTGATATGCTTAATGAAAAAGCAGCTAACATTGATGCTACTGTGAAGGAAGAGCCAGAGTATCAATTAAATACTGATACAGATGAAATAAAGCCAATTACTGGTCCTATTCCTCAGGTTGAAGAGATTAAGGCAGTAGAAATTGACAGTAATGAAAATGTATCAGAGATTCCAAAGACCAATTATTTCGTTCCTAACAGTTTAAGCAATACTGGAATTATAGAAAGATTTAATACCGTAACCAATATGGACGATATGCTTTCACAGGGATATGATGGTCAGATTAGCTTCGTAGTTCCAGAAGAAAAACCAGTAGAGCGTCAGATTACAGGCCAGATTAGCATCGGTGATGTTATGAAGGAGTGGGAAGAAAAGAAGAAAGCAACGGAAAAGAAGCTTGTTAATGATATCAAGAAGAAGGTTGAGCAACAGACAGCAGCCCTGTTAGCCGGTTTTGATGATGAAGCAACCAGAAATTCACTTCTTGCACAGATAGAATCAGCTATCGTTAATGCAGCGTTAGAACAGGAAAAAGAAAAAATTGCTGCAGCCAGACCTAAGGAAATTAAGGTTGCTGATATAGAAGCTCTTGATCATACAGGCGATATCGCTACCAAGATAATCGAGGAAGCTCTAAGAGAAGATGAAGAAAGAGCTAAGAAGGCAGCAGAAGAAAAAGAAGCACTTGAGAGAGCTTCGAAGGAAAAAGCCAGAGAAGCTGCCATAGAAAAAGCGAAGGAAGAGGCCGCATTAAAAGCTACAGAAGAAGTAAAGGAAGAGGCTGAAAATCCAGATGATGGCATTGAAGAGATAGAAGAAGTTGAAGAAACTCAGGATGTCGCAGAAGAAATCGAAGAATCAGCTAATGACGAAGATGTATTAGAAGAGAGCGAAGAAGATTCCTTCGAAGAAATTGAAGAGGTTGAGGAAAAGGAAGAAGAGCCTTTAGTTGAAGAAACTAAAGAAAATGTTGTCAAAGAAACAGCCAAGAAGCCTGTCAAAGAAAATGTGCGTAAGCCAAGACAGCTTACAGATGCTGAAAAGAATATGTTCCAGGCTTTCGTACACCACAGAAGTACTCAAAAGCAGCTAGCTGAAGTTCTTGATAACGTTACACTTGCATCATATACTGGAAATATTCTTGTTTCCTCAGATGATAATGAAGTCACTACCTTTTCTAAATTGCTTATTCAGGATATACAGTTGTCTGACAGCAATTTCACAGGCAAGGTTGCCATGATTAGTGGTGATAATCTTAATGGAAAAGAAGTTTCAGAGGTACTTGATAAGGTTAAGAATGGTGCTCTGATTATTACTAGTCCAGAAAACCTGAATAAAAAGACTATCGATTCAATCGCACGTGAGTTAGAGAAGGACGGACTTGGAATAGTGGTTATAATCCAGGGACATTCTGATGATTTAGATGCATTAATTGACGAAAATGATGGACTTAAGGATATATTTAACCTTAGAATAGACTTAAGAGCTTTTGATGACAGAACACTGGTTGAGTATGCGAAGAGCTATGCATATGATAATGAATATGCAATTGATGAGCTTGGTGTTCTGGCACTTCACACGAGAATTGCTGATATGCAGACTTCAGATCATGAGGTTACCATGTCAGAAATAGAAGAACTCGTTGATGAAGCTATATATTATGCAGATAAGAAGACAATGGGTCATTTCTTCGATATTCTTTTCGGAAAGAGATATGATGTTGAGGATATGATAATATTGCGAGAGAAGGATTTCATGCATTATTAAAATATTGGAGGGGAAAAACATGGCAGCAGAAAAGAAAACTGTAGCTAAAAAGGGAGAAACTAAAAAAACTACAACTACAGCCGCTAAAAAAACGGTTAAAAAGTCTTCTGCAACAACAGCTAAGAAGCCTGCTACTTCAAAAACTGTTAAGGCAAAGGAAAGAGAGAGAGTATTCATCTCAGAGGCTGACCAGTATTTATTCGGTCAGGGTATTCACTATGATATATACAAGAAGCTTGGAGCTCATCTTTCTTGTGAAAATGGGGTTGAAGGAGTATTTTTCGGAGTATGGGCACCTAATGCTTCAGCAGTATATGTAATAGGTGACTTTAATAACTGGGATGAGAGTGCTACACCATTAACCAAGCTTGGTCCAGGAGGAATACATACAGTATTCGTTCCTAATGCCAAGGAAAATGACTATTATAAGTATTTAATTTATACCTCATCTGGGGATAAGCTATATAAAACAGATCCATTCGGTAATTATCAGGAGCTTCGTCCAGGAACGGCATCCAGAATTGTGGATCTTGAGAAGTTCACATGGGATGATGCTACATGGATGAAGGAAAGAGAGGGCATGGATCCAAATCATAGTCCACTCGCTATCTATGAGTGTCATATTGGTTCATGGATGAGACATCCACAGCCTGAAGAAAAGGGATTCTATAACTATAGGGAATTCGCAGACAGAATCGTAGAATATCTTAAGGAAATGCGTTATTCACATATCGAGCTTATGGGAATCGCAGAATACCCATTCGATGGAAGTTGGGGATATCAGGTGACGGGATATTATGCTCCTACATCAAGATATGGAACTCCTGATGACTTCATGTACTTAGTTAATAAGCTTCATCAGAACGGAATTGGTATTATTCTTGACTGGGTTCCTGCACACTTCGCAACAGATGCACATGGACTTGGTAAGTTCGATGGTCAGTGTATTTTCGAACATCCAGATCCACGAAAGGGTGAGCATCCTGACTGGGGTACAAAGATATTTAACTACGAAAAGACAGAGGTCAGAGACTTCTTAATCGCTAATGTTTTATTCTGGATAAGACAGTTCCATATTGATGGAATAAGAGTAGATGCTGTAGCATCAATGCTTTATCTTGATTATGGAAAGAAGGATGGTCAGTGGTGTCCTAATAAGTACGGCGGAAATGAGAACTTAGATGCTATCGAATTCTTCAAGCATCTTAATTCAGTTGTTAGAGGTACATATCCAGGATTCTTAACAATTGCAGAAGAATCTACAGCATGGCCTAAGATTACAGGAGATGTCAATGATAATGGATTAGGCTTCTCGTTCAAATGGAATATGGGATGGATGCATGATTTTTGTGAATACATGAAGCTGGATCCATATTTTAGAAAAGATAATCACTATGCTTTGACCTTCGCTATGAGCTATAACGAGTCTGAGAATTATATTCTCCCATTGTCTCATGATGAGGTTGTTCATCTTAAGTGTTCAATGGTTGAAAAAATGCCAGGCTATAAGGTTGATAAATATGCTAATCTTCGTTGTGGATATGCATTCATGTTCGGACACTGTGGAAAGAAGCTTCTTTTCATGGGACAGGACTTCGGTCAGGAAAGAGAATGGTCAGAAGAAAGAGAGCTTGACTGGAATCTTTTAGCTGAAGATTTAAATAGAGGAATGCATGACTACGTTAGAGAGCTTCTTGGTATCTATCGTGATTACAAGTGTTTGTATGAATTCGATAATTCCTGGGCAGGTTTCGAGTGGATTAACTGTGATGACAAGGACAGAAGCACCTACAGCTTCATAAGAAAGTCTTCTGATGGAAAGAAGTCATTATTATTCATAATCAATATGACACCAATGACATGGGAAGGCTATAAGCTCGGAGTTCCTACAAGTAAGAAGCTTAAGCTTATTCTTAACTCTGATGATGTAAGATTCCAGGGAAAGGGAGAACCTGTTAAGGAAGAGCTTAGACCTAAGAAGGAAAACTGTGATTACAGAGATTACGCAATCACATTAGATGTTCCAGCTTTTTCAGCTTTAGTTTATGAATTTTAGATCACCTGCCAAGGTGACTGCATGTTTGACAGATTAAATGCACGTTGATAATGG
>JAKSHY010000089.1 GCA_024399135.1 Lachnospiraceae bacterium | reverse complement strand
GGTAGGGTGTTCAAAATCGTCTTTCTAGACGAGACCCAAAAGTGCTTATATTTTTAGCATTTATATTATTGATTTTTAACACTTTATTGGTTAAAATAGTTCTTTGAAAATTTGCATAAGTTGCTGATTTTTAGTAACTTTGTAGTCAAAAACAACGACTTTAATCAGTAAATGAAATGGCAAAAACAGATAAGGCCAAGCGTTCCAAAAGTAGTCTCAAAAATGCTAAGGCCAAGATAAAGCGAAGAGATGAGCGAATTGCAAAACTTGAAGCTAAGATAGCCGACATGGAAGCAGAAGCTAAAAAAAAAGACATGAGGCATGTTATGGACCAAGCTCTCAAGAGTATTACAAGAGAATACCAGGACATCAATTCTCGGAGTTCGTCGTCAGATACGCCCTCTTGCTCAGATGCGAAACAAATGCAAGCCCTAGAGATATTGTCACGGCTATTGGAGGATTAGCAAAACTGACATACGGACTTGTTGACGAGGTGCCATCATACAACACCATTGACAACTGGGCACGCAAGTGTGGTCTTGATGAAATCAAACATACATCTGAGGCTCTCAAGGATATTGACTATGCAGCGGTAATAGACGAGTGCATGATGATAGGCAGTCAGAAACTATTTCCTGTGCTGTCAGTTCCGGCAGAACACAAAGGACGCCCTCTGCAACTTGAGGATGTGCATGTGATTGGTTTCCATGTCCAGTCAAGCTGGAATGCCGAGGATGCGAGCAAGGCTTTGGATACGGACATTGAAGCCATTGGAAAGAGACCTAAGTATGCCATTTCTGACAATGAGTCATCAATGCGGAAGGCTGTTGGATTGTCTGGATATACATGGCATCGTGACGTCAGTCACACTCTTGCTGTTTTCATGGAACGTGTGTATAAGGATGACCCCTACTTCGTGGATTTCAACAAGAGGATGGTAACTTGCAAACAGCAGTACTGCATGAAGGAAATAGCCTACTTGCAATCCCCATCCATACGCAGCAAGGCAAGGTTCATGAACCTGTCGGAAAGTGTTGACTGGGCAGATACAATGTTGCAGATATTCCATAATCTAAGCGAGCATGAGCGGGAGGTGTTCTCATTCATACCTGCTTATGCCTCATTCATCGAGGAAATGAAGGATATTGTGTCATGCATCCATTTCATAGAGGCAGAAATGAAGTACAACGGTTTAAG
>JAKSHY010000088.1 GCA_024399135.1 Lachnospiraceae bacterium | reverse complement strand
TGATTATTATTAAGACTTTTTACTGTTTTTTTGTTGCCCTGGTAGGTTCTGACTCGGCATTTATTACTGAGTTAATTGCAACACAGCTTTCTCGTTCAACCAAATAATGAGGTACAATGATTTTGGTTGCTACAAGATTCGGATTCTCGATATGATTAATCATCTGTGAAGCTGCTTCAATTCCTAGTTGGAAAGAATTAATATCTACAGAGGAAAGTTTTGGAGTGGTTAACCTTGCAACGAGAGAGTTGTTAAATGATACGATTGACAAATCCTCTGGTAAAGATAGTTCTAATTCTCGACAAATGTTTTCGAGGGTTAAAGCTAAAATGTCATCGCAAACCACAACTGCAGTAGGCTTGTTCTTTAATTTTAATAGATTGGTCATCACTTCTATTTGTTCTTCTGCTTTGAAAGGTAATTCGATGCAGTATTCTGGAACAATAGGAATCTGATGTTGTGTTAAAGCCAATTGATAACCAGCTCTACGGTCTGAAGAGAAAATAGTACTGTTATCGCCACCTAAGTAGGCGATTTTTTTGTGCCCTAGTTGGATTAAGTGTTCCGTTGCGTCCCTGCCTGCTAATAAGTTATCATTATCTACGTAGATGGTTTGGTTTGCGTTTTGGTTTGCCTTGCCGATTAGAACGTAAAGAAAACCTTCATTATATAGAAAATTAATCACTGGATCGTCTGCTTTGGAATAAAGGACAATAAATCCGTCCACTTGGCCGCTTCTGGTCATGGATTTAATAACAGATAGTAGTTCCTCTTCTGTATTACCAGTAATTACGGTATTGATATATTGCTTTTCGTTACAAAATGAACTGATACCTCGAATGGCTTCTAAGAAAAAGGCATTTTCAAAGGTCTCTTTTTGGGATGGTGGAAGAATGATTCCGATAGCCCTAGAGTTCTGGCTAGCTAGATTGCTAGCTTGAAAATTCGGTTCATATCCTAATTCTATCATAGCACGGCGTACTCGTTCCTTTGTTTCTTCACTGATAGAAGGATTATCCTTACAGGTTCTAGAAACGGTGGAAGGGGAAACACCTGCTAATTGTGCAACGTCTTTGATTGTAACTGCCATGATTGACCTCCGTGTTTGTTATGTGAATATAATGATACTTAATAGACTAAGTTGCTTAACATGTGGTTTCTATATTAATAATTAGTATAATTGTAAGTAAAATGTGAAAAAA
>JAKSHY010000087.1 GCA_024399135.1 Lachnospiraceae bacterium | reverse complement strand
CAATATCTTCTCTTTTATCCTATTTGCTGCTTCGATATGCATAATCCAATGTCTTGATAAAGGCATCTTTATAAGACCTGATATATCTTTGTTACACCAATAATCAATTAACCAAACTGCCTGCTCATCGTTTGAAACCACACCAAGTTCAGAGATTCGTTTCTTATCTTCGTCCCCGAACTTTTTCTTAACATCTTCATATTGCAAGTTCTTCAACCACTCATCAGTATTAACCTTTACCGACAACGCATACTCGTACAAGACTTCTATGTCGAGCATTTTGGAAAAATCTGCAATCTCCTGTTTTACCAGTTCATTTCCTGTAGTTATAATATTGGTACCTATTTTTTTATCGAAGTTATTTTCAAATAGAACTTCATTTTTTTCTCTAATCAATGAGTTGACCACAATATCTTCAATTCGAATTATATGCCAAATGGAATATGCTACCGTCTTAGAATGATAACCATCAGCGTTAATAAACGGAATTGCATAATAATCTTCAGAAGACATCACCTGCTTCCACGATAACATTTCCTGCATCAATATTTCTCGTAACTCTATGTACTCATTTATACCCTCTTGAAAAGATGTCTTTTTCAATTTACTCTGAGCTAATTTATTCTTGTCAGACCATTCTTTATTCATCGTTCAACACCATCCTGAATTGATATAATTCTAAAAACACGGAAAATAAGATTTATTTTTTATGTATTTCCATTTCTATATCTATCCATTTTTCTCCTGCAATGCTATACTCTTGTCTTGCTCCATTTTCTTTAAACCCAACACTCCTATAACAGATCTGGGCAGACTCATTATTATCAAATACTCCAAGACTAACCTCATCTGCGCCATATATCTCAAACACAAATTTTAGTCCAAGATTAAGCATTTGCTTCCCATAGCCCTGCCCCCTTTTCTCCGGATTGACAATAACATACCCAAATCGTACCTTTCTATCATCCTCCCCAGGAGTTCTAACGGTAAAGAACCCAACAAGACCATTTTCATCAAAAGCTACAAGTGGAAAATATCTTGGATTATCCTCTCTCGCTGAAACTGCTTCAAGCAATCTCTTTTCAGAAACAGGATAATCACCCATAATTCCTGCGGACCATTTATAAAATTCTTCCGGTTCACTTGTCCAAGTAATAATCGACTTCGCATCAGGTGTTCGAAAAGGTCTTAATCTAAGCATAATAATCTCACCTCAATCGT
>JAKSHY010000086.1 GCA_024399135.1 Lachnospiraceae bacterium | reverse complement strand
TTTCAGGAATGTCAAATATGGAACAGCTTAAGGCAAATGTCAAAACATATGAAGAGAACAAGCCATTAAATGAGGCTGAGATGGCCCTTATTCTTGACATTGCAGATGATATGATTGCAAAGACTACAGTTCCCTGTACAGGCTGTCATTACTGTGTAAGTAAGTGTCCTAAGAAACTTGATATTCCATTTTTGCTAAAGCTTTATAACGAAGCAATGGTTGCAGGAGCCGGTGATTTTATTGCACCTATGGCGTTGGCATCAATTGATGCAGATAAGCAGCCGGAGTGTTGTATAAATTGTCACAGTTGTGAAAAGGTATGTCCTCAGACGATTCATATCCCGGAGGAACTTAAGAAGTTTGCAGTGAAGATGGGAAGATAAGAGATGAAGAAGATAATTTCAATCCTATTAATTTCGCTTCTGGCCTTAGGCTTAGTGGCTTGTGGGGATACCTCACAAAACAAGAGAGTAGACGAAAACCCGGCTGTGGAAGAATCAAATAAAGGCACAGAAGAAACAAATAAAGAGAATCTCCAGGAGGATATAACTTCTGAGGAAAATAAACCAAACGAACAGGAAAGCGTTTCTGATTCATCTGGAAAGAATGTCCTTGTTGTATATTTTTCAGTAACAGGAAACACAAAGACTATTGCAGAAAAGATAGCAACTTTAACTGATGCGGACCTCTATGAAATAAAGCCCGCTGTAGAATACACTGATGCAGATATTGATTACGGTAATTCTAACAGCCGTACATCAAAGGAGCAGAATGATTCATCTGTACGTCCGGAAATTCAAAGTGAAACTATTTCTTTGGAAAGATATGATACAATTTACATCGGATATCCTATCTGGTGGGGAGAAGAACCTCGCATTATGGATACTTTCGTAGAGAGTTATGATTTTGGAGATATAACCATGATTCCATTTTGCACATCAGGAAGCAGTGGTATTGGAAATAGTGGTAAGAATCTTGCGACAAATGCAGGCAGTGGAAACTGGCTTGAAGGAAAGAGATTTTCTGCCCAGGTGTCTGAAAACGAATTAAAAGATTGGATTGGTAATCTACCATGAGATACGTTGTATAAGATCGTTGTATGCGATTGTACCGAAATTGAAATTTTATCTAACAAATAGGATATAAATATTTTAGTATCGTGACATATTTTATATATCACAGAAATTCAACTGGCTTGGATGGAATAATCTAAGCCGGTTTTTT
>JAKSHY010000085.1 GCA_024399135.1 Lachnospiraceae bacterium | reverse complement strand
GCGACGAAGTCGCATGAAAGAATAAAATTCAAGAAGAAAATGATGATAACTCAAGACCTTTTCTTACCTTTGTTGTTTGAAGGAAGAATTGGTCTGTCGAAGAGGTAAACCTACAATAATTAAAGTCATAATAAGACTATGATTGGTTTTGGACCTCTCCGACATAGTTGCAGAGACAAGATAGAAAGTTATCGGCTTTGAGCCTTGTTAGAGTGTTAGTCCATACAACTATTGACCAATTCTAAAAATAATTCAAATGCAAAGATATGAAAAAATTGTTTATTGGAATTGATTTTTCAAAAGAAAAAGTAGATGTAGCACTAATTTTTGCTGATGGACTGCACGAAACTTCAGTAAGAGCGTTCAATGAGTTCAAAACTTCCGTCTCTGGCTATAAGCGACTGGTCAAGTGGGTTGGTCAGAATTCTGATGGTATGGATCCGTCTCTATGGTTGTTTTGTGGCGAGAATACTGGTGACTATAGCAAGCCACTATGTAATTTTCTTTATGGCAATGGATTTGACATGTGGTTAGAAAATGCGAAAAGCATCAAGGATTCATCAGGAATCAGGAGAATGAAATCCGACCGTGCCGATGCATCCATGATTGCAGAATACGCAATGAGGAACTATGATAAAGCTGTCATGTATGAGCCACTTAGCGACTCACTTACCCAACTTCGTGAGTTGTTCCTTTATAGGCAGATGCTCGTCAGGCACAGATGTAGTTTCATGGTACGTCGAGGGGAGAAGAAACTCACCATGGAGAAATCATCTGTAAAGACTGTAATCTCACAAAGTGGCCGTCATATCGTGTCGGAACTTAAAAAGGAGATCAAGAAGATTGACGAGAGAATTGAATCTCTTATCGACTCGGACAGCGAGCTCAGCAATATCTTCAACATAGTTACATCCGTACCTGGAATTGGCACACAGAATGCAGTATGTCTGATGGTGTACACCGACAACTTCCGAAAATTCGACTATGATTCAAGGAAGATAGCCTGCTATTATGGAATTGCTCCATTCGGCAGGGAGTCAGGCAGCAGTGTACATATAGACCCACATGTGCATTATATGGCCAACAGGCAGATAAAAGCAATGTTGACTCAAGCCGCATTAGCCTCCATTAATTTCAACCAACAATTAAGTCACTACTATATGAGGCTTGTTGAACGTGGAAAGAAGAAACAGGTTGCCTTGAATAACGTTAAGAACAAACTGATTCATTTGGTGACCGCAATGGTCAGAAACCAGCAAGTTTACGACCCAAATTATA
>JAKSHY010000084.1 GCA_024399135.1 Lachnospiraceae bacterium | reverse complement strand
CAAAAAGCACCCTAAGGTATAAATATAAAATTTCAAGCAACGAACTGACTTCGCAATTCAATCGGAGTCAGTTTTGTTTTAAGTTGAATACGCTGATGATTGTAGAAGTAAATGTAATCATCAATCAGTTTTCTTGCCTCTGCGAATGTTTTAATCTTAGAACGATAAATACATTCTGTTTTGAGAATAGAAAAGAAATTTTCAGCTAAAGCATTATCATATGGATTTCCACGTCTTGACATTGACGGAGTAATGTGGTATGCTTTAGTCAGGTTAAAATACTGGTTTGAAGTGTATTGAAACCCTTGGTCACTGTGGAGTTGCAGCTCCGCAGTGACTTTTTCTTTTCTTTTGGCTGCTCTTATCGTATTAAGAACAAGATTTATGTTCTGAACGGTTGATGTCTTGTAAGCAACTATGCTTCTGTCGTAAAGGTCACGAATTACAGAAAGATACAGAAATCCCTGTGCAGTCTTTATGTAGGAAATGTCTGTAACCCACTTCTGATTTGGTCTGTCGGCATTAAAATTTCTGTTAAGAAGATTATCGTATCTATGTAAAGCCTGACTGTAATTGCAGTATCTTCTTCGTCTGACAACAGAAAGCAGACTATACTTGTTCATCACTCGCAGAATTGTTTTAGGATTATGATGAATGCCTTTACGTTCCAACCATATTGCAATACGTCTGTAGCCATATGTTTGTTTAGTTTCAGACTGACATTCTCTTATTAGTTCAGACAGTTCCAAATCATTTGCAGGCTTATCCATTCGCTTTACGAAGCCGTAATATCCGCTTCTTGATACCTTAAAGAATCTGCACATTTCGCTGATACTGTATTTGTCCTTGTGTCGATAGATTACTCTATACTTAACCTCTGCTCTCACTTCCTTTCTGTAAGCGATAGAAAATCCCTCATAAGCTCGTTTTCCATTTCAAGTGCCCTAATCTTAGCATCCTTGCGGGCAATGATATATTTTAGTTCGTTTACCTTATCAGTTTTTGAAAACTTGTCATCCTTAGGTGGGCGACCTTTGCTTTTTATTAGTTTTCCTGATGTGAGTTTTCTTTCTTTTCTGCGTCTGCGCTTTATAAACTCCTTTATTTGTTCTTTTGTAAATCCTAATTTTTCCCCAATTTCTCTGTGTGTCAGTCCTTGTTCTTTCAGTTCTACTATTTCTTTCTCATACTCCTGTATATGTCTGTATTCTCTTGCCATAAAAAATTCCTCCTATGGTTTTTATTATACCATAGGAGGTCTTTTTTGTCATTGTCCGTTTTTACTGGTTCGGTTCA
>JAKSHY010000083.1 GCA_024399135.1 Lachnospiraceae bacterium | reverse complement strand
GACCTATAGGTCAAATTGCGTGGTGAAATTCATTGTCCACCCCCATGAAATAAGGGAAGTAGAGGGGTTCAAAAGTTTGAAAGGCAAAATTGACGTTTAAAATCGTTTATAGGTCATTTTGCGTGGTAGAATTGTCAGAGGAGCCGTGTAAATACTATCTTTTCTGGAGTTTCAAACCCTTCAAAATGATAGTATGAACAAGAGCAAGTGTCCAGCCTGCAGATCGCACAACACGATTAAGTATGGTTCACGAAAAGGCGTACAAACGTACAAGTGCAAAGAGTGTGGCTACAGATTTCGCAACGATAGATTTCCTAGCGATAGTATCCTGTGGGAACAGTATCAGTCCAATAAACAAACCGTGTCTGAACTCGCGCGAACATATGGTGTAAGCGAATCCACAATCAAGAGACATCTGAAGAACATATCGTTCAGTTGGAAGCAACCTCTTTTGTCTGGTAGCGGGTACGTACATCTGGATGCGACTTATTGGGGACGCAACTGGGGCGTGATTTTAGCAATGGATGATGCCACTGGCAATGTGTTGTATGTCGACTTTATAAAAAGCGAGACAAATGCGGATTACGAATTAGCCGTAAATAGTATAAACGAGAGAGGATTCGATATCAAAGGGCTAATCATAGACGGGAAGAAGGGACTGTTTGCAATGTTTTCCAAGTACAAAATACAGATGTGCCAGTTCCATATGAAGCAAATCACTCGGAGATATCTCACTAACAATCCGAGACTTAAGGCGTCCAGATCCTTGAAGATCCTGATGGAAAGGCTAACGTCACTGAACAGGAATGAGTTTGAGGAAGAATTCCGAAAGTGGAAGAAAGAATGGCAATACACACTGAATCGACGTTCATTGTTAAAGTCGGGTAAGACACAATATAGGCATAAGAAACTGCGATCTGCAATGCATAGTGTAGAATTCTATCTTCCTTACCTCTTTACATATCAAGATTCCATGTGTGAAGGAATGCCAAACACAAACAACAAGATAGAAGGCACATTTACCGACCTAAAGAAAAACCTCAACAACCATAGCGGAATGTCGGTCGAGAACCGCAAGCGGTTCATAATTGGGTTTTTCTTGGCATCGGGGAAGGCTGTTGGCAGTACGCAAAAAGAGGGATCAGAATGATCTGAACCCTCTTTGTCTGCCATGCAGCATCCACAGTTCTATTCCTCATGGAGTTGCTCCCCAGCAGAGCTCCACTATGCTTCGAACTGCAATGCAAAAATATTCCCATTTTGGGATTTGCTGTTCTTTCGTTGCGAATTTTTTACCACGCAATTTGACCTATAGAGACAAAGTACGTTCAAAATACCACGCAATTTGACCTATACGCC
>JAKSHY010000082.1 GCA_024399135.1 Lachnospiraceae bacterium | reverse complement strand
AAGTGCACCCCAAAAGTTAGACATTTAAGTTTAATTTTTGGAGGTGCATTTTTTATGTCCAAATATTCAGAAGAGTTTAAATTAAAAATCGTTCAAGAACACAATGAAACCCGAATTGGTGAAAAGAAACTTGAAAAAAAGTATGGGGTTAGCAGATCACATATACGCGAATGGATAAAGCAATATGAATTAAAAGGTTCCTTTTTTAAACCAAAAAGAAGATTCAGCGGAGAATTTAAGCTAAAAGTGCTAAACTATCAGCAGGAGCATAATCTTTCTGATTATCAAACTGCACTTATTTTTGAAATTACGCAGGCTTCCACTGTTAGACAGTGGCGAAAGATTTATATTACCGGTGGTACAGAAGCTCTGTTTCAGAAACAAGGCAGGCGTTCAAAGATGCCAAAGAAAAGTTTAATACCAAATAAACCAAGAGAAGAATGGACAAAGGATGAAGAACTGGCGTATCTTCGCATGGAGAATGAATACTTAAAAAAATATCTGGCCTTAGTTCAGGAAGACGAGAAAAAGAAACAGCAGCAGAAAAAAGAGAAAGAAAAATCTCAGCTGTCAGAGAACTAAGGTCAAAATTTAATGTTTCAGATTTAGTAAAACTTACAGGATTACCAAGAAGTTCATTTTATTACTCAGATACTCATCCAAAGCAGGATAAACACAAAGAAGAACGGGAACTTGTTCAGCAGATTTATCATGCAAATAAAGGTCGTTATGGCTACAGAAGAATTACTTTAGAGTTTAGAAATCGAGGATTAAAGACAAATCATAAGGTAATTCAGAAACTTATGCATGAAGAACATATTGTCTGCAAAGTTCGTCAGCATAAATATAATTCATATAAAGGTCAGATAGGTAATGTTGCTCCAAATCTACTACAACGTGATTTCAGTACGACAAAATCCAATGAGAAATGGGTTACTGATGTTACTCAGTTCAATATTTTAGGAACTAAATTATATTTGTCTCCAATTCTGGACTTACATGACCAGTCATTAATCAGTTGGAATCTTTCTGAAAGCCCGAATTATGCTCAAATTATCGATATGTTAAATAAAGCATTTGAAAAACTTCCTGATAATACAAATCTGATTCTTCATTCAGATCAAGGATGGCAGTATCAGATGTATGATTATCAGCATCGCTTGAAAGAAAAAGGAATCAGGCAGAGTATGTCCCGAAAAGGAAACTGTCTGGATAATTCGGTGATGGAAAACTTTTTCGGTTTATTAAAATCTGAGCTTTTATATCTACAGAAGTTTGACTCTGTTGAACATTTTAAGAAAGAGTTGATTGAATATCTGTCCTGGTACAATGAGAAGAGAATTAAGGTTAAATTAAAAGGACTGAC
>JAKSHY010000081.1 GCA_024399135.1 Lachnospiraceae bacterium | reverse complement strand
CTAAGGGTGTAGGTCGTTTGCGCGGCGCGAGGGTTCAAATCCCTCTTTCTCCGTTCTAGATAATTAAGTCAGAAAATTTGTTTTCTGACTTTTTTTATAACTAAGTATATATTGCTGAATGAAGGAAAAGAAATAAATGGGTAGGAAACTATTATTTATCTACAATCCGTTTTCTGGGAAAAAGCTTATCAAGGGAAAATTATATGACATAGTAGGTATTCTTTCAGACGCTGGATATGAGATTACTATTCATCCAACAAGAGCGCGCATGGATGCCTCATTAGTGGTAGAAGAAACTGCTCACGAATACGATAGAATTGTATGTAGTGGCGGAGATGGAACGCTGGACGAGGTAGTGTCTGGACTTAGAAAATCCAATGTCAATATTCCTATTGGATATATTCCGGCAGGAAGTACTAATGATTTCGGAAATACTCTTGGCATTCCGAAGAATATGTTAAGAGCAGCAACAATCGCTGTTGGAGATAATGTTTTTGATTGTGATCTTGGCAGACTTAATGATAAGTCATTCGTATATGTAGCCGCTTTTGGCCTTTTTACAGATACTTCATATAATACGCCACAGGAGCTTAAAAACAATCTTGGCCACTTTGCGTACATTTTGGAAGGTGCGAAAACTCTTAAGGATGTTACTTCCTATAATATGCGTTTAGAGTGTGATGAATGCGTAATAGAAGACAGATTCATATTTGGGATGATTACCAATTCGGCATCTGTTGGAGGGTTCAAGGGCATAACAGGATCGCATGTTGATCTTTCAGATGGACTTTTTGAAGTAACCCTAATTAAGTCTCCAAGAAATCCAATTGAGTTAAATAAAATATTAACCAGTTTAACGACCAGAAAAATGGATCCTGAATCAATAGTTACATTCAAGACTTCTAAAATGAAGATACAGTTCGACTCTAATGTGTCATGGACAATCGACGGAGAGTTTGGTGGCGAATATTCAACAGTAGAAGTTGAAAATATAAAACATGGATTCAGAATACTTAGGAAATAGTTTTTCTTATTACAAAGATATAGTTTGGTGGCTAGATATTCATTAAAAACCACCACATGTAGTGGGTGAAATTTTCGCCTCATACAAGTTTCGAAAATCCCATAAAATAAAGTAAAATCAGCGTTGACAATCAAAAAAATGCAATGCTATAATGAAACTCCACCGCCGAAAAGTGGTGGAGTTTTAATGTGAGAAAAAGCATTAAAAATTTTTCTCAAAAATATTTAAAAAAATGTCTTGACTTAGATTTTTTGACGTGATACTATGTGTGAGTTGCGTCTGAAAGAAAGCAAGACGCAGAACCTTGACAGTAAAACAGCAATGCAACCCTGAAGATTCCAAAAACAGGT
>JAKSHY010000080.1 GCA_024399135.1 Lachnospiraceae bacterium | reverse complement strand
CTCAATGTCAAGGACGCCTATGTCGACGACTACGACCTGACGCTGGACAAGAACGGCAGGCTCGCCCTGACCGTGCGCGTCCACCCCTCGAAGAAGGACCAGTGGCGATGCCCCGAGTGCGGGCGCAAGTGCCCCGTGTACGACTGCGTCAACGTGGAGAGCGCATGGCGCGGCATGGACTTCGGGTCGGTCACCGTCAGGATCGTCGCGAGGGTGCCGCGGATCGAATGCAAGAAGCACGGGGTGCTGACGGCGATGGTGCCCTGGGCGCAGTCCGGCTCCCGCTTCACGCGGGACTTCATCAGCCTGACGGCGTGGCTCGTCAAGGGCGGGCTCAGCAAGAAGTGCGTCTCCGAGCTGCTGCGCATCGACTGGAAGACTGTCGGTCGGCTCGTCAAGCTCGCGTGGAAGATGCTCGAGGCGAACCCGAAGGAGCGCTACAAGGGGCTGAAGCTGATCGGCATCGACGAGACCAGCTACCGCAAGGGCCACAGCTACATCACGGTCGTCGTCAACCACGAGACGAACACGGTCGTGTGGGCGCACAAGGGCCACGGCAAGGAGGTGCTCGACCTCTTCTTCAAGGAGCTGACGCGGGAGCAGCGCGAGTCCATCGAGGTCGTCACAGGCGACGGCGCGAGGTGGATCACGGACTGCATCAGTGAGCATTGCCCGAACGCCAAGCGGTGCGTCGACCCGTTCCACGTCGTCGAGTGGGCGAACGCGGCTCTCGACGAGGTGCGGCGCGAGGCGTGGCGGCGGGCTCTCGACAAGGTGCAGAGGATCGAGGCGCGGATCGGCAAGGAGAAGGACGAGAAGCGCAAGGCCAAGCTCAAGGACAAGCTGTCGAAGGCGAAGGACTCTGCGGAGCAGATCAAGAACTCAAGGTACGCGGTCGGGAAGAACCCCGAGCACCTCACGGCCCGGCAGCGGACGAAGCTCGAACTCATCCAGGCGGAGGACGGCCCGCTTGCCCGAGCCCACGCCATGAAGGAGCAGCTTCGGATCATCTTCCGCGAGACGGACGCAGACGAGGCGGAGAAGTCACTCGACGCCTGGATCACGCGGACGCAGCGGTGCAGGATCGAGTCGTTCGTCGAGCTTCAGCGCAAGATCGCGAGGCACAAGGAACACATCCTCAACGCGATCAGGTTCAAGGCCAGCAACGCGAGGATCGAGGCGACGAACAACAAGATCAAACTGCTCATCCGCATCGCCTACGGATTCCGCAACATCGACAGCATGATCAGCCTGATTATGCTGTGCTGTTCTTCGATCAGGATTCCGCTACCGGGGAGAGAAGCCCAGCAGCCAATGAAACAGGGGGTCAAATGAGGTTATGCCGCGAACGAATACCCACAGTCATGCACGAAGAGCC
>JAKSHY010000008.1 GCA_024399135.1 Lachnospiraceae bacterium | reverse complement strand
AGAAGTAACCACTGCCAAAAGCAGTGCTGAACGCACAGAAGTCAGCAGAGGTCATAGTAGCCGAGAGGTGAAGGACCGAATCAGTAGGAGTCTTGAGTATGACCGAGAAAGGAGGAATGACTATTTATGACAGAAAACATTGAGAACAATGGCTGTTCGCAAATGGATAGTGCGGAACACGAAGAGTATGCGAAAGCGTCTAGGTCATTCAATCGGATATGGAAAGAAAGAGACAGTGCACAGCCGAAACTCTTGGAAGCGATACTGTATAAAGACAACTTTAACAGAGCGTATAAGAGAGTTAAGGCAAACAAGGGAGCGCCAGGAATAGATGGTATGACCATTGAAGAGGCTCTTCCGTATCTAAAGGAACATCAACAAGAGTTAACCGACCGCATTTATCGTGGAAAGTATACTCCGTCTCCAGTGAGACGTGTTGAGATTCCAAAACCAGATGGTGGTGTGCGAAAGCTTGGCATACCAACAGTGATAGACCGTACACTTCAACAGGCAATAACACAACAGTTAGTGCCAATCTATGAACCGCTGTTTGCGGAAGGAAGCTTTGGCTACCGACCAAACAGAAGTGCAAAGGACGCAATACTGAAGGTGAAGGAGTATACAGAACAAGGCTATACATTTGCGGTAGTCCTCGACCTATCAAAGTACTTCGATACCCTCAACCACGAAATCCTAATCAACCTTCTTCGCAAGAATGTCAAGGATGAACGTGTAGTGCAACTGATAAAGAGATATCTGAAAAGCGGGGTAATGGAAAACGGAGTGGTCATTGACACAGAGGAAGGCTCGCCACAAGGTGGTAACCTATCGCCATTACTGGCAAATGTCTACCTCAATGAGTTCGACCAAGAGTTCTTAAAGAGAGGTGTTCCATGCATAAGATATGCAGACGACATCGTGCTTCTTGCAAAGAGTAAGCGAGCATCGGAAAGACTCTTGGAAAGCAGTACGAAATACCTTGAGGAGAAACTGAAACTTACAGTGAACCGAGAGAAAAGCCGTACTGTCAGCGTGTTCGCAATCCGAAATTTTAAGTTCCTTGGCTTTGCATTGGGAAGGAACGGAAGTGGCATTTATGTCCGAGTTCATCCAAAGTCATGGAAGAAGTTTAAGTCGAAACTGAAAGAGTTATCTTCCCGTAAACGCTGTCAGTCAATCAAACCTAGCCTTGAAGAAATCAAGGTGTATGCAAGAGGATGGCTTAACTATTATGGAATTGCGAGCATGAAGAATAACATAGATGAAATCAATGGATGGCTCTACCACAGAATACGTATGTGCATATGGAAACAGTGGAAGAAACCGAAGACAAAGGTACGTAACCTCATTAAGATGGGAGTACCTGAGGACTTGGCAAAGCAAGCGGGGAATACCCGACGAGGATACTGGTTTGCAACGCATACAGCTGCCGTGAATATGGCAATGACAAAAGAAAGACTGATAAACAGTGGCTTTTATGATTTAGCCACAGCCTATCAGTCTGTGCACGTCAACTATTGAAAGCGCCGTATACCGAACGGTACGTACGGTGCTGTGAGAGGACGGCGGTTAGTCACCGCCTCCTACTCGATTTTGACATCATTTAATAAATTCTTTAGTGTAAAGGTTACAAATGGATGCCTCAAGATAGTTTACTATGTTATAATAATCTTCTCTGAGTATAACATATATTTAGATTATTGGTTAAAAGGAGAAATGGTGATGTGTGTTAAACTAGCTACGAATAAAGTGCAAATGATACTGATTTTTATATTACTTATAATGATTTCATTTGTGATTCTTAAGCAAAGCCCAATCCATCCGTGGGTAACGAACGATGTTCACACAGATTCCAGTGTTTTTATGACTGTTGCATATCAAATGCAACATGGATTAATTCCATACAGAGACACGTTTGATCATAAGGGACCAGTGATATATTTTATAAATTATCTTGGTAATATGATTTCGTTCTATAAAGGAGTATGGTATATAGAATGGATTTCACTAGTTATTGCTTTGTTTTTTATTTTTAAGACCTCGCAATTGTACCTTAATACAATAGTCTCAGCACTTCTTCTTTTTCCTATTGGAGAGTTAATATACAAGTATATATCTGGTGGAAATTTGACAGAAGAGTATGCTTTGCCATTTATTTCAATTGCAGTATTTATTTTTCAAAGCTATTTTATTAAAAAAATAATTAGTAGATTTAGATTATATATTTGTGGAATGAGTATGGGGGCAGTATTTTTGCTGCGACCTAATATGATTGCGGTATGGGTTGTTTTTTGCATTGCTGTAATAATACAACTTGTTATAAAAAAACAGTATATGAATTTGAGAAAGTATATTTGCTGGTTTATGATCGGATTCTTAACGTTATTATTACCAGTAGGTTTATGGTTGTTAATTAACAATGCATTTGACGATTTTATGTACCAAAATTTTATGTTTAATTTTAAATATTGTGGATCAGCCATTTCAGGAAAAGCAATTGCTTTTTGGTATTTTTTAAAGCAACCGATGATATTGTTTACATCTGTTATATCAATATTTTGTGTTGTTATTAAGTATAATTTGATTAATTTATCAAACTTTATAGCCATAGTTGTTTCGTTAATATTTATGTCAGTGTCGGGGAATTATTCAGGTGCAGATAGTTATGCACTGGTGATTGTTCCTGTTCTCTCATTAACTATTTCAGCTTCTATTGCAATCATATTAGAAAAGAATACTACGGTATCTATTTTTATTCTTTTGGCAATGATAATTTTTCTTTCATACAATTCAAAATCATGGAAAAGTATGATTGAGGATACATATTATGGATATAAGACCATAGGTGAGAATAGACATAATAAGGATATTTTAGATATTTGTGATTTTATAAGAGCTAATTCTAGCGAAAATGACAGAATATCTGTATACGGAAATAATAATATAGTATATTTACTAAGTGAAAGGCTACCGGCATCTAAATATTCGTATCAATGGCCTATTTCAATATATGATGAAAATATAATGAAGGAATACACTGTGCAATTGTTAGAAAATCGCCCTAAATTCATTATTGTTTGTAATGGGGATGGTCAGCTGGATGATTTCATTGAAATAAATAACTATCATCTTGCTTATAGGAGTTCAAACGGCATAAGTGTTTATGGTATGAAGCAATGAAAAAGGTTTTATTTATATCAACTATAATAATCTCATTATTGTCAGCTTATCTGGTACAGTGTTCATTCGTTAAAAATGAGTCCTATAGCAAATCGTGGGAGTTCTATCAGAATAGTAATCCTAATGAGTATGACTTGCTGATTATTGGATCTAGTCACCTTACAATGTCAATTTCTCCATTACAGCTATGGAATGAATATGAAATTACTTCATACAATATGGCAGATTTTGGACAGACAATGAATGAGAACTATTGGATACTTAAATATGCCCTTGAAAAAATGCAGCCTAAACTTGTTGTGTTAGATGCATATGGCTTATTTGTTGATGAAACAATTGTGACTAAGAACTCCGAGAATTTTCATTCAAATGTTGATGCCATGCCTTTGTGTGGGACGAAGATTAGCATGATTAAGGATATTGTCTCGGAAGATGAACGTTTATATTATTTCTTTCCTTTAAGCTACATACATGAGCAATGGGGACAAAATTCTTACAAAAAGTCCCTAGATACATTATACTCGTTTAAAGGAGAAGCATTAGATACTCGAGATGTCGAACAAAATGTTCCAATCTATGATTTAAGCAAGGAAAGAGAAAATGACTTAGTGACAAGAAATGAGAGTTCATCAACTTCTAGAGAATATATGCGAAAAAGTATTGAATTATGTAAAGAAAAGGGGATTAATGTTTTATTGCTAAATACGCCGAGTAGGTATAGTGATGACAAGCAAGCGTGGACTAATAGCGCTAACACTCTTGCAGAGGAGTATGGTGTGGAATTCCTTGAATTAAATAGATTAAACAAACTAGTTAATTTGGCTACTGATTTTAGGGATGAGGGTCATGTTAATTCTTCTGGTGCTAGGAAAATAACAACTTACTTAGGCGATTATGTACTTAAGAACTATAATGTAAAAACTGACCGTGATGATAATCAAAAGGAAAAATGGAATAAGGAATATGATGAATATCGTGAATATATTTTACAACAGATTAAAAATCAGGTTAGTTTAGATTCGTTTTTGACTCTTCTTTATCATTGTTCTTTTGATGTAGTATTAGAGATCACGGATATAGATATATTAAGTGATGAATATTACAGTAATTTTTTGAATAACCTAGGTTGTTTGAGGGATAATTATAATGTAGATAATAGTGTTTATCTTGTAATGGATGGAAAGACAAACGAGATGTCAGTTGTTAATGATTTAGCTATAGGCAATAATTATGCAACATGTATAGGAAATATTAAAAAAGAGCAAAAATCAGAAGGCGGATATACTATATCATTGAATGAAATGAGTGTTTTAGATATATTAGATAATCAGATAGAAAATAAAGTTATACGTTTTGGAGTTCTTGATGATGGAGAGATTGTATATAGAGGTTCTTTTTTGAAGCGAGGTGCGGAGTTAAGTAAATATGATCTGTATATCAACTAATATTAAGAAAATCAAAAAATTACCAGAAATTAAACATCTTTCAAGTGTCGTTTTTTATATTGCATTGGTTATAGAGTTATTACTAGTGCTTATTGATAAAAGTGCATTCATTAATCCTGTTGAAGGCAGAATGTTTCAGATTGCTTTTGCTTTATTCTTTATTAAATTTTTGCTTACAGAATACAGCATGAGAGAATACGTTATATTCACTATTTTTCTATTAATGGGATTATTGGCCGATTATTTTGGAGATAGAAATGAGATAATTAGATTTGCTGTAGCGTTGTTTGCGTGCAAGGATATTGAGATAAAGAAAGGATTTAAAGTTATATTTTGGATTCAGACCATAGGATGTGTGTTGATAGCTGCAGCTTCTATAATAGGCATATATGGAGAATTAACTGTAGAAAAAGAATATCAGGGTGAAGGCTTATTCACTAGATATTGTTTCGGAATGGGGAATGCGAATTCTTTTCATACAATGTTTTTTGTTTCAGTATTATTAGGTTTATATTTATATAACGAAATAATAAAATGGTGGGGATATATTCTATTAATTTGTGCTGATTTATATCTCTTTAAATTAACGGATTGCAAAACAGCAACTGCATTAACGCTATTTTCTATATTAGCATTTTGGATTGCACCAATATTAAAGGAAAAATCATTTCGCTTATTTACATGGATCAGCAGGGGGATGATGGTACTTAATATTGTATTATTATTATTGTCGGTATATTTCGCAGCAGGCGCAAGAGGCTATTGCAAATATTATTGGGATTCTTTTTGGGAAAATCCTCCTAATCCACCATATTTAATCATTTTTTTTGATAAGTTGCTTACAGGTAGAATTTTGTCACTGACAGAATATGACTACCATGGAACGATGGATTCATGGACATGGTTTACGACGCCAAATCATAATGTATATTTTGATTTGGGGTGGGTTAGACTATTTTATTGGTATGGAATTATTCTAGCGGTCATAGTGATTATTGTTCTGTTTTATATATTATATTGGCTGCAAAAGATGAAAAAGACTAATGAATTTATTTTTGTTTCATTCATTCTTTTCCATATGTTTGTTGAGGCACATTTCGTATCGGTGTATATTGGTAGATCATATGTGTTATTTTTAATAGGGATGTTGTTGCCTGAAATATTGTATGTAAATAAAAAGAGGACTGAGAAATGTTGATTACTCAGTCCTCTTTTGTTATGAATACCTACCATAATCAAATAAAAATACTTCTTTGTACTGTTCATTATTAAAAATGCAAGCCCATAATGAACCGCTAGTTTTTCCCCCTATTAAGTATCCACATTTAGATAGTAGGAGTATCTTCTTTAGATATGCTTAAGAAAAGAATAATCGCTGGCATCCTAAACGTCAAGCACACAATTATAGATGACATTAAAACCTTTGATGATGAATCAGATATTGTTATAAATGTTCATCCGTCAAAAGGCCAGCAAGTCGTTTCGATAACCTTGTTTCTATCAGTATTGATGAAACCAGTTATCGTAAAGGACACAAGTATCTCACAGTAGTTGTTAACCATGATACAGGTAAAGCTATATGGGTATCTGCTGGTTATGGAGCAGATGTATTATCAAAGTTCTTTGAAAGTTTAACAGAAGCACAACGTGCATCTATTAAATATATAACTGCAGACGGAGCAAGGTGGATATCATCGTGTATAGCTAAGTATTGTCCAGATGCAATCCGCTGCATGGATGCTATTCTTGCAACAATTAAATATGGTTTATCTAATGCCAGAATAGAAGCAACTAACAATAAGATAAAGCTTACTATTCGTATGGCATATGGCTTTAGGAACATGACAAACATGTTAGATATGATAATGCTAAGGTGTTCTGATATACATATTCCACTGCCATGGGAAGAGCTGATTATGAACTAAGAGGCGGTGCATAGTCTTCACACATTGTTAAGAAGCCTCTTTTACTTTATTATTTAATATAGTTATTCCATACGATCCTTCGATTATTATGAATAAATAGTAAGGAAAGCAATATCTAGATAGTGATTCCCAAAATAGTTGGAATATGAAACCTCCAATTACATATAGCTGAAATAAAAGGTGGATATTTGCAGAGGAATCATCCATTGACTTGTCATTAATAGTAAGCATTATTCCAGTGATAAAAGAAAATCCATAAATAACTATCATAAATACATTAGAAAATTTAAAAATGATATTTCTAAGCGAACTATTATAAAACGCTAGGAATAGTTTGGAATTATATGGTTCTTCATAATTGGTTATTATAGTTTTTTTTGAACCAAGAGTTGGATCTAACCACTGATATTGTATTTTCTTGTAGAAAAACGATAAGCTTCGTTTTCCAGAAATGAAATCTAAAAATGAATTTTTGATTATCTTTAATGAAGCTTTATTAGTTTCTGCAGAAATTCTATTGTTCTCATCATATATTTGGAAGAAAGAACCGTCCTGACTTCCTGGACCTCCATACTCATCAGTGGAAGTCAGCCCCATTGCAATAGTGGCTAAAGGAGGAAGAGAATCCCCCTTTTCTATATTAGTAATACGCTCATATGTATAGTCAACTATTTTTCCAAATGCAAAAATTAAAAGAAATGATATAACAATAATAAATAAAATATTGATAACATTTTTTTTGTTTATATTAACAATTAAATAGATGCATGCTGCGAGAAAAGCGATAGCTGCAGATTGATGAAATGATATCGCAATAGTAAAACAGAAAGACATTAGTAAAGCATTTCTTACAGATCTTTTGGAAACCCATTCTATTGCGTTATAAAAACCCCATATCGAGAATGCGAAGGATAGCAGAGTTCCATATAAAAATGAAGTATAAATTATGATAGGATAAAAAAGAAATGTAAAAAACATTGCGAGAAATGAAAAGTTTTTTTCTCGTTTTTTTATTATATTGTGTATTCCAAAATAAATTCCAACAGCTCCAATTACGTTAAATAATTTAAAACCCAAATAGTTATTTCCGGTGAGTTTAATTCCTAAAGACATCAAAAGGACAACAAAACGTTGTCGTTTAAAAGCTATCATATATGTTGCATTATATGGGGTATTATTATATCCGGCTATTTTTTGTGCTTCTTTGAAAAGTGTGTCTTGATCATTCACAGGTGCTGAATCATAAAAGAAAATCCATGAAAAACATAGAAGAACCATTAAGATGACAAGACCTAAAAACATTTTGGAAGTATTCATCTTAGAAAAGTGTTTATTTCTCAGATACAGCAGTAATAAAATTAGTAGAACAAGAAAAAATGAGAATATCAGATAAAGCCATGGTGTATGGAACTCAATTATTCGTGCATATGAATAGATGTCAGTTTCGCAATGTACGAATAACGATAAAAAGAATAGTAGTGACATTATTAAGGAGAATAAAGTGGTTATTGATTTGGAACATATTTTTTTTAATTTCATACTGCACTACATCGAAGTCTAAAAATCTATTGTATCTAACACCATCGTAATGATATCATAATGTTTACCGAGGAACAAGTCGGTTCATAATTTAATGCAATTATAAAATTGTACATTATAAAACGATATCAGATGTACTATTTATAAGTTATAAGGGAAAATGAATAATTCAATAATAAAATCAAAAATAAAAAAAATTACAGATATAAGATTTCGTGAGCGAAAGTGTTTTTCTATATTTTCTAATAAGGATCTAAATCCTGTTTATGTTATCAGATTATTTTATGGCCAAGGTATTTTGTCTAGTTTGTATTCTGCTTGCGGACAGGCATTTCACGCTAGAAAAAATAATATGATTCCGTATGTAGATATGCTACATTATAAAACTCAGTACAAGCTAAAGGGAAAGAAAAATCCATGGGAGGCTTTTTTTTCTCAGCCACCAGAATTTGATGAGAAGTATCTTGATTTAAATCCACCTAAAATTCTTTCTAGATATTCTCCCCCGGAATATGAGGTAAACAATTTGTTTACACAATATGATTTTGGCTTATACTCGGAAAAGAAAAAGGTATTTGATAGTTTGTTCAGATTCTCTCCAGACATTACAGATAATTTAGATAGAATTGCCATGGATATGAATATTTCAGATTGTATAGGGGTGTATGCGAGAGGAACTGATTATAATGCTTTAAAACCTAAAAATCATCATATTCAACCATCAGCTTCTCAATTAATTGAAAAATGTGATGAATACATTAAAGAGCATGATTTGAAAATATTTTTGGTTACAGAGGATAATTCTATTTACAGTGAATTTTTAAACTATTATGGTGACCGAATTGTGAAATTTGATGAGGATATCCACTTTGACTCATATTCTGAAAAAGTACCTCTTCACGAAAAAATTATGTCATATGATTCTATACATGTTGCGCAGGTTTATATTAAAAAGATACTTCTTTTGTCAAAATGTAAATATCTTGTTGGTGGAAAGACAAGTGGATCTTTATGGGCATGCATATTTAATGACGAACAATATAAGGATGTTTATCTTTTTGATAATGGTGTTTACTGAAAATATTATATAGAAATAACGAAAAGAAATCAGAGAGAGTACTTGATGTAACTGATTACATTTTGAAAAGCACGTATACTGACGATACAATTTCAGTGTATGGAAATTGGAATGTTATATATTTGGTTTCAAATAGGCAACATGCAACAAAATATTCATATCAGTTTCCAATTGGTAAAATTGATAAGAATATTATGGATGATTACTGGAAGCAAATGGAGGAAGAACTTCCTAAACTTATAGTATTGCGGCAACAATATGATGAAGATATTAAGTCGTTTTTGTCATCGCATGATTATATGTTAGTTTTTGAAAAAGAGTATGGAGATGACGAACCAGTTAGTATCTATCAAAGAATCTAGATTTTCAATATTAATATACCCAAAATGAGGAAAACTAATGAGTAGTAACTTCTATAAAATTTTATTAAAAATATGACTCTTATAAACTATGTGTGAAAGTAAAATAGCTTTCAATACTATATAAACATTGAAAAAGCATACATCCCTAAGTTATGATTTTTTACGAAAAAAATGAATAACTTAGGGATGTATGCTTAAGAAAAGAATAATCGCTGGCATCCTAAACGTCAAGCACACAATTATAGATGACATTAAAACCTTTGATGATGAATCAGATATTGTTATAAATGTTCATCCGTCAAAAGGCCAGCAAGTCGTTTCGATAACCTTGTTTCTATCAGTATTGATGAAACCAGTTATCGTAAAGGACACAAGTATCTCACAGTAGTTGTTAACCATGATACAGGTAAAGCTATATGGGTATCTGCTGGTTATGGAGCAGATGTATTATCAAAGTTCTTTGAAAGTTTAACAGAAGCACAACGTGCATCTATTAAATATATAACTGCAGACGGAGCAAGGTGGATATCATCTTGTATAGCTAAGTATTGTCCAGATGCAATCCGCTGCATGGATTCTTTTCATGTAGTTGAAGACAAATGCATTTGCACTCATGAAATCTAATATCAGTGATTTTTTTGATTTAATTCTTAAATAATTCATTTTGGTTCACTTTCTAGAAGTACGTTAAATTGAAAAGCCTTACTTAGTATGGTATCATCATAATGATATAGAATGCAATATTATAGCAAATTATAATATGGAGGATAGCCATGGATTCATTGTGTATTGTTATGCCAGCATATAACGAGAAGGATAACATAGAAGGAGTTATTAAAACTTGGTATCCTGTACTTCAGGATAAAGCAGATAATTCCAGATTGATAATAGCAGATGGTGGAAGCCAAGATGAAACGCATGATATCCTGCTAAAATTGAAAAAGGAATATCCTAAACTCGAAATAGTGTCAGATACATTAAAGCAGCATGGGCCTAAAGTAATAGCATTATATAAATACGCTATTTCAATGGGAGCAGATTTTGTTTTTCAAACAGATTCAGATGGACAGACTAATCCAAAAGAGTTTGCAGATTTTTGGGATGACAGACATACGTATTCTGGACAATTTGGAAACAGAACAGTTAGAGGAGATGGAAAAGGACGAGCTTTCGTTGAAAAGGTGGTGTGTATGCTATTGAGATTATATTATGGTGTCAGAATACCAGATGCAAACGCTCCGTTTAGATTAATGAATGTTGATGTGTTGAAGAAATATATAAATATGTTCGATGAAGATTATAATTTACCGAATATAATGCTAACAACATTCTGGGTATATTTTAAGGAAGAGGCGACTTTTAAAGAAATTTCATTCAAACCACGAACGGCGGGTAAAAATTCAGTTAATTTCAGGAAGATATTTAAAATCGGAATCAAAGCTCTGACAGATTTTAAAATATTAAAAAAACGTATGAAAGAATATAATAAATAATGCTTTTTTTAGAAAAAAATAAAATTCTCAATTCAACTTCTGTCCTTTTACTAAGTTTTGTTTTGTTTGGAATATTAGGTCCGTTGGAAACATATGCAGCATCGCCGGCGGATTTTAATTTTTCTTTTTGGACAGTTTTAACTATTGAAGGAATTGTTTCTACAGTTTTTTTAATAGTAGGCTTCATATTATTGGTGGCTATTCCAACTAAACTTTCAAATATTGTAACTCGTATAATCTTTACAGTCGCTGTATCGTCATATATACAATATATGTTTTTTAATAGAGAATTGTCGAGAAAAGATGGAAGACCGATGGATTGGAATTCTATGCACTCAACTATGATAATTAATTTTGTTGAGTGGTTGGTGGTGGTTGCAATTATTTCAATATTACTGTTTATATTTCGCAGTAAATGGAATAAAACATGTCAGATGACATGCTTAATATTAATATTAATCCAACTTGTTGCTATAGCATCAATGGTAATTACTGTTCCTAAAGGTTCAAATGATGCATATCAACTTTCGGCTGAAAATCAGTATACATTGGCGAAAGATGAGAATATTATTGTTTTGATTCTTGATTCTTATGGAAATAGAATGTTCGAACAAGCCATCAATGATGATGAGAGTATATTATGCAATTTAAAGGATTTTACATATTATAATAATTGTGATAGCCAGTATGACAGAACGTATCCTACAGTTACAGCGATGATAACGGGATTTCCTTTTGATTTTGATTCTGATAATCCTGAGAACTATACTACGCAAGCTTGGACATCTGACAAATCCACACTTTTTTTTGATCAAATGCATAAAAAAGGTTGGAAGTTTAATGTGTACGCATCTAATGCAGGTCTAAATTATGGTAATTTGGTGTGTAATGCGGACAAAATTGACAATATAGAGTATGCAGAAGGTCAAATAAGATGGAAAAGGTTGTTAGTTCACTTTACTAAGGCTTCGTTATATAAATTTTCTCCATATTTTTTGAAACCGTATTTTGAACAAGTTACTGGAGATTTTAAGGATATTAATGGTTATGCCAATTCCTTTGATGATCATTTGGAGCATTTATCAAGAGTTTTGTCTGAGGATGGAATATCTCTTTCAAAAGATGTGGGTAAGCAGATTACGATATTTCATACTTTTGGGGCTCATGATGCGAAGAATGTTGATGATTTAAAACAATGTCATGATTTTATAGATTTATACCTTGAAAAAATTAAAGCAGCTGGAATATATGACGATTCTACTATAATAATCACGGCTGATCATGGTATGATGTGGTCTTTTGCAGGGAAAGATCCACAACCTATTTTTCTTATTAAGTTACCAAATGAAAGCAATACCAAAATTGAGATTCTCAATTCTCCTATTTCTGAAGCAGATTTTCAGGCTACGATTATGAAATTAATAGAAGTTGACACTTCTGCTTTTGGTAAATCTATATTCGAATGGAATGAAGGAGATAAAAGAGAAAGAACTATTTATTTTAATGAATCTCCTGACAAGTATGTAGGATATACATATTTTACCAATAGAGACGAGTTATTAATAAAATTGGATGAAAAACCAGATGTTTATGGAGAAAAAATGGATGAATAGTAATTTTTTTAAACTTTTCATTAGGATGCAGGGCATAAAATGTGGGAAAAAGTTGTTATTAAAAGGAATTCCTTTTGTTTACAGAAAAGCTAATTCTACAATTTCTATTGGGGAGAATTGTGTGATTAAGAGTTCCTTTTTGTCTAACCTAGTTGGATTATATCAAAGAACAATTATTGTAACGCGATCTGAGGGCGCTAAAATATGTATTGGAAATAATGTTGGCATCTCTGGCGCCACAATTTATGCTAGAGAATCAATTGTAATAGGAGATAATTCTTGTATAGGTGGTAATACTAAAATCCTTGATAATGATTTTCATCCAATTGAATGGGAAACAAGAAATAGTCTGATGTCAAGAAAGGATGGAGGAGATATGTCAGAGCTGATTCCATCAAAAGCTATTACAATAGGAAAAAACTGTTTTATTGGATGTAATAGTATTATTTTAAAAGGCACAGAACTGGGTGATGGGTGTGTAGTTGGAGCTGGTTCTGTAGTTTGTGGAAAATTTGCACCTGATTCTATTATTGCTGGAAATCCAGCTAGAGTGATTAGAAGATTAGATGAAAGATAGGTTAAAGATAATGGATAATGATAGAGAAGGTGTTGTTATATTATCTATAATTGTTCCTCATTATAATTCGCCAATTTTATTGCAACGTCTCCTAAAAACAATACCCTATAGAAATGATATTGAAATAATTGTTATTGATGATAGGAGTAACTTGCATTTACAAGAAATGGATGTTTGTAAAAAGAAGTTTCCGTATGTTAGGTTTTTTACTAACGAAACAGAGAAAAAAGGTGCAGGAATCAGTAGAAATATTGGTATCAAAAAATCTCATGGTGAATGGCTTATGTTTGCTGATGCAGATGATTATTTCATGCCAAATGCATTTGAATGTATAGTGAGTGAAACTCAAAATGATGCTGCTGATATAGTATATTTTAACCCTACAAGCTCCAATCAAGAGGGTGCTTTAGGGAAAAGGCATATAGAGTTTTCTAACTATCTTGAAAGATATGTGGAAAATGAGAATAATGAAAATTTGAATGCTTTGAAGTATAGATTTACTCCCCCTTGGTCAAAGATAATCAGAAGAAAATTGGTTATTGAAAATGACATTTTTTTTGATGAGGGAAGATGCGCAGAGGATGTTATGTTTTCTTGCAAAACAGCTTATTATGCTAGAAAGGTGGAAGCAATAAATTGTTCGGTCTATTGCGTTACGGAGAATGATGAATCCATGACGGTTGAGGTGGATGATGATAAAAACTTGACCTTTTCTATAAAAATGATTGAAAGATATAAATTTTTAAAAGAGCGATTGTCTAAAAAAGAAATGTGTGATTTAGATATTTCATCATTAGGGCGTATGTATTTAACATTAAAATCTAATATGAAAATTAAAGTTAAAGTGGAACAGATAAAGTTGTTGATAAAATCAGGGATGCCGATAATACCTCGGAAGCTCTACTCACCTAGTTTTTGGAAAGTGAGATTTTTTAATAATGATAAAAAAAATCAGAAGATTAGAAGTAAATAAAATTGAAATAATTGGAAGTGTACTATTAGCGTTCGCTTTCTTGAGTTTTTTCACAATGATGGGTGCCTGGACAATTCATTTAAATTCAGGATTGTCTAGGCATTGGTATGATTTTGCTTTAGTATTCTTTTTATTTTGCATTTGTTCATCAGATTATTGTTTCATTGTTACTGATAATATATCTATTATGGTACAAAAATCTATATTGCATTTTTCTGTTTCGTTACTTATCGGTCTGGCTAGTGCAAGGAAGGATATTTTTGACCAATATCCACAAGGAGGATATTGGTATTCGTTGATCATAATATCATCAACATTTCTATTGAGTTCGCTGATTAATGTCCATAATTATCGAAAAGTCACTCATAATTCCGTAAAGAAAAATCTAAATAATATAATAAATTCGATACAGGAATCGAAAGGAATCCTTGTTGTCTTGTTGGGCTTTTTAATAATTCGTACAGTTATTGGAATTATTCAACCAAGATGGGATGGTTCATTATTATATAAATTTATGCTAAATATTCATTCGGATGAGATATTTAGTTTTTATAGTACTTCTGCTTTCGGACATATATCACAAGCATATTGCGGTATAAATGCTTTTCTAGATATTATATTTGGAGATACTCTTTTAGGAATGACAGTTGGTAATTTAATTTTTTTTCTGTTAGGTGTATTTTCAACATATAGACTAATAAAGACATTATTCGTAGAGAAAAGTATGTTTGTTCATATTGTCTTTACGCTTATGTATGCAACTTCACCATTAATGCTAGGAATGATAGGATATAATTTCTATGATCAATGGGCATTTTACTTGATGCCCATTGTTAGTTACACATTGTTATCAAGAGAATGGATTTTTCATTTCTTTTTTGCGACAGTAATGTGCTTTACCAAAGAAACTGCATTCGTACAGTATTTTGGTTTGTGTTTAGGGACGTTGGTTGCAGAAAAAGGAATAGAGAAAAAAAAATGGACAACACTTTTACAAGAGAAAAAGTGGTATGGAATGCTACTAATAGGTCTTGTATGGTTGTTCATATATATGTATCTACCTAATTGGGGGGGAAATGGTGATTTTATAATAAATGTAAATTATATAGTGTCAAAATTAAAAGTATTTTATATTTTAGATTTTTTGTGGATTTATTTTGCGTTATTTATAGTTGCATTAGTTTTATGCACAAAAAAAAGTAAAAGACCAAATACTATTCTCTATACTATTGCTATTTCAGATATAACATTTGTAATATTCTCTTGTTCGTTTGAAACTGTTAATCATGCAAGATATATGGGAGGCCATCTTTTTTGTTTAATTATATTGGGAATTTATGGGCTTAGTTTCCTAGAAAAGAAATATGTATATCTGGTAGGCTCATTGATAGTTTTTTTACAGATGATTTCTTGCTTTATGACCATAGATCCTCTTACAAAAATGCTATTTACTAATTATAATGTTGGGAATAATGTGATGATTTCCACAGATGATGAGTTTTTCAGTGACACAATGGTTTATAATTTTCAATACACATATTTTGATAAAGCCTTGAATTTAGCAATTAAAGAGATTGTTGATGATAAGGAAGATGTGATATTCTTTCCTCAAATAAAAAAAGATTGGTCTTGGTATTTTGATGGGAACTATGTTGATGCTTATAATATTGCAAAAGATGGGGTGATTGTTACAGAATACTGGGATAGAAAGAATGCTAAAAGAGTAATAATACCAAACGAAAATTCATCATTACTACGAGTGTGTAATATTTCTTCTTATGAAAAAATGTTAGAGACAAACATTGATAATGGGTATTATTTTTATGTTTCTGAATTAGATAATGGTATATATGATGAACTGATGAAAAACGATTGTGTAATTGATAATCAAGCATTTTCTTTTGGTGGTTTTACTGTTAATAGGGCAAAAATAGTTTTAAACAGGTAAGATATGAAAAAGACAATTTCTATAGATGAGTTTTTATATTATTTAATGATATTATTCTTTTTGGGTTCTAAGGCAATTGGGTTAGGTGAAGGCCAATGGCCTTTTTCTCTTGCAATAATAATTGGTTTTTCAATAGCTGTATTGAAGATAATGATAACTAAAAATAGTATTATTGAATGGATACTAATAATTTTTCTGTTCATGATTGGAGGGTATATTGTATATAACAATGGTCATGTCGAAGTCTTAGTAAATCTGGCATTGCTTATTGGAATGAAAAATGTTGAGCCAAATAGAGTCATCAAACTTGCGCTAACTATTTTTGGAGGCCTCTTTGTGTTAACTGTGATAAGAGCATTGCTTGGTTTTTATCCTGGGTATATAGCTTGGCAGACAAAAGTAGGGTTTGGATATGGATTATTTAGATATTCGTTGGGATTTACGCATCCGAATGTCCTTCATGCTACCTTCTTTGTTTGTGCTTCATTAATGTTGCTTTGTTCTTCTTCTACAGGAAAGCGAAGGAAACTATTGAGGGTAGGATTATTATTAGCTAATCTGTATTTTTTTATATATTCAGTCAGCTACACAGGTCTTATAGTCACTTTATTATTAATTATTCTAGATGTCATTTTTTCTTCAAAAAAGAAATGGCTATGGATTGAAAAAGTTATTTTAATACTAACATCCATCTGTTTTCTTTTTCCTCTGATTGGCCAAAGTGTTTTATCTGGAAAAGTTGCGGATTATATTAATAGTATAATTAATCAACGTTTACGTATGGCACACGATGTTTTTTCGGTTATTTCGCCTTCTCTTTTTGGAAGTAACGTTGAAGTATCGTCATTAGGAATGAACTTGGACAGCTCATATTCATACGCAGTTCATTATCATGGAATAATAATATTCTTGTTTTTTGTCATAGGTTATTTAATGACAATGAGTTCATTGTTTAAGCAAGGCAGAAAAAAAGAATTTGCCATAATGTTTGCTATTGCAGTTTCAGGAATAACTGAACAATATATATCAAATCTATCTTGCAAAAATATTAGTTTGTTTTTTATAGGAGATTATCTTTTTAACACTTATTTTGTTAATATCAAAACTTCAAGTTTAACAAAGAAAATTTCACTTGTAACGTGTGGCTGTAGAGGTATTGGTGTTGGTTGGATATATAATTTAAAAAATAAAATCAACTGGTATTTTGGTGGAACTAACTATATTAAATGTGTATTTCCAGCACTTTTAGTTGGGGGGGTAGCATGTTTTCTATTTGTCAATTCGTGGATTATTCCTAGCCATATATATCTTGTGTCGAGCAATTTGAAAAAAGAAGACAATTTTTTTGTTTATTCAGAGGATATGTATGAAGAACTTGAAATATCTGACAGCTTAGTTGTTGGTAAGTTGGCAAATGGTGTAAAAGTAGCCAGGGCTGATTGGATTAATCCTATAATAGAATACTATAGAGGTGTTGCAAGCTCGTTGCTATGGGGAACATTTCTTGGCTTTTTATTATTCTCCTTTCTCCTAAATTTAAAAAAACTTAATACAGTATGTATTGAAACGCCTATTAGTGAAGGCAATGTTAGTAGAATGCCTTCTTGCTCTATATTAGGGACTAATATTGCGGTAACAAATATGAAAAATGCAGTAGATTTTCTAACTTCAAATATAGATGACTTATCAGGAAAATATATATGCGTTTCTAATGTTCACACAACAGTTATGGCCAGTCAAAATGAAAAATATAGAAACATTCAAAATGGCGCAGTAATAGCTCTTCCTGATGGAAAACCATTATCATATGTAAGCAGGAAAAGAGGGTACATTCAAGCTGACAGAGTTGCAGGACCTGATTTAATGACAGAAATTTTCGCTATTTCTAGTGAAAAAGGATATAGACACTTTTTCTTTGGAAGCTCTGAAGAAACATTAAAAAAGCTAGAGGATAACTTAAAGAAACGATATCCAGGCATTAATATTGTAGGGATGTTATCTCCGAAATATTACCAAAAAATTGATGAGATGCCTGAAGAAGAGAATGAAAAATATATACAGAAGATTAATTCATCAAAGGCCAATTTTGTCTGGATTGGTTTAGGAGCTCCGAAGCAGGAGCAGTGGATGGCCATGAATGAGGGAAAAGTTCATGGGGTGATGATAGGTGTTGGAGCGGGTTTCGACTTTCATGCTGGAACGATCAAAAGAGCGCCTAAATTACTTCAGGGACTATATTTAGAATGGTTATATAGACTACTTCAGGATCCAAAGCGATTATTTAAAAGATATATTTCAACTAATTTTAAATTTGTTAAGGATACTTTTGTTGAAAATAAAAAAATGAGAAAAGGAGTTATCGCTAGCAATAAACCTAGACTGCTTATATATGCCCATTATTATTATCCTGATGTTGCATCAACTGGTCAAATTCTAACAGAATTAGCAGAAGGACTCAGTTCTACGTTTGAGGTTACAGTTATTTCTGTTGTCCCATCTTATAATGGAATGATTGATGATAAGTACAAAATATACAGATATTATCAGCAAAACGTTCGGGGCGTACAGGTAGTCAGGGTACGTGTTCCTGAGTTCGCTAAGACGAGTAAGATTAGCCGTGTCTGGAATATTATGGGATATTTTATTAGGGCAAGAAGAGTAACTAATAAGATAGGTAAACAGGATATTGTCTTTTCGATTAGCCAGCCACCTATTTTGGGAGGAATGTTAGGCGTTTATGGAAAGAAAAGAAAAAATGCCAAGTTTGTATACAACATCCAAGACTTTAATCCGGAGCAGATTCAATCTGTAAAATATAGTAATAATCAACTATTAATATGGTTTCTTAAGAAATTTGATATGAGAAGCTGTAAAAAAGCAGATTTGATTGTTACCGTAGGATGTGATTTGGCACAAACAATTGAAAACAGGTTCACCAATAAACAGGCTCCACCATACACAGTGATAAACAATTGGATTAATGAAGAAGAAATATATCCTTTGGATGATAAAAATATCGAAGTTGATTTGTTCATGCAAAAGTATGGGCTTAAGGATAAATTCGTATTTATGTATTCAGGAAATTTGGGATTATATTATGATTTGCCAGCATTGTTTGAAGTAATATGCTCATTGCCAAAAGAAATTAAAGCATCTGATGGAAGAGAAGTAATATTTGCTTTCGTTGGAAATGGTGGATTGAAAGAAAAACTAGAAAAATTCGCAATTGAACATGAGGCTAATAATGTTATCTTCATTCCGTATCAGGATAAAGAAAGACTGGTATATAGTCTTAATGCAGGTGATGTTCATATATGCATGAATGCAAAGGGAATAAAGGGTGTAAGTTGCCCTAGTAAGTATTATGGAATTGCTGCTATTGGAAAACCTGTATTAGCATCACTCGAGAAGGATACTGAAATCAGAAATATCATAGAAAAGACAGACTCTGGTTTGGTATCTTCACCTGGTGATAATGAGGCTCTTCGCAACAATTTACTAGAATACATACATAATATTACTAAAGAGGATGCCTTTATGATGGGAAGGCGAGGAAGAGACAATCTTCTTAATAATTTAACTAAGAAGACCTCTGTAGATAAATATCGAAAGGAACTACTAGCGTTATTGAGGTAATTGCTATGGAGAAAATTTCAGTAATCGTTCCAGTATATAATTCAGAAAAATATTTACAGAAGTGTATTGATTCACTGCTTGAGCAAGATTTAGATGACGTACAATTTATTTTCGTGAATGATGGAAGTATAGATGAATCTGGGAAAATACTGGATAAGTATGCGAGTGATTTTCGATTCATTATAATTAATCAGGAAAATAAAGGTCAGGGCGCCGCAAGGAATAAAGCGTTGGATGTAGCCACGGGCGAGTATATTGTTTTTTTGGACTCTGATGATTATCTCGAAAGGAATGTATTAAAAAATATATACAATAAGGCAAAAGAAAAATCACTTGATCTTCTTCGAGCATATTTCATTTTGAATGATGGAGAGAAAGAAATTAAGTCAGATTATTTATGTGAAGAAGATATAGTGTTTACAGGGAAGGAATGTTTACAAAAAGGGATAGTATCCTACTCGTTATGTGAAAATGTTTATAGAAGAGAGTTTTTAAACGAACACAAAATTCGCATGATAGAGGGAGTGCGATACGAGGATATGGATTTTGTTATTCGAGCTACCTGGTATGCCAAGAAAATGTCAGCAATTAATCTCACGTTCTATCATTATGTTAGGCATGAGGGTTCGGTATCAAACGGAAATGATTTTTCAGTTGTTAAAGACTATTATACTGTAGCAAAAGCTGTATCTACATTTGCTCATAATCACAGTGATGAAGTTACATATGAGCTCTTTTTTAGAAAATATTTAGGTTTTCTTTACTCTCATGTAATTAATCTATGTGCCAAAAATAATTTTGATTTTCATAGATTGATTAATGAAAAAGATGTGAAGGACACAATATTGGAGCATCTTAAGGCTTCAGGAGTAAAGAAGTATTATATTCAATATATTTTAATAAAATACAACTTATTTAATTTATACAAAGTTGCATACAAAAGAAAGGATATATGATATGAAACCATTAGTTTCAATAATTATACCTAATTATAATGAGGAAAGGTTTATAGCGAAAACCATAGATTCTGCCTTGAACCAAACATATGAAAACACAGAGATTATAGTTGTGGATGATGGTTCTACGGATAATTCTATAAATATTATTAAGGCATATGAAGAAAAGTATGAAAAGGTTACTGTTCTTTTTCAGGAGAATGCTAATGCCTCTATGGCTAGAAACCGAGGAATAGAGCATGCCAGAGGTGAGTATTACTATTTTCTCGATTCTGATGACATAGCATATCCAGAAACCGTTGAAACAATGGTGTCTAAGATGAAAAAAGATGATGCTGATCTAGTAATAGGAAATATGGATGAAATAGATGTTGAAGGAAAGTCCATAGGAACATTAACTTTTTTTGAAGAAGATGGTACTAGTTCAGATTTTTCAGATTTTTTAAAAGTAATGCCAGCTCCGCCAAATAAATTATTTAGAGCAGATATAATAAAGAATCATCATGTATTTTGGGGAAATGTTAATATCGGTCAGGATACGAACTTTTTCCTCAAATATATGTTGTGTTGTAGAAGAATAGCTTATACGAATAAAGTTTTATACGGATGGAGACATGTGCCAACCAGTATGACGCATGCCATGGATTTTCACATTTTTGATATAGTAAATAGCTTTAAAAATACTAGAAGATTTTATCATCGAAATGGTGAAGATGAAAAATATAATGATTATATTTTGATGATGGAATTTCATACATATTATCGACAAATGGATAAGCAGAAAAAGTTCGCTAAGTATAGCGAGAAATTGCTGGTAATTAACTATTTTGATTACCATATAAAGATGCTTGGCGATTTGAAGGAGTGTAAGAATTATTCTGCTTATTCAAAAGATGTAAGAAACTGTAGATTAAAGAGAATGTTCAAATATTTGTATATGTTAAGCAAATGAGAATTAGAAACACATTACTAAATAGTTTTTCTTCTGTAGGTTCATATCTATTGATTGCTATATTAGCTGTAGTACTTAGAAAATACTTTTTAGTATATTTACCAACTGAATATTTAGGATATGAAGGGCTGTTCTCAGATATTTTCGCTATATTATCGATAGCAGATCTTGGTGTAGGATCTATTATTTTATATAGGATGTATCCTGCAATTGCCAGAAATGATGAGATCGAAATAGCGCGATTAATGTCTGTATATAAGTTCCTGTATAGAATAATAGGATTTGGCATTGCTGCAGTAGGATTAATACTTATACCATTTCTTAGATACATTATTAGAGACAACTCATTAGATTGGTCATATGTATATACTATTTTCATTATCCAGATGTTGGTTCAACTCTGTTCGTATTTTCTGGCGTACAAACGTGTTATGTTCGCAGCAACCATGCGTGAGGTTGAAATTGTTAAAATTGACACAGCCTGCACAATGGTTTCGAACGTAGTAAGGATAGTAGTAATACTGCTTCTTAAAAATTATATTATATATCTTCTTGTGGGAGTGTTGTGTAATGTTCTGGCTAACTTATGGGTAGCTAGGAAGGTTAATCATGAATATTCGTATCTAAAGAGCAATATTAAGATTACCAGGGAAGATATTAATGAATTAGGTATTTTTAAAGATATTAAGAACAGCATTTTTCAAAAAATATGTGGTGCGATATATGGTGGAACGGATAGTATTTTGATTTCTGCACTCCTAGGAATATCTAAGGTTGGATTGTTATCGAACTATAATCTAATTTCAGGATATGTTAATAATGTTTTTAATAAAATATTAAATCCTTTTCAACAATCAATAGGAAATTATGTGCATTCAGAGGAAAAGAGCAAAGGAGAGAACTTGTTTCGCATGTTTGACAGAGTTAGTTTTTTCATTGCCTGTTTCGTTTCAGTTTCTTTTTTTTGCCTGTTGAATCCTTTTATATCTGTTGTATTCGGAAAACAGTATGTGATAGGTACTATGTACGCCCTTGCTTTTTCAGTGAATCAATATGTTGCTTATAATCACAAATTTGTGTGCTTTTATAGACAGGCATTCGGAAAATATGAATTGGATAAATGGTATATAGCTCTTGCTGCTATGTTGAATATTGTTTTTTCTGTAATTCTGGCACAATTCTTCGGTGTTGCCGGAATTATAATGGGAACAGTCATAGGACATATGGGATTCTGGATAGGAAGAGTCAGAGTTGTTTATTCAGAGTATATATCAGAACCTGTAGTAAAATATGTAATGCGTCAGATGATTAATCTCATGATTTGGGGAAGTGAAATGTATCTCATATATTTCTTATGTGATCTGTGTCCGATGAATGTTGTGGGATTGATTGAACGAGGAGGGATTTGCGTAGTAGTCTCCAGTATCATGAATGTGGTGATTTTTAATAGGACACCTTCTTTTAAATTAATGATACAATATATAAGGCGTACGAAAGACACTCTGAAAGATGGTATTAGTAAAAAATAAAGTTGTAAAGGATATTATTAATGAAAAAATTAATTGATAAGATAATGAACAAACCGTTCATAAAAAGGCGTGTTAGAAAATTGAAAACTGCTTTCGTGACGAATAAACTAGAGAAAATGACATCAATTAGTTTGGTTACAGAAGAAAAAAGAGAAATACCAATTATAGTCTCGCTGACTAGTTATCCGGCTAGATTAGGGACTCTTTATTTAACGCTTAAGAGTATGATGCGCCAGACTGTGAAGCCTAATAGAATAATTCTATATCTTGATGAGTGGGTTGATTTAGATGAAATACCTGAAAGCCTCATCAAAATGAAAGAATATGGACTTGAAATTGAGAGAAGAGAATATGATTTAAAATGTCATAAAAAATATCTTCATGCTATAACAGAAAACCCAGACGCAATAGTTATCACAATTGATGATGATGTTTTGTATCATAAAAAAACAATAGAAGAGTTATATAAATCATATCAGCTTTATCCGGATGCTGTTTCTGCAAAACGTGTCCATAGAATTCTTGTTAATGAAGATGGTTCTTTATATCCATACAATTCATGGGATTGGTTATGTACATCAATAGAGAAACCTTCATATGAATTATTAGCTACAGGAGTTGGTGGAGTTTTGTATCCGCCACATGTATTAGATGAAAAGACTTTTGATATTGAAAAAATTACAAGTCTGTCTAAACGAAATGATGATATATGGTTAAAATGTGTCCAAATTGTTACTCATACGAAGACAGTATGGGCGAAGACGAAGCATATAGAACCAATTCAGATTGATGATGTTACATTTGGTTTATGTGATGGGAACGTGGAGAATTCCCAGAACGAAATATATTTGTCAAATTTGGAAAAAGAATTTAGTATTGACTGGAAAACTATCTTAGATAATTAATAGGAGAACAGAGGAATGAAAGAAGAGAATGGCATATATTGCATATTTTCCGCGATAGGAATGTTCATATGGTTATTATTGTCACCAATGTTTCTTAGTTCCAATTCAGTTATCTATTTTGGTGGATTGTTTATATTCTTAGCAACTTATCTTGGCCAGTATTATTTAATTAATGATAGTTTTTATACTGGTATTAGCAGTCTTGTGCCGAGAAAGATGAGAAATGTTATATTCTTTCTTTTCCTTATATGGGCTGTGTGTTCATATATATACGAATATGAATATGATTCATTTCAGGTAAAGAACTATGCAAGGCATCAGGTTCCAGCATATGTTTATTTTGTATTACTAATTATTATTTCTTATTTTGCTATTCAGCTTGCATATTCTGATAATTTAGCTAAAAACTGGAGCAAATTAATCAGAGTTTCATTGTCATTTCTTGTAATGTATCTTCAGGGAATTTTTCTTTACAATCCTAACATTTTTGGAGGTAGTGAAGAGAATATGAATTTGCTTCATATTGATGCATATACAACATCAATAATCAATGCAAGTAAAGGTGTGCCCTATACAGATACTATGAACTCCATATACGGCAGATATGGAATTTTTTACGTTATTCCTGTGAAATTAGTTAATTTTTTTGTTCACAATAAATGGATTGCTGTTACTGTGTGTGTAGCATTAGTTGGAGCGTTGACTTATGGTATTATCTGTTACTTGTTGAATGTGTTGATTCGCAATGACTTCATATTTTTCTTGGCAGTTTTAGCATCCTGTGTTCCGGGATTCGTGATGATCGGTCATCATTCATATGAGGTATATTATCAAGGGTTCCCCCACAGAATATTAGCACAGATGATTCCTTTGTTATGTTGCTTTTTTTTGGTGAAATATGAAGAAAAAAAGTGGATTCGAGCCATATGCTGGGTGGCAATGTCACTTAACTTATTGTGGAACTTAGAAATTGGCATAATAGGGCTGATAGTATGGATAATATGTGATAGCTATCAGGCCTGCAAACATGTAGGTTGGAAAGGGATTACATTATTTAAAGAATTAATATTTGTTTTCCTAGCTTTTTTCGGTGCATATATTGTTCTTTGGAATTATAATTTTTTCATTGGTGATGTTGCTACTCCAGTGAGAGTATTTTTATTTCCCTTCATTAGAAATTCGAGTATTGAAGGTATAGATGGAAATTCTGTTTTTCAGAATATAAGTGAATCTTTATATACGCGTCAGTACAATGGTGCATTTGAAGGTGGATTTATTTTTCTTATAATATTTATGGCTGTCATAAGTGTTGGAGTGATCAGACTTATTAAAAGAGAATTAACAGAAAAAGAAATACTGATTTTTGTTTCTTCTATCTTAGGAATTGAAAGCTATTTTTATCACGTTTCACACGATAACTTCTTTACAAATCATATTTTTATAGTAATTGGTATCTTGGTGATAGCTGCTATAGCAGATTATTTTTCCCGAATTCATTCTACTAAACAAATGGAAAGTAATTTGAATAGTATTCTATTTTATGTGGCAATTATCATCTTGGTCGGACTTAGTATTGATTCAATGAGTTCACTTCCAACGAAATATTCAAGAGTAGAAGCAAGCATATGGAAAACAGAAGAGGCTGAAAAGTTTGCTGAAGAAATGCTTTATAGTATTTCGGAAGATACATTATGCATAGGAGAAGGGATGCCTCAAGTATGTGCATATGCTGGCTTTGATCCGAAAATAGAAACATCGGATATGCCAGATGCTTCAAATGAAGTTTTGTTATATTTAAAGGAAATGATAGAGAATAATAAGTGCAAATATATACTAGTATCAAAGATAAATGAAAAGTATATCCCTAGTTGTTATGAATTTGTAAAAGAGTATGTATATATGTATAATACTGCATATACTTATTCATATTATGAGTTAAGTGATGTTGCACTAGGGGAATAGGAGTTGTCGAATGAAAACAGTAATACTTGCAGGAGGAATGGGCACACGTATATCGGAGGAAAGTGAATATCGCCCTAAACCGATGATCGAAATAGGAGGTAAGCCTATTTTATGGCACATAATGAAAGAATATTCGCATTATGGATTTAATGAGTTCATTATATGCTGCGGATACAAACAACATATGATAAAAGAATGGTTCGCAGATTATTTTTTGTACAACTCTGATATTACATTTGATTTTACTAAAAAAACGTCAGAAAACGGTAATGGTGTGTCGATGGAGATTCACAATTCAACAACGGAACCATGGAAGGTGACTTGTGTAGACACAGGCTATAATACAATGACTGGCGGAAGGATTAAAAGGATACAGCAGTATGTTGGAAATGAAACATTCATGATGACATATGGTGATGGTGTATGTGATGTTAATATCAATGAATTGGTAAAGTTTCATGAAAATCATGGTAAAAAGGCAACACTGACCGCAGTAGTGCAGAAGCAGGAAAAAGGTGTACTTGATATTTCGGATGTGGGTGCAGTTAGGTCTTTTAGAGAAAAGAAGGATAATAGAGAGATACCGATTAATGCCGGGTATATGGTACTTGAACCAGAGATATTTGATTATCTTGAAGATGATATGACAATATTGGAGAGAGAACCACTAGAAAGGCTGGCTAAAGAAGGTGAATTAATGAGTTATAGGCATGAAGGTTTTTGGCAGTGTATGGATTCTATGCGAGAAAAGAACATGCTGGAATCAATGTGGAAGAATGGCGAAGCAAAGTGGAAGGTTTGGGATAATAAATAAGCTAGTTTATTATCGAGTCGAGGAAAATTGGGATGAATACTGATAAACGATGGAATAATGATAGAATCTTACAATCAATTATTGTGTCCACTCTTGTTCTGTTTTTAGGAATGTTAATTTCAAGAGTAATTTCAATGGGAAAGATATCTGACGTTAGTCTTCCTAACATAATTCTGTATGGATTGGCGGTTATTGTTTCTACTATAGTTTTTTTTGCGGTGCATTATTTGCGTGAGAGAAAAAAGAGTTTCAAACCTTATAATAAATACGTATTGTTGGTGTTTTATCTCATTTCTTACACATTCATTCTGCTGTCGGTGATGATGGAAGATAAATACACTCAATTCATGCAAACAGATCAGTTGTTTCGTCATACGTTATGGCTCCCTTTATATATTCTATTGCTTGCGACAGTGGTTAATGTTATTTTGTATAAAATTTCTAAAGAAGATTTAAGGGTGAATTGTGTCAGAGTAGTTGCAGTTATTATTTGTTCGATTAGTGTTGTTTTTTTGACATTTTCATATAATCCTTTTGCAGATGTAGGAGGAAAACTGTATCACTTGGATGCGTATGCTAATTCTATATTTTTTACAGAGCGATTGATTCCTTATTCTTCCGAGGTGAATTCAATATATGGTCATTATGGCATATTCTATATAATTCCAGTAAAAATATTTCACTTGTTTATGACAAAGTGGCATGCAATATCATTGGCAATAGCTTTGACGGCGGGGATTACGTATGTCTTGTTTGCATACATATTGAATAAAATAATCAAGAAAGATATTATCTTTTCTCTGGCTCTGTTGGCTCTTGGGTTTTATTTATTTGGGTTTTCGGAAGGAAACTATTATCAATTGTTTCCTCATAGATTTTTCTTTCAAGCGATAACAGTTTTCTTTTTGTATGAGTTAATCAATAACCCAAAAGAAAGTTGGTTAAGGCGAGGTGTTATTATTATCGCTTCACTAAGTGTTGTATGGAATCTAGAAATTGGCATGGTATGCGCGATTGCTTGTTGCGTTTGTAAGTTTGTATTACGAAATAATGAGAAAACGTATACTAAATTTCGCAATGTTTTGATCACTTTATTTGAGATGTTTACTACTATATTTGTAGCATATGTAATAGTCGCTATATATAATGTATCTGTGGGTGGAGAAATTCTTTCGATTAGAGATTTTGTTTATCCTATTATGTCTCAAGAATATCATGTGGTTGAAGATCTTCAACTTCCGTTTGATATACCAGTATCATTCTACTTTATTTATTTATCTGTGTTTTTGGGAGCATTTTGTTTTTGCGGTAAAAAGATACTGTCAAGTGATTATAGTAATAAGTGGTTCTTTGTTTTTTTATGTGCTATTATCGGATTGGGAGTGTTCCCTTATTATATAAATCGTGTATGCTATAGTAACATGCAAATTGTACTCCCAATGCTGATAATAATTTTGGCATGTTATATAGATAGCTGTTCTTTTGATGATTGGTGTGTATTGAATTCTAGTGTCAGCGAATTTGGATTAAAAGAACTCTTTGGAAAACTTCTTTTATACATTCTTGTAATTATATCGTTAGAATCAATTTTTAACTTTAGGCATGTTTTGGAAAGGAAAAAGGATTCATATTCTGTGGAATTTTATAATCAATTTGTTGATAGGGTGGGAGACTTGTCTGATGGAACGGCTGTAATAGGAAAAGGATCAAGTGTTCTCTGTACATGCATATCAAATGATAATATGATATACTCATTGGATTGGGAAGATATAAGTCGTGATAGGGAAAATAATTTGTATGCTAAAATAAAAGACAGAACTGATATTAAGCGTTTGATATTTCCGTATGAGATGGAAGAGGAGGTTAGAATGATATTTCCAAATATGAAAAAGTATGATGAGTATGTATATATAGATAATGAATATTTGAATAAATGGAGCGCAGTTGAATTAAACAATTAATAAATGCTTATTAGTTTATTTGTAAACACTGATTTATAGATGAGGATTATACCTCAAATAAAATGATGTGAAAAGGGATTTGTATATGAGAGTTGCAGATTATGTAATGAATAGAATATATGAAGAAGGTACAAAAGAAATTTTTATGCTTTCTGGTGGAGGAATCATGTACCTTGTTGATGCACTAGGAAGAAGCAAAATTGAGCATGTGTGCTGCCACCACGAACAGGCAGCAGCTATTGCAGCCGAAAGTTATGCAATCACTAAAGGAGGTTTAGGGGTTTGTTTAATTACTACTGGACCGGGTGGTACTAATGCTCTAACGGCGACTGGAGCTTCATATGTAGATTCGACCCCCGTTTTATTTATTTCGGGTCAAGTCAAAACAGCAGATTTTGCAAGTAAAAGAAACGTTAGGCAGTTTGGAGCTCAAGAAAATGACATTGTGTCTATGGCAAAGCCTGTTACCAAATATGCTATTACAGTAGAAAATCCTGAAGATATTAGATACCACCTCGAGAAGGCTATTTTTTTGGCATTGCATGGAAGAAAAGGTCCGGTGTGGTTAGATATTCCTCTTGATGTACAGAACGCTGATATCATTCCAGATAAGCTTAAGGGATTTGAAGCTGATGAATTAAATGATTCAGATATTTTAATAGAACGGAATGGGTTATCAGAAGAAGCAAAGGTAAAAATTGCAGATTTGCTTGAGGATGTTAACAATTCAAAGCGCCCATTATTTATAGTTGGTTCGGGACTAAATGGGAAGACTTCGTATAATCTATTTAAGAAAGTTCAGAGTAAGTTAAACATTCCGGTTCTCACAACGTGGAGAGTTATGGATTTGTACGACTATGAAGATGAATATTATTTTGGAAGTCCAGGCCTTCAGGCCAACAGATATTCTAATATTATTACTCAAGGTGCTGATTTGATTATTGTAATTGGTAGTCGACTTGATAATATGATTACAGCATTCAGTGAATCTCATTTTGGTTACAGAGCTAAGAAATATATAATTGATATTGATATTAATGAAATAAATAAGCTTGATATGCCTAATAAGGTGGCAATTAATGCCCATGCATTCAACTTCTTGGAACATATTAATGAAAGTCTTACAGATTGTAAGGAATATGATTTCACTCAATGGCTAGATTTTTGCAGAAGGATGAAGACGAGATTTCCTATTTTGTCAGAGAAACAGGAAACGGTATCAGATATGGTTGATCTTTATCAGATGACAATGAATCTTTCAGACTACTGCAAAAAGGAAGATACTATAGTTGTGTCATCGACAAGTAGATGTAATACTGCTGGACATATAGCGTTTAAGCATAAAGCGGGGCAAAAGACAGTGTCTTGCATGGGTTTTGGATCTATGGGATATGCTCTTCCTTGTGTTATTGGTTCGTGGTATGCTTCAAATAAGAATCGAGTTATTATGATAGAGGGAGATGGAAGTCTTCAGCTTAATATCCAGGAACTTCAAACCATTGTTCACTATGGAATTAATGCCAAAATGTTCATTTTTAGAAATGAAGGGTATGCAGCTATAGCTACTATGCAAAATAGAAACTTTGATGGTTTTCATGTTGGATGCGATGCAGAAAGTGGTGTTTCGATGCCTAATCTTCGAAAAGTATCTGAGGCATATGGTATTCCTTATTTCAGTATTACTCGAAATGAAGATATTCCCAGCGTGTTAGAGAAGGTGATGAATACAGATAAATATACAATATGTGAATTTATCGGAGATATTGCATTTGATGAAATACCTAAATGCATTTCTTCTTTAGATGAAAATGGGAATCGAGTATCAGCAGTTTTAGAAAATCCGTATCCATTTTTGTCCGAAACTGAATTGAACGAGATATATAGTGACTTGTAAAAGGAGATAAATAAAATGAAACCTTTATTCATTTTTGAAATGGCAAATAATCATCAAGGAATTGTTGAACATGGAAAACGTATAATACGCGAAATCAAAGCAATATGTGACAAATATCCACAGTTTGATTATGGATTTAAATTTCAATACAGAAATCTCGATACATTTATTCATCCTGATTATCAGGATCGTATGGATATAAAGAACGTTAAAAGGTTTAAAGATACTAAATTGACTCAAGAACAATTTGCTGAGCTTTTGGAATGTTTGAAAGAAAATGGGTTTCAGTCAATATGTACTCCTTTTGATGAGATATCTGTAGATAATATAGTGACTCAAGGATATGATTATATAAAAATTGCTAGTTGTTCTTTCACAGATTGGCCTCTATTAGAAAAAATAGCAAGTGTTAATAAACCCGTAATAGCAAGTTGTGCTGGAAGTAAAGAGGTTGAAGTTAAGGCTGTTGTTGATTTCTTTAGAAATAGAAATATCAACTTTTCGTTGATGCATTGTGTAGCAGAATATCCCACAGTTAATGAACATCTTCAATTGAATCAGGTAGACTATCTTAAGAAGTCATTTCCAGATATTCGGATAGGTTTTTCGACTCATGAAGATCCTAGCAATACTATTCCAGTAAGGATAGCCGTAGCAAAAGGGGCTGCTATTTTTGAAAGACATGTAGGGGTTCCAACGGAAGAAATCACTTTAAATGGTTATTCATCTAATCCATCTCAAATTGATGCATGGCTTGCAGCAGCCGCTGAAGCATATGACATTTGTGGATGTTGTAATGGCAGATATGAGTCGCATGAGAAAGAGCAGGCAGATCTTGCAGCTTTAAAGAGAGGAATTTTCGTAAAAAAAGATTTAAAGAAAGGTCATGTTTTGAAAAGTGATGACTATTTTCTTGCTTTTCCGTGCTCAGAAGGTCAACTTGTTGCGTCAGATTTATCAAAGTATAATAGTATTGTGTGCCAAAAGGACGTTAAGGTTAATGAGCCAATATATAAAGAAAATGTTTCGATTACCAATACTTATAAAGGTATAGTCGAAGTTGTTAAAGACATTAATAACTTATTGAGGGAAGCTAATGTTGTTGTACCAGCTGGAAGCAGTTGCGAGATATCACATCATTATGGTGTTGAAAAATATCGTCAGGTTGGTGTGGCTATGATAGATTGTGTAAATAGGGAGTATTGTAAAAAAATTCTTATTGTGTTGCCTGGTCAGAATCATCCAAACCATTATCATGTCAAGAAAGAAGAAACTTTCGTTATCTTACATGGTACATTAAGTCTTAATTTAGCCGGTGATATTAAGATGTTGAAGAAAGGTGATGTAGTTACAGTAGAAAGAAATGTAATGCATAGTTTTTCGTCAAGTACAGGATGTATTTTCGAAGAAATATCTACTACGCATTATATAAATGACTCGTTCTATGAAAATGAAGAAGGTTTTACTAATCCAAGGAAAACTAAAGTACATTTCACAGAGGAAATGTTAAGTTTCATTAATAGTGAGAAATAATGATATGAATAATATAAAACATATTATATTTGATGTTGATGGTACTATGTTAGATACATCAGAAGGTATGATATCATCAGTTAAGTATATGATTAACGAAATGGGATATGTAATGCCTGATGAAATGACACTCGAATCATTTGTTGGACCAAGAATACAGGATTCATTGGTTAGGGTTTTTGGTATAGAAGGAGAGGAACTTAATAAAGCGGCTAGCGTCTTTCGCAATAGGTACAAGGAAGGTGATGTATTGCTTGCTAGTCCATATGACGGATTAGAGGATGTGTTGCGTCATTTAAAAGAAAAAGAGTATACACTGACGATAGCTACGAATAAAAGACAAGACTTCGTAGATGCATTATTAGATAAATTTGACTTGTCAAAGTATTTTACAAAAGTATATGGAACTGATATGCAGGGAAAATATACGAAAACAGATCTAATAATGAAATGTCTTGAATTCTGTGATGATATCAATAATAATGAAACAGTTTTGATTGGTGATAGTAGATATGATGCTATTGCTGCTAAGGAAGCGGGAATATTGTTTTTAGGTTGTTTGTATGGGTATGACTTTAAAACCATCGAAAGTATTGAACAATATAATCCGATAGCGGTAATTGATGATATAACGGAACTGATATCTATATTATGTTAGTGCGAAGATGTGTATAATTCTATAGGTAAGTATTGTTAGTATGAAAGCATTAGTATTAAAGGAAAGAGGAATAATTGAATACGTTGAAAAAGATTATCCCTGTTTGTTAGATGATCATGGAGTAATATTGAAACCTATTTATACTTCTCCATGTACAAGTGATGTTCACACAATATGGCAAGGTTCTCCAAAAAGAAAAGATTTGACATTGGGGCATGAATGCGTTGCAGAGGTTGTCAGGGTTGGTAAAGATGTTAGGGACTTTAAACAAGGGGATATAGTTGCTGTTCCAGCAACTACGCCTGATTGGGGGCACAAAGACGTGACGATTAATCCTGGACACGCAGGAGTTAATTTTTCTGGACATTTAATAGGAAAAACTTTAGATGGTGCTTTTCAAGAGGCATTTTACTTACCATACGCTGATAAAAATTTAGCTCATATTCCAGAAGGTGTTTCATTAATACAAGCATTAATGTGTGTAGATGTGGTAAGTACAGGATTTACTGCAGCAGAGGAAGCAAACATTAAAAAAGGTGATTCTGTTGTTGTATTTGGTATTGGCGCAATCGGTCTAGCTGCAATAATGGGTGCTAAATACTATGGAGCTTCAAAGATATATGCTGTTGGATCAAGATACGATAATACTGAAATTGCAAAGAAATTGGGTGCAGAAGTGATTAATTATAAAACATGTAAGTGTGATTTGCCAAAGAGTATGCACCCACTATCAAATTCTACTGGATCTGCTGTTGTTAATTATATACTATCGGAAACGGATACAAAAGGAGTTGATGCAGTATTAATATGTGGGGGGGATGATTCGACTTTTCCACAGGCAGTTGATGTATGCAAATATGGAACAGGTGTTGTATCGAATATTATGTATTATGGTGCTGATTTGGATATTCCAGAGAATGAAATTGATGGTATTATTATTCCCAAATTTTCAATGGGAAGAGGTATGGCTGGAAAAACATTGAAATTTTCCTTAGTTAAGGGGGGACGAGAACGTTTGGAGTTCTTATTAGAGTTATGTAAAGAAAAATATATCAATCCAGAGATATTTGTAACTAGAGAATATGATGGAATCGATAAAATTATACAAGCGATATATGATATGAAAAATAGGGATGCAATTAAGATTGCAATAAGAATGTAGAAAATGATGAAGATAGTAGTCACTGGAGCAACAAGCATGATAGGGGTAGCCTTTGTTGAAGCATGTATTGACAAAGGACATGAGGTATTAGCGATATTGCATGGAGAAAGTAAAAAGATTGATAGATTACCCAAATCTGACTTGATTAATATAATATATGCATCATTAGGAAGTTATAATGATATAGATATAGGAAATGAAAGATATGATGCATTTTATCATTTCGCTTGGGGGTATACTTCACGAGAGGGAAGATATGACTATTATGGTCAAGAAGCGAATGTTAGATATACATTAGACGCAGTGAATTTAGCGTATAGGTATGGCTGTTCTCTTTTTGTGGGAGCAGGATCGCAATCAGAATATGGTAAGGTTGATGGTATCATTAATAGAGATGCAGAATTGAATCCGCTAGTACCATATTCTATAGCTAAAGCATCTGCATATTGGATGAGCCGGCAATTATGCCATTCGTTAGGAATGAAGCATTTATGGCCTAGAATATTTAGTGTGTATGGAAAATATGATAGCACTGAGGCAATGGTTAATTATGCAATTATCAAGTTCTTAAATGGTGAAAAAGCATATTTTACTTCAGGAGAGCAAATATGGAATTATATAAGTGCTTATGATGCGGGACAAATGTTATTATTGCTTTGCGAAAAAGATGTATTAGAAGATACATATTTTATTGCACATCCAGAATCAAAGCAATTAAAAGAGTTCATATTGGATATTGCAGAGGCATTTGATAATCCATGTTATGAATTTCGAAAAAATGAGAATAAGGGCATTAGTATTTTCCCTAATATGGAGCATACATTGAAGGTTTTGAAATATAGTCCTAAGATAGATTTTAAAACTGGTATACGTGAGATTGCTGATTATTATAAACCATTTTGTTGTAAATAATTTTATTATGGATAGAGTATCATTGGAGATAGGAAATTGAAAAAGAAAATTAGTATAGGTATTCCTTGCTATAATGAAGAAGAGAATATTGAATTAATGTATAAAGCTATTTGTAATCAAATTGAGAAAATGCCCCAATATGATTATGAAATCATTTTTTCAGATAATGATTCGCAAGACGAATCGCAAAAAATAATGCGAAGTATCGCAAATAATGATAAGAGAGTGAAAATTATTATAAATCAAACAAACTTTGGACCATATAGATCTGGAGTAAATTGTTATAATAATGCATCAGGAGATGCTTATATAGTTATCCCGTGTGATTTTCAAGAACCACCAGAAATGATTCCAGATTATATACGAGAGTGGGAAAACGGATACGATATAGTGTGGGGACAAAAAACGGAAAGCAATGAAAATAAAATAAAATATGCTTGTAGAAAAGTATTTTATGGAATAATAAATAAGATGTCAGATTATCCACAGCTAAACCAAGTAATAGGTTATGGTCTTATGGATAGAAAAGTTGTTGATATTTTGTTGGTCACGCAGAGACAGGATCCTCAGTTTGAAGCTAGAAATTTAGTGTGTGAGTATGGCTTTAAAATTAAACTTTTACCTTATACTCAGGCAGAAAGGAAAAGAGGTAAATCAAGTTATAGTGTAGGAAAATATTATGATTTTGCCATAACGTCGTTAGTAAATACATCAGTAAAACCATTGCGAATGATGACAATAATAGGTTTGCTAGTATCGTTTCTTTGTTTTATTTCAGCTATTTTTTATTTTGTTTATAAGATGGTATATTGGGATTCTTTTACTGTTGGAATGGCTCCATTAATTATTGGCTTATTTTTTGTGGCAGGTATTCAATTATTTTGCTTAGGAATGCTAGGAGAATATATAGCAGTATTGATTAGACGAGTCACGAATAAACCTCTGGTTGTAGAAAAAGAAAAGATTAATTTTTAATAATAATTATTAATATTATGAAAGGATATATATAATGGCATCACCAATAATTAATAGTAATAGATCTGATTTGAGCAAGGAAATACCTATAAGTACACCGTATTTATTATTTATAGACCCAAGTAATGTGTGTAATTTTAAATGTAATTTCTGTGCACCTCAAAGCAAGAAAAGTCGAAATGCATTTAATAAGCAGTTTATGGAATATGATTTATTTAAAAAGGTAATTGATGATCTCCAGGATTTTCCAGAAAAGGTGAAAGTTTTGAGAATGTATACAATGGGGGAACCATTACTAAATCCTAATTTTTGTAGAATGGTAACATATGCAAAGGAGAAGAATGTAGCAAACTGGATAGAAACAGTTACGAATGGTAGTGTTCTTAATCCAGAGTTAAATCAAAGACTTGCAGATTCTGGTATTGATCGAATTAGAATATCTATAGAGTCGATTTCAGAAGAAGGTTATCGAGATATATGTGGGAAAAAAATTAATTACGCGGAATTTGTGGAGAATATAAAGGATTTATATGAAAGAACAAGAGGTAAGTGTGATATATATATAAAGATTGTTGATGTCTCCGTTGATACAGAAGAAAAGAGAAATATATTTTATAATTATTTCAAGGACATTTGTGACAATATATATATCGAAAATGTTGTTCCGGTGTGGCCTAATTTTGATGAGATTAAAGATAAATATGACAAGCCATCTTCTGGAATTATGGGGATAGATGTATGGGAAGATATTAATGTGTGTCCGTTTGTTTTTTATGGATGTGTTGTTAATCCAGATGGATGTGTTACTCCTTGTTGTACTGACTGGGAAAGAAGTATTATATATGGAAATGTATCGAATAAAAGTTTTAAAGAAATATGGGGGGGAAGTGTCATGAAGTCATTTTGGATTAATATGCTTAAAGGCAAAAAAAATCTATATGATTCTTGTAGAAATTGTGATTATATAAAATATACAGCTAATGAGAATATAGATGCATATGCGGAAGATATATTGAAAAGATTATAGGATTTAAATTGATAATTTCAAAATGGGATAACTAAGTTGAGAAAATTGATGGAAATGTGTATAAACAGAACATGTGTAGATAGTGGCGATTTGACAATAAAAAAATGCAGATGTTGTAATTCGATTATTTCAAACAAACCATTTTATAGTATGAAGAACATTCCTAGCATTGTACAAAATTTTCCACAAAAGGATGAAATTTTAACTGATAAAGGGATTGACATAGAATTATATCAGTGCGATAGATGTGGACTTGTCCAGATACTTCAAGAACCTGTATATTATTACAAAGATGTTATTCGAGCTGTCGCAGTCTCTGAAGATATGCGAGAGTTTCGCAGAGATTATTTTGCTGAATTTGTTGATTCCAATAACCTTTACAAGAAAAGGATTATTGAAGTAGGCGCAGGTGCTGGCGAGTATATGCAGATGATGTTAGAAAATGATGTTTCTGTTGTTGGATTAGAACATTTGAAAGAGTCTTGTAAAAAAGCAGAAGGTTATGGCTTAAGAATTTATGAGGGGTTTATAGAAGATGAGAATTATGTGATTCCAAACGCACCATATGATGGCTTTTATATAATGAATTTCCTTGAACATATTCCTAATATAAGCAGTTTTCTTAAGGGCATATATAATAATTTGGAGGATCAAGGAGTTGGATTAATAGAAGTACCAAATGGAGATATGATTTTACGCAATGGTCTATTTTCTGAATTGATGTTAGATCACTTGTCGTATTTTACGTGTAACACGCTTCGGAATTTGCTTGAAAATAATGGATTTGAAGTAATGTCGTGTGAAGTCATATGGCATGATTATATTATCTCTGCTATCGTTAAAAAGCGCGGAAGGGTCGACGCTAGTCTTTTTAGTAATAAAATGAATGAACTTATGGATAGAATGGATAGTTTTGTTGTAAAAAACAATATGGATGGTTGTAAATTGGCAATATGGGGAGCAGGGCATCAAGCATTATTATTAATGACCCAGTATAAGTATATGAATTGCTTTTCGTATGTGATTGATTCTGCTCCATATAAGCAGAACAAGTATACACCAGTATCTCACAAATTAATTATTTCACCAGATGAAATAAGTGATAAAGGTATTTCGGCAATATTGGTAATTGGTGGTTCGTATTCTGATGAGATATGTCGAATTGTCAATGAGAAATATCCGGATGTATATGTTGAAAAGATATAATTTTATTTTAATTCAAATGTGTAGGAAATTATTATGGTATATGTGCTACTTAGTACTTTTGACGCTCTAGCTGTTGGTTGGGGCGTTTTGTTATCTAGTAAGCGAGTAATTTTAGGGGTAAAATCCCTTTCCCAACCTTTATATTGATATAGAGTAAGCGCATAATAGCTTAGTTCCTTTAATTGTAATCATGGTCCATGAAATAATATTCTCGGTATAGTGACGGTACCAATTACAGAGAATTGCTGATATGAGATAAATCATTGAGACTACAAATACGAATGCCGAAACAAGAAAAATTCCAATTACTAATGATGTGGCGGATATGTTTAGAGTGATTATTGAGGATAGAGATGCACCGAGAGTTGAGAAGATCATAGATGGCTATACAGGATTATTTTCTACGATGAGAATGACATGCCACTTGTAGCGATGCATTGGCAGCGCAGATTCAATCATATGGTTGGTAGGTACAACGATATTTATAAGGGACAGATGCCGAATATCACACTGCATGTGTGCAGACATACTTACTGTAGTAATCAGGCAAGTCAGGAATGAATCCTAAAACACTTCAGTATATTATGGAGCATTCAGATATTTCAGTAACTATGAATGTGTACACGCATCTTGGACTTGAAGATGCTGAAGAGGAACTTCGCAAGATGGAAGACTTCAGAAAGGCATAGGAGGCCATTGAGAAAAAAGACGAGAAACCGATAACACAGAAAGCATTCAAAGTAGTATAAATTTTGAATCGAAATCTAGCACTCCTCAAGGGGTGCTTTTTCTTGTTGTGAATGTGGATATATTTTTTTATAATTAATGTGTTGACATTCACGAAATAAGTGATATTCTAAAATATTCCAATTGAATAGGGCAACAATGCTACCCGGCATGTTGGGAGAAGGCTCCCGGAAAGGAGGTAGTGTCATGAACTTAACAATCAATATCGATTGGAAGTTTATTGTTGCTCTTGGAGCAACTACAGTAGGGATTATCTTCGCAGTGAAGATGGATGCCTCTGCAGCTGAAAGAGTGTCAACCCATGTGGCTGATGCTTGTAAGGAATATGCAATTGCCGGAAACGGCAACTGCTAATTCTTTGATTAGCGAGGCATGTAATCGATGGATTATATGCCTTTATTATTCTTTTTGGGAGGGTACAATGATGAATATCAGAAACAGAATGCCAGATGTAGTAAAACTTCGTTGTAATGCGTGTCAAGAATTCTTGGAAATGGTTATTAATCCAGGATGGCAGGAAAAACTGTATAGTATTGCCAAGGATGCGGTTGAGAATAACCACTTCGCAGATAATTATATTGCAGCCTACGAGAAGATGCGTGATTTAGGAGTTCAAAACTATATAATTTCGGATATGGATGTATCTTTTATTGCGCAAGTGATAAGATTTTGTGGAAGTGTTGTTTCTGTTAAAGGGGCAACTAAGGATGCAGTAATTAAACTTAAAGATGATAGGAATCTAACTAATCATTCCAACGAAAATGAAGACGAGGAAGAATTATACCTTCGTGGACTATTAGCATTATGTGACTTACGAAATTTTGTTAGAGTTGTTGATAAAGTTGAGGTTTCTATTCCGGATGAAAATAGATTAGCTTTCAGAAATAAGTATATTCCTTTGATAGATGAACTTCAGGATCTTTTGGACGAGGAGCGTATTCAACTTGTTCAAGGTAAAAAGGAAAGAAAAAAGGATATTAAAAGAATTCTCGAAAGTGACGCCCCTGATAGGGAATGGAGTGATGTAATAGAAATATATATGAAAAAGAATCTTTCCATGAATAAAGATAAGGATTCATATTTTCTGTTTATTATAGAAGCTGCTGAAGCCGGGGTGGTGCAAGCGTATTCACAGGCTGCTGATCATTATTATGAATTAGGAGAATATGACCGTGCTGAATATTATCTTCACTTTTTGTTTATGTCCGAAGATATCAAGCTTCATGATGTCAATTCAATGATGTTATTGGCAGACATGTATTTTAAGGAATTATGTGCAAGAAATGAAGATGGACATGAAATAATCCAGAAATTGATTTCTGAAGGTAATAATATTGTTAAATCAAATGATGAGAAAAGATATGAATTGATATCAAAATCACCAGTAATGAAAGGGAAGTGCTTAAATTTCGTTGAAATTCCTAATAAAAAGTGAAATGGAGAAATTGATATATGTATGAACCTGAACTGAATTTTTTGACACAATTTAAGTTGCATAGGAACAGGATGATTCTGGAACTTAAAGATGAATTTACTGTTCTCAAGGATGGATCGAAGATAGAACAGCTATCAATTGAGACTTTCATGAGGAAGCCGAGGGAGTCGATGAGGATGATAGCGAAATAGGGTAACCTGTAAATAACTAGTAGGAGGAATTTGTGAAATGATGTCATATGCCGATTGTATGAATGAAATTACGGCTGACGAATTATATGACAGATTGATAAAATATGGTTTGTTTTCGGAAAAACTACCGCCAGTATTTGATGGCGAGCTTTTCTTCAGTATTGTAAGGATGCTAGTAGACTACAATTTGATAATAGATGGTATCCGTATGTTTGCTATAATAACATGCGTAATATTAATATACCAAGGCCTATAGGAATTCCGACTCCTATGGCACATGAGCGATTATGTAAATGTTTAGCTGAAAATTGGGGTGATATTAGAAATCATTTTGAGAAGATGACTTCTGGAGATAATATCAAGATAAGTCGTATACATGTCAGAAAGATGAAAGACACAGAAGCTCTATTTTTGATGAATTATAAAAACTGGAGAATTGATGGTACGCCTGATCCAGAAATTACACTAGGGAAAAAATATGTTGTACATGCTGACATTTCAAAGTGTTTTCCAAGTATCTATTCACATGCTATTCCATGGGCTTTAGTCGGTAAAAATGAGGCCAAGAAAAATAATCATAATAAATCAGAGTGGTATAACCAAATTGATTATTGGACACAACGATCCAAGAATGGCGAAACTCATGGATTATTGATTGGACCACATACATCGAATATTTTGTCTGAAATTATTCTATGTAAGATTGATTTTGAGCTTAAGAAAAAATATGAATATATTCGTAATATTGATGACTATTCATGCTTTGTGAAATCAAAAGATGAAGCTGACCAATTTTTGATAGATTTAAATTGTGAATTAGAAAAATACGATTTGGCTATAAATCACAAAAAAACAGAGATATGTGAATTGCCAATGGCTACAGTTGAACAATGGGTTAATCAAATAGAAAATAAAATAGTGACTTTTGGAAGATTTCAGCAATATGTAGATTATAAGGAGGTAAGGTCGTTAATAGATTATTCTATTAACCTTATGGAAAATAATTCTAGAGATACAGCGATTTTATTTTACGCATTGAAAGTATTATCTGGTAAAGCAAAAGATGGACAACCGAAGTATAATCTGACTGATAATGCAAAGAAATATGTTGTGCAGAAGATGGTAACGTTGTCTTTGCTATATCCTTATATAGTATCTTGGCTAGATGAGTATGTATTTACCCCATTCGGTGCGGAAAAAGAGGATATTGAGAAATTTGCAAAATTAATATATGACTCAAATCTGACAAAGAGAAACTATGAGGCTTGTAGTTATTCATTATATTTTGCGATTAAGTATGATTGTTGCTTGGATACAGTTTTTGATATTGATGAAGTAAAAAAGCAAATGATAGTATTTTTTCTTTACTAGCATTGTTATATTGTAGAAAAATTAAGTGGCGTGGAGGAGAAACTATTTTGCGAAAATATGCAAATAGTCTATTGGCGACAGATATGGATGAGCAATGGGTATTCGTATATGAATGTTTAAATGGAAATTTGGCAGGAAACTGGAAAAATATGAAAAAGGCTGGAGTTTCATTTATTAAGGCTGATTATCGCTAAATTTTTGAGGGAAAAATGCAGTTATAAATTCTTATAGTCAAATGAACTGAAGTGTTTGCAGTAGATGTGAGTAGTCTTCAAAAAAGAAAATAAGATAAAAATATTAAAAAAGGGTGAGAATATATGAGTTTTAAGTATTGGCTTCCTGATGAAAATGGCCAGAAAACAGAGTATGAAACGCAGAATAATGCTGTTATTATTATAGGAGCTAATGGTTCGGGAAAAAGTAAACTAGGAGCATGGATTGAATGTCAAAATTTCAATGGGGCTACACCATTATTGAGATGGCAAAAACATATAACTTAAAAATATATGACTATATGCTATTTTTACGGAGTGAGCGTCCCCAGTAAGGATATGATTGATGAAGAACTCGATAACCTGTCGCTGTGGAGTGATGAAATCGGTGATCGAATCGATGAATTTATCAAATCATGAGAGTCTCGGTAGTCATGTATGCAACCGAGGCTCTTCTTTTTTGGGGAACACCTCAATAGTTTTGGTATGTGAGATTGAAGAAGAGTAGGATACTGTTATCTTAGTAGGCGATTTGATCGAAACGACTGAACATGATTGCCCGACATTTTATCTTTCGATGGATAGTTATTGCTGTGAAATAGTGGAAGGAAATCTTGTGTTGAAGGAATATGAGGCTCAAAGGTTTTGATATGATAAATTGAATGATGTAGATTGGCTACTAGCAGATATAATATTGATTAAAAAGTAGCAGAGGATGTATGATAACAATGACAGCAACACAATAATAGATGGTGATGTAGTATCTGTATTATTGTGTTGCTGTCATTGGTGAGGTTGATAATAATATCACCATTATAAAAATGAAAAACTGAATGAAGTAGAATAAAAGATACTAGTTTTGATATATGAATGGAGATGATTATGATAAAAAAGGGAGATGTCTATACATATTATTTGAAGGATGAGATTGAAAAAAAACTACGTGCGTGTTACCGACCAGTTATTATTGTTCGTGTTATTGGTCAAGAAGTAATAGCTGTGCCATTAACGATGAATTTAACAAATTCATATGATTCTAATCGTGTATATACACAAATGACAGTGAGCAATGACACTAAGCCGGTATGCGTTTTGACAGATATTCCTTTGAGAATTCAGGTAAAGGAGCTAATAAAAAGAATTGCTCATGTAGATGGTCCTGTTTTTGATGAAATAGAACAAAAAACTGGAACTAGTGAGATAATAACAAATTTAAGTCAAAATCAAGAACGGAGTAGGAATGATAAGAAGGGGATAGTTGTTACAGAGAACATTGAAGATGTAAAGAAGATACTTATGCTTGTGGAAGGCATGAGTTCTAAGAGAAATATATGGAAAGAAAGAATGATTTCATTTGGGCTAGGTATAATTGCGTCATTGATAGTAACATTGATATTTGCATAGATTTGTTCAGCACTATTGGGCTGAAGAAAAGAAGGCAATAATCAAAACGTAATTTGCTATTGAAAATGATTATTAAGAAAAAGCCAAAATGGCAGATGAAACTGGTATGTTTAGATTAGTGGAGATATTAAGGAAAATTGCTCAGCTATATTACGAAGAAGATGAGCAGAATGTTAAATATGTTCAATGAAAGTGAAAGAGCAACATTAAGAAGTGATTTTGCTAACCATTATAATTAGAATGATAGAATTATTCACCATTTTAGGATATGAGCACAATGAATTTAGTGGTCATTCTAGAATGTTATTTTTTCGATGAGTTATAAAACGAAAGAGATGTGAATATTGGAGGATAAAGAATGGCATTAGGAAAAATAATTGAGGGAATGTTAAATGATTTTTGTAAAGATTACATCATTGATGACTTGGCGCTTGATAAAGCGTTTGAATACTTTGTAAACTATTTAGTTGTATCGAAATTTCATCCTGATGCGTTTAGCGGAGATAAAGGCGATCTAGAAAGACTTGTTGTAGATGAAAAAAGTCAATTTGGTTTAGATGCCATTGCGTTTATAGTAAATGGAAATTTAGTGTTGAGTAAGGAAGATATTGATATATATACCAAATCAAAACAACTTGATGTAGATATTGTTTTTATCCAAACGAAAACAGAAGAAAAATGTGAAACCGGGGATTTGCTAAAAACAATACAGGCTACAAAAACATTTTTGGAAGATTTTGATTCAATATCTGAAGTGAATTCTAATATCTTAAATGCGAAAGAAATCTACGACGCAATTTTTAACTATGAGAATTACAGGTACTGTACTAGTAAATCGCCTAAATGCTTTATTTACTATGCTACGGTTGCTTCGGACTGGGATAAGAAACTGATAAATACTATTTGTCAGTCTTCAATTTCAGAAATGAAAACGGTATTAAAAGATATTAAAAATTTTGAAATACAGGTCATTGGAAGAAACTATATTATGGATGCATATAATGAAATTCAGAATAGTGTTTCGGCAAAAGTGAATTTGAAGAATTGTATAATACTAGATAAGATTCAAGAGGTTAAAGAAGCATATATTGGATATCTCACTGGTGATGACTATCTAAATATAATATGTGATTCTAATGGAGATATACGCAGGCGCATATTTTATGAAAATGTCAGAGATTATCAGGGGGAGGACAATGGTGTCAATTCAGAAATAAGAAAAACGATTTCTGAAAAATCTTTACAAGATAAATTTGTCCTATTAAATAATGGTGTTACGATTATTGCAAAATCAGTGGTTTCGCTTGGCGCCAATGAGTATGAGTTGGCTGATTTTCAAATTGTGAATGGGTGCCAGACTAGTAATGAAATATTTAATTGCAAAGTATCAGCGAGTAGTATTTTTGTTCCAGTTAAAATAATATATACAACAGATGCTGATTTGATTAGTAATATTGTTAAATCCACTAATCGACAGAGTCCTGTTCCAGAGGAAGCCTTTATTGCATTAACAAAATACCATAAAGAATTGCAATTGTTATTCGCAGAATATTCTAAAGATATGCCGATTGAAATGTTTTATGAAAGAAGATCGGGTGAAGAGGTAGATATAAAGAATCGAAATGGTGATTATCAGATTGTCACTTTACATGGATTGATAAGAGCATTTGTTAGTGTGTATAGTGAAGCGCCACATATTGTATATGGAACTAATCCTGCGAATATTTTAAAAAGTAATACTGGAAAACTTTTTAGCGCAGATCATAAACCTGAATTGTATTATATTGCTTCGTATTTATTTGTGAAGTTTGTATCTATGCAGAAGGAAAGAAAATTTTCTAAGCACGATTATGCCTTAAGATATTATATAATTATGGTAGTGCGTATGCTTATGGTGAAAGAGCTAGGTGTTCTAGAATTTAGTAGTAGAGATATGAAAAACGAAATAAAAAATATAATAAATATTTTAAAGGTTGCTGAGTCTGATAGCTATTTTGTGGAGGCTAAGAGCATATTGGACGAAGTGTTGATGCGAGATGAATACAAAGGAAGAAATAGACATGATGTTTTAAGAACCGTTGAATTTAATAGAATAGTAAAGGAAACTGTAAAGAATAAGTTGAATTAACTTCGGAGACGGAGATAGTCCTTTTATATATTGCTTGTCCACAATGTGCTTTCATTATAATAGTTTAATGAATGGAACTTGTTATTTTTTCATTCAGCGATGCCTTCATTAGCATAACTTAATCATTTGTGATTGTTTGATGGTAAGTTTACTTCATTAGAAAACGGGGCATTTCAGGGCAAAAAGGAGTAGATCAAAACTATGATAAAAGTTTTATTCGTTTGCCACGGCAGGACTTACAGTCCTGCCGATAAGGCCAGTATTTATGCGACTTTCAAGACTTTGCTATAACTTACTACACGTTTTACTACACATTTTTGAGAAAGAACCGATATGAATTTTAGAATAAGGTGCTAATTGGCAATATGGTATATATGCCATATAATAATTACAAAGGAGAATGCAAGGCAGAATTTGAAGTTATATTTTTTGAAAAAGAAAATGGCGACTGTCCTGTAGAAGAATTCATTGATTCTCTAGACGTAAAGATGCGAGCTAAAATGGTTGGATTGCTTGAATTACTGGAAGAAAAGGGCAATCAGCTTAGAGAACCATATAGTAAACCAATCGATGATGGAATTTTTGAAATACGCTGCAAGGTTGGGAATAACATTACAAGAGTATTATATTTTTTCTATTATGAGGGAAAGATAATACTAACTAATGGTTTTGTTAAGAAGACACAAAAGACACCACCAGAAGAAATCAAGCTGGCGAAAGAACGTAGAGCAGATTTTAAAGAAAGGATGGGATAATCATGAGAACATTAGATCAGTATAAAGAAAAACAAATGCAAGATCCATTATTTGCAAAAGAATACGAAGCGATTCAGCCTGAAATGGACGTTATTAGAGCTATTGTTGATGCAAGAACATCTCAGAACATTACACAAAAGGAATTGGCTGAACGTACAGGTGTTAATCAGGCAGATATAAGTAAGCTTGAAAATGGAACTAGAAATCCTTCTGTTAATTTACTTAAGAGATTGGCTGAGGGCATGGGTATGGCTCTTAAGATTGAGTTTGTTCCAAAGCAGAATATTTGATTAATTTATGAGCCTCACTTGATTAAGTTCATGTGAGGTTTGTTGATTGAACTTAAGAAGGTGATGATACGGATAACATTAAGAAATTGTTTGAAAAAAATTCTAGAAAAAGTAATCCGAAGTTGAATAAAGCCAGTGCTGAATTTGTTTGTAGAGATAAAGAACTTGGAGCGAAACAAATATTGGATTTAATAGCCTTTGTAAATGGTATTAATACAAAATATGAAAGAATAAATATGCCTATATATTTATTTTTTAGTAATGTAGAAATAATAGATAAATTATCGTATATATTGTTGGAATGTATCTGTTATTCATTAATTAATGATTACAGACATGCAGTTGCTATTTCGTGGCTTCCTAAGAACAATATTCTGACTCAAGGAGTATTCTCCTCGCCGTTGGCACTTATTAATAGTAATACAGCTAAAGCGTCTCTTAAATATATTGATAAATTCAAATCGGAAATATATCGTTTTCATTTTAGAAAAATTGTAAAGGAAGATAAGTTGGATACAAACTATTTGGGTAATCTTCAGCAAGATGTTTTTAATTTTTTATCTACTTTTTACATTGAAGAAGAATATAAAGATGAGATAGTAGAGATGATTGGCGAAATAGTTGGAAATGCTATTGAGCATGCAAATTGTCAGTGCCTGTTGGATATTGATGTTACAACGGACCATTCAAAGTGTGTTGAAACAGAGATGCAAGACGGAAATTTCTATGGAATTAATATTGTGATTTTAAATTTTTCAGATATTCTTTTGGGGGATAGGGTTAAGCAGAGAATAGAAAATGATGAATTAGATGCAGACAATAGATATATTATATTAAAAGAAGCATATAAAAATCATTCTACACAGTTTACAGACGATTATAACTTTGATGATTTTTGTAATATGGCATCAATACAACACAGGATATCAGGAGCAACTAATAAAGGAAAAGCTGGAGGAAGAGGATTAACTACGCTAATTAAATCGCTTCAAGATAAATCAGATACTGATAACTGTTATGTGCTAAGTGGAAGAAGAATTATATTTTTTGAAAAAGAGTTACTTGAATATGATGCAGATGAATGGCTTGGATTAAATAAAGAGCATGATTTTATTAATCATATTCCAGATGAAAACGTTATACATGAATGTATGGTTGATTTTCCAGGTACAGCATACAATTTAAATTTTGTATTAAAAAGAGAGGAAGGAATAATAAATGAAAACAGTGGCATTGATATTTGAAAAAAGCCAAACAAGACTTGCTGGTTTCCCTTATGGTGAAACGACATATAGAAATCAATTGAAAACTATTATTGATGATGAAGTCAATGGTGATGAGCATATTAAAATTGTATTTCCAAGTCAAATAGAAAAAGTTGCATCATCATTTGTACAAGGATTTTTTTCTGAATTAATAAATACAATTGGATATGAGAAGATAGAAGAAAAGTTTTTGATTGAATCTTCTAATGACAAATTAACAACAAAAATACGAGAGAATATTTACTGATGGAGGAGAAATGTTGGAAATGGTATTGTCTATAATTGCGATAGTTATTTCAGTCATAGCAATTGGATTTGAGTTCTTTGGAAATCAAAGAATTAATAGAATTAATTTAGAAGCTAAATTCTATGAAGAAATATATATTGATTTTCTATTGGAAAAAATTCCAAGTGCAAGAAGTAAATTGACATATAACAATAATATTCTATCTGGTACAGAAGAATTAATTGATATTTTAAACGAAATAAGAAGAAAATCATTATTTTTTAAATATCGGGATGAGAAGTATTATGAAAAGCTTTGCAAACACCTTCAAAATTTTGAGGATGAATTAGTGAGGAAAAGCGACGTTTCTCTCGATAATGAACAGTTCTGCACATTTACAAAATATGTTAATGATTCTTTGGAAGAAATATATAATATTATTATATCAAAATATACTGGCAAATTAATAAGTTGGAAAGGAAAGAAGAAATAGCCCCAAAACTTAAAAGTTATGACACCGTTTGACTCAATACGATAAATAAAGGGTTTGAACGGTGTCATAACATATATTCATTAATAGAGTAACTAGAAGGTAGAAATACCTTCTTTTTTTATTCTTAAAATCAAAGGAGGAACAGAAAAATGATTTATGGCTACGTAAGGCATACTACCCAAAATAATTATAAATTTGTTCAGAATATTCTTGCTGGAGAGGAATTCGGCAAAAGGAAAATCAAGGCGGTTAAGACTTCTGATGCAAAGCTTTTTCTTATTAAAGTTCAACGGGAAGATAAGAAAGGTTTTAGCACAGTTAAGACCATACGCGGTGTTCTTCGCTCGGCATTTCAGATGGCGGTCGATGATGACATTCTTGTTAAGAATCCTTTTGGATTTCAGATGGTTGGAGTTGTGGTTAATGACTCTGTTACAAGAGAGGCAATCAGCAAAGCCCAAATGAGAAAATTCCTAAAGTTTGTTCACGATGACAATGTGTACTGTAAATACTATGAAGTTGTTTACATTCTTTTCCATACTGGGATGCGAATTTCAGAGTTTTGTGGCCTTACTATGAAAGATATAGACCTTGAAAAAAGCGTTATAAATATAGACCACCAATTGCAAAGAACTTCCAATATGGAACTTGTGATTGAATCTACCAAGACTTCTGCTGGAACAAGGAAACTTCCTATAACAGAAGATGTCGCTGATATGTTTAGGGCAATCATTGAAGACAGACCTAAGTTTAAAGTTGAGAAAATAATCTGTGGATATACCGTTTTCCTTTTCCTTGACGATGCAGGACTTCCTCTTGTGGCCATGCATTGGGAACACAGATTTAACCATATGGTGCATAGGTACAATGAAATCTATAAGGTGCAGATACCAAACATCACTCCTCATGTATGCCGCCACACCTACTGCAGCAACCAGGCTAAAGCCGGAATGAATCCTAAAACCTTACAGTATCTTATGGGACTTTCGGACATAGGGGTAACGATGAATGTGTACACGCACCTTGGACTTGAGGATGCCGAAGAAGAACTTCGAAAGATGGAGAACTTCAGAAAGGCACAAGAGGCTATTGAGAAAAAGGAAGAGAAACCGATAACGCAGAAAGCGTTTAGAGTTGTATAAAAACATGTTGAATTGATATATTTTTTTGAAAAACGGAATAAAAAATAACGAAAACCAAAAATAAATTGACATTTAACCATAATAAGTGTATAAAAAAAGTGGAGGATTTAGAAATGGAAAATAATTATCGTTGTAGGTTTCAAAAAATCACAATTAATAATTTGAAAAATGTTGGACATGGTGAGGTTTGCTTTTCGTGTAATTTGAATGAAGATGTATTTTGCAAACAAGCTGATATTTTGGGAATATATGGTCAAAATGGCTCTGGAAAGACAACTTTGATTTTTGCTATTGATTTGTTACAGCAGTTGCTCAGCGGAAGAAGACTCTGGTCAGATTCGGAGAGATTTATTAGAGTAGGTGAAGAATCTGCAGAAGTAGAATATGAATTCAGCTTAGAAAACTCTATCTATGGACAAATGCTTGTAAAATATGGGGTTACTCTTAAAAAGAAAGAGAATACAGATGTAGTTTCAAATGTTGAGGGAATTGAAGAAGAGGATCATGTAAAAGAATCTCCTGTTTATGTATCGCAGGAGTATTTGAAATATAAAAAGATTGATGGCGATAAGGGGAATTCATATAGTGGGATTGTGGTTTATACATATGGTGATAAACCCGCGTGTTTTAGCCCGGATGTAAGATTTAAAGAGTTTATTAGTAAAGATAAAACGCTTGCAGATGATTTGAGATATGTGCGAAGCGCAATATACAAATCTGGTGCATCCTTTATTTTTTCGATAGCAAGAATCAAAAACGTAAGAGAGCGACAAGGCTTTTCAGATGAAATATTATTTGTGATGAACTCTATACAGATGTTTGCGGTATCGAAACTTTTTGTGTTGAGTAATGTTCAGGCAAGTATTGTAAATGCAAACATTGTATTACCAATGACTTTTTCTATGCTTGACAAAGATAATAAGTCTTTTAGCCAGGTGAATATTAGAATTAAGTTGACAGATGAAACCGCAGTGGATACTGAATTTTTTGAAATGATTTCTAAGAGATTTGGGATTATAGATAGCGTTATTTCAAAAATTGTCCCTAATTTGTCAATTAAAGTAGCTAACAGAGGAAACCGTATAGATGAGAAGGGTGTTCAATTTACTATTTTTGAGCTGCTTTCGGTAAGAAATGAAAAAGAAATTCCATTGAGATATGAGTCAGACGGAATTAAGAAATTAGTATATATTTTGTACGGCTTGATTGAAATGTTTAATGATGAGTCGGTTACAGTTGCTATAGATGAATTAGATTCTGGTGTCTTTGAATATCTATTGGGAGAAATGCTAACAGTTCTACAAGAATATGCGAAAGGACAGTTGATTTTTACTTCGCATAATTTGAGAGCGCTAGAGGTACTTGACAAGCGGAATGTTATTTTTTCTACGACGAACCCTGTTAATAGATATATTCGATTCAAATACGTAAAAGGCACAAATAATCTTCGAGACGTATATTACCAAGATATTCTTTTAGGTGGACAAGATGAATGTGTTTATGAACCGACAAGCCAGAGTGATATGCGAAGGGCGTTTAGAAAGGCAGGGATTGAACTAAATGGCTAAAAAGAAGGTTATTTTGTTTATTGTTGAAGGGATAAACGATAAAACCTGCCTTGAGAGTGTACTTGGAAAAATCATTGATTCAAATGAGGTGAAATTTCAGATTACAGATGGAGATATTACTTCAAAATATGGGATGGATGAAAGCAAGATAAAAAATGAGGTAGGAGTGGTTGTTAAGACCTTTAAAGATAAGTACCACTTAAGTGCTGAACATTTTATGGAAGTTGTACATATTATTGATACAGATGGAGCTTTTATTGATGATTCTATGATTAGCGTAGGAGATGTTGATAAAACCATGTACTATGATACGGGAATAGTAACAAGCTGTATTGATAATATCAGTTCACGGAATAAACAAAAGAGTGAAGTTGTTAAGAGGATGGTGAGCATCACAAAAGTGCTTAAGTCTGTTCCGTATAGTGTGTACTATTTTTCTTCAAATATGGATCATGTATTGCATAATGATGCTAATATGTCAAAGGAAGAGAAGGATGATGCGGCAGACGATTTTGATGATAAATACGCAGATGACCCTGAAGGTTTTTTGACATTAATATGTGATAGCGATTTTTCTGTTAATGGTACATATAAAGAAAGCTGGGACTTTATTCAAATAGGTAATAATTCTGTATGTCGACATAGTAATTTTGCAATATATTTAAGTGCATATAGATAGAGAAGTTGCGAAAAAGTCATAGCTTAGTCTATGACTTTTTTCGTAGTCACAGTAGTCCCAAAATCGATTACGGACTACTATTTTGACTACGATTTGGTCACCATATTTTGCTATATTTCGCTATATCTTGCCATTTTGACTAATTTCCTCTGTGGCCAGGAAAAGCCGAAATAGTGGCAAAAACACGGTATTATTATGCATATTTTAGGAGAAAATTCAATGATTAAAGTTTTGTATGTCTGCTGTGGCATTCAAGGCTAATGAGATGTAAAGTGCCGAAGAATACGGCATTATAAGGCAGATTAGTGCTTTTGAAATAGGGGTTACTACGATAGTGACTACAATAAAAATATAGATTTTTAGTCCGGTAGTCGGCTACAATGATGACTACCAATTTGTAAGGAAAAGAGGAGTGAAACCGATGATAAAGGTTCTTTTTATCTGCACGGTAATATGTGAAATAGAACTATTTATTGTAATTAATGTATGTTATCATAGAATTTGGAACCGCGACTGATATCTATTAAATTGGACCAATCTGATTATATGAAACAATTTCTCCTCGGAAAACAAGAAAACGCAACATCTCAAAGTTATATTTGGAATACACTGGGTGGAGTGCTTAATGCAGGGCAATCTGCCCTTATTTTGATGGTTATTAGTAGAACTAATAGCCCTAGCGATGCAGGTATTTTTTCTATAGCCTATGCTGTAGCGTGCTTGGCTCTTACCATTGGAAACTTTGGAATGCGTAGCTACCAGGCGACAGATATTGAAAATAAATTCAATTTTAGAGCATACTTATTTTCGAGAATTATATCTGATATAGGAATGCTATTATACATAATTTACTATGTAATTAAGGGAATTGTATTTCTTGATTATCCAATAGATAAATGTGTGGTAATAGTGACTTTGGGACTCTCTAAAATGGTGGATTCTATAGAAGATGTCTTTCATGGAAAATATCAAAGAATGGGAAGGCTTGATATTGCAGGAAGATGCTTAGCTACAAGATATATTCTAATGATAGGATCATTTTCGATGAGCTTGATTATAAGCAAAAACTTGATAATATCTTCTGTTTGTTCATTTGCTATTTCTTTAATTTATTTCATATATACAACATGCCTTGTTAATCCAACTCTTGAAGATAATTTTGGAATGAATATCTCAAAGTCTATATGGAGTTTGTTTAAAGATTGTTTGCCCTTATTCTTAGGATCTTTTCTTGCTATCTATATAGCTAATGCACCTAAATATGCAATTGACGAATTCGGAACTGATGTCGAGCAGGCTAATTTTAACTATATCTTTATGCCAGTGTATGTGGTGAGTCTTCTTAACACATTCTTATTCCAACCAATAATTACAGGAATGGCACATGACTATGAAGAAAGGAATTATACTTCCTTTATGAAGAAATTCTTTAGACAGGTGTTAGTTATAATAACATTAGTGCTATGCGTTATATTGGCAGGGTATTTGCTTGGTATTCCAGTATTAAATATATTCTATAATGCTGAGTTAGAGGAATATAAATCTTCGTTTATGATATTGCTTATAGGAAGTGGGTTCCTTGCAATGGAAGGGTACTTCCAGGCTATATTAACTATTATGCGTAAGCAGCAATGGTTAGTGATAGGATTCCTAATTTCAGCTTTGTCAGCTTTAGTGTTAGCAAAGCCTATAGTACTAAAACAAGGAGTAAAGGGTGCTTCTATGCTATATACTGGAATAGTAATGGTGCAGATGATAGTGTTTCTTATTATGTTCACATGGTTCTGGCGTACGAAAACTCATGAAATAGAATAATTTTGTTATATATTGTTGATTGTGTTAAAATATGAAGAGTATGAAAAATCTAGAGATAATTAAGAACAAAAGAATATTACTGACAGGCCATACAGGCTTTAAGGGAAGCTGGATGTGTGAAGTCTTGATGGAACTTGGGGCTGATGTTATTGGGTATTCATTAGAGCCGCCTACAAGCCCATCTTTATTTCAGATGTTGGAGTTGGATAAGAAAGTTAATTCACACATCGGTGATATAAGAGATATTGAACATCTTAGAAAAGTATTTGAAGATACTAAGCCTGAAATTGTAATTCATATGGCGGCTCAACCATTAGTTAGGGAATCATATATTAATCCTGTATATACTTATGAAACTAATGTGATGGGAACTGTTAATCTACTTGAATGTTGTCGAAATAATGACACAGTTAAATCTATAGTAAACGTGACTACAGATAAAGTGTATCGTAATAATGAGTGGGATAAAGGATATATTGAAACTGACTATCTTGATGGTTATGATCCATATTCTAATTCCAAGTCGTGTTCAGAACTAGTTACGCATAGTTATGTTCAATCATTCTTTGAAGAAAAAGGAATTCCCGTATCTACCTGCAGAGCGGGTAATGTTATAGGTGGTGGAGATTTTTCTAAGGACAGAATTATTCCTGATTGCTATAGAGCAGCATCTAAAGGTGAGGATATTGTTGTCAGAAATCCATATTCAACAAGGCCATACCAGCATGTGTTAGAACCATTATTCGCATATTTAATGGTAGTAACGGAGCAATATAAAGATCCTAATTTTGCCAGTTCTTATAATGTGGGACCAGATGACGAGAGCTGTGTTAATACAGGAAAACTCGTTGATTTGTTTGTTGAAAGGTGGAATAAAAATTCTATAGGTAAAGAACCAAAGAAAATTGGTTGGGTTAACAGATCAGACGGTGGACCACATGAAGCTAATTTCTTAAAATTAGACTGTACTAAGCTGAAGAAGACATTTGGCTGGAAGCCAGTCTGGAACATTGAAAAAACAATGGATAAGACAGTTGAATGGTACAAGTCATTAGCTGAGGGTGAGAATGTCGGTGAATGTGTATCCAGACAGATTCGTGATTATATAAAAGCGTTTTGTGATTAATTAAAATATATGAGGTGAATGTTTTGTTTGAACAGATGACAGAAAAAGAGGCAAAAGAACAGATTTTAAGTGCTGTCGCTGAATATTGCGATAGATATCACAATATAAAGAAAGAGTTTAAACCAGGAGATAGGATTTCGTATGCTTCCAGAGTGTATGACCATGAGGAGATGGTTAATCTCGTGGATTCGGCACTTGAATTTTGGCTTACATCCGGAAGATATACAGATGAATTCGAAAAACTATTAGGAGAATACCTAGGAGTTAAGTTCGTTTCGTTAGTTAACTCAGGATCTTCTGCTAATTTGTGCGCGTTTATGGCATTAACTTCGCCATTACTTGGAGATAGACAGATTAAGCGTGGTGATGAGGTTATTACAGTTGCTGCTGGATTTCCAACTACAGTAACACCAATTATACAGTATGGTGCAGTACCAGTATTCGTTGATGTTACAATAGGACAGTATAATGTTGATGTTACTTTGCTTGAAGAGGCATACAGCGAGGGAAAAACGAAAGCGGTTATGCTTGCTCACACTCTTGGTAATCCATTTGATTTAAAATCAGTTAAGGAATTCTGTGACAAGCATAATATATGGTTAGTTGAAGATAATTGTGATGCATTAGGCTCACAATATACCATAGATGGTGTTAAGAAATTTACTGGAACTATAGGTGATATAGGAACATCTTCTTTCTATCCTCCTCACCATATGACTATGGGCGAAGGCGGAGCTGTATATACTAATAATCCTCTATTAAATAAGGCTATTAGATCTATGAGAGACTGGGGAAGAGACTGTGTTTGTCCATCAGGAAAAGATAATTTGTGTGGACATAGATTTGATGGTCAGTTCGGAGAATTGCCAGTAGGATATGATCACAAATATGTGTATTCACATTTTGGGTATAATCTTAAGGCTACAGATATGCAAGCAGCTATAGGCTGTGCCCAACTTAAGAAATTCCCTTCCTTCGTAGAAAGAAGAAAAGAAAACTATAAGAGACTATTTGAGGGATTAAAGAAGCTTGAAAATGAAGGTAAGTTGATTCTTCCAAGACCATGTGAAAATGCAGATCCGTCATGGTTCGGATTTTTGATGACTTGCAATAGTGAAGCAGGTGTTTCAAGAAACGAAGTGGTTAAGAAGCTAGAACAAGCCGGAATTCAGACAAGAATGTTATTCTCGGGAAATCTGATTAAGCATCCATGCTTTGATCAGATGAGAGAATCCAGAGAAGGCTATAGAGTAATTGGAGACTTGAAGAATACTGATAGAATTATGAATGATTCATTCTGGATAGGTGTATATCCAGGAATGACGGTTGAAATGATTGATTATATGATAAATCAGATTATAGAAGCTATATAAAATATGAAGAAATTTTTTAGTGAGAGAATCAATCAAATAAAATTAAATTCAAAACCAAGGACAATGATAATTGCCTTGGCTTTGTTTTGCGTTTCTTTTTTGCTTTTTGAACCTATTAAAACATATTTATGTAATTTGTCAGACTACTGGTTTGAATTTGGAGAGTATGCTAAATTGGTGGCATTAGCAACTCTAGTTATTTTCATTTTTTCTCTATTCGTATTATCTGTAATATGTCTTCTTTTTCCAGTGTTAGCCAAGTTAGTTCCGGCGTATATGTTCATCATAATAATTGGATTGTATATTCAGGGAAATTTTGTTCCTAATACATTTGGTTCGTTGGATGGATCTTCAATAGATTGGATGGAATTTAATTCGGGTATGATTTGGTCTGTTCTTTTATGGCTGATAATTATAGTCGTTATAGTTTTGGTTACTAAGGGAAAAGCCTGGGAAAAAGTGGAGAGAATAATATGTATAGTAAGTCCGCTAATTATTCTTCTTGAAATAGTTACTGTCATATCATTGATGGTGTCGAATCCAAAATTTTCAGGAGAAAATCAAGAATATTTCATTTCTTCAAATGAAGAGATGGAATTTTCTAGTGATGAAAATTTCATTATTTTAGTAATGGATTGCTTCGATTCAACATATTTCGGAGAGAATCTTCCAAGTAACGTTAAAGAAACTTTAGAAGGGTTTACATATTATCCTGACACTGCTTCTATGTATGGTCATACGGAATGTTCATTGGCGGAGATTATTACAGGAATTCCATTTATTAATGAAACTAGTTTTGAAGAATATGAGACTAACGCATTTGATGATAGTTATCTTTTGAACAGATTGGTGAAAGATGATTGGAACATAGGAATATATGCTGATTATGCTTTTCATGAGAATAATGTATTGGACAAAAGTGTTAATTTAAAAAATTTAGTTCCCAAAATAAATTCAAAAAGAAAATTTTATTCGAATGTATATAGAATAGTAGCGTATAATATAGTTCCATATCACTTCAAGCAGTTTTTGTGGTTTTATCCACAATTAAATGAATTAAAGGGAGTATCTGCGGATGAAGAATATGAGCAGTACTCATTCAATAATGAAATGTTTTACGGAGATATTGATGACATAAAAGTAGCTGATGACAATCCTAGATTTAGATTCTATCACATTGAAGGAATGCATACTCCGTATATGACAACTAAGGATGTTCATGATTCTGATGTTGAGGTGTCTTATGATGAAATTCTTCAGGCGAATTATGAAATAATAGTAAAGTTTCTGAATAATCTTAAAATTAATGGTGTATATGATAATAGTAGTATAATTATTATGTCTGATCATGGTGGATATGACAGGGTAGAAGGATTGAAACAGAATCCCATGTTCTTATATAAAGGAATCGACAGTCATCATCAATTTGATATTTCAAAAAAGAAATTTTCGTATGAGAAAATTAATGAAATATACAAGGGTATTTTTGAGGGATTAAATATAGATGATATAATTGCTGAAAATGAGGGTGCTAGAAGATTATTTTATTTTTATATATATGATACTATGAATGAAATGACTGAATATGAGATAGATGGAAATGCATGGGACAATAATGCCATGCATAAGACAGGAAATATGATGGTGTATGAAGAACAGTAGTGTTCTTTGATATGGTGGTAAAGACTATTGGTAATAGTAAGAATTTTTGGTGGATTCGCCAGTCAACTTCAGAAGTATTCATTGGGACTAAATATAGCTGATGCTAAAAAAACGGAGCTTTGTCTTGATCTTTCAGACTATATGAAAGGATATTTTCGCCCATTCGTATTAAATGCTTTTTGTTTGCCAGAATGTCATATATTGACTGATAGAAAGAAACTAATACGAAAGAAAGTAATTAGCAACGGAAGACAATTGCTTGAAGCTTTTGATAATTGGAATGATGAAGATGTTTATATCAGCGGCGAAGAATCTCAGTTCTCAGAGTTTTTTGAAAAATATCCCAATATGAAATTGTCTAATAATTCGAAAGTTTATTCATACATCAAATTAAAAAAAGAAAGTAATTTCGTGACAGATTTTAAAAAGAAGATTGAGGGAATTTATTCTATAGGGGTCCATGTCAGATTAGGTGACTTCGTGGCAGTTGGGGCAGCCGATTCTATAGATTATTACAAGGCAAGCTTAGGATATGCATTATCAATGCATCCAAATGCACGAGTGTTCTTTTTCAGTAATGATATTGATGAGGTAAGAGAAAGATTCGGAAATGATTCAAGATTTTCCTTCGTGTCTAGGGAAAATGGTTATTTAGGTGATTTAGAAGAATTTTTATGTCTTTCATACTGCGACTTAAAGATTATTTCTTCAAGAAGTGGGTATAGCAGGTATGCGGCGCAACTGGGAATAGGGCAGTATAATTGTGAAAAAGCGATTACTAATGAAATAGTATATGGAATGGAAAATTCTGCTATTACACTTGATGAAATGCAATATAATGCCGGATTAGATAATTATAAATATGTAAAAAATGATGGTGAAATAAAGAAAGAAAACGAAGAATTAGAATATAGATATGATACTATGCTGAATAATTCAGAGTTAATTAATTTAGTAGATAGGCATAAGTATTGGAAAGAATATTATGGTTATTCGGGTGAGGTACATAATATTGTTTATATAACTAGTGAGAAGTTTAACAGATGGTATAACAAGGGACAGTATTTAAAAGCTATTGTTTCCGCCAGAATTGGGCATAATGTGTTATATATTAATACACGTTGCAAAGAATCGTATGGCTTAATAAAAGATGAAATTACAGACTCTAAAGATTACGATGGAAGAGATTTAGAGTTTAAGTTGTTTTTGATACAAAATTCGAACATAGATATTAGTTCAATAGTAGATTCATGGATTGAAAACGGTGATAAATGTGATGTTATACACGATAAAGTTAGCACTAAAATTTTGACACTATTTGATAGACTTTTAGGAATACTGTTAGGCGATGCGTGTAGAGTTATTTCGAAGAATGTGAAATGTTTGCCAGATAAACTGTCTATGCTTTCGAATGTAAGTGATGTGACTCAGATTGCAGAAAAAGGGAATCTATAATGGAGAAAATATATATAATCACTAGATTTAATATAGCTGTAAATTATGGGCCAAGTAAGCAGGCGACAGTAGTTCCTAATTATAAACCCTGGTTGGATGATATGTATTTATCTAAAAGATTTGATATATTTGAGAAGTACACGTTTCCTTCTTTGATTAGACAGACTGATGTTGATTTTGAATGGATTGTATTATTTCATCAGGATACTCCGGATGAATATAAAAAGAGGATAACAGAATATCAAAGTCAAATGAATAATTTCAAACCATGGTTCATGAATGATGAAGATTCATATAGGGCGATTGAATTAGTAGGCGAATATCTTGAGTCAATACGAACCGGTCAGAAGCAGGAAATTATATCAGCGCGTATTGATAATGATGATATGATTAATAAAAATTTCATCAAAATGGTACGAGAGGAATTAAGCACTAGCAACAAAGAAACATATTTATCTTTCAAAGATGGATTATCTTACAATATCATGACAGGATATTGTTCGGCATATGAATATGTAGGAAATCATTTTCTGGCAATGAAAAGTGGAAGCAATATAACATATATTCTTCAGGCTGGTGTTCATGACCAGGTTATGAAACAAGAAGATGATTCAGTAAAGAAGGTAGTGTCGACTAAGATGCCAATGTGGGTTGAGTTGATTTCAGATACTAATTGTGCCAATGTCATTAAGTGGAGTGGCTTATCTAATATGTTTCTTCCTTATGATACTTCAAAAGAGTATCCTGAGTTAGAGAAACTCTGGAATAATAAGGTTAGTTATGTGATAAAAAGTATCATGACTCCGTTAAAATATTATAAAAATATGCTTAGATCAATAATTAAATATAAGAGCGAATGGCGAAAAGGATGAAGATTTGTTTTATAGCACAATTCCCGCCTCCAATTCATGGGTTATCCATCGCGGTTGATACTCTTTATAAATCGCTTGATTCTTCTTATGAATTGGAAAAAATTAATTTAGTAAATAATAAAAGGTTTTTAAGCAATTGCTTGCATATTTTCAGGAGTTCGGCAGATTTATTCTATTTGACTATTAGTCAAAGTAAAATGGGAAATCTGCGGGACTTGTTCTTGTTGTGGATTATTAGGCTAAAAAGAAAGAAAACGGTTATCCATCTTCATGGGGGATACTTTAGAGAATTAATAGACCATGACATTCCTAAATGGCAAAGGAAAAAGAATGTTAAGGCGTTATCAAAAATAGATAGAGCAGTAGTCTTGAGTGAGTCTTTTAGAAAAATATTCGCTGGATTGCTAGAAGAAAAGAAAATAGAAGTAGTTCCTAATTTTTTTGATTGTTCAGAGGATGAAGCTGAAAAGAGTATTAAAGAAGACTCAACTAAGAAAAAGGTATTGTATCTATCAAATATGATAGAGTCAAAAGGCTATAAAGAAGTACTGCAATTAGCAATTATTGAAAAGAAAGAAGCAAAGGGATATCATTTTGATTTCGCAGGTGCATTTTTTGAGGCCTCTCTTCAGAATGAATTCGAAAAAATAGTAAGCGATAATGAACTTGGTGATATTGTTACATATCATGGAGTGGTTGAGGGGAAGAAAAAGCAGGAATTGTTGGATAATAGTGACATTTTCATATTATTAACCCGTTATCCGAAAGAAGGACAACCGATAAGCATCCTCGAGGCTATGGCTAATGGACTTGCAATAATAGCAACTGATCATGCAGCAATTCCAGATATGATTAAAGATGGTGAAAATGGAATTTTGGTTAGAAAAGAGACTTCAGCTAACGACATATACGAGGCTATGAAGCAATTGGATTTAGAAACAATATCTAGAAATAATATAAATGTCGCTAATACATTTTACAGTAAAAGCAACTACATAAATAATATGAGAAGAGTGTTCGAAAATACAATGAATGGCATTGAAAAGTAAGGAAAAGAAGATATAAGGATAAAATTATGGTTTTTAATTCGTTTCAATTTTTAGTTTTTTTCCCGATAGTTATAATTACATATTTTATTATTCCGAATAAAGCTAAGCAGTTATGGTTGCTTCTATGCAGTTATTTCTTTTATATGAGTTGGAATGCGAAGTATGGTTTACTCTTGTTAGGTATAACAATGCTAACCTATATTGCTGGAATTATCATAGGAAAACAAAAAGAGAGAAATGGGAAAATGGCAATTGCCATTAGTGTTGTAATTAGTCTTGGAATTCTTTTTTATTTCAAATATATAAATTTTGCATTGGGATTGTTGGGCAGTATCTTGTCATATATGAGAATAGAAATAGTGCTTCCTCAATATGACATTTTGCTTCCCGTAGGAATTTCTTTCTTTACATTTCAATCGATTGGCTATGTTATTGATGTATATAGAAAAGAAACATATGCCGAGAAAAACTTTATAAAATATGCTTTATTCGTTTCGTTCTTTCCACAATTAGTCGCAGGACCAATTGAAAGATCTAAAAACTTATTAAAGCAGTTAGCTATTCCTCAAAAGTTTTCTTATGACAATTTCAGAGAAGGCTTTTTAATGATGCTCTGGGGATATTTTCAAAAAATGGTCATTGCTGATAGAATCGCTATATTTGTTGATGTTGTGTATGATAATTTAGATGTTTATCATGGCTGGTATGTAATTGTTGCAACTATATTATTTGCCTTCCAAATCTATTGTGATTTTAGCGGTTATTCTACAATAGCAATTGGAGCCGCAAGAATATTAGGAATATCATTGATGGAAAATTTTGATGCTCCATATTTGGCAACATCTGTTTCTGCATTTTGGAGAAGATGGCATATTTCATTAACGTCATGGTTTAGGGATTACGTATATATTCCTTTAGGCGGAAATCGAAAAGGCGCGGTAAGAAAGAATTTAAATATATTGATTGTATTTTTCTTAAGTGGCTTATGGCATGGTGCATCGCTTGCTTTCGTGTTGTGGGGTGTACTGAATGGATTATATCAGGTTGTGGGACAAGTAATAAAGCCGGTTAAAAACAGGTTATTAGATTTATGCCAGATTAGTCAGGAAAAATTTGCAAGTAAAATAGTAAAAGTAGTAATTACATTCGCCCTGGTAGACTTTGCATGGCTATTCTTCAGGGCTGGAAGTATATCTACAGCTAAGAATGCTATTCTTAGTATGATATCAATTAACAATTTTTGGATTCTTTTTGATGGTTCGCTATATAAATTGGGATTAAGTGAAAAGAATTTTATGGTACTTATTATTAGTCTGGTTATCCTTTTAGTTGTAGATTTGTTGAAAGTAAAGGGAGTTTGTGTTCGTAAGGAAATATTGGGACAAGATTACTGGTTTAGGTGTTTAACAATTATAGTTGCAGTTATATCAATTCTCATCTTTGGAATATGGGGAAATATGGAACATAATGCAGGTTTTATATATTTTCAGTTTTAGGAGAGAAGTTTGAGAAAAGTTTTTTCATTTTTAATATGTACAATTTTATTATTTGTTTTATTAAATCTAGTGAACGCTGTTCTGATGGATGATAGGATATATTCTAAAAATTCTGAGTTTTATGATAATAATAATCAAGATGAATATGATGTACTGTTTTTTGGATCATCTCATATTACGAGATCGGTTATTCCTATGGAATTATGGAAGGAATATGGTATTACTTCGTATAATCTGGGAAATTTAGGACAGTTAATTCCTGTAAATTATTGGGTACTAAAGGACGCACTTAATAGAGTAAAACCTAAAGTTGTTGTTATAGATGTATACCCTCTAAGTATGAATGAGAAAACTAATGTAGGTAGTTTCTTTGGAATAATGCACGAAACTTTTGATGTGATGCCATTTTCGATAACGAAGATGCAGGCGTTATCCGATTTGCTAGATTTTGATGATGCTATACAATATATTTTTCCATTGGAATATTTTCATATAAACTGGGAAAATTTTCATAGTTTTTATTCAGATGCAACGTCAAGAAAATCAATTTCTAAGGGTGGACAGTTATATGTGTCTGACGGAACAGAGACTATAGTGACATTAAATAATCCGTTTTATAATAGTAATGAAACATATTATGAAGAAGAAACAACGGCAAAAGTTTATTTAAGAAAAATAATCGAATTATGTAATGACAATGGTGTTGATATACTGTTACTGAATACACCGTATGACGAGGATGTGGAAGATGTAAAATGGAATAATAGTGCTCAATTAATTGCAGATGAGTACAATGTTAATTATTTGAATTGCTGTAAAATGGATTCACCTGTTAATTTTCGTGTGGATTATTATGATGGAGGAAAGCATGTTAATCCTTCTGGAGCCAGAAGCATCACAAAGATAATAGGAAAATATCTGCGAGAAAAATATAACTTAAAATCTGAACATAGTAATGAAATAGTAAATCGGTGGAATTACTATTATGAAGAATATTTGGGACAAAAAGTTCTTGATCTTAAAAGACAAACCCAAATGGAGTCATATTTTATTCTGTTGAAAGATAGTGATTATGATATCCTCATAGATTTTAATTCGAAGGATATTTTGAACGAAGAGTTAACTATCGAACTACTTAAAAATCTGAAAATTGAGACTGATAAATTAGTTCCAGAGTCTTGGATTCTAATAAAAGCAGGAGAAAGAGCTGAGATATATAAACATGAAGAATTAGATAATAAAGAAATTAGCACGGTATTAGGTAATATGTATGTTGATAAGGGTGATGACAGTATTTCAATATTATTTGATGACAGGGTTATATATTCTGATGAGCAATATAGCGATATTCCAGATGGAGTATTAAGAATTCTTGTGTTAGATAGCAAAACGCATGATTTGTTAGATCAATGTTCAATTTGCTATGAAAATGAATTAAAAAATGAAGTTGTGCGATAATAGATTAGCGCCACAAAAGTGGCGCTCAAGGTCTATTGATTATGGCAATTTATATAATAATTAATTCCGCCAGTTGCTAAAATCATCACGATACCTATGATTGTAATAGTAATGATTATTGGATATTTTCCTGCATGGCCAGATTGGGATATATGTTTGATTAATATTCCGCAATAAGCCCAAATAATAGCTAACGATGTCGCATATCTTCCTGATGAATAAATAAAGAGCATTCCAATTACTGCTCCTACAATCAATACGACAATCGTCCAAAATACTTCAGACAGACCGAATCGACTCCAGTTTACTTTGACTAACAGCACACTCATATTGGCTATGGTTGCAGCAACTATCCATCCAAGATAAACATCAAATGCATACATACATATCTTAGCGAAGAAAGGTATGGAATTGATTCCAGTTTCCTGAACTAATGCATTAGGGGATATATTCATTGTGATTGCGATGAGTGAAATCAATAGTCCTATCATGAATATCATGGATAACCATATGATGTCATAGTGCCAGCTAAAAATCCAACCTATATTCATGATACAGCTTATTACGAACCAAAATCCTATCAGTTTTATTAGTCCATTAGCGAACTCATTACTATTAAGTAGTCCGAATTGATAGAACATAAAAAAGCCAACCATCAAATAGATTATTCCCCATATTGAAAATGTTATCGGAGCGGGAGTAAAGAGGTTCGGATATTTACTGGAGATGCTTCCAGTGTTGCCAATACCTAATGGCATTATGTTAGCTAGAGCGTTAATAACGACCATTATGATGAAAAAAATAAGATTCATATACTTAAGTGTTCTAATCATTATAGTTCCTCCTCATAATTTTAAATTGATTTAATTAATCTATGTAACAGGATAATAGCATTTCATATAAGTTAATGTGCGGGCTATAATTCATAAGAGCGAAGGAAACATTAGCTGATAATGGTTAAAAATCTGACCATCTCTAATCTGTTATGACCATATGATATTAGTGGTGTTATAATTAATTTATTAGGGGCTATTATGACTAGATCACAATTATATGAAAATTTTGCGAAGAATATAGAACTTGAAAGAAATCGCTTGAACCTGACTCAAAAGAAGATGGCAGAAGAGCTTCAAATTTCTTTGTCTAAATACAAGATTCTTATTACGAATCCTTTCGAAGCTAATATAGATATATATTTGGCTCACAGAATTCAAAATCTGACAGGAAAGACAGTTAGAGAACTATGTGAGGATGATCTTCCAGAGCTTGAAATGATTAGATATTTTAGAGAACTTCCTAAACATCGTCAGGAGGCTATAAGATATTTAATAGAGATAGAATATCAGCTTCCACCTGATGGTGTGCCTAATGCTAACGAAGAAGATTATACAACCTGCTACGTACCGACTGGAAATATGGAAGATGGGATGACGTTGGATTCTCGTGATTTCATAACTGTTAATATAGCTGAATATAAGAAAAATAGCAGGGAACGAATAGATTGTGCAGTAAAGGTTACATCAAATCATCTTCATCCAGTATATATGAAGGGGGATGTTTTACTGATAAGTAAACGTGCACCTCGAGATGGAGACATAGGCATATTCATATTGAAAGAAACCAGACAGATATTCATTCGTGAATTTAAGCAGACAAATCCATGTGAACTTAGACCAATAAATAATTATGGTGAGGTTATATATGTGGATGGCGATAGTCAGGAAGATATGAACAGGTGGATTAAGTTTGGGACCGTGCTTACGGTTATGAGATAGTAATAATTTAAGTAAGTCTTCGAATAAAGGAAAAAAGAAGTTTTGGATTACTATTTGTATTATATTAAACTTATTGATACTGGCATTCTTTAAATATAGTAATTTTGTAATAGATACTATCAATTCTATTAGTTCGATATTTGGAAATAATCAGCAAATAGGTCATTTGGATATACTTCTTCCTGTTGGAATATCATTTTATACGTTTCAAGCATTAGGTTATATTATAGATGTGTATAGAGGTGAAATTGCTGAGAAAAATATTTGTGATTATGCATTGTTTATTTCATTCTTTCCCCAACTTGTCGCAGGTCCTATTGAACGTGCCAGCAATATGCTATCGCAGATTAAAGAATTAAAAAATCTTAAGATTAATATCAACAATATTTATGTGGATAATAGTTATATAATACCAATTAACGATGATGTATTTGAAATAGATGAAACAGGTATATTTATCATAAAAGTAAAAACAGTAGATTATGATGGAAATGTACATGAAGCATCTACATATGTTAATGAGACAGAATAACTATTATTTTTAGGAGAATAATATAAGAAATTGGTAAAGGTGTTTTAGATGGGCGACAAGAGTAATAATGGAATTATTAGAATACGTAGCATGATAACTGAATATATGTTACATTTTGTCCTATTGCTAATTTTTTGGGGAGGAATGATGAGATCTGGTTTTAATGCGGATACTCTATTGCACATGGTTGTAGAAGATGCAGATGTAGAGACCAGAATTACTCATGGACGATATCTTATAGCGTTAATAGACAATATGCTTTTAAATCTTGGGATTAGAACTACTGATAATATTGCTATTACAATGTTTTTGACGCTTGGCATTTTGGCTATTGTTATGTTGATAGTGCAGAAAGTAATTGTAGATAGAATGGAAATAGAAGGGTTCTATAGATATGTGACTATATTGGCGATTGATTTTTGGGCATTAAATGTATTATTTAGCGAAATTCTAATGTTTTCTGAGTTTTGTATTTACTCTGCTTTAGCATATTTATTGGGGGCTTTAGCAGTATTATTCTATACAAAGAGTAAATATATATTTGCCGTATTATTTTTGATACTTGGAGTATGTACGTATCAATATGTTGTGGTTTTTTCGGCTATGCTTATTTCTTTTTACATTTGTGTAGAAAATGAATGTAAGATATCTAAAAGAATAGTGTTGGAGGAAGTCGCATGTGTTTTGACTTGTGTTGGAATAGGTTTCGCTAATCTTGTCAGCACAAAGATATTATGTGAAATGAAAATAATATCAGAAGTCGGTAAAAAAGCGGGTTCTGGTGATTTGATGTATAAATTTAGTAAGGTTTTTGACAGCTTTGTTATGATAATGAAACATTCATATTCGATGATTCCAGGGAACTGGATTCCTGCTGCTATTTGGATGTTAATCATTGCTACGATTTGCGTTGGTTTGGTGAAAAAAAATGAAGCATATAAAATAGTATATATTTTTCTCATCATTGTTGTTTCATTTTCGTTAATGTACATAATCCCGCTATCTGGAGAAAACTTTTTCTTTCCTCCAAGGATGGCATTTACATATTACTTTTTGCTTGGCTTTTTAGTATCCTATGGAATTGCTGAGTTAAATTCGAAGTTTAGGGAGATATTGGTGATTCTGTTTTCTATCTTTATCATAATTAATCTTTTATGTGTTCAAAGAATAAATGGGAATAGATATGTATCAAATAAGCTTGATGAAGTATATGTTAAGATGATTGATTCCAAAATTAATATGTATGAAGAAGAAACAGGGAAAAACGTTACTAAGATAGCTATTGGTTATGATGAATACGCTCCATTTCATTATTCGGAAGTAGATATGTCGTACGAACAGATTAACGAGTCAGCGGCATATAGTGCTGTTAATTCGTTAATGAAAATTTTTACTGATAGGAATTTTGATAGGACTAAAATGGAACCAGAAGTGTTTGATAAATATTTTAAAGGAAAAGATTGGAATAGTTTCAATATTGATGAACAGGTTATAGTTGTTGGCGATACAGTATACTGGTGTTTATACTAAAAATCAGTTTGTATATAGGCTTTTAATTGCTTATAAATATGGAGAGGCATAGTGAGTAATACATTAGCAGCATTTGGAATGATAATGATTGATATTATCATTATTATTTGTTTTTTCATAATAATTAAGTTGAATGTTACATTTTGGAGCAGAAAAGTGCGTATTTTGGGAATGTTGGAGATTCTTCTCTTTTTCCTTTTATATGTCACTTTTTTTGTTGTGGAATATAATTCTTGGCATAACATAAACGCAGCAGTGTTTAAGGTTATTAATCCAAGTATTTTACTTACCTCAAGTGTAGTATACCTATTCGTTTTTTTAATAATTCATAGATGGATTGAGTCAAAGTCATTTAGAGGAATTTTTAAAAAAACAAAGATTGTGCATAGTAGTATAGTTTCTCTTATGCTATTAGTGACTTTATTTATCTGTCCATTTATAGAAGTTTTCTTAAATAATTTGAATCAGTTTTCATTCTCACTATTTAATGTTATAGTTCCGATATTGTCGGGGATGATTATTGGTATTGGATTAGTAGTGCTTGTTTGTGCGTTATTAAATAATAAGGCATATATGTTTTTGATGTCGCTGTTATTCTCAATTGGATTAATGTCGTATATTCAAGGTATATTCTTGAACGGGACTCTTTTCTTAATGGATGGCAAGGAGATGGAGTGGCCAGCATCACTTATTTTGGGAAATTTATGTATATGGATCACAATCTGCTTTTTGATAATTAGGATAATCAAATTAACTAAGATTAGTAAATACACGGAAAAAATTATTGTTTATGTAGCTTTGTTTGTAACCCTCATACAACTTATTGGAATTATGAGCCTAATTCCAAATGTATTTAGTGACGAAGATGCCACTATTAGTTCTGCTAATAATTATCTTTCTGAACAAGGAATAGAAGAAATCGCTTCGGATAATAATATTATAGTATTCGTACTTGATACATACGATGTGGACTATTTTGAGGAAGTTTTAGAACAAAATGCGAAATTCTATTCTCCATTGACTGATTTCGTATTCTATCCAGATACAGTGTCGCAGTTTTCTAGAACATACCCATCAATTCCATATATGTTAAGTCATGAAATGTATTTCTTTGAAGAACCTAAAAAGGAATATGTAGATTGTGCTTTTAGCAGTTGTGATTTTTGGACAGACTTAAAGGAGATTAATTATTCAATATATATCTATGAAGACGATAGATTATGCATAGGAGAGACATTATTGTCAGAATGTAATAATTTCATTGAAGAAGGGCATGTATTAAAAGAAGACACCTCTTTCTTTGGAAGTATAAAGGCTATCGTCACGGTAGGTGGTTATAGGACTCTTCCATATTTGGTCAAGTCTTCACTTTCTTACACTGCTGATTCTATAAATAAGATGGTTATTAGTGAAAAGATATGGGATAATAAGCCGTATGAAATGAATGATTCAAAAATGTTAGAAGCGATAAATAACTCGGGACTTACAATTTCTGACGAAGAAAGCGCATTTAGATTTATACATCTTATGGGGGCGCATGCTCCATATATATTGGATATTTCAGGAAAAGAAGTGGATAATAGAATTGTAGATCCAGTTGAGCAATATCAAGGATGTATGCAGTATGTGTATAGGTATATTGATGAATTAAAGAAGCTTGGGAAATATGAAAATAGTACTATCATTATTACCGCAGATCATGGCGAGAATTTCGTAGCTAATGAATTACCTAATAATACCAATCCGATTTTGCTTATAAAATATCCAGACTGTATAGGAGAAGTTGTGTGTAATGACTATTTGGAGAATGGTCCTAAAGTAAGTTATTCAAAAGCATCTCTTGAAGATATACTTCCTACAATAGGAGGCATATTAAATGTAAACTACAGTGGAAATGGTGTTAACTTAAGAGAAGTTGTGTCTAATGATAGAATTCGATATCATTATTTCGCTGTTGTTGAGGATACTAAACAAACAGGAACGTTGAAGTATGAGATAAACGGATCTTCACGTAATTTTGATTGTTGGGAAAATACAGGCGAATATCATAAATTTGGAGATTATTACGAATAAATGAAGGTGTTATATCAAACGAATATTCCTAATCCATATGTTGTTGATTTCTTTAATCTTTTGGGAAAAAAGTGTGAATTAACCGTGTTATATGAAAGACATTTTGCAAAAGACAGAGATAAAAAATGGGTGGGTGGTTCAGCTAAAAACTATAAAGAAATATATTTGAGGGGAAAAAATATTGGTAGTGAAAATTCATTCTGTCCTTCTATAATAAAATATATCAAAGGTGATTATGACCATATAATTATTGGTGATTATAGTACCTATACTGCTATGTGGGCTATTCGATATATGAGAAGACACAAGATCCCGTATATATTAAGTACTGACGGCGGATTTGCTAACTATGAAGAATCCAATATCAAAAAAAGGCTTAAAACATATCTTATAGGTGGTGCAAGCAAGTGGTTATCACCTGGTGGACTCTCGAATGAATATCTTATTCATTACGGAGCAGTTGCTGAAAGAATAACTGAATATCCATTCACGTCACTAGGAGAAGAAGATATATTAAGTAGTCCAATAGAATTGGAAGAAAAGAAAAAAATAAGAGAATCGCTAGGTATTAACTGTGATGTGATGATAATTGGTGTAGGTCAGTTCATATATCGTAAGGGATGGGATGTTCTGGCATCTGCGTTGAAAGCCGGATTATTTGATACTAGTAAAGAAACGCATTTAGATATACAGGCATATATAATTGGTGGCGAAAAAGAAAAGCTAGAAGAACTAGTAGGAATGCTTCCTAAAAATCTTCATGCAATCCCATTTGTTTCTAAGAAAGAACTTTTCGAATATTATAAGGCGGCAGATATATTCGCTCTTCCCACAAGAGAAGATATCTGGGGGTTGGTAGTTAACGAAGCTATGGCATGTGGACTTCCAGTTATTACTACGGATAGATGTAATGCAGGTATTTCGTTAGTAGAAGACAATGTTAATGGGTATATTGTTCCTAAAGATGATGAAGTCAAATTAAAAGAAGCAGTAGAGAGGCTGGCTTATGACGATAATCTTAGAGAAGAAATGTCTAGACATAATCTTGAGAAGATATTGAAATATACATATCAAAACAAGGTTGAATCATATATTTCAGCCTTGTAGATAATGATTGTACATATTCTTTAATGTATCATAAATGTTATATTTAGGAGACCAGTTAATTTTTTCTCTTAAATAGGTGTTGTCGCAGCATGAATATTGGATGTCAGTTGGACGGATTTTGCTTTCGTCTATTTTTATGGTGATAGACTGATCTGATAATGTAATAATATAGTTAAGTAAATCTTTTAAATTATAAGCAGTTCCAGATCCTACATTGATAACATCAATATCTTCTTTAGAGTCAGCGATCATTCTATATGCAGTCACAACATCCCTAACATCACTAAAATCTCGAAAAACGTTCAGATTTCCTACTAATATTTCTCCAGATGATTTACTTTTTGATATATCAGCGGTTTGTTTGACGAAGCTTGGCAGAACAAAATTTGTTGTCTGACCTACACCTGTATGATTAAAAGCTCTTATACATATAATATTTAAACCATATTCGATTCGATATATTCTGGCAAAATCCTCTGTCGCGGTTCTTGTTATTCCATATGGATTTATTGGGAAAACAGGAGAATTTTCTGATACAGGATTATTTGAAGTCTTATATTCTTCACATGAGCCTATTAACAAAATTTTGGTCTTAGGACATACTTTGGCACAAGATTCTAGTATATTAATGGTTCCTATTATATTCACGTTTACAGTCTTTTGTGGGTTGCGCCAAGAGTAACTAACACTGCTAATTGCAGCTAAATTGAATACAACGTCCGGTTCTTCTTTTGATAAAACATCATAGACATCATTAAAGTTTGTTATATCTATCGCATGAAAATTGTCATGTGGATTTTCATTATGTCCACAACATATAACTTCGTATCCATTGTTTGATAATTCAGTTGTTAAATATGGTCCAACAAAACCATTTGCACCAAAAATTAAGGCTCTTTTCATTTTTTCACCAATTTACAATGTTTAGCTAATTATGTATAGTAGTATATGTATTTTAAAACATTTATATCAGGGTGACAAGGAATGAAAAGAATAAATACCAATATATATAAAATTGTACTGATTGTTTTTTCGGTGATATGTTTCGTACTTAATTTGACACAATGTTTTAGTAATAACTTGTGGTGCGATGAGATAGCCAGTGTTATGTACGCGGAGAAATCTTGCATGGGGTTGATAAGTGGTACTGCATTAGATGTTCATCCTCCGTTATATTATTTAATTCTTAAACTATTTTGTACAATATTTGGTTTTTCTGGCACAGTTTATCATGTAGTTTCTACTATTCCTTTTGCATTGGTTGTTATATTCTCATTAACCATAGTATGGAAAGAATTGGGGGAAATTACGGCAACGATTCTAGTTGTTTGTGAATCTTTGCTATATTGTTCGATGTATTTTAATGTTGAAGTCAGAATGTATTCATGGGCTTCATTGTTTATCTTGCTATCATATTGGTATTTTAGGAAGTTATTGCTTGATGCAAATATTAAAAACTATACTTTGTTCTCTCTATTTTCATTGTTTGCAGCATATACGCATTATTTTTGTATACTGACAGTTATTCCTTTTTATGTTGTTATATTATTTATGGGAATAAAAGAAAAAGGAAAGCGAGTTAAATTATTTGTTTTATCTTGGGGGATGACTATTGGATTATATTTGCCATGGGCAATATCATTCTTTGTTCACTATACCGATACGAAAGAGAAAATATATTCAGCAGGATATACAAACGTATGGGTCTGCGTTAAATTCATATTTGATACTAAATTTTGGTGGGTATTGTTATCAATGTTTGTCCTGCTAACAATATGGACTATTGTGCGAAACTCGGTACAGTATGAAAAAATATGGATAATATCTGGTATTGCAGGAATAGCATTAACAATTCTTATTCCATATATAATTTCAGTAGTAATGTCTCCAATAATGGAGAAAAGGCACGTGTATCCATCCTTTGTTATTGCATGGCTTTTATTAGGCTATAGTATATCTAAACAGAAATATAAAGTGCCTCTGCTGTGCATTACGTTGGTATTAGTTATTCCAACCGGATTTTTGACAATCTACAGAGCTAATGTTAACGAGAAAAAATGTGTTGTCGCACTTGATGATTTTTTGGGTAAAACGTCTGGACTGATTGATAATTCGGGAACTCTTATATCTAGTGACTGGCAAATTGCATACCCATTGTATCAGTATTATTATGACAAAGATGACAGTATGCTTTTTCTTGAAACAGATGAAGAAATACTGGATTATATGAATAAATCAATAGATAATGAATTTTTGATATTCTTTGAAAGAGAGATTACGGAATCGTTTATTGATGAATTGGAATCAGAAAATTCAAAAGTAGAACTGATTACGGAAAATCAGCATTTCGGTGCGCACAGAGTATGGGTGCTCAAATATCAAAGAGATTTAGGAAATAAAACAATTTAATATTCAAGCAATTCAACCATTCCAAGGCTTGGATTCATAAGAAAAACAACTCGACGTCCGTCAATACAAGGGGCTGGTGTTGGCTCATCTATAGCGACATAACCCTGATTGATGAGAAGTTCAATATCATGTTCAAAATTCCCTTTATCAGACTCGTAGCAGATATGGTAAGGGGAATTTTTATATTTTTTAAGAAGATTGAAGACAACAGATTCTTCGTTTATAGGGCTCACAAGTTCAATTCTATACCCATCTTTAATTAGGAATGCTATAGATACATTTCTTGTAGAATCAATCTTTGAGGGCTTCTCAACAACGAAGCCTAAATCTTCAAATGCTTTTATTGCTTTCTCTATTCTTTTTACTAAATATCCGATGTGATGGATTTTTAAGTTATTCATATTGTTTGTTCCTTAAATCATATCTTTCTATTTCTTTTGAAATAAATAATAAACTATGTCATAGCCTTCCTGGCTCCATGGGAGTTCACTTACCAGCTTATAGTTATCTTCTATATGCACTGGATAATATTTGCTTGCGATAACGAAGTCAGTAAGACCATCACTAATATATCTATCCTGAGCATTATATGGAATATTACTATTAATGGTCTGAGTCTGAAACCACTGGCAATTAGGAATTATATCTGCAGTTGTATATAGTCCAGCATCCAGACAGTTAATGTTTAATAATGTAGGGTTTTCTATTCTAGATTCTTTGATTATTTCAGTGAATTTAGTAAGATAATGATCTTCTTTCTTAAGGTTATGATCTGGAATATTCATAGAAAGAGTGTACATTACAGTGATTGAAATAATGGCGCTCAAAACTATCGATACAGATGAACTAATCCAGGAAGGATTAGTTATTTTTTTTATTATCTTTTCTAATCCCAGCCCCATAGGGAGCAATCCAATCACGTTGAATACTGATAAAGGAAGTGCATAATAGGGAAGTCTAGAACCGCCAATATAAATTCCTAGGAATAAAAAGCCTAATAGAACAACGATGAGTAGTCTTTCGTAGCTTTTGACCCTAAGCCTAAAAATACTATATCCTACACCGATAATTAGCAATATAAACCATACTGGATTATCCTGTAAAGTCCACAAAGCAATCTTGGCAAGATTATATATTCTTTCGAAGATGCCAGGGCCATCGGCTCCCAAATTGCTATAAGAAAATACATTAATATCCACATATCCCCAATACCACCAATATAAATCGCATTTTAAATCAAAATAAATAATCCAAGGAATGAAGGGAATGAACATACCGAGTAAGAACCATAAGCAAGATTGCAAGGCTTTAACTAGTTGTTTCTGAACTAAAACAATTATGAAGAAAATATAAGCCATCCAACCGAAGAAGAATCCTAATCCAGTGAATTTAATGTTAGCAACCAATCCTGCCAACACCCCACCTGTTATTAGTATTTTATTAGGCATTACATATTTGTTATCTGAAGATACTTTCTTACAATAATCAAGTATCAGATATAATCCCCAAATGTATAGGGGAAGACAGAATTCTTCCGCAGAACCACCCATATAGAAGCTATATGATGAAACTATAATTGCGAATGATATTGGAGCTAAGAATAGACTGAGAGATTCTGAAAGATGCGTCTTAAGAATTTTAAATAACCCCCATATGTCAATAAATCCAATTATTAACTCCATGATGAAAACACCAATGAAGGTAGTATGGGAAACTAAGTAGCATAATCCATATAAGAAATATAAATACATCCCTTTCTGGTCAAAAATATCCTTGTATGGAGCTAGTCCGTTGAACATTGCCTTACCAACAGAGAAATAACTGTTAGCATCACACCAGTTATTATAAATGTAATAAGGCGATGATTTTGTCCCCAAAAATAGAATTAGAAATGACGTAACAAAGAAGAAAATTGGTGTGTAGGATATATAATTGTCTTTTTGCTTGGTTTTTGTTACGATTAATTTCATAAAAATGATTATATCATTTTCTACAATCGATGAATATACAAAAATGAATATGCATTTTTATAAGAGATAGGGGAAAACGTGAAAGAAAGAATAATCAGTATAGTTATTACAACATCGCTAGTAGTATTGTTAATTGGGTGTTCGCATAAAAAAGAGCATATAATTGATACTTGGTCAAAATATGAAGGTAATCCAATTATTGGAGATGAAGACACAGGGACGCTATTTGATGCTGATGTTATCAAATTAGAGAATGGATTATTACGAATGTATTTGTCGTGGAGACCTCAGAGAGCGATTGCAATATGTGAAAGTGAGAATGGTAAAGATTGGACGGAATTACAAATTGTTCTAACTAATGATGGGGAAACAGGATGGGAGGATGACATTAATCGTTCGTCGGTAGTTTATCATGGTGATATTTATTATATGTGGTATACAGGATATGGATGCTCTGGTATAACGGAAGACGTGAAAGCTGTGAATACATAGGAATTGTAATGCACCCTGGATATGATTTGAATTTTTGACAGAATAATCATAAGAAAACAAGTAAAAGTGTTGTATATTTATAATTTGTTTAGAAGTTTATTATGGAGTGATATGGGTAAAACATTTTTATTATCAGTATTTTTAATTACTACACTAATTATTGCATCATATATTATATATAGAAAAATAAAGACTAGTAAATCGACTATCAAAGATACTTTTGCAGAAGTGAAAAAGTATAATTTTGTCGTATTCTTTTTTGTTATTACGGTTCTTATTTATTTGCCGTGTTCGCTTTTTCTTGCAAATAGCAAGGATATGCTAATTTCTTTTTGGAACATTTTCCCAATTCTCTTAATTCCGGCAATTATTGTGTATATTTGGCTTAGCGTTGTGCTTGCTGCAATGCACCCAAAAGTAGGTACTATATCAAGATTATTGATATTTGGTTTGACATTATCAGTTTATGTTCAGAGTAATTTTTTAAATACTCATATGCCAATATTAAATGGAAGAGAGTATTCTTTTTTTGATTATCCGATTGATGTTGCAATTAGTGTTATAGTGTGGTGCGTAATTTTATCAGTTTCGGGGATCATATTTGTCAAAAAATACAAGATTTTGAAGATATTAGCCTGTATATTATCAGCAATGCAATTAACAAGTTTAGTCGTTATGGTAGTAATTAACGGTTTGAATTCTAGGCCTATAGTTGCAACAACAACTACAGGAGAATTCGAGCTGGGAACAGAAGAGAACGTAATATTGTTCGTGTTAGATTCAATAGGAGGACATCCAGTAGAGGATTATCTTAAGAACAATTCGGAATATGAGTCTATGCTGTCTGATTTCACATTATTCACCGATTCTATGGGGGGAGGAGCCACAACTCAATTGGGAATGCCAGTTATACTTACAGGTTGTGAATATGACGGAATTGAAGATCCAGAGGAATACTTCGATAGTGTATGGGAAGATACAGAATTGTATAAACACTTAAAGAATATAGGGTATGATATTAGATTTTTTTGTACACCAGGTTGTGTAAGGAACTTACCACTGGGATATGTCGAAAATATAGTGCAGGCCGATGATATTTATTATATTCCAGAGCCGTTAAAATATTTAGAAAAGATATATACTCTTTCGGCATTGTATGGAGCGCCTCAAATTGTTAAATCAAACTTCATGCTTAATACATCAGATTTTGAATGGCTATTGGGATTAACAGGAGAGAATCATATTTACTTTTCGGAACCACGCTCTTTTAATAATTACTGGAAAGAAGCTGATAACACTGTTAAAACTTCATATAATAAAGCATTTAGATATTATCATTTGGACGGAGTGCATTTACCCATACAGTGGAATGAAGAATTAGAGTTTGATGAATCTGCGACATGGGAACAAGCTTTTAGCGGGCAGATTCGAATGCTTATTCAGTACATGGATAGCATGAAGAAGTTAGGGATATATGATAAATCTTTAATAGTAATATGTGGCGACCATGGGCAGGAAATGGGAAGAGCTATTACAATTAATCCAGCTATATTAATAAAGAGACCAGAAGAGAGACATGAAACTATTCAATATAATTCTAGTCCAGTAACCACACGCAATCTATATTCGACTATTGCAACAATATCTAGTGAGAAAAAGAATGTATGGGGACCTACTGTATACGATATAGATGAAAATAGCAGGCAACAAAGCTTATATACTACGTCAAATCAAATGGCAGGAGCGTTTAATAGTGAAGGTGTTAATTTTAAGTCTGGATATGTAAGAGTTATTCCTGGAAATGCATTCTCGGGTAATTCTGATGCAGAAGTTTGGAATCCTTATAGTATAAATGTTTATAATATCGATATGAGCATGAATGAGAATGCAAGTATCAATATAAATGAAGTAAGTCCAGAAAATACGTTTAACAATGATGGAAAAATATTTCTAGGAGAAGAATTCACTTGCTGTATAAAACTAGATAATTATTCAAAGAATGATTTGAAATTGCAATTAGACATAGGTGAAGTACTGGGGGACAATCAAGAGATAAAGGTCTGGGTAAATGGACATAGACTTGATAGTGATACTGATAATGCACAAAGTTATGTTGTTTCAAAATCCATTATAGATAATGATGTATTATATGTTAGGTTAGTTATGCCTATGGCTTTAACACCTAAAATGATTAATGAGAACAGTACTGATACAAGAGTGATGTCTTTGGAGTTAAATAGCATAACAATTTCGCGTTGTAAGTAATTTGGTTATTTTGGGATAACAGTCTCTATTTTCTTGGTGCTTTTAATAGTGTAGAAAATACATTCTATTTGTGATAGAATATATGGGATTTTATTGGATTATTTATTATTATAGCGAGGTTTATCATGAAAAAAGTATTATTTTGGGTAGCTAATTTTTTGTTTTTCTTTGAATGTGGAATGATTATGATGATGAAGCCAGTTCATGCATATATCGATCCATCAGCTGTAACTTATATTATTCAGGCAGTAGCTGGTGTTGTTATTGCAATTGGCGCATTGTTAACAATTTTCCGTCATAAAATTGTAGCCTTCTTCAAGAAGAATAAGACAGAAGAGAAGAAGGAAATTCACTTCACAGATGATGAAGAGACTTCTGAGGAAGAAGCTGAAAAAGTAGAAGAATAATTAGATTAGGATATTAATATCATGGAACTTTTAGGAATCTTTTTTGGATGGCTTTTAAAAATTTGTTATCAGCTTATTACTAATTATGGATGGGCTATTTGGTTATTCACATTCTTAACTAAAATAATCCTTCTTCCAGTATCTATTATGGTACAGCTTAATTCCATCAAGATGGTTAAGATGTATCCTGAAATGAACAGATTTAAGGTTAAGTACTTCGGGGACAAAGATATGATTTCCGAAGCCCAGTATGAGCTGTATAAGAAGCATAAGTATCATCCAATGCTTGATCTTATTCCGGTTATCATACAGCTTGTTCTTTTGATGGGCGTAGTTGAAGGAATCTATAAGCTTATGGATGAAGGGATTGCGATGAACTGGTTCGGAGTTGACCTTTCACTCATTCCTATTAAGTCGGGTGGAATAGTGCTTATTATTCCACTGCTGGCAGCATTATCTGCACTTATCATGTGTATTACGCAGAATATGTCCAACGTTCTTCAATCTGAGCAGGGAATGGGGAACAAGATGACGACACTTACTATCTCAGTTGGATTGTCATTGTACCTTGGATTGTTCGTACCTGCAGGAATTGGTCTATATTGGATAGCTGGTAATATCTTCTCGATTATTCAGATGTATGCACTTAATTTCTTCATTAATCCTAAGAAGCATATTGATTATGAAGAATTAAATGCGTCCAAGGAGGAGCTTAGCAAACTTCAGGCAGATGCTAAGGCTAATAAAAAGTCAAGAAGTAAGGAAGATATAGCAAGGGAGAAGGCTGACTATAAGAGATTTCTTAAGGAAGGCCATAAGCAGATAGTATTCTATTCTGAGAGAAATGGTTTCTATAAGTATTTTAAAGACACGATTGAATATATTTTAGCGAAGACGGATATTGAGATTCATTATATTACCTCAGATCCTAACGATGATATTTTTAAATTAACTAAGGACAATTTCAAAACTTATTACATTGGAGATAATAAGCTTATAGTTCTTATGATGAAGATGGAAGCTGATATTATGGTGATGACGACACCTGATCTTCAGAATTTCCAGCTTAAGCGTTCTTACGTAGATAAGAAGATTGAGTACGTATATCTTCCACATGATGTTAACAGCTCTAATCTTACATTCCATAAGAATGCGTTAGATTACTTCGATACTATCTTCACATCAGGACCTAAAAATAAGGCAGAAATTAAGGAGCGTGAAGAAAAATTCGATGTTCCAATTAAGAAGAATCTCATAGAGTGGGGATCGTCAGTTATTGATAACATGAAAGCTAACTATGAGGAAATAATGAAGAATGAAACCACGGATGGCAATGCTCGTAAGACAATCTTAATTGCACCATCGTGGCAGGAAGCTAATATCCTTGATTCATGTATAGAGGATATCTTAGATAACATTGATACTGATAAGTATGATGTTACGGTAAGACCTCATCCACAGTATGTAAGACACTTTGAAGGAAAGATTGATTCGCTTGCTGCTAAGTATGAGGGTAAGGTTACATTCCAGAAGGATTTTTCAAGTAATAAGACCGTATACACGGCGAATATGCTTATTACAGACTGGTCTAGTATTGCTTATGAGTATGCATTCTCAACACTTAAGCCAGTATTGTTCATTGATACACCAATGAAGATAGTTAACCCAGACTATGAGGAATTATCTACGGTTCCTATTGATATAGAAGCCAGAAATCAGGTTGGTATATCGCTTTCGCTTGAAAAGATTACAGATATTAAAGAAGCTGTTGAAAGACTCTTTAATGAAGACAGATTCACAACAGAATCTATGGCTACACTTCGTGACCAGTATATTTATAATGTTGGATCATCTGGAAGTGTTGGTGGAAAATATTTGATTAAGAGATTAATTGAAAAATCAAAGGAATAGATTATGAATATCAAAAGAAATGTATTATTAAACCCAGGTCCATCAACTACAACTGATACTGTTAAGATGGCACAGGTAGTCCCTGATATATGCCCTAGAGAAAAAGAATTCGCAGGTCTTATGAAGGGGCTTCGCGAGGATTTGGTTAAAATTGTTCACGGAAAGAACGAAGATTATACTTCAGTACTTTTCTGTGGTTCAGGCACTATTAATATTGATGTGTGTTTAAACTCGCTCTTGCCTGAAGGCAAGAAAATTCTAGTTGTTAATAATGGTGCATATTCAACACGAGCTGTAGAAATATGTGAGTTCTATGGAATGCCTCATATTGACCTTAAGTTTCCTGTTGATGAAAGACCAGATTTGGCTAAGGTTGAAGAGATTCTTAAGAATAATCCTGATATAGCTCTTGTTCATACAACGCATAATGAAACAGGAACAGGAATTCTTAATCCGATTAGAGAAATCGGTGCACTTGCGCATAAATACGGAGCTATATTCACAGTTGATACTACTTCGACTTATGCAATGCGACCAATTAATGTATATGAAGATAACATAGACTTCTGTATGGCGTCAGCCCAAAAGGGTCTGATGGCTATGACAGGACTTTCTTTCGTGGTTGGAAGAACAGCAATAATAGAAGAGTCTAAGAACTATCCTAAACGTTCATATTACTGTAACTTATTCTTACAGTATGATTATTTCGAAAAGACAGGAGAGATGCATTTTACTCCACCAGTTCAGACAGTGTATGCAACTATTCAGGCACTTAAGGAATATTTCGAAGAAGGTGAAGAAGCTAAATGGGCTAGACACACGAGAGTATTCGAAGCAATTCATAAAGGTCTTGATGAACTTGGATTTAAGGATGTGATTAAGAGGGATGAACAGGCAGGCTTGGTAGTGTCGGCTGTTTATCCTAATGATTCTAACTGGGATTTCGAGAAGGTTCATGATTATTGCTATGAAAGAGGTTTCACTATATATCCTGGTAAGATATCAACTACTAATACCTTTAGATTATGTGCGCTTGGTGCCATAGATGAAGAAGATATAGTGGAATTCTTTAAGGTGTTTAGAGAAGCGCTTGAAAAATATGAGATTGCTATTCCTGTTAAATATTAGTCAACTAATTCGGATAGGATGTATGTTACAGGGATTTCAAAGATACAGGTAAGAAATTGATTTTAAATATATTTATATGGAGCAGAGGTAAATGAGTACAGTATACACATGCTTTACAACAGATGTTCTTCATGAAGGACATTTAAATATCATAAACGAGGCTAAGAAATTAGGAGATGTAATAGTTGGAGTATTGGCTGATGAGGCGATGATCAGATTCAATAGATTCCCAACTATAAGCTTCGAGGAAAGAGTTAAGTTAGTTGAAAGCATTCCAGAGGTTTCGAAGGTAGTTGTTCAAAATGATGTGCACTATGATAAAATAATTAAGGAGCTTAAACCTGACTATGTTATACACGGAGATAACTGGCTTGAGGGACCAACTAAAGCTATCAGAGACAGAGTTGTGAAGCTTGTTGGGGAGTACGGTGGTGAGGTTGTCGATGTTCCTTATACATATAATGAGAATGTAAAGAGAACTGATGACAGAATTAAAGAAAAGTTAATGATGCCAGAGTATAGAAGAAAGAGACTTCGTCAATTAATTTCTATGTGCCCTGTAGTAAAAACCATAGAGGTTCATTCTGGATTAACAGGACTTATAGCAGAGAAGACGATAGTTGAGAATGATGGTGAATTAAGCCAGTTCGATGCTATGTGGATTAGTTCTTTGTGTGATTCGACAGCTAAGGGTAAGCCTGATATTGAATTAGTTGATATGACATCAAGATTCAGAACCATAGATGATGTTATGGAGGTTACCACTAAACCTATTATCTTCGATGGAGATACAGGCGGATTAACAGAACATTTCGTATATACTGTTCGTTCTTTAGAGAGAATGGGTGTTTCGGCAGTTATTATTGAAGATAAAACAGGTCTTAAGAAGAATTCACTTTTCGGAACAGAGGTACAGCAGACTCAGGATTCTATAGAAAACTTCTGTGCTAAGATTGAAGCAGGTAAGAAGGTGCAGCTTACTGATGACTTCATGATTATAGCAAGAATTGAGTCGTTAATCCTCGAGCAGGGAATGGAAGATGCACTTACTCGTGCGAGAGCTTATGTTAAGGCTGGTGCAGATGGAATCATGATTCATTCTAGGAAAAAGGATCCAGCTGAAATAGTGGAGTTCTGTGACAAGTTTAGATCTGAAGATAAGGATACTCCAATAGTTGTTGTTCCGACTTCTTTTAATACTATTACAGAAGAAGAATTAGCAGAGCATGGCGTTAACATAGTTATATATGCTAACCAGTTAACCAGAAGTGCTTTTCCTGCGATGGAACAGACTGCTAAGGATATACTTAAGTATCATAGAGCAAAAGAGGTTGATGACAGATTAATGTCTATCAAGAATATTATTTCACTGATAGATGAATTATAAGGAAAAATTGACGTGAAGCGGTTACCTAGTAGCTGCTTCACATTAGTATTTATAAAGGAATAAAAAGAGGACTAAAAATGAACGTAAAATCATTAATAGATATAATCGGAGCAGATTTCTATACAGGTGTTCCTGATTCTCAGTTAAAAGCTTTATGTAATTATTTGATGGGGACATATGGGATAGATAGGAATCATCATGTTATAGCAGCGAATGAAGGTAACTGTGTGGCGCTGGCAGCAGGATATCACTTAGCTACAGCTAAGGTTCCTGTAGTGTATATGCAGAACTCTGGAGAGGGAAATATCATTAATCCAGTAGCTTCCCTTCTTAACGAGAAGGTATATGGAATTCCTATGGTTTTCATTATCGGATGGAGAGGTGAACCTGGACTTCATGATGAACCTCAGCATATATATCAGGGTGAGGTTACAGTTAAATTATTAGATGACATGAATATTCGTTCCTTCGTAATCTCTGAAGATACAACAGAGGATGAAGTTAAGGAAGCTATGGAATCATTCAAGGAAGATTTAGAAAGAGGTCTTCAGGTTGCTTTCGTAGTAAGAAAAGGAGCCTTAAAAACTGATGTTAAGGTTAAGTATGAAAATGATAATAAGCTGATAAGAGAAGAGATAATCCAGCATATTGCTAAAGCTGCTGGAGAAGATCCTATTGTTTCAACAACAGGAAAGGCTTCAAGAGAATTATTCGAAACTCGTACTTTCAATAATCAGTCACATAAATACGATTTCCTGACAGTAGGTTCTATGGGCCACAGCTCATCGATTGCTCTCGGGGTTGCTATTAATAAACCAACAACTAAGGTATGGTGTGTTGATGGTGATGGCGCAGTTTTAATGCATATGGGATCTATGGCACTTGTTGGAACTAACAAGCCAGAAAATTTGATTCATATAATTATTAATAATGGAGCACATGAAACAGTAGGAGGAATGCCAACTGTAGCTTCAGATATTGACCTTTGTTCAATTGCTAAGGCGTGTGGATATCCTAACGCTGTATGTGTAGAAACATTAGAAGATTTAGACAGTGAATTGTTAAAAGCAAAAGAGAGAAATGAATTAAGTCTGATAGAGGTTAAATGTGGTATTGGAGCAAGAGATGACCTTGGACGTCCAACTACTACAGCAATGGAGAATAAGAATAACTTCATGGAATATTTGGAGACATTATAATGAGTGAATGTAAGTACGAAGCGAAAAGAGCTATATTCGTTGCAGCAGGCTTCGGGTCAAGAATGGTTCCTATAACCATCAATACGCCTAAGCCACTTATTCGCGTTAACGGAATAAGAATCATAGATGGATTAATTGACGCAGTTCTGGCAGCAGGCATTGAAGAAATATATATAGTCAGAGGATATTTAAAGGAGCAGTTTGATCAGCTTTTATATAAGTATCCTATGATCAAATTCATTGACAATGATATTTATACAGAAGCTAATAATATATCTTCTGCACTGGCTGCTAAAGATTTATTAGAGAATGCTTATGTTTTGGAAGCGGATCTTTGCATATCTAATCCGGCAATAATAACTAAGTATCATAGTGGTTCTAATTTCCTGGCTATACCAGTAGAGAAAACCGACGACTGGTGCTTCGAAACCAAGGATGGAATCATAACAAAGGAGTGCACATCTTCCGAGAAACCATGCCACCAAATGGTAGGAATTTCTTTTTGGTCAGAAGATGATGGCAAGAAGCTGAAAGAAGATTTGGTTAGTGCGTTTAACACTGATGATGGAAAGAACATGTATTGGGAACAGGTTCCTCTTGACATGTTTAAAGATAGATACGAAGTCGCGGTTAGAGAATGTAAAAAAGAAGATATAGTAGAGATAGATACATTTAAGGAATTACAAGCGATAGATGAAAAATACAAAGTTTATTAAAAAAATAGGAATAGCGTTTCTTCCATGTTTGCTACTTAGCTTCATGGTGTTGTGGTTCGGACCATCAGAGATATTTTTTTCAAATGTTTCTCAGTTTGAATTTAAGTATGGAGAATTCGTGTGGCTATCAGTTGGATTAATGGTTGCCATAAGTTTGGTTGTTTCATTAATCATGTCATTACTTCCTAAGAAGGTTTATTATGTTCTGACATCTTTAATCTTCTCTATAGGGGTATTAGGCTATATTCAGGTAATGTTCTTAAATCAAAACCTGGATTTGCTGGGACAGAACCCTGACGGATATTCTGCGTCCGTTGGACTATTAATTATTAATACCATTATATGGCTGGCTGTAATAGGCCTTTTTGTATTTCTGGGAATTAAGAAGAGCGAGTTGGTAGCTAAAATTTCTATGGCCGGTTCCATAATACTTATATTGATGCAGGGAGCTGGTCTTGTCTCTCTTATTTTAGGCGCAGGAGAAGAAGCGTATAAGCGTCCTGAAAATTCGTGGTTCCTCTCTGGTGAGGAGCAGATGGTAGTTTCTTCAAATGAGAATGTAATAGTGATAGTACTTGATTATTTTAGCAATGAGTATTTAGATGCAACACTTGAAAAATATCCGGATGCAATAGATTTTCTTCATGACTTTACTTATTACAATAATGATGACTGTACATATTTTGGTACATTCCCATCAATGCTCCATATGTTAACAGGAGCTCATGTAGATAATACAGTTGCAATTAATGAATGGACCAAGTCGGTATTAGAAGATTCTAATTATAAAGGAATATTCGATACTATGCATAAAAAAGGCTATAAGGTTAATGTGTTCACGCCAAGCTCAGACATATATAGAGCCAATAATGATATAACAATACTTAATGGATTGTTTGATAACATGGCTAACTCGGCGACTATTGTGGAAGTAAATCAATCATTATTAATAAAAACAGTCTCTAAAATGTCATCATACAGAATGGCGCCTGAGATATTAAAGAATCTTTTCTATACAACAGTTTCGGAATATGAAGATATTGTTACTGATGTCAATGCTTCTCGTGCTCATAATAATTATGATTTCCTGGATAGATTGAATACTGAGGGTGTAAATACTAAATCTGACAGCAAGTATTTCATAATCCAACATCTTATGGGAGATCATGACAGAGCAACTAATGCCGATGGAACTCATAATGAAAGTGAGGATGCTTCACTGGAAGATAACTCAAAGGGTTGTATGGTAATAGTAGAAGAGTATTTAGAACAGCTAAAAGCTAATGGTGCATACGATAACTCAACTATTATTATTACTTCGGATCACGGTAGTCCAACTGAGCCTCAGGTAATTTTCTTCATGAAGATGGCTGATGAAACACATGATGAAATGAAAACAACAGATGCACCAATATCTCATTGTGATTTACTTCCAACAATCATTGATGCTATGGGAGCAGATGGACATAAATATGGAACACCAGTAACTGATTATGATAGTGGCGACAGAAGAGACAGAATATTCTGGATATGCCAGTATGATGAGGAATTTCCATATATTCAGATATTTACAGGAGATAAGGAAGGAATGGCCAACTGCATGTATGGTTATTTCTATAATGGAGATTACAAAAAGTTAAAAGAAAAGCTAAATGGAAAACCAGATGCGAAGCTGCCTTTGGTTGATACATTCTTCTAATGATATAAAGAAGATTTTTTGAAAGTTGTGCTTTTGCCTCCAAAGTAGATAAACAAAGTATATAGGAGTAGATATAAGATGGATAAGAAGAAAAAGAAAAGTGTAAGTACAGGGCTTCTCGCTACATTAATAATATTTGCTGTTATAGGAATGATTTCAGTAATATTCTTAGGTGTCAAATGTACAATGAACCTTATAGATAAGATGAATGGCAGCGATGAAGTGACAGTAGTTGAAATTAAGGAAAATTCTGAAAATGATGTAGATGTTCAGAAAAATAATTTGCTGGCTGAAAGTGCGAACTCAGAAGAATCTAATCCTGATAATCAGAATGTTTCTACTGAAGGTGAAGCAGATATGAGTAATATGGGTATTACTGTAGGTCAGTTTAATGCATCTAATGTACATGATGATTCGACACATGTTGATGGAAAGAAGAATGTAGTGTTCTTAGGTGATAGTATGCTGGATAATTTCCGTGATGTTGACGGTATCGCATATATAGTGGGAACTGCTTTGGATGCTAATATTTTTAACCTTGGTGTTGGTGGAATGGCAGCAAGCTGTTCTAGGACAACTACCACATTTGAGGATGAAGTTTTTAGAGATTTTTGTGGTATTACAATAGCAAAGATTATAGCAGGAAAGATAGATGTCAGTGTACTTCCTGATTGTACAGCAAAGAAAATTTTGACACAGCATATGGATGAAATTCGTTCTGCTGACATATTTTTCATAGAATATGGAATCAATGATTTCCTTTCTGGTAGAGAGCAGAATAATCCGAATGATCGATATGACTATTGGACATATCAAGGAGCTTTAATTAGCATATTCAATTCATTAAAGGAAGCATGCCCTAATGCTAAGATAGTTATGTGTGCTCCAAGCTATGTCGAATTTTATCGTGAAAGTGGTGAGTATATTGGAAACAGTATCACGCTTAATAATGGACTAGGTTCGGAAGAAGATTACGGAAGAAAAGCTGAGTATGTAGCTGGATTGTATGAAAATACATATTTCTACCCACTTGCTGAACAAGGAATAAGCATGGAAAATTCATACGACACAATGTTAGATGATGTACACTTAAACTCTAAGGGAAGAGCTATTTATTCAGAGAATTTAATTAAATTCCTAAAAAATAATGGAATTATGCCAAGTGATAATTAGTATAAAATTGTTTGCATAAATGATAAAGGAAATGGTCATGAAGATAGCTGTAGCAGGAACTGGATATGTGGGATTAGTAGCAGGTGTTTGCTTCGCTGAGAAGGGGCATGATGTTACGTGTGTGGATGTTGATGAGAATAAAGTAGAGCTGATGAAACAAGGAGTTTCTCCAATATATGAGGACGGACTTCAGGAACTAATGACTAAAAATAATCTAACAGGAAGATTAAAATATACTACAGATTACTCTTCGGCATATGCAGATGCGGATGCAATCTTCATAGGGGTTGGAACACCTGAAATGCCAGACGGAAGTGCTAATCTTGATTATATAGCAACTGTGTGCAAGGAAATAGCGCAGAGTGTAAATAAAGACTGTTTGGTTGTAGTTAAGTCGACAGTGCCTGTTGGAACTAATGACAGGGTTGAACAGTTCCTTAAGGATTTCATGGTGAGAAAAGACCTTCATATTGAGGTTGCGTCCAATCCGGAATTCCTCGCACAGGGATGTGCAGTAAGAGATACTTTAGAAGCTAAAAGAATTATTATTGGTGTGGAATCTAAATGGGCAGAAGACATATTGAAAGAAATCTATGAACCATTTGAAAGGCCAATAGTAGTTATGAATCGTCGCTCAGCCGAAATGACTAAATATGCCTGTAATGATTTCCTGGCACTAAAGATTAGCTATATGAATGACATTGCAAATCTATGTGAATTATTAGGTGCTGATATAACTAAGGTTGCTGAAGGAATGAAATACGATGACAGAATTGGTGCCAATTTCCTTAAAGCAGGTATAGGATATGGTGGAAGCTGTTTTCCTAAAGATACTAAAGCACTAAAATATCAGGCCAAGAAGGTTGGATATGATTTAAAGACAGTAGAGGCAGCGGTAGATGTCAACGGTTCTCAAAAAACAAGATTATTTAAGAAGGCATCTGACAGATTAATTACCTTTGATGGACTTAAGGTTGCAGTCTTGGGCCTTGCATTTAAACCAGGAACAGATGATTTAAGAGAAGCTCCATCTATAGACAATATAGAGTTATTACTTGATGCAGGAGCTCATGTTCATGCTTTCGATGTAGTAGAAGGAGCTGTCGATAATTTTAGAAAAAAGTATCCAGAAAACGTTAGTTTAGGTAAAATGGACAGGGGTTCCATAGTATATGTAAATAGTATAGAGGATGCACTAGATGGGGCTAATGTGTGCTTTATTTTCACAGAAAACAAAGAGTACAGAGATATATCACCACAAAGGTATGTTGAATTGATGCAGACACCTTTGGTATATGATGGTAGAAATATTTACGAGCCAGAGACGATGAAGAATGCTGGAGTTGAATATTACTCTATTGGTAGATAGATTATGGAGGACGTGTGGTGATTTTCTACGATAGAATAATCATAGGTGCAGGACTATACGGACTGTATTCAGCTTTGTTTTGCGGAATAAAGGGAATGAAGGTGTTGGTCCTTGAATGTGATGATGCTCCTTTTAAGAGGGCGACATATATCAATCAGGCAAGAGTTCATATGGGATATCATTATCCTAGAAGTCTTAATACCGCAATGAAATCTGCTGGTTATTTTAAACGCTTTAATGAGGATTTTTCTTTCTGTATTCATGATTCATTTGATCAAGTATACGCTACTTCCACAGAATTTTCATGGACTAACGCGGAAGAATTCATGGACTTTTGCAAGGCGGCGAATATAAGATGTGATAAAGTACCTGTAGATAGGTATTTCAATTCTAATATGTGTGATGGAGCTTTTCTGACAGAAGAGTATACATATGATGCACATATCTTAAGAGACTACTTCCTTGATGAATTATCAAAGTTTAATAATGTTGATATTAAATATGGCATAGAATTAGATGACATCATTCTTGATGGTAATAAATATATTGTGAAACTGAAAAATAGTGAAGAATTTGAGACAGAGTTTCTTCTGAATGCCACATATGCTTCAGTTAATCAGATACTAAAGAAGGCTGAAATCGATGATCTATTTAAAATAAAATATGAGCTATGCGAAATAATATTATGTAAAACTTCAGAGACTTTGAAGAATGTTGGTTTAACAGTGATGGATGGCCCGTTCTTCTCGATAATGCCATTTGGTAAAACGAATCTTCACAGTCTTACCTCTGTAACATTCACACCTCATGATTCAAGCTTTAGTGAAATACCGAAGTTTAAGTGTCAGTCTGTACAAGGATCGTTATGTAGTGATTCACAGCTTGGAAATTGTAATGATTGTCCTAATAAGCCCGCTAGTGCATGGCCATATATGTCAAGGCTTGCTAAAAAGTATATGTGTGCAGAATATGGTTTTGAATATGTTTCATCACTGTATTCCATGAAACCAATTCTTAAGAGTTCTGAGGTCGATGATTCTAGACCAACAGCAATTAAGGTTCACTCAGTGAAACCGACATTTATAAGTGTTCTTTCTGGAAAAATAAATACAGTTTATGATTTGGATGAGTATTTAATCTAATGTTGTAAAAAGATCAATTTAATTAGATGGAATCAAATTATTTAGAAAGTATAGAGATTAATTAAGTGGAAAAGAAATTTGTATCAGTAGTTACATATCTTCATAATGACAGTGCAGAAGTATCTTCATTTTTAGATTCTGTGGTTAACATTATTGGGAAATCATTTGAACAGTATGAAGTTATTTTAGTAGATGATGCATGCGAGGATGATACAGTATTACAAATCGAAGATTTCGTCAAAAAGAATAATTTGGATGGAATGGTAACAATTATCCATATGGGTATATATCAGGGCGTAGAGTCTTCAATGAACGCTGGAAGAGATATTGCTATTGGGGACTTCGTATATGAATTTGATTCTTGCTATATAGATTATGATTCTGAATTGGTCATTGATGTATATGATGAATTATTGAAAGGATTTGATATAGTCTCTGCTTCTTCTGATTCGAGAATGAAGTTTACTTCTAAACTATTCTATAGGCTATATAACAAGTCGAATAGAGGATTTAGTAAAATAGGTCCGGAAACATTTAGGATTATTTCAAGACGTGCGATAAACAGAATTAAATCTATAAGTAAGAATATCCCGTATAGGAAAGCTGTCTATGCCAACTGCGGGTTGAAAATGACATCGCTGTCATATAAGACGAATAGCGATGGATATTTGAATAAAAAGAAAAGTCAGGCGTTCTCAAAGCGTAGTGCATTGGCATTAGATTCATTCATATATTTTACCAATGTACTTGAGAAGGTCTCCTTAATAATAAGTATTCTTTTTTTGCTCATAACGGCAGCTATGGGGACATATGCTATAGTTGACTATTTTCTTGAAAGTGGAATAACTGAGGGATGGTCTTCGACAATAAGCTTCATATCAATGGGATTCTTCGGCGTGTTTTTCCTACTAACTATCATAATGAAGTACTTATCTGTTATGTTGAACTTGATATTCAAACAGTCAAAGTATTTAGTAGCAGATGTTGAGAAAGTGTCAGGTAACAGAAATGACGATTAATTTACTTTTTCCAGTACTTAATGAAAGGCTGAGACTAAAAAAGGGAATCGATAATTGTATGGAATATTTAAAAAAGAACATAGATATTCCATACCAACTTACAATTATTGATAACGGATCAACTGATGAAACTCCGCAAATAGCACGTGAACTTGAAGAAAAATATCCAGAAGTTAAATATGTTCGTATAGAAGAACGAGGAGTAGGTATTGCATTTAAAACGGGTGTATTGAATAATACATGCGACATCGTTGGATATATGGATATTGATCTGTCAACAGACTTATCATATCTTGGAAGAACTATAAAAATGTTCGAAGAAGATGAAGAACTGATGTATGTTAATGGCTCAAGGTTTAGCAAAGAATCTGATACCAGAGGTAGAAAATGGTATAGAAAAATAACATCAGCAGGACTTGTGTTTATTTTAAAAACTGTATTTAAGATGAAGGCAACTGATGCTTTGTGTGGTTTTACTTTCCTAAGAGATAGAGTTGCCAAAGAATTGGTAAGTAAGTGTTCAGATGATCATGGATGGTTCTATACCGTTGAACTTTTACTCAGAGCAGAAAGAATGAATGTGAAGATATATGATATGCCGGTAACCTGGGTAGAAGATTATGATACTACTGTGAAGGTATTTAAAACCATTAAGAACTATTTCGTGAGAATTAGCAAACTTCGTAAACTGTTTAAGAAAGAAGGAATCTTGTAAATGTTAAAGAGAATCGATTTGACAAGAGATTATAAAAAGCATGAGAAAGAGTATTTAGAAGCAATCAAGAAAGTCTGCGAAGAGACTGCTTTTTCGGGTGGTAAATATGCTGACAAATTTGATGAAGAATTTGCCAGCTTTATTGGGACAGAATATGCTCAGGGTGTTAACAATGGAACAAGTGCTCTACATTGTGCATTAGCTTCTTTAGGCATCGGTCCTGGGGATGAGGTTATAGTTCCTGCGAATACCTACATAGCAACAGCATGGGGAGTTACATATACAGGAGCTACTCCAGTGTTCGTAGACTGCACTAGTGATACATGGGAGATTGATGCAACTAAGATAGAGGAAAAGATTACTTCTAAAACTAAAGCGATATTAGGTGTTCATTTATATGGTCAGCCTTTTGATTTCGGGGCAGTTAAGAAAATTGCTGATAAATATAATTTATTTGTAGTCGAAGATTGTGCTCAGGCGCATGGAGCTAAATTCGAAGGGAAAACAGTTGGATCATTAGGAGATTTGGGCTGCTTTTCTTTTTATCCAGGAAAGAATCTATACGCATTCGGTGAAGGTGGTTCTGTAACAACTAATAAGAAAGAATGTAATGATTATATTAATGTCATGAAAAACCAAGGCTGTAACGTTAGATATTATCATGAAATGATAGGATATAATTATAGACTTGAGGGAATTCAGGGGGCAGTTCTAAGTGTTTCGCTGAAGTATTTACCTGAATGGACTAAAAGGCGCCAAGAAATAGGAATGAAGTATATGTCATCGATTAATAATCCTAAGATTATACTTCAACGACATCCGGAGAATACAGAAACAGTGTTCCATCTGTTCGAGGTAGAGGTCAAGGATAATCCGGAAAAATTCCTTGAATATATGAAATCAAAAGGAATTGAATGCAATCGTCATTATCCAGTACCTTGCCATCTTCAGGAAGCTTATGCTGACCTAGGATACAAGGAGGGGGATTGTCCTAACGCGGAATATTTAGCTAAACATTGTGCGACTTTACCATTATTCCCAGAAATGACTGATGAAGAGGTTAATGCTGTTATAGAAGCGGTTAATGAATATTGAATAAAGTCGTGGCATAATGTAACATCCATGAATACAAGTTTTACTTATTTCATAGAGGAACGGAAGAATTATATAGATATGAATGATAAATGGGAAGTATTAAAAGGGGTTTTAAGTACACCCGTCGGTATAGCCAAAAGAAGACTTCATCTTAATCTTTTTAAATCAGAAAGAATGGAAATGAATAATTTTAATGATTGGCTATATCATAGGATAATAGAGAATAAGCCTACCGCTGTGGTAAGATTCGGCGAGACAGAAATGCGCTCGCTAAAAAAGTATGCAATTAACAAAACTTATGGGAATAATAAAAGCTATTCAAAAGAGGTGGCTAGACTTTGCAAACATGCTGGTTTTTTCCCTGAAGATGAATCGATGATAGATAAGTATTGTGAATACAACATAGAAAATATGAATTTGGTTGATGCTATAGGGGTATGGGATCTTCCTATGGAACGTTACTATATCAAGAAGTATATGTGCAATCCTATTCAGACAGAGTTAGGTAGCCTAGAACCTTATTACAGCAAAAATCCTTGGAGTGCCGCGCTGAATGAAAAGAAAGTTCTAGTGGTGCATCCATTTTCTGAAAGTATTATGAAACAGTATTCATCAAATAGAAAGAGATTATTCGATGACAAAAAAATTCTTCCAGAGTTTGAACTAAAATGTTTCAAGGCTGTACAGTCTATGGGAGGAGTTCCTGATGGTGACTATAAAGATTGGTTTGAAGCATTAGAATATATGGATAAAGAAATATCTAAAATGGATTTTGATGTGGCGATTATTGGATGCGGTGCATATGGTATGCCACTTGCCCTCAGAATTAAGAAAAAAGGAAAGATTGCAATACATTTAGGTGGTGCGACTCAGATGCTTTTTGGTGTCTATGGAAAACGTTGGAAAGATAGTCCATATATAAATGAATTCTGGATTAGACCTGGAGAAAAAGAACGTTCAATTAACTATAATCAGGTTGAAGAAGGATGCTACTGGTAGGTGAAGTTTTAATATGAAATTAAGTATAATTAAAAAGTTTACATATGTATATCTAATACCCCTTTCCATTATCATTGTATTAAATTCATTGATTAGTATAAAAAGTTCTACATATTTTGAATTATATATGCAGAATGAATTACCATCTTTTATACACGATAATAGTATGCTCTTGGTTATTGTCTTGTTGCTATGGATTGCATTTGTATGGTGGATAAATTTCTTTCGTGTTTTAGATAAAATACCATATAAGGTAATGTGTGTGGTTAACTGTATCTATGTAATGGGGATGTGTTTGCTTACGATATGGATTTTTCACTGTGGAGTTGTATGCGATTCGATGTATGTTAATAATTTGGCTGTGCAATTTATGGAAGGAGACTATACTACTTTTTTTACTTCCGGATACTATATGACATATCCATATCAGTTAAATATGGCATCGTATTTTCGGTTAGTATATTCATTGTTTGGAGTAGAAAATTATGTTGCATTTGAAATATTGAATTCGATTTTCATCACTTTGATTATTTTTATGTTGCAAAGAATCACATATGAATTGTTTGAAAATGAACAGATTTGTAAATGGGAAATTATATTTTCGATGTTATTATTTCCGCTTTTTTTGTACTCCACTTTTGTTTATGGAGATATTCCAGGATTTGCGGCAGCAATTGTTACGGTGTATTCTACAATTAAATATTTAAAAACTGACAAACTTAAATATGCAATTTGTGCAGGCATTTGTTTGTCATTGGGACTCATTGTAAAAACAAACAATAACATATTTTTGATTGCAGTTGTTTTTATACTAATTTTGAAATCAATTAATGAAAAGAAAGGGAAAGTACTAATTATTGCTACAATTATTTGTATTCTTTCTCAGGTCGGAACAAGAATAGTTGAAACAGCATATTTAAATGAGTCGGAATATGTAGAAATGCCTAAAGGTACTCCGCTCATATCTTTTATAGTAATGGGTATACAGGACAATGGTGATGGAACATCTAATGGTCCGGGATGGCACAACGGATTTGATATGAATGTATATCAAAATGCAAACTACGATTATGACTTGGCTTATGAGATGTGTGTGAATAAACTAAAGGAGGCAGCCTTAGAACATGTTCACAATCCAATGAAAGCTCTAAATTTTTTTTATAGAAAATATGTGTCTCAATGGAATGATCCAACTTATCAATCCCTTATTATGAATGAATGGTATAGTAGACATGTAGAACAGACATCTGCATGGGAATACTTCAATTATGGCAGAGGAAGAGATATATTATTTAATTTGATGAATGGTGCACACACTATTATGCTTGCATTTATGGGAATTGGTCTAGTTATCTTTTTGAAAAAATGGTCATTTGAAGGGGCTTTTGTCCTAATGTGTGTGTTTGGTGGAATGATGTTTCATGAGTTTGTTTGGGAAGCAAAAGGCAGATATGTTTTACCATATTATGTACTCTTGGTACCATTTGCGGCCTTTGGATGCGTGTATTTTTTGAATTGGCTAAATTCAATGATAGAAAGATACAAAGAGAAGCGCAATATTTCTACACATAATAAAGTAGTTTAGTTGCAAAATTGCCACATTATATAGTAGTATATAATGGTGTATGTATAAGAATACACTATATGCTGATGCAGTGAGACGGTTTATTATGATTGCGATAAATGTGATGTATTTTTAAATAGCTGTTGAACTAAGTTAGCAAATAAGAAAGTGAGAAATAAAATGTCAGTAAAGTATCATAATTTTGGTGGCGTGATAGGTTGGAATCTTCAGAAACTTGTTCCATCATTATCAGCCAACAGTTATCTTAAATTGCAGTTCGCAACTCGTCGTAAATTACAGAAACAGTATATTGATTTCTTTATGAAGGATGAGGTTCCACCACAGCCTTTGATTGTTAATATAGAAACAATTAACAGATGTAATTCTAACTGTGCTTTCTGCACAGCTAATAAGTACGCTGAAAAACGTCCATATTGCAGAATGGATGATGGCCTTTTCTATAATATTATTGATCAGCTTGCTGAATGGGGTTATAAGGGACATTTGACATTATATGGAAACAATGAGCCATGGCTTGATACCAGAATTGTTGAGTTCCATAAGTATTGTCGTGAGAAGTTACCTGATTGTTTCATTTTCATGTCAACTAACGGATTGTTATTAGACATTGATAAGGTTAAGTCAGTACTTCCATATGTAGATCAGTTGATTATCAACAATTACTGTGAGAACATGAAGCTTCACGATAATGTTCAGGAAATATATGATTACGCTAAGGCTCATGAGGACGAGTTCAAGGATGTTGAGCTTCTGTTCCAAATGAGATATGCGAAGGCAGTTCTTACCAATAGAGCAGGTTCTGCACCTAATAAGAAGAATACTCAAAAGGTTATTAATGAAACCTGTCTGATGCCATATACAGATGTATTTATTTTCCCAGATGGAAGAATGGGAATCTGCTGTTGCGATAATTTCGAAGCAACTACATTAGCAGATTTAAATACTACACCAATTAAGGATGCTTGGAATTCAGAAGAGTACAAGGCTATCAGAGCAGCGATTAAGGATTCACGAGCTAACTATCCATTCTGTAAGTACTGTGATTTCATTGATGCAGGTCTTCGTATGGATGCTGTTGATGATGTACTTAACGGAAGAGAAATGCATGGTGCAAGACAGTCACTTCGAAGAAAGAAGTAATGGTACAGAAGATGACTATGTCAGCTTTTAGATAAAAGTAATATACGCAAGAAGGTATGAGACTAAGAAAGAAGATATTATGGGAAAGAAAGCGTTAATTATTGGTGCTGGTCCTGCAGGACTTACAGCAGCCTATGAATTACTTAAAAAGGGCGAAGATATTGAGGTTACTATCTTCGAGGAAACAGAGGAATTCGGTGGAATATCCAAGACGGTTAATTACAAGGGTAATCGTATGGATATGGGTGGACACAGATTCTTCTCTAAAATCCCAGAGGTTAATGAATGGTGGGATAACATGCTTCCTATGCAGGGAAAGCCTACCTATGATGATATAGTTTTAGAACGTCCTATGCCTTTAATGGAAGGCGGTCCAGACCCTGAAAAGGAAGATCGAGTAATGCTTACGCGTCATAGAGTTTCTCGTATTTTCTTCGATGATAAGTTCTATGACTATCCTATATCTCTTAAACCAGAAACCTTCAAAAATATGGGCTTCATTAATACAATGAAGGTTGGCTTCAGTTATCTTGGAGCTATGATACATAAGCGTCCAGAGGATAATCTTGAAAATTTCTATATTAACAGATTCGGAAAGAAGCTGTATTCAATGTTCTTCGAGTATTATACAGAGAATCTATGGGGAAGACATCCATCAGAGATTGATGCTTCCTGGGGAGCTCAGAGAGTTAAAGGTCTTTCTATTGTAGCTGTACTTAAGGATGTATTTGGAAAGATATTTAAGAAGAAGAACCGTAAGGTTGAGACTTCATTAATTGAAGAATTCAAGTATCCAAAGCTTGGCCCTGGTGAATTGTGGGATGTAGCAGCTGCTGAAGTTGAAAAACTTGGTGGAAAGATTGTTAAGAAAGCTCACGTAACTAAGATTCATAAGAACAGTGAGAATTTAATTACAGGTATTACATATCAGGAAACTAAGCGTCGCGAGGATGGAATCTATGTTCCAGTTGAAGGAACAGAGGTAACAGTTGAAGGTGATTATGTTATTTCATCAATGCCAGTTAAGGACTTAGTTAATGGAATGAATGATGTTCCAGAAACAGAGGCTAAGATTGCAGCAGGCCTTCCATATCGTGATTACATGACACTTGGTGTTTTAGTTCCTAAGCTTAAATTAGTAAATAAGACTAATATTAAGACTATTCAGAATATAGTTCCAGACTGCTGGGTATATGTTCAGGACAGACGAGTTAAGATGGGTCGATTCCAGATTTATAATAACTGGTCACCTTACATGATTAAGGATATCGATAATACTGTATGGATTGGTCTTGAATATTTCGTTAATGAAGGTGATGAATTCTGGAACATGTCAGAAGAGGAGTTCGCTAAGCTTGGAATTGATGAGATGGTTAAGATTGGTATCATCGAGTCAGCCGATATGGTAATTGATTATCATATGGAGAAGGTTAAGAAAGCATATCCAGCATACTTTGATACATATGATGACATGGATACATTGGTTGAATATCTTAAGAAGATTGATAATCTTTACTGCGTTGGACGAAATGGACAGCACAGATATAACAACATCGATCATAGTATGGTGACATCATTCGAAGCAGCTAAGGCAATTATTTCAGGTGATAAGAATAAGGATGCCATCTGGTCAGTAAATACAGAGCAGGAGTATCATGAAACTGATAATGCTGACGAGAAGAAGGATGAAGTTGAAGTAGATTAATTGAGTAGGTTTAAAATCGTATTTAGGATACCCGGGTTTAAGGACTCGGGTATTTTACGATTATTGATGATGTGATGGTGAAGAAATGAACATATTGTTAATTACCCCAATGCTCCATCAGGGGGGATTTGAAAGAATATGCATATTGACTGCACGTATGCTTAAAAAAAGCATAACGTTACAATAGCAGTATTTTCCATGGAAGATTTAGCTTTCGATATAGAAGGATTAGATGTCGTGAATTTAGATGTACCTTCAATGTCGGGTGTTGTCAATAAAGTGATGAATGTTAAGAAACGTGTCAATAAGCTTAACAGACTGCAAAAGGAAAGAAATATTGATGTTTCTTATAGCTTCGGTATTACTGCTAATATAGCAAATTCCATGACTAAAAATGCTGGCAAAAAAATAGTTGCATGTCATTCGTTTGAGGAAATAAAGAGTAGCCGCTATATGAAATTAATAGGTAAAAGAAGTGATGTTCTAATGTGCTGTTCTAAAGCGATGACAGATATGGTTCAAAAAGAATATGGCTTTTCACATATTCATGCTGTTTGGAATCCATGTGATTTGGAACGTATAGTAAAACAGTCAGCAGATCATCCGGATGATTTTTCTTTTTTCGAAAAAGAAGGACGTCGAAGGCTTGTAACCATGGGACGTGAGGATGATGTTAAAGGATATTGGCATCTGATGAAAATATTCGGAAGAGTTGCGAAGCAGTATCCAGATGTTGACCTAGCAGTTATTGGTGATGGATCTTTTGATGAATATAAGGTAATGGCTGACAAGATGGGACTTTCAAATCGAGTAGTCTTTACAGGAAATAAGAAAAATCCATTTCCTTATTTAAAATCCGGGGATATTTTCTTATTAACATCAATTAGTGAAGGCCTTCCTAATGCCCTAGTAGAGGCAATGACGTTAGAGCTTCCAATCGTCTCAGTTAATTGTAAAACAGGTCCGGCGGAAATATTGCACGACGATTTTTTTGAAGCAGAAAGTGCGAATGATGTATTTTATGCTGAATATGGCATATTAACGCCGCCGTTCTTAGCACAAAAGGATACGGAAGTTCTTTTTGAGAATGGACAAGTAGTGTTGGACGAGCAAGAAGAAAAAATGGCAAATGAGATAATCAGTTTGCTTCAAGATGAAAATACCAGATTGAAGTATTCCAATAGAGGACCCAAGAGGGCTCGAGACTTTTCTATAGAAGCATATAATGAGATATTAGAGAAGTTATTTAGTTAAAAGAATTGTTAACTGCGGTTATCCGCAGATTGGAGAGAAATATGAAAATAATGTTTCACCTAAATTGTTTGGAACAGGGAGGAGCAGAACGTGTTGTTTCTAATCTGTCTAACCAATTATCAGCCGATGGTCATGAAGTTATTGTAGCAACTGAGTGGATTGGAGAAAATGAATTTTCTTTAGTTGATGAAGTGACAAGAGTGGTAGTTGGCCCTCGTAAAGAGGATGAGAATAAAAGTAGAATTACTAAAGCATGGCTTCGTCTAAAATATCTTAGGAATCAGGTTAAAAAGGATAAACCAGATGTTGTGATAGCATTTGACCATAAAGCTAGCTATCGTGCACTGGCAGCCTGTAAGTTCGTGAAGGTGCCAGTTATTGTATCAGTAAGAACTGATCCAGTAGGTCATTACGATGGAAAGAAGGATAAGATATTAATACCTCTTCTATATCCAAGAGCAGATGGCTGTGTATTTCAGACGCAGGGCCAAAAAGAATTTTTCCCTATGTATTTGCAGAAGAAATCCACGATTATCTTAAATCCACTTAATCCAAAGTATGTGGGTGTTAGAAGAAGTGAAAATCCAAGCAAGACTGTGGTTACACATGGAAGACTTGTAGACTTCAAAAATCAGGCGATGATGATTAAAGCATTTTGTCGCGTGCATGATAAACATCCAGATTATGATCTGAAAATATATGGTCCAGACTCTTTCGATGGTACGAAAGAAATTTTAGAGAGCATAATTGAAGAAAAGAATGCAGCTGAGTTCGTTCATCTGATGGGGGGGAGCGACAGTTTGGAAATTGAAGTTCCTAAATGCGAAGTATATGCTTTCTCTTCTGACTGGGAGGGACTTCCTAATGCTCTTTTAGAGGCTATGGCGATGGGAATGCCTATTGTTGCTACAGATTGTCCGTGTGGAGGTCCCAGAACAGTAATGGTAAATGGGCAGGATGGACTTCTTATTCCGATAAAGAATGAGGATGCGCTTGTTGAAGGAATGTTAAGATTAATAGAAGATAAAGAACTAGCAACACGACTTGGAGAAAATGCAACTAAGATTGTAGAACGAATCAATTCACAGGCAATCCAGGATGAGTGGGTTAACTATATTCGTAGGGTTGTGGAGAATTATGGGAAATAGGTCGGCATAATTCATCATTTAATTGTGATAATAATTATAGTAGACTTTATATTATTGTATGTTTGCAAAGAGAGTTATGAATAGAATCATAGATGGTATTTCGCTAAAGAAGATTAATTTCATATTGAAGATAGTGTTGATTGCTTCAGTGATTTCGGTGATTGTAATAGGTGTATTCGATCGTCCGTCGGCAGACGATTATAGTTTCGGAATTATGACTAAGCATGTATGGGATGAGACACATAACATTTTTTTGGTTCTTTTCGAGGCATTGAAAAAAACAGCTGACTTTTGGATGAGATGGACAGGCGATTTTACAACGAATTTTTTGATGGCATTACCTCCTTGCATTTTTGGTGAGAAGTGTTATGTTCTTACACCAGTCATTATGCTTTCGGCATTGATTTTTTCAATTCTATTTTTAGGAAAGCAGCTTGTTGTTAACGTTCTTGGTTACTCAAGGAACTGGTCAAGATGTATTTCTTACCTGATATTATTAGTTCTCATTCAATGTATGATTTCTCCGGTTGAGGGATTTTATTGGTACAATGGTTCTTCAAAGTATTTGTTTTTGAATTCCTTACTGCTTATTTTCTATGGTTTATTGATTAAGCTATATTATGAGAATACTAAAATTAATGTAAAGGTTGTGTTAGTCTCTGCTTTCGGGTTCATAGTTGCAGGTGGAAATCAGATGTCTTCGCTGAATGGCGTGCTAGTTCTGGGCATTACATGGTTTTGTCTGACTAAGGTTAGTAAAGAGCATAAAGGGAATGTTAAAGTATTGATATTACCATCTGTATTTTACTTTTTAGGTTTTTTAATCAATGTTTTGGCACCGGGAAACAGGTCAAGGGCTTCTGTTTCTTCGGGAATGAATCCTATAAAAGCTGTGTTTGTTTCATTGTATGATTACCTGTATCTTTGTATCGATGAATGGACAACATGGCCGGTAGTATTGATGATTCTCGTTTTGATACCTGTCTTTTATAGAATGTTTATATTCAAGAAATGTAATATATCATTCAGATATCCTATATTAGTTGTGATTTTAGGATTTTTGCTTACATCAGCAATGATGACGCCCCCCTTATTCGGAACTGGTAATATGGAAGCTGGAAGGCTGCAGAATGTTACGTTTATTACTTATATATTGACTTTGGTGATTTCTGAAGGATATGTAATTGGCTGGTATGTAAATAGGGCTGGATTAATTGATGGTAAGGAAGAATTCGGAAAGAACGAAAAAGTTATTATATTAGCGTTGTTTGTTGCGTTCATTGTTGGAGCTATGTTGACAGTAGTACCTAAACCACACTATTTTGCTTCTTCATCTGCGGTACATGATCTGCTTAATGGAACAGCTAAAACATATGCTAGTGAAATGGATACTAGAGTTGAAAAGTATGAAGTAGGTGGGAAGGTTTTGGTTAGCTCGCTTAGTGAGAGACCGTATCTGCTATATTTTTCGGATATAGAAGGTGATGGGAATGAGTGGATTCGGGACGCTGTGTGTAGGTACTATGATTTAGAGGGGATAGAATTCGAAGGGAATTAACGTGCTAGTAAAGAAGTTCGCAATTTTTTCTATATGACACGAAAAAGGATGAGGTTTTGATGAATGTTTTGTTAATTACCCCAATGCTCCATCAGGGGGGATTTGAAAGAATATGCATATTGACTGCACGTATGCTTAAAAAAAGCATAACGTTACAATAGCAGTATTTTCCATGGAAGATTTAGCTTTCGATATAGAAGGATTAGATGTCGTGAATTTAGATGTACCTTCAATGTCGGGTGTTGTCAATAAAGTGATGAATGTTAAGAAACGTGTCAATAAGCTTAACAGACTGCAAAAGGAAAGAAATATTGATGTTTCTTATAGCTTCGGTATTACTGCTAATATAGCAAATTCCATGACTAAAAATGCTGGCAAAAAAATAGTTGCATGTCATTCGTTTGAGGAAATAAAGAGTAGCCGCTATATGAAATTAATAGGTAAAAGAAGTGATGTTCTAATGTGCTGTTCTAAAGCGATGACAGATATGGTTCAAAAAGAATATGGCTTTTCACATATTCATGCTGTTTGGAATCCATGTGATTTGGAACGTATAGTAAAACAGTCAGCAGATCATCCGGATGATTTTTCTTTTTTCGAAAAAGAAGGACGTCGAAGGCTTGTAACCATGGGACGTGAGGATGATGTTAAAGGATATTGGCATCTGATGAAAATATTCGGAAGAGTTGCGAAGCAGTATCCAGATGTTGACCTAGCAGTTATTGGTGATGGATCTTTTGATGAATATAAGGTAATGGCTGACAAGATGGGACTTTCAAATCGAGTAGTCTTTACAGGAAATAAGAAAAATCCATTTCCTTATTTAAAATCCGGGGATATTTTCTTATTAACATCAATTAGTGAAGGCCTTCCTAATGCCCTAGTAGAGGCAATGACGTTAGAGCTTCCAATCGTCTCAGTTAATTGTAAAACAGGTCCGGCGGAAATATTGCACGACGATTTTTTTGAAGCAGAAAGTGCGAATGATGTATTTTATGCTGAATATGGCATATTAACGCCGCCGTTCTTAGCACAAAAGGATACGGAAGTTCTTTTTGAGAATGGACAAGTAGTGTTGGACGAGCAAGAAGAAAAAATGGCAAATGAGATAATCAGTTTGCTTCAAGATGAAAATACCAGATTGAAGTATTCCAATAGAGGACCCAAGAGGGCTCGAGACTTTTCTATAGAAGCATATAATGAGATATTAGAGAAGTTATTTAGTTAAAAGAATTGTTAACTGCGGTTATCCGCAGATTGGAGAGAAATATGAAAATAATGTTTCACCTAAATTGTTTGGAACAGGGAGGAGCAGAACGTGTTGTTTCTAATCTGTCTAACCAATTATCAGCCGATGGTCATGAAGTTATTGTAGCAACTGAGTGGATTGGAGAAAATGAATTTTCTTTAGTTGATGAAGTGACAAGAGTGGTAGTTGGCCCTCGTAAAGAGGATGAGAATAAAAGTAGAATTACTAAAGCATGGCTTCGTCTAAAATATCTTAGGAATCAGGTTAAAAAGGATAAACCAGATGTTGTGATAGCATTTGACCATAAAGCTAGCTATCGTGCACTGGCAGCCTGTAAGTTCGTGAAGGTGCCAGTTATTGTATCAGTAAGAACTGATCCAGTAGGTCATTACGATGGAAAGAAGGATAAGATATTAATACCTCTTCTATATCCAAGAGCAGATGGCTGTGTATTTCAGACGCAGGGCCAAAAAGAATTTTTCCCTATGTATTTGCAGAAGAAATCCACGATTATCTTAAATCCACTTAATCCAAAGTATGTGGGTGTTAGAAGAAGTGAAAATCCAAGCAAGACTGTGGTTACACATGGAAGACTTGTAGACTTCAAAAATCAGGCGATGATGATTAAAGCATTTTGTCGCGTGCATGATAAACATCCAGATTATGATCTGAAAATATATGGTCCAGACTCTTTCGATGGTACGAAAGAAATTTTAGAGAGCATAATTGAAGAAAAGAATGCAGCTGAGTTCGTTCATCTGATGGGGGGGAGCGACAGTTTGGAAATTGAAGTTCCTAAATGCGAAGTATATGCTTTCTCTTCTGACTGGGAGGGACTTCCTAATGCTCTTTTAGAGGCTATGGCGATGGGAATGCCTATTGTTGCTACAGATTGTCCGTGTGGAGGTCCCAGAACAGTAATGGTAAATGGGCAGGATGGACTTCTTATTCCGATAAAGAATGAGGATGCGCTTGTTGAAGGAATGTTAAGATTAATAGAAGATAAAGAACTAGCAACACGACTTGGAGAAAATGCAACTAAGATTGTAGAACGAATCAATTCACAGGCAATCCAGGATGAGTGGGTTAACTATATTCGTAGGGTTGTGGAGAATTATAGGAAATTATGATTTGTGACTATAATACTGACTGAAATTCTAATATGGAAATGTATTATATTGCGATGATTTCAAAAAAGGTTTGTGTAATGAAGAAAGGCTAATACGCTTTTTGTTAGTTGAAAAAGGTGAGGCAGTGAAATTAAGTAATAATTATAATTTTAGAAATCCAGTACGTCATTTTATTGATATTGATAAATTGGATTATCCATCAGACATTGTATCGTTTAGTGCAGGGGATGAATTGTGTTGGACAAAACCTGTGTCGTTCAGAGTATATAAATCAGAAGATAAGTTTCGTACAATTAAAATGCCAAATGTTTTGAATTTTGTACGAGCATATTACTATTATAATGAATTGCCTCACTTTAATAATGTGAAAACTATGGATACTAGGCATAAGCGTTTGGAGGCCAATTTAGATACAGGAGATTTTGTGTCCGGAAATTACAATGTACAGCTGAATGAAGATTTTATTAATTTATGCAATTATGATATTTTGATAAAACTTGATATTACTGAGTATTACGGCAGAATATATACACATTATTTGGGGTTAGAGAGCTATGGATTGAATGATAAACCATTGGCTTGGTTAAACAACGGACGAACTAGTGGACTCCTTATGGGCAGTTATCTTTCGTTGTACTTTGCAGAATTACTGTCGAGTCGTATAGCTGAGGAGTTACAGAAATCAATAGATGCAGAATCTATAAATTGTGTCTTTAATTATTTTTCTGATGATTTTTATTTCTTTTGCAATAAGGATGATAGCGATAAAGTATTAACTATATTTGATAAAACATTGGCAGAATATGACTTCGTTAGGAAGGATAAAAAAGAAATTTGGACGTATGAGACATATAATCAATATAATTTGTTGACAAGATATTGGAAGTCAACTATTAGAAATTGGAATTTGGAAATACTAAAAGATTATGAGAATCATAAAAAACATCCAGGGACACCAGTATTTCATAAGTATTCTTTTTTGAATCAACTTATCTATAGATTATCAGGATTGCAAGATGAAAAAAGCAAAAGAAACTTTATCATAAATTTCTTTAAGACAAAGCATTTTCAATCATGCGATTATTCAAAATATAAAGTTTGTTCATATGATTTGCATCAACTGTTCTTCTTGATAAAGTATGCTCCAGAAAGTTTATTGTATGTTTCTGAAGTGATTTGCAAGACCGAAGAAATTAAAGCAAATCCAAATACGAAGAATTTTTTGAAGGCGAGATATGAAGAATCGCTTAAGCAAGAATTACATGATGTACAATTATATTTTTATTATGCAATCAAAAAAATGAATTTTAATGACATTATTGAAGGAATGTCAGACTTGGTTTTAAAAACACAAAATCAAGTATTGATTGCATATTATCTTAAAGAGAAGGTTTTTAACGAAGAACAACTCTCTTCACTAAAAGTATTCGAAGGAGAAGAATATTGGTTCCAAAATTATCATTTGATATTATATACTCCTTCATTAAAAAGTAATTTAAATTTGAATATTAAAAAGTATCTTATTCCTAAACGATTATCTCTCAAACCCAATCAGACTAGAGAAAATCGATATTATTCATTTTACTATGAGAATCTTCAAAATGGACATTCTATGCTTAGAGATATAAATGATGTCTCTGATAGCATTAAAGAGTATTTAGAATTGAGGTATATGGAAACGGCAGAGGAATTCGATGACTAAGGACGAAATATTAGTGAATAGAAAATGTGGAGAAAGATAGTTTATATTATGTACTTGGTGTGTTGAAAATGTATTCTGGAAAATGATGAACTGACAGACATTTTGATTAAGTAGCATGTCTGATGGAGAATTATCAAGAAGATAATCATCATAAATCTGCATTACACTGCAGAATATGAGATACAATCTCGAATATGTGTTTATAAACCTCTAATCTGGAAATATATGAAATATATTTTGGGTTGGAGGTTTTGTTATATTGAGTTATGGCGAAAAGGCAAGATGTACGAGAAGAAAGGACTTGTTAACAAGTAAACAGATCATTGCTGTTTTAATGTTATAGTTTTTTGTTACTTTATGGATATGAATTATATTGAATTGTTATTTGAAGGGAAAATTAAGGAAGCTGAATCACTGCGAATATCAGAGAATCCCAGCATTTTATATAAGTATGTTTTCTTAGATGGAACAGAGGAAGATGAAAAGCGTTATACTTCGTTAAGAAATAATTCTATGTGGTTTTCTAAAGGTTCAGATGTTTCTGAATGGTCAGATTATGTGCACTTGGTGCGAAAAGTATTGAAGATTCTCAAATCACAATTTTGATGCCAGAAAGCCTTAAGCAGAAAATGGAAGCAGATAGTGATTTTGCATCTGAAATCATGAAAAAAGTTAGTGATTGGAAGAAAACTATAATTCTACGGATACGGCAATAGGAATGTCTCTTGGAGAAAGTTATTTGCAAGTTAAAATGGCATTGCAGACGGGGAGTTATTTAATTGAACTTGATGAAAATGGAGATGTAGAAAATTATACTGTTACGACACATGGAACAGAGTTCTCTGCACCATCAGGTGATGCACAAAGATTGTTTATAATAATTCGGTTCGTACAAGAGATACTACAAATGACTTGTTGGATGGAGATGAAATAAATCCAAATGGAGTAACTGAGACAGATCCAGATTACATGGAAGCAATGGCAGTATTATCTGCTGGAATGAGAAGAATATAGGCTTTTTTACAGGGTGGGTTCATTTAAACCCACCTTTTCCTATAAAAAGGGTTCATCGTTATTTTATATTACAATCATTGTTCTAACGAAGCAATGTATTCACGGAGGAAATGCTGATATTTAGGTAAAACATTTTTTATACATTTTTTGATAATTATAGTTATAATTATACTAATGTAAAAACAGCAGCGACTGAATTGCTAGTCGCTGCTGTATGTTATTTAGTGACGAGTATCTTTGGGTGGACAAGGGTCATTTCCATAACTATCTTTGTCACGAATTTGACCATTGCGGCCATGAATTACAAGTTCACTTTGTTGATTTATGGCAATACCACGAGCATAAGAAATAGCATCTTTTTGAGTGCCAAAATTCTTGGTTGCCCTTGTGGCGTTTTCGCGTTTAACTTGCCATTGTCCGTTGTTGGGTACTACATGTTGATTTGCCATATTACTGTCCTTTCTAATTTAAGCTGCTTTGTAATGTTTCCAAGGAATTCTTGCAGGGTTGATATTTGCAAGAAAATGTACAATATCGCGTCTTCCATCGTATGTGGGAATACCACGAGAGTTTTGTGCCATTAATATAATTGGAATATTTCCGAAAAATGGTACAAAGCTTGCACGTATTTGTTCTTTGGATGGACTGGTAAGAACATATGGTTTTACAACAGCAATAGCAAAAGTTACTCCTTGTTCTCTGATTTTAGCACCATCAAATTCCATGGGTTTGCCCTCCTTTCGATTATTAGAAAGCGAGACAAAACCTTTCAAAATGATTGAAAGCCCTAACTTTTTGTGTTAGAATTCAAGTGCGGTTTTGAACTTGTGAATTCAGGTTCATTTGAAAGGGTGGTCGTTTAGACCATCTTTTTTTATCTCCTTGTTAGCGCTTAATGAAACTGAGTGCTAATCTTTCTATTCACAAGATATCATAAAAAAATTACATAGTCAAGCATAGATGTGAAAAAATCACATATAATACACGAGTAAAGGCTGCGCAAATGAAGAAATGTTAAAACTGGGTTGACACGTGTGAAAAAATCACATATCATATGCTGTATATATGAGAAAGAGGGTATCTGTATGTTAGTTGGATTTTCAGTAAGTAATTACAAATCTTTTAAAGAAGGACAAAAAATCTCATTTGAAGCTAGTAAAATCACAAGACATAAAGCTCATGTTGCAGTTAATCAAAAAAAGAGAATTTTGAAGAGTGGATTGATTTTTGGAGCTAATGCTGGTGGTAAAAGTAACTTAGTCAAGGCAATTCGATTTTCACGCGAAATAATTTTGAATGGATTAGATAAAGTTAATCTTAGTAAAAGTTATTTTAGAATTGATCCTGATATGTATAAACAACCAGGTATATTTGAATACAGAATTGTTGTTGGAGAGTCAGAATATTCATATGGTATTGCAATCTCATATTCTGACAAAACAATTCTGAGTGAGTGGTTGATTAGAATTGATAATTTAGGTAAGGAGATTTATCTTTTTAATCGAGAGGTAGACGAAAATAATATTAGTCATTCTGAAAGCGAAATAGAGTATTCCAGTATGGACGAGAAATATAAAATGAATTTTTACCTAGAAGGTTTTTCAGAGGATATGTCGGAAGCATATAAGAGAAAAAGTATATTAAGTGATATTGCATTGCGAGCGAATGAGAAAACAGGAATTTTTGCCGAGATTAGAAAAGTATACGAATGGTTTGAAAATATTATAATATTGTTTCCTAATTCTAAATACAATGGGTTAAATGAAGTTGCTGCAGATAGAAGTAAAAAACTATTTTTTTCAAGTATAATGGGATATTTTGATACGGGTATTGAGTCTGTCGAAGGCGAAAGTCAGCAGATGGATTTTGATAAAGTGCTTAATAGTATACCAAGAGAAGATGCTGAAAAAATTAAGATCGATATTTCGAATGCTGCAAATGAACATCCAATAATGTTTAAGATAGACGAACAAGTATTTGAACTCAGAAAAGATGAGAACGGCAATATTGTTTACAATAAATTGTTATTAAATCATGGTAATGCAGAGGATATGTTTGATTACAATGATGAGTCTGATGGTACAAAGCGATTATTTGATTTAATTCCACTGTTTTATGAGAATAGAAAAGTAAGCCTTATATTAATTGATGAAATAGATAGAAGTTTGCATACAAATTTGACTAGAAAATTTTTAGAATTGTTTTATGAAGTAGTTGCAGAAAAAGAATGCCAAATAATAGCAACAACACATGACTCCAATTTATTAGACTTAGAATTGTTGAGACAAGATGAGATATGGTTTGTTGAACGTCAGGAAGATCATAGTTCAAAAGTATTTTCTTTAAATAGATTCAAGGAAAGGTTTGATAAGAAAATAGATAAAGAATATCTGATTGGAAGATATGGAGCAATTCCGGTGTTTGATGATAACTTTACTTTGGAGGAGATCTATGAAGAATAAATATAGGTTGAGCTCCAATGCATTTGAACGAGAGGCTGAAGAAGAAAAAATCAAGCCACAAAAAATATTCTTTTTGTCAGTAGAAGGTAATGCCACAGAAAAAGAATACTTTGAAGGTGTTTCGACAAACAGAAGGTCGTTAGGAATTAATGCTGTTGTTGATGTACAAGTATTGCATAGAAGACGCAATGATACCAATAGTGCACCGCAGCAGGTTATTGAATTGCTAGAGGAATATATACGGTTAAGAGAGTGTGGAGAAGAATCGTTAATAGAAGACATCCCAGAATCATTTGTAGAAAGGTATGGTGTAGATTTTATAAAACGATTTTTGGACGATGAAGATGGAATTACTAAACGACAGCGGAATGAATTTATAACAGATTTATTAAAGATTGGATATGATATAAATTATAGAAAATTTCTTCATAAATATAACACTGATTTAGATGAGTTTGCGATATTGATTGATAGAGATATTCAAACGCATTCGGAGTTGAACATGCAGGAATGTATCCAACACTGCTTAGATAATAATTATTCTTGTTACATTGTAAACCCTTGTTTTGAATTTTGGCTTCTTCTTCATCTTTCGGATGTAAAAAAAGAGTATGCGGATAAATTAGAGGAGATATCTGAGAATAAGAAAGTATCGGATAGCCATACATTTGTTAGTAAGGAAGTATCACTTAAAGCACACCATGGTAAAAGTGGAATAAATTTTAGAAAGAATTATTTGCCGAATATTGATATTGCAATTGCAAGAGCGAAAGAATTTGCATCAGGTGAGTATGAGTTGATTGACAATATTGGTTGTAATGTTTGGAAACTTATAGAAGCAATGAAAAACTATGGAACGAAATAACTTTTATTCTAATACTTGACTATTTGTTGCGTTTATTTAGATTTACAACAGTAATGAAATGGAGATAAGTGTGTATGCTATTGAGGAAAAGCTTTTTACTTCAGGAAGCTGAAAAAAGAAATCTCAATGGATTCCTTGGGAGATAGCATATTCTATTCGAGAAACTACAAGAAGTGATTATACTAGTCATTCGAATGCTATATTAGGGGTAATTTTGCCTGATAGAAATAATCGTTATGATTATTACAGTTCAATGAGATTATTTAAAATACTAGATGAAAACATTAAGATAGGATATATACCTATTGTAAAATGGGAGGATTTTAAATATAACTGTGATACATACCTAAATAAGGCAATTCAAGCAAAGGATAGTGTTCCTCAATATAAGGTTAGTAAGACGGTATAGCTTTAACTGTGTGATAACACTATGCTGATAACAAAATGATAACATTAGCTGAGGCAGTCCAAACGATTCGGACAGCTGAAACCAAATGGAATCAAATCGTAATAGATATCCTTAACAAAAAAGTTTAAGATAACAATCTTGTTAGGGAGATGGAATTGTTTTCTTTAGTTGATATAGCTTGATGATGCTTATAAGACAAATATAGTATAAGCTTGTACAATTAACGGATTAGTATACCCAGGATTTTCCTGGGTATTTTTATGCTTAACATGTTCTTAGCAAAACATCGTAAGATATGGTAAAATTATTTGGAAAAACAATTCTTTCTTTTTGAATAAATCGGAGCATAACAATGAACAATCCACTAGACACTAACAAAAAATACCTAATCACAGGAGCAGCAGGATTTATAGGATATTACCTGTCGAAAAGGCTTCTTGATAATGGGGCAAAATGCGTAATTGGAATAGATAATCTCAATGATTACTATGATGTATCTTTGAAAAAGAAGCGTCTTGAACTATTAGAAGAATATGGAGAGAGATTTATTTTCGAATATGGTGATATTTCGGATGCTGCATTCGTTAATGGGGTGTTCGAGAAATTCAGACCTGATATAGTAGTTAACCTGGCGGCTCAGGCAGGAGTTAGATACAGTATTGAGAATCCATCAGCATATATTCAGTCGAATGTCGTAGGTTTCTTCAATATCTTGGAGGCATGCAGACATAATCCGGTAGATCATCTTCTGTATGCTTCTTCATCGTCAGTGTATGGCGGGAACAAGAAGGTTCCGTTCTCGACGGAGGATGCTGTTGATCATCCTGTATCTTTGTACGCGGCAACTAAAAAATCTAATGAGCTGATGGCTTATTCATATTCGAAGCTATATGGAATCAAGTCAACGGGACTTAGATTCTTCACAGTCTATGGACCGATGGGAAGGCCTGATATGGCAGCGTTCTTATTCGCCAATGCGATAATGAAGGATGAGCCAATTAAGGTGTTCAATTATGGAAAAATGAGACGTGATTTTACTTATGTTGATGATATCGTGACGGGAGTTATGAATATGCTTCCGAATCTTCCGAAGGAAGATGAGGATGGCGTGTGCTACAAGGTCTATAATATTGGAAATAATCATCCGGAAGATTTAGGACGATTCATTGAGATATTAGAAAAGGCACTTGGTAAGGAGGCTAAGAAAGAGATGCTTCCTATGCAGCCAGGGGATGTTCCACAGACGTATGCGGATGTAACAGAGCTTATGAGGGATTTTGATTTCAAGCCTGATACGTCGCTTGAGGATGGACTTGGACGATTCGCGAAGTGGTTTAAAGAGTATTATCATTATGAATAATAGTTTTTGATTATAGGTTTGTGTGTGTGCTGGTAAATATGGATTGCCAGGCAGGGTGTGATAGGAGATATTTGTTTTGAATAGGTATGAAAATATAGTATTCGACGTTGGCGGAGTTTTACTTTCGTATAGATGGTTTGATGCAATAACTGAGGCGGGATGCACGCCCGAAGAGGCCAGGGAGTTAGGACCTAAGCTTTTCGAGGATCCGTGCTGGAGAGAACTGGATTTAGGTATCAGACCGTATTTTGAGGTGGTTAATGAATTCGCTGCGAAGTATCCTGAATATACATCGGTGATTACGGAATTTCTGACTGAGGTTAAAAGGATGCCGATTGGAAGGCCTGCGGTTTGGGAAGAAGTGCACAGGCTTAAAGAAAAAGGATATAAACTATATATTCTATCCAATTATTCTGAATATATGATTAAGAACCATACAGAGAATCTTCCATTCGTTCAGGATATGGATGGTGGAATTGTGTCATATATGGTTCATGTAAATAAGCCTGATAAGGGGATTTATGAGGCTTTGTTTAAGAAGTATGATTTGGATCCTTCAGAGTGCCTTTTCTTTGATGACAGGGATGAGAATATTGAAGGGGCGAAGAAGTGCGGAATGGACGGAATAGTGGTGACTTCTGAAGAGTTTTTGGTTGAAGAACTAAAGAAGTTATAAGAATGATGAAGAAACAATTAGACGCGTCAGTTGAGTAAAAATAAAATTGAAGGTAAACGAATTGCAGTGAAAAGCAAAGAGGATGCAGAGCTAAGTCTGCATCCCCTTCGATTTGGTAAATATGTTAGGAAGGTTGTCTATGAAACGTTTTTCAAGCAACAACGTTTTGATAACATGTATTATGTATAAAGATAAGATAGCACAGGGTTACATAATGTGTCAACCATAAAATTTAAAATAAACTATATTTACTAGGAAGTGCAAAATAAATAGTTTGGTATTAGTATATATAATGATTTGTAAGTTTATTCATGAGTAACTACATATATAGGATTGGAGGATATAAATTGAAGCAGAAGGTTAAGGCTACTGTTGTTAGCCAAAAGGAATTAGTTAAAGGAATATTTGATCTATGGATTAAGACTGATCTTGCTAAGGAAGCTCATTGCGGACAGTTTATTGGTGTGTACACTAAGGACAGCTCCAAGCTTCTTCCAAGACCAATTAGTATATGTGAGGTTTCGGATGATTTTGATGCATTAAGACTGGTATATAGAGTTACAGCCGAAAATAGCGGAACTGACTTGATATCCAAGCTAAATGCTGGAGATGAGGTTGAGATAATTGGAATTTTGGGTAATGGATATATCTTTACCGATATTTTCGGTGAAAGTCTGGAAAAATCAATGGATTCTAATGTGGTGCTATTAGGTGGTGGTATTGGAATTCCTCCTATGCTTCAGGCTGCGAAGGAATTAAGTGCTCATGGAATTAAACCAACCGTTATTGTTGGATATAGAGACAGTAATATGTTTTTAAATCAGGATTTGACCCGATATGGAACATTGCTTATAGCCTCTGAAGATGGCTCTGTTGGTACGAAAGGCAATGTTATGAACGTTGTGGATAAGTTGGATAAGAAGCCTGACATAATTATGGCGTGTGGACCAATGCCTATGTTAAGAGCTATTAAAAACTATGCTGAAGCAGAATGTGAAAAGGGGCATGAGGTATCAGCCTTCATTTCTTTAGAAGAAAGAATGGCATGCGGTGTTGGTGCGTGCTTAGGTTGTGTTGCGAAGACTAAAAATGTTGATGAACACTCACATGTTAATAACACCAGAATCTGTACAGATGGTCCAGTTTTTGATGCCAAGGAGGTAGAGATCTAATGAGTAATCAGGAAAATGTATTGAATAAGGATATTTTAAATACAGAAGTGACAATAGCAGGTGTTACCTTCAAAAATCCAGTTATGACAGCGTCAGGAACCTTCGGCTCTGGTATGGAATACGCGGATTTCGTTGATTTAAACAGACTTGGCGCAGTAGTAACTAAAGGTGTAGCCAACGTGCCATGGCCGGGAAATCCAACCCCTAGAGTTGCTGAAACCTATGGCGGAATGCTTAACGCTATCGGACTTCAGAATCCTGGTATTGATGTATTCTGCAAAAGAGACATTCCTTTTCTTAAGAAATTCGATACCAAGATAATTGTAAATGTGTGTGGAAAATCAGTTGAAGATTATCTCGAGGTAGTGGACAGATTAGCTGATGAACCTGTAGATATGCTTGAAATTAACGTATCATGCCCTAATGTTAAAGAGGGTGCTATTGCTTTTGGTCAGAATGAGGATGCTCTTAGCAATATAACTAAAGAGATTAAAGCACATGCGAAGCAGCCTGTTATCATGAAGCTAAGCCCTAATGTTACAGATATTACGAAGATGGCTAAGGCTGCAGAGGCTGCAGGTGCAGATGCAATTTCTCTAATTAACACAATTACAGGAATGAAAATAGATATTAACAGACGTACATTCGCTCTGGCCAATAAGACTGGTGGTCTTTCGGGGCCAGCTATTAAGCCGGTAGCTGTTCGAATGGTTTATCAGTGCGCACAGGCCGTTAACATTCCAATTATTGGAATGGGTGGAATTGCAACAGCTGAGGATGCTCTTGAATTCATTATGGCTGGCGCGACAGCTGTATCTGTAGGTGCGATGAATTTCGTTAATCCATACACAACCATCGAGGTGGCTGATGGAATTGAGAAATTCATGATAGACAAGGGTGTTAAAGATATTAAAGAACTTATAGGTTGCGTTAAATAATATATTTGTACATAGGAGGCAATAGAATCTATTATTGCCTCTTTATTTTTGGTAAGGAGCAGTTATGAAAATAATAAATGGAACAATCATAAATCCAGAATTGAATAAGATGTATAAAGCTGACATAGAGGTTAAAAGTCCGGCTGGAAGTAAGGAAGAAGGCTTGGTTATTGATGCGAGCGGACTATATATTGCTCCTGGAATGGCTGATACGCATGTGCATTTTCGTGATCCCGGCTTCACGTATAAGGAAGATATCCTGACAGGTGCTAGAGCGGCGGCTAAGGGTGGTTATACTGAAATAGTTTTAATGGCTAACACTAATCCTAAGGTGGATAATCTTGATACTCTTTCGTATGTTATTGAGAAGGGCAAAGACACAGGAATTCACATCAGTACTTGCGCCAATGTGACAATGGGAATGAAGGGTGAAGAAATAGTTCCTATGGAAGAGTTAAAGGAGCACGGTGCGGTTGGCTTTACTGATGACGGAGTGCCTATTATGGATTCTTCGGTTTGCCTCGAGGCTATGAAAAGAAGTGCCCAATTAGGAGTTCCAATCAGCTTTCATGAAGAAAATCCTTCTTTTATTGACAATAATGGTGTTAACAGAGGAAAAGCTTCTGAATATTACGGAATTGGAGGCTCTCCAAGAGAGGCTGAGATCGATTTGATTGCCCGTGATATAGAATTGGCTAAGAAGGCTAGTCCGAGAGTTGTGATTCAGCATATAAGTACTAAAGAGGGGGTAGAGTTAGTTCGCCAGGCCAAGAAGGATGGCCTTGATATACATGCAGAGGCAACTCCACATCACTTTAGCTTGACAGAAGATGCAGTTATTAAGTATGGAACCAATGCCAAGATGAATCCTCCTCTTAGAACAGAAGAAGACAGAATGGCTGTTATTGAAGGCCTGAAGGATGGCACGATTGATTTAATAGCAACTGATCACGCACCACATTCCGCTGAAGAAAAGGCTAAATCTATATTAGATGCCCCTAGTGGTATCATAGGATTGGAGACCTGTCTGTCACTTGCAATAAAGAATCTGGTTAATGAAAATCACCTCACATATCCACAGTTATTTAATCGCTTATCCCTTGCTCCATGCGAACTTTATGGTCTTAAGGGAGGAAAGATAGATGATCAGCTAAATCTGGATTTAGTCATCTTTGATCCCGATGCTACATGGGTGGTTTCTGAGTTTGAATCGAAATCATCTAACTCTCCGTTCACAGGTGAAAAGTTACCGGGTGTTATTAAGTATACAATTTGTGGTGGAAGGATTGTGTATGAAGGGTGATGTAGAAAATTTTCTCGAAAATGAGTTCGAAATTACAATATATAGTAGTCTGTTGATTAATGAAAATATTGATAATTCGTTGGTAAACCACAAAATAATGTATAGTGCATAATGACGAATATATATTTGCCATTGGA
>JAKSHY010000079.1 GCA_024399135.1 Lachnospiraceae bacterium | reverse complement strand
ATCCTTGGGATTAGCATAAAGTTATTAGGCAAAGAAATATAGCGGATAAGAGCGAAGAAGTAGTCATCGTTACGGTAACCATATCCAACACGCTTGGCAACTTTTATCTTGTTGTTAAGGCCTTCAAGTTTACCGGTGGTTATGGGATGTGTAGCGTGTGCTATAAATCCTTCTATACGTTTCAGATTTGTTTTTGCAAACTTCACTAATGCCTTTATTTCGCTTTCTTTTGCCGCTTCGAACCAAGACATCCAGCCCGATTGGGCTTCTTTTGGTTCTTTGAGTTCAAATAGTCTGTTCATCTCTTCTTTCATTGCATAGCAGGCAGCCAGATCTTTGTGGTCTTCTAATATCTTTTTCAATGAACTTTGCTGTTCTTCTGACAAGTTCTTACTGTTGGTAAGGAGCGACCATCTTAATCCTTTTATTTCTCGTCTTTTCCTGTTTTCATCTCTTTTGCGGTGCGACAGATAACTTCTGTCAGCCCTGCCAGTTGTATAAGAGAGGGTTTCTTTTAAGTCTTTCATTTTCATAGAATGTTTTCTCGCTTCGTCGAGTCTTGTTTCACTAAGAACCTCTTTGCCAAACAGAGATTGAACGTGATATCTGTCATATACGATGTCTGCATTGGGAAGATATTCTCTCACTACCAGATTGAAAGAAGCATTCATATCCATTGCTACGGCTTTAACTTCGTTCAGATAATCCGGAGAAATATCTTGAAAGAAACGGCTAAATGTTTCTGCGCTTCGGCCTTTACCCACCCATATCACATCTCCGAGTTCAAGATCCATTACACATGTAGCGTATATCTGTCCTTTATGTATAGCGAATTCATCCACAGCAAGATATTTGGGTTTATAGCCTTGTTCTTTAAGAAGTCTGGAACGTGTTTCCAAAGCGTTTTCCATAACGACTGCTTGCAGTTTTCGGATCGTATCCCAATGGATTCCGGTATATTGTGCTACTGAACTTATTGAAAGGCCGAGGGCTAATAGAGCCCTTACGGCATTAGCTGCTCTGTCTGTTACTCTGGCATCAGGGTCTTTGAACCCTATTTCTTCTGAAAATACACGTTTACATTCTTTGCATTTGTACCTGTGAATCCACACAGATACAAACTGCTTGATACCAACCCATAACGGAATATCCTTCAGATATACTGTGTTGTTATCGTGAACTTCTACTGAACGGCTCCCACAATACTTGCAGGTTACATCTTCAGTCTTTAATCTGCTTCGGAAATCAAATACCAGGGCTCGATCTTTATCTATAAATCTAAATTCTGTGCATTCGAACTGTTGGCAAGTGACCCTAATCTTAGTATTATTTCTGTCGAGGAGCATATTGTTTAATCCTTTGTGGTTTGTTGTGGTAGATTAAACTTTAAGGATCTTATGCTCCTTTTTCAATTAT
>JAKSHY010000078.1 GCA_024399135.1 Lachnospiraceae bacterium | reverse complement strand
AATAACTGTGCATCTTGAAAATTCAATAGAAAATGCCCCAAAAGTAACTAAATCAAGCAGCTTTTAACTTTGTCTTCAAAGTGTCTGGGATTGATTCGAGAAACTTCTCAACAAAATCAGATATCTGCTGTTCAGAAATTGTTAAAAATTCTTTAACCTGATTAATGAAAAGTTCCATAAATAATGAAAATGCCTGAGCAAAGCTTACGTCTGCCAGCTCATCAGTACAGCACATAAATAGTTCGCCCATCGAACGCGGATCTTCTGATTCACGTTTACTTACTGCGAGCATCATATATCTTGTAAACACAACAGCTGTGTGAGCTGTCATGGCATCAAAGGAAATAGATCTGCATTCTTTGGTAAGGCAGAGATAACTTTTACAAACCTTGAAGAAAACCTCAATACTCCAGCGTTTTCCGTAGATTCTGATAATTTCATCTTCAGTTATGCTTGTATCAGTTGAAAGAACGCAGAGATAGTCACTTCTTTTATTGCGGTTGCGCACAAATACGATTTTAGCCGGAATAACGTTATCGTTTTTAACAACCTTAACGTCTACTGAAAGAAGATATTTTGAACGTCCGCGACGTTTTTTGTTCTTCTTGTAAATGTCAAGAACGGACATCATTTCGCCGTTGTATTCGTAAAACACCTTAGAAGTCTTTTTTACCATTGCGATAACATCATATCCAAGATTTTTGATTTTGCATATAGAATCAGGTGAAGAAAACCAGCTGTCAAACAGAACATAGCTCGCCTTGATACATGCTGCTTTAGCTTCTTTGATGAGGGTAATCATAGCATCATTTGCCTTTCTTCTTGAAAGTTTTCTTCTCTTGTGAGCATTGGTTCTCTTATCAGTACTTTCAGGAATGTTTACCACAGTTTTATCTTTTTCTGAAGACAAAAGAATGCTGTTTACAGGCATAAATGTATTGCCGTCTGACCAGCCAAGTGTAAGCATACGGAAGCCAAAAATATATTTGCCTTTGGCGTGATCAAATACTTTTGTGAGCAGTTCAACTTTTTTTGAACGATTCCTCTCAAAAGTAGAATCATCAATTATAAGAACATTTTCACGCTGTTCTGAAGTAAGTGGATCTATTGCTTCTTCTATGATTTTAGCTGATAATCTGGTAGTGAACCTGAGCCAGTTTATACGAGCTGAGTTAAGGAAACGATAAACAGTATCCTTAGCAAATGGTACAGTATCTTTTTTCATATCCATGTAGATTGAACGATGCGCAAATACAAGCATAAAAAGATACTGGAATATCTCGATTACAGCAAATCCTTTGATTTTAACCGCATTGGATGATTTCAGTGCAGATGAAACATCAAACCTTTTCATAAAGCTCTTTATTCTTTCTGAAATCTGCTTGTTTTCTTCTGCTTTCTGTGTTATAATTTTAGACATAGTATGTAATCTCCTTGGTGTGTTATTTTTGTTTTGTTAGCACTTACATTATAACATTTTCAGAGACTACATACTATATTTTTTTGTCTCTATCTATTGAAT
>JAKSHY010000077.1 GCA_024399135.1 Lachnospiraceae bacterium | reverse complement strand
GATTGATTGCGTGCTCTATATACAGTAGGATTACAGTTTAATCTCTCGATGGAAGTTGCCGATACGGCAATATGTAAAAAACAACCGAGTACTGCAGGGTAGTTCCCACAGTACTCGGTATTTCATTTTGTTTAGGTCAATTCGATAGCAACAGTGCTCATTTTTCCCGTATTACTGTTTTATGAACACTGCCCTAATGTCCTGGTATTTTTGTACTTACCCCAATTATTTGGACTATGTGTTCTTAACCCACATCATATCACAGATTCTAAGAATTTCTCTCTGCACTCTGTAGGTGTTGTTTTTGTTTTTAATACTATTCTGTTTTGGTTGTAGTATTTAATGTATGTTCGTATGTTGCTTCTCAATATTGTACAGTTATCGTCATATAAATCTACGATATACACTTCCTCGTGGTCGTCAATAATTGTAATCTTTGAAGAATGCCCTACATTCCCCCAATAGACAGGACCAATTATAGTAGCAGATATTCTATACTTCGTTATACATCCACTACTATCGGAGATAGTCGCATTTCTATAATGAATGTAACGTATCGTAAATCCAATAATACCAACGAATAAAATAACTATACATAGAATCACAAATAGTATTCGTTTCTTATTCACAATATACCTCTATCGCTTATAAACAATTCACGTCAAAATTTATCCTTGGATAGCACGATTAAAATAGTATTTCCTAAAACCCACCATAGTGTGATAGTGTTTCTGTTGCAAATTCGGTCCCAACCCTCATAGCCTCGTAAATATCCTCGTTTATCATATGAGAACATACAAATCCAGCATGATAACTGTCACCACATCCAGTAGTATCAACTATTATTTTTACATCATCAGCCGGAACATAATATTGTTTTCCATTTTGATATGTAACGCTTCCCTTATCTGCCAAAGATATATTAAAAAGTCCCAAATATTTTTTTGACCAATCTTCAAATATAGGAAGGAGACTTTCTTCTCCACTTATCATAAAATAATCAATATATGGCGCATATTTTTCCATATCTTCAAAGTCACGATATTCCACAAAATCCACCGCTAACTTAAAATCATTATGCTTCTTCAAATCTATAATTTGACCAAAACATCCTGCCCAAAAATGAATAAAAACAACATCTGAGTCTTTCACCATCTCTATCTCTTCTTGGTTCAATATCATTTTATCAACAATATCTCCCGTCCAAGAATCTTCTTTATAATATCTGTCGCCATCCTCAGTAAGATAGGTACGATTATTTGCAGTTACCTTATCTTTCTCGACCCTTACATTGCTTACATCTATTTTTTTATCAGAAATCGAATTCATTATGAACTCAGCATATGGATCCTGTCCCACCGCACCTAATAATATAACATTTATTCCCTCAAATTTTGACGCATGTACGGCAAAATTAAGAGCCTCACCGCCTGCACGCAATTCATCTGTTCCATCAAAAACGTCTACACAGAGACACGGCAGTGCCACTAAATTAATCAATACTACTTCACCCCTCTAGAAGCCATGAAAATTTGAATTTCGTAACTCGTTTAAATTAGTCTTTTAATCACATTCTTTACTTACAGTACTTTTCCATAAACTCGCCCATTACAC
>JAKSHY010000076.1 GCA_024399135.1 Lachnospiraceae bacterium | reverse complement strand
CTACCGAGGATTTCTCGGTAGCTTCATTGCATTTTAATATTTCCTAATAAACTTCGCACTTGTCCACGTATTCGTACTTCGGTCTTTCCTTGCGAATGCAGCCATTCACTTCGTCCTGCATACTAAAAGGTCTGTTACGACGACGTGGAGGAACTTCAACATCATTTCCCTCAAAGTCCTTGAAGTGACAAATGGCCTTGCGCACCCCGTCTACCTCGATAACCTGGTAATCGCGAATTGTGATTTCATCTTCGGAATATTCCTTGAAGTAAATCAGTTTGCGCCTGTATCCTTCTAGGTAGTATTCCTTTTGAATCCAAAGTTTACCGCTTTCGTAAAAGTCTGTTTCCTTTACCAGACTATCTTGTTTTTCAGAACTAAAAATTAGGATGCCATTATCGGAATAGATTCTTTTTTTCTGAATGGGTACCGTCGCGTTATCGATTCTTCCTTTTTCAAAGAATTCGCTTATGATAGCGCCTTTTGCATTGGTGCATTTGCCTTTGTATTCGTTGTTCAGGGAGTCTTTCCAGGATTCGCATATTTTGGAGGAATCGTTCCAATCCCTGTCTATCCAATGTACAATTCCATTTACGATTTCTTTTTTTAGCGATCCATCCTCGTTATATGAATATTCTCCTGTGGAATCTTTTAGCGATTTTAGGTTTCCGTTTTCATAGAAAAATTTTTCGGTCAAGGAATCCTTGTAGTATTTAAGATTTCCATCTTCGTCAAATAATTTATGGTAGTAGGTATCATAGTGGTTGCCTGATTCCGAAAGGTAAATGACAAAATCATTTCTAAGATTTCCATTGCGATAGTATTCTCGTTGAAACCCTTGTTGGACACTAAAGGCAAAAATCCTTTCGGCACTTATTTTACCATTGAGTGAATAACTGAATTCTTTTCCTACGGAACGTCCTGCAATAAAAATTGCCTTTCGAGCCAGCATCCCATTAGAATGAAATGAGTAGCTTACATGAATATTTGGCCTTGTCTTTTGATTATTCGAATTGCTGCCGTTACTTTCTTTTGACTCAGTTTTTATCTGACCATCTTTGAAAAAAATCTCACGGGAAATTTCGTGGTCATTTTTGTACTTGCATCTGTATTGTAACCTACCATCCGGATAATTGCTGATGAAGTCTCCTTCCACTTTGCCATTTTCTATAAAGTATTCTTGAAGTAGAATGCCTGATTCGTAGAATTGCTTTACATGACCGTCTTCACTAACAGAAACGTGCAATGCTCCCGATGGGAAATAGCAGAGAAAGTCGCCTTGTTGGATTCCCTTCGCGAAAGAACCCTTGCATTCCATAGAACCATTTTCGTAGTAGGTAGTGATAGTTGAGTTGCTACGGTCTGCCCCATGAAATTCATTGTGCTCCATAAGGGCGCCGGAGGGGTAAAATTTATCAACGCCTTCCACACCATTTTCTTTGAAACCCTGCTGTACTAATTGACCATTCGGGTATTTTCGAATACCTGAATTTGAACAAGCAATCAAGGCTAGTGCAATAAGAAAAAGAATGAATTTCATTTAAGCCTACAGTTTTTTAGGAATATAACAAATTCCCTGATTGCGAATACAGTGTGTTCGCAATTGCATCGTTGACTGCATAACGACAGTGTCTTGCAAATGATT
>JAKSHY010000075.1 GCA_024399135.1 Lachnospiraceae bacterium | reverse complement strand
TATTATTACAGACATAAATAAAAAGAAAGAGCACGTTAAGTGTAAGGTGGAGAAATGGAAATTAGATAGTTTGGTTTAAGTTAACACGTTGATTTTTAGGTCCTGCTGATAGTGGGCTGTTGTGTACGCTTAAATTAGATTATCGCATCCGTTTTATCTCTACTTTATCGTTAAGATATATAGAGTTTATTTTTGCGGGTCTATTTTGCGTATGCAGGATAGGCCTTTTTTGTTTGGCAGGCGAAGGAGGTATATATGGCACAAATAAATGTAAATAATCTCACCTTCGCGTATGAAGGAAGTTTGGATAATGTTTTTGAAAATACATCTTTTACGGTTGATACAAATTGGAGGTTAGGCTTTATCGGAAGAAATGGTAAGGGAAAAACCACCTTCCTCAATTTACTAATGGGAAAGTATGAGTATAAGGGAAGTATCAGCACTACGACTGTATTTGATTACTTCCCATATGTTACCTTACCTGGTGATATGGCAAAACCTGCATATGAACTTATGGAAAATTGGAAACCTGGGTTGGAGGATTGGAAGGTCATGTATGAACTTCCAAAACTGGCGGTTGATGCAGAACTTTTATATCGTCCTTTTAATACTTTGAGTTTTGGAGAGCGTACTAAAATAATGCTGGCGGTGCTATTTTCCGGTGAAAATGATTTTTTGTTGATTGATGAACCCACAAATCATTTGGATAAAGAGGCCAGAGAAATAGTAAAAAATTATCTTAAAACCAAGAAGGGTTTTATTCTGGTATCGCATGACAGAGATGTGCTTGACGCATGCATTGACCATGTGCTGGTTCTTAATCGTGCTTCCATCGAAATTCAGGCAGGTAACTTCAGTTCCTGGTGGGAGAATAAAGAAAAGGCAGATATCAATGCCAGAGCCGAGAATGAAAAGCACATTAAAGAAATCGGAAAACTTGAGGCGGCAGCTGACAGGGCGAGTAGATGGGCAGAAAAAAATGAGAATACCAAGATAGGATTTGATCCAATTAAAGAGCATGACAGATTTTTGGATACCAGATGTTTTATTGGCGCCAAAACCAAGAAAATGCAAAAGCGAGTGAAGGCTTACGAAGGAAGGATTAATAGGGAAATTGAGGAAAAAGAGGGACTTCTTAATGATATCGAAGAAGTGACCGACCTTAAACTTATGCCACTAAAGTATCACAAAGAACGTTTGGCATTTGGACGGGATTATTCGCTTAAATATAAGGATGCAGATGGATGTGTATTTAATAGTCTGACGTTTGAAATTAATAATGGCGATCGTGTGGTTATTGATGGCGAGAACGGATCCGGCAAATCAAGTCTGATCAAAGCCATTTTGGATATGAGTTGCAAAGCAGCAAAAGAGACTTTGAATTATGAATGGGAAGGAATCCTTGAAATTCCCGGAAACCTCATTATTTCTTATATTAACCAGGATACATCTTACTTAAAGGGCTTTCTTAAGGATTACTGTGAATCAGAATGTCTTGATTACACACTTCTTTTGTCATTACTCCGTCAATTGGGTTTTGAGAGAGTCCAGTTTGCAAAGCCTATGGAACAGTATTCAGAGGGGCAGAAGAAAAAAGTCTTAATAGCGGCAAGTTTACTCACATCAGCACACCTATATATCTGGGATGAGCCCCTTAATTATATAGATGTATTTACGAGAATGCAGGTAGAGAAACTTATTGAAACTTATAA
>JAKSHY010000074.1 GCA_024399135.1 Lachnospiraceae bacterium | reverse complement strand
TCTGCCTGATATAACCCCATATTACAAAACTGTTTTTCAGTTAAACGCATAATTCGAACTGTTCCGGTGTTAGGAATATATGGTTTTATTCTATTGAGATGTTTTTCTGCTCCTTTGCGGTTATTTGTAATTCTCATGAAAACCTCACTTTGCAGTAATACATATCCGTCTTTTATAAGAAACTTTCTTAATTCAGTATAAGCCGCTTTTGTTCCTTTCTTATTTGTTGGATTCAATAAAACTAGAATTCTCATATAATAAACAGCTATCCCCTACTCGCTTATAACTTCTATTTTTTCAACTGGCAAAATATCTGGCAATTTCAATAAATTAATATCACTTTCTTCTATAGCCTGTTTAAAGCTTTGAATCATTATGTTTATTCCATTAGAAATAGTGTTTTTTTCTTCATTTATGAAACAGGCGTTATGCAATACTAACGCTAAGGTTCTTCTCTGCTCCCTGCTAAGATTCGTCTGTGAGGAGACAATTTCGTGAGCAACAACATCTACCATTGCTCTCCATGGTTCTATTAAATCATCTGCTAAATTGAATCCATTAAATGGTCCTTCATGATGAATTCCTATGGCCGGATAAAAACCAGCACAAACTAAATCCCGAATTATAGTATTTCTAACAATTGCATATCCATAATTCAAAACAGAATTAATTGGATCATCATTTCTTCTTACTAAGCCTGGATGAAATTGTTGGAAATAGAATTTTGCAGCATTTCCTTCGATATTATCAGGGTCCCCTGCTTTCAAATTTTTCATCATTTCAAAAAGTTCCTTTGTTCCTTCAATTCCAAGAAGTGTCAAACATTTTGCCTGATTTTCAATTTTCTTTTGAATAATTTTTTCCCAAAGCTCGCCTTTTAAATTTTCGTCCATGCTTAACTGCTGTCTTGCAATTTGTGCATTTCGTACATTTGCATCATAAGGAAGAACTATACTTGCTGGCATATAATCTTTTCCAATTGTTACTAGCCCTATTTTATTTTCGCTTAAAACAGATAAAGCCATTGTTGAAAGTCTTATATTTGCACCTGTACATATAATAAGTTCCAGATCTTCCAGCGGAACCGATACTTTTCGTTTCTTTTTGGGAGCAATTTCCTGCTCTATCGTTAATTGATTTGCTGTAACATGAAGTTCACTTGGCTGTGTGATTTCTAATATTCTGAATCCATCCATAATTTGTCTTTTCTTTGGGTTCTAGGTGTCCCCCTAGCGCATACGTTAGCCTTGGCTAATGTGTATTGCGCCCTTGTAGTCTTTTCGCCTAAAACTCAAAGCCTGCAAGCGAGTTATTTCTCTACACTATCCTTTTCCAATAAAAATGGAATAACTCCTATAATTGTAATTCCATTTTCATCCTGGTATCGTTTCTGGTTTCCACCCACAACAACAATCTTTTTAAAAAAATCTCCACTATTTAGCAATGATTTTGTTTCCTGATTCTTCTTTTCAGGATCATCGATACTGAATGCAGACTGAATGTAAATCTTGTTGAATCCTTGATTTACAATAAAATCAATTTCTAGATTACTTTTTTTCTGCACACCATTTATTGTTGTAGAGACCTGCACTACCCCAACATCAACTGAATATCCTCTGGAAATAAGTTCATTAAAAATTATGTTTTCCATAATATGACTTCTTTCCTGCTGTCTGAAATTCAGTCTTGCATTTCTCAATCCAATATCCACAGCATAATACTTCAAAGGGAAATCAAGATATGATTTTCCTTTTACATCAAATCTATTTGCTTTTTTGATTATGAATGA
>JAKSHY010000073.1 GCA_024399135.1 Lachnospiraceae bacterium | reverse complement strand
AGTTCATCCGCAGCAGCATCTGCCAGCTTTTTAAGTCTATCTTCTGCATCCTCTCCAAATGCCCACTCAAATTCAGCAAGCTTTTCTTCTGATTCCATATATTCGATATCATCAGCCGCTTCTGTATTCTCAAGTTCATATGGTTTTTCAAGACCGGCATCACGAAGTGCTAGAGTTATTGTTCTACGAATTACACCGCTATCAAGAAGTTTATCTCCACCAAGTATTCTAATCTGATCATTTAATGAACTTTCATGCTCAGTTATATAAAATTTTATTCCTCTTCTATGCATCTGATCTGCAAAAGAAATCAGTCTGTCCACGACTGTCACATCTATACTGCCGATTCCTCTTGCATCAACGACAACCTGATGTGTGTCTTCTTTTATGGCTGATAAAATGTCATTTTCGAATTTATCTATATTTGCAAAGAAAAGATTCCCGCTAAATCTGTAGATAACGGTATTTGCGATTGGACGAGCATGTGTATTCCTATCTAACGAATGAAAATTGCCGTGTCCAGGAATTCGACCAACAAAGCATGTAGGTGGAGAGGCCGCTCTAACTGACACCTCCCAAAATGAAAGTACACATCCTACAATAACGCCGTTTACAGTACCAAGAACCAGTACACCAATGAATGAAAGCATAAAGATTACACACTCACTTTTACAGGTCTTCCATAATCTTTTAAGCATCTTAAAATCAAGTATGCCAATAAGTGCTGTCATTACTATTCCAGTAAGAACCGGAACTGGAAGAAACTGTAAAATGGGAGTTCCAAACAATAAAATTAATATCATCGTGATTCCCGCAGATATAGACATCAACTGACTTCTTACACCTAAAGAATCTGCCATTCCGCTTCGAGAAACGGATCCATTTATAGGACAACAGCCTACAATTGCACTCGCAAAATTCATACCTGCATAAGATAATAGTTCTCTTCCATTATCAACATTGTCACCATACTTTGTCGCATAATTATTAGTTGCCAAAAGCGTCTGTGCCATAATTACCGCAGCAATACTGAATGATTCCAGAATAATTGTTATAGCGTTACCTGATATGCATTTAATATCCGGTATTATTAATCTTGGTAGACCTGAGTCTACTGTTGGCAATAGCTTCACTCCAAATCTATCAAGCTTCACAACTACTTGAAGTAATGCACCTACAACCATCATTACTACAGTCATAGGTATTTTGGGTATGTACTTTTTACACACAAGAATGATTACAACAGTACCAATACCCAGTACTGCAGAAAGTATATTAAAATGCTTACATTCACTGGCAATGTTTACAAGTAAGGTGAGTAGAACACCTGTGCCGGGATTTCCTCCAAACAGCTTGGGAATCTGCATAAGAATAATTGTAAACCCAACACCAGAAATAAATCCTCCCATTACAGGCACAGAAATGTATTTGACCACTCTTCCTGCCTTCACGAAATAGAAAATAACAAACCAGATACCTACAAGAAGAGACACTACCGGAACGAGTGTAATCACCTTATCAGAACCTGGTTCTAGCACTAAGGTTGTCAAAAGCGTGCCAACCATTGCTGCCGGCATCGCATCTACACCAACTGCAAACTGAGGTGATGTAGTCATAAAAGCATATATTAATATTGGCAAAAACGAGCCATATAAACCGTAGATTACAGGTAATCCAGCAATCTGGGCATACCCCATTGCTATAGGAATAGATACAAGAGCTATGATAATTCCGGAGGTGATATCTTTAATAGGATTACTTATTTTTTTATATCTTATTTGATTGAATAACAT
>JAKSHY010000072.1 GCA_024399135.1 Lachnospiraceae bacterium | reverse complement strand
AATACTTTAGTTCATTACATTTATCAAAGCGGATTTATGGGACAGAAGATAGGTTATGCTTCGGCGGCTTCTGTTATTTTATTCCTTCTTATTCTTATAATTTTCCTTGTTCAGAATAAACTTCTTCGTGGAAAAGAAGAAAAAGCAAGAGATTAGGGCAGGAGGATTAGTATGGTACAGAGAAAATCAAAAGATATTGCATTTACAGCATTCTTATTTTTACTTGGACTTATAATTATTACACCAATCTTTCTTATGTTTGTTTCTTCATTAAAAGATGACAGATTTGAAATTATGAAGGATATGGGAAGTTTAAAGGCATTTGTTGTTACTCATCCAACATTGCACAACTTCAAAGAGATTTTATTTGAATCAGTTCAGAATTTTGGACGTTCGTTCTTAAATTCTATGCTTGTTCTTGTAGTTACTGTTGTTCTTACAGCCGTAGTTTGTTCAATGACAGGGTATGCTTTACAGCGCGGTAAATTAAGAATAAGAAAATTTATTTTCCTTGGAGTTCTTTCACTTTATATTATCCCTATGGAAGCAATTATGTTGCCTTTAATGTATCAGGTTTCTTCCTGGGGAATTACAGATACTTATGCAGTTCAAATCTTGCCATTCGTAGCAAGTCCTTTGTATATTTATCTTTTCTATAATTACTTTAAGGAAGTTCCAATTTCACTTTCAGAAAATGCTGAACTTGAAGGGGCATCATTCTGGCGAGTATTTAAAGATATTTATTTACCAATGAACAAAGCTCCAATTATTACAGTTTGTATTCTTCAGGGTATGGATATGTGGAATCAGTATTTGTGGCCTTTGCTTGTAACAACAGATCAGAGAGTTCGTCCAATGTCTGTAGCAATTTCTTCATTTACTGGAACTGGTGGAGATATTTACTGGGATCAGCTTATGGCAGCAAGTGTTGTAATGTTACTTCCAGTTTTAATTTTGTTCATTATTTTCCAGCGATTCTTTATTGAATCAGTTGGTTCATCTGCTGTTAAAGGTTAATTTTATGAGTGAAATTTTTGATAATGCACAGAAAAAACAGGATGAACTTAATGCAAAGATTATAGGCTCAAGTGAGATTAAAAATCAGCGTCCTGTGTTCCATTTTGCAACTCCTGGTGGATGGTGTAATGATCCAAATGGATTTTCGCAGTTTGGTGATAAGGTTCATCTTTTCTACCAGTATCACCCTTACTCAACACAATGGGGACCAATGCACTGGGGACACGTTGTTTCTAAAGATATGCTGACTTGGGAATTGCAGAGTGTTGCTCTTGCTCCAGATTCTGCTGCTGATTGTAAGGGATGTTTTTCTGGAACTGCCATTGAGCATAATGGAAAACACATTGTTGCATACACAGGTGTTTCAAATAATGGAACTGTAGATATTCAGAACCAGTGTATTGCGATTGGTGATGGCTGTGTTTATGAAAAATTGGGTGAAAATCCTGTTTTGACAGCAGCTGATATTCCTTTTGAATATAACAATGAACATTTCCGAGATCCTAAAATTTGGGAGAAAGATGGCAAGTTTTACATGGTTTGTGTTCTTAAACAGAAAGATGACCGTGGTGCAATGGTAATGTTCCAGTCAGAAGATGCTAAAAAATGGACTTACAAAGGAATGATTGATTCTAGTAAGGACGGTCTTAGCAATATGTGGGAATGTCCGGATGTAAGTGTAATTGATGGAAAGGATTGTCTGATTTTTTCACCTCAGGAAGTAAAGGAAGATTACAATCTTGGATTTCATGATGGAAACAACAGTATTTATGTAACTGGAAA
>JAKSHY010000071.1 GCA_024399135.1 Lachnospiraceae bacterium | reverse complement strand
GTTCTGCAATCTCTTTCGAAGTCAATTTCTAAAACCTCTCTAAAATTGAGTGGATCGGAATTTCCGAACAACTCAAGCGATGTTTCATGAACTGACTTTCCTTTGCGTTCATTTTCGATAAAAATATTATTAGCAATCTCCGCCTTGTTCATGGTCCGTCTTAATAGAGAAATTGCCTGTTTGCCGATTGTAGAATCTACTGTTTTTAATCTTTCTGTAAGTAATTGTTTTATATATGGCAATCCGTACCAGTCAAGAAGATAAACAACAGAAAGCAATTTCTTCCATCTCTCAATGTTTGTAATTGTCTTTATTGCTGTTGTTCCTTCATCCGAATAACAGATTGATTTTATATTCAATGATTTTTTATTAAAAAAACTAAATGCCCATGTCTGGGGAATTTCTTCACCAAAGAACAACCCGCAGGGATATTCAGGAAGCATTTCATAAGTTTTTTTAAGTATAGCAGTTTTGATAAATTTCCCCCACATGAGATTATTATTTCCGTTTTCAACACATTTTCTGACTTCTTTGTTTGTGAAGTTGAAATTGTTTGATTTTCCGACAATCTCGCATTGTGTTGTATAAAGGTCATATTTATTGTTTGGTTGAAAGTTGTTAATAAAATAAACAAATTCCGAAGTGATATAATCATCTGCATCAAGAAAGAAAATCCAAGAAGTAGAACAACTGTTACATAGATTTTTTCTTGCTGCAAAAACACCTTTATTTTTCTGCTGGATAATAACCGGAGCAATTCCGCATTCATAAGCAGTCTGTTTAACAAGTTTGTTATATTCTGCAGAATCGTCATCAACGCAGATTAAGACATCAACTCCTTTTAAGTTCTGCAAGCTTGTAAAACATCGCTTTAATTGTTCAGCTGTGTTTTTATACGTTGGAATTGCAATTGTTATCATTTGATTCATTCTCCCATGCCAAAGCATGAACAGATACAGGATGGGCAAGAGTAGGACCTTTCACAGCATCTTCACGAATTGGAAAAGCGTATAAATCGCCATTTTCAGCAACTCCATAAGGTGCAAGAAGTGTATTTGTTTTGCCTATGAATACCGCAACCTGCCAATTTTTAGAACGATTAAGCCCGAAGATTTTCAGCGTATGATTTGGATTATAGTATTCTTCTGGTGTCTTATAATATTTGTGTGGTTTCTTCTGAACCTTGAACCATAACTTTTTAATTTCCTGTTTTTTTTCTTCAGAAGGTTTTTCAAAGATAGTGTAGTTTACAAGAACAGAACCAGGAAAAACTGTATACATTGAGTTAGGGTAGAAACAGTGATTCATATCATTTATTGTATCTGCCATCTGTTTTGCTTTACTGCTCATTGTTCTGGTTCTCCTTAATCTGTTTTACTTCGTTTTTTAATTCTGTTATCTGTTCAAGAATTTCAGTTTCTAAAGATAATAAAGCAGCATTTATCTGCTGTGGTGTTGCTTCTCTGATAGTCTGCATTTTTTACATTTCCCCTTATTTGTATTGTTTATCCTCTGCAAAAAAGATAATCCCCACGAATGAAAGAATTATCAGAACTGCACCAAAGATGATGAAGGGCAATGAATAACTGTGAATTATTTCGCCTGTAGTTTCGTTGTATGTAGGAATATTTCTTGCAATAAGAATCAAAGCAAGACCAATCCCTGCAATAATGAAATAATAGACAGTATGTAATCCGCAGTATTCATCTGCATTCATTTCTTCCCCCTCTTAATTAGTTTTTTTATGAAACTTGTTTTTAGTTTCCAGTGGTAAGCACCGTTATAATACCAGGAAGAAACAATTCCTTTGTC
>JAKSHY010000070.1 GCA_024399135.1 Lachnospiraceae bacterium | reverse complement strand
GTTAGTGTATAATTAGTGTAGGCGAAATTTCTGGAAAAATAAAAAAAGGATGGCAAAAGACTTGCCATCCCGGTCACAATATGCTTTAATATTAATCGCGACAAAAATAAGAAAGAAGTTGTGACTAATATGAGTATAACATATTCCATCGAAATGGACAATAGCAAATTTGAAAATATTCAGGATATAATAAGACAAATAACAAAAGCAGTTTATTCACTCGGAGCAGAAATGATAAAACAGCAGCTGGAAGAGATGGATCTGTATATACGGGATAGCAGAGATAAGAAAAGATTTCGCTGTAAGGACAAAAGAAAAACATCAATAAAAACAAAAATAGGAGTAGTAGAATATTCAAGATATCTCTACTTTGACAGAGAATCAAATGAATATGTGTATCTGTTGGATTCAAGCGTTGAAAATAACTGTATAGGATTAGTTAACGAAGATGTAGTTGAATTAATAGAGAATCAAATCTGTACGCAGTCATACAGGGAAACAGCAGACAGCATAAGTGAAGCTACAGGGCTTTCAATAAGTGCTCAGGGCATATGGAACATTGTTCAGGAACTTGGTAAAAAGAGAATAGAAAAGACAGATGAAATGGCAAAGCTAAACAAAAAAGATTTGCTTCAGGGATGTGTGGAAACACCAATACTGTATGAGGAAGCGGATGGAGACTGGATAAGACTTCAGGGTAAAGACAGAAGAAAATATGGACCTTCACGTGAAATGAAGATAATGATAGCATATGATGGAGTAATATATCATCCACAGAAAAACAATAAAGTGAGAAGAGAACTTGATAACAAAGTTGCATATGCAAGCTTTGAATCGATAAAGATGTTTAATTATCATAAGGAAGCCGTTATCGCCGGAAAATTTAATATGAATACAGTAAACCTGAAAGTTAAGAACGGAGACGGAGCCCAGTGGATTCAGAAAGATCAGGATTGTCGAACAGAATGTGTTCTTGATAAGTTTCATAGAAACAAGAAAATCAAAGAATGTGTACATAATCCGGAGATTATCAAAACCTTAAGCGACTTAATGAATGAGAGCAGGTTTGACGATTTAATTGAAAGCATAAACGCATACATAAACACGGTTAATGATGAAAAAGAAATTGCAGGATTAGAAGTGCTGAAGTGTTATTATACAGAAAACAGAGATTCACTCAGCAGTTACTTTGAACGCGGAATAGAGATACCGCCAACACGTGAGCCTGGTGTTGTACATCATGCAAGATTAGGCAGTATGGAAAGCAATGTGTTTACGATAATAGGAAACAGAATGAAAGGCAGAAGAGCACTGTGGAGCATAGACGGAGGCAACAACCTTGCAGCTATTCTGTGTGCTAAACACACAAGAACATTAGACAGACTGTTTCCTGAATGTGAGATAATCGATTTAGAAAATGAATATCAAGAACCGGTAAGCGTAGGACGTAGTGCTGAAGCAGAAGGAAAAGGATACGAGTTTACCTGTAATATTTCTATACCAGCCAATATGCAGTGGCTAAAAAACATATCAAAATTCAGAAGCATTAGTGAGTTTAAAATTTAATTGCCATCAGTATATTTTTATGCCGCGAAAGTCGCTTTACAATGAGTGAGAGTGTGATAGGCTGGCAGCCAGGCAGCAGAGCCTTTGGCGGCGTCTGCCTCGCTGTCTGAATATCGCACTCTCAGAGGCTCATTGTCAAGCGAACCGTGGAATAAATAGCCCTATGGAGCACCCGTTTAATCAATCGATTTGTAATATTTTAGCAGTATTGAAATTTGGAAAAAAATTCTGCCCACAATCACTTGACACATAC
>JAKSHY010000007.1 GCA_024399135.1 Lachnospiraceae bacterium | reverse complement strand
GCTCGTCGGGCTCATAACCCGAAGGTCATAGGTTCAAATCCTATTCCCGCTACTAGAGAGAAATCTCGTAAATGCCCCGATAGCTCAGTTGGTAGAGCAGAGGACTGAAAATCCTCGTGTCGCTGGTTCGATTCCGGCTCTGGGCACGAAAACATGTAAGTTAATTCTTACATGTTTTTTTTTACTTATAATTTATGATATATTTTTTATATAATTATTGAGATAAAAGGATTTTACAATTGAAAAAGATTAATTCAATACATTTTGGCGGACCAATGCTTTTGATAGCCATGATAATCGGATTCGTAATTCCTGGTATTATATGGATATTTATAGACAGATTTTTATGGGAATTCAGTGTTGTTGGTGGAAGTATTTTCATTATATTTATGATTATTTTTATAATTGAAATGCATCAGGATTTTGGCAAGGTTCCATTTTATGAAAAGGAATTAAAAAATACAATTCCTTTTGATAAAAATGTGCAGTATGCTGTTATCAAAAGCTCTATATGTACAGGAGAAATGTTGGCTGGTTTTAAAGACAAAGAGAACGGACATTTCACAGAGGTTATGCTAATTAAGTCCGAAGAAGATTTGAAAAGATTTAAAGACATTTATGAAATAACTGATATAAAAAAAGAATATTAGGAAAGGATTTCTTATTAATATGAAAAGAATTATTTCAATTATATTATGCTGTATTATAGTTTTGACGGTGTTATCAGGCTGTAGCTCTGATACTAAGTTAAGGAGTGATTCTAAAAAAGATAGTAAGCCAGAAATCTCTGATAGCATTGAAGATACTATTCCAAAAGAGGAAATGCCGTTTACTGAAGTTATAGACGAAGAGAAGGAATCAAATAACGATAATCTTTCAACCCCTTTCAAAATTACTATGAAAGGAAATGAATATGATCTTACAGCTGATCCACATGAGATAATCGGAAGTATGACCAAAGACGGTATTACAGTAATTGACGCTATATCTATGAGGATATATGGTGAGGATGGTTATTTTGATGAGGCAGCATCAATAGATTTTAAGAACACTAATTATAGTATTTCTGATAAGACGACTATGGGTATATCTTATTCTCGTCCACTTCCTGAAGGAGTTGGAAATAATCTTCCATATATTTCCTATTTGTTTGATACTACTTCTTCGCAATACAGAAATGGAGAGAATATTTCAATCTTTTCTGCTAAAGAAGATGTAGATAAGCTTGATGGATATGTGAAGTATGAAGGCTTTATCCAAAAGAATAACAAAGGAGCAGTTGCTGTATATTTTGATGACCAGAAAATAGATCTTGAAGAATATTCTGAAGAGTATGATTCGTTTATTACCAAATATATGGAAAACATAGAACTGACTCCAGATGATCCAAATAAGAAATTATATAACTTTAATACGTCTATAGTATTTAATACAATAGATGTTGAAGAAGGGTTTAATCATATAAAAGAAATAGATCCTGATTTGGTGTCATCAACGATTAAAGTAACTAATGCATTGATGGATGGACATTCAAAGATAAAGAGTGGTGAAATAGACAAAATGTATTTAGTTTGGTATTCATCATTCGAAAATGAACCACAGACTAATCTGGCAATATATGTATATGGTGGTGAGCAGTTTATTAGTAAGAAAGATAGTGAGTAAATTTTAAGCAAAGGGAGAGAAAATGAAAAAAATAAACCTTAAAGCAATAATACTGGTACTTCTATGTGCAACGTTACTTTCTGGTATATCTGTTGTTTCTTATGCAGATGATACTAATTATGCAGCTCTTGCCATGCAGTATGAACAGATTGCATCCCAAGGTGGAAATGAACAGGTTTCAGCAGCTGACGCCAAGGCTCTTGCACAGTATTATAGTGCACTTGCAACGCAGGGTTCATCTTCTAAGAAAACATCCACATCCGCTAATGATGTTAGCATAGTAACCGGAAAGATAATGGCTCTTCAGGCAACATATCCAGATGGAACTCCATGGGGAGATAATGCTCCTTATACAACTCGTAGCCAGTACCCTAACATGAGAAGCAGTGCAACAGCGTGTCAGGCATTCGCATATCTGGTTCAGGATGCTGCATTCGGAACTCAAAAATATAAGCGTCATTCTACAGGCCTTAGTAGTTATATAAGGAAAAAAGTAGGTGCAGGAAACAGCTATAAACTGGTCATAGGAAACTCAAGATTTGTTCCTACTAAAAATACATATTCATCCAATGATCCTGAATGGGACTTAGTTATGCAATCAAATAATGATCATTCATGGATTGCAGTATATGCTAATAATATGAGAATTTATGATGGCATGGATCCTAAGATTAATGCCCAGTTTGAGAAAATGTGGAGCCAGCTGACGGTAGGAGATATGGTTTGTGATGCGAACCATGCTGCAGTTGTGCTTACTAAGAATGATACAGGAATTACTATAGTAGAAGGCAATTCCAATAGTAGTGTCAGATGGGGAAGATATATTTCTAAAGAAACCTTAAGAGTTGCCTTGTATGATGTATATTCCTGCAAGTGGTAATGTTGATTAATATTAATTAAATATCCGCATACATGCGTTTCGACCATTAGAATAAAGTCGTCGTAACACTTGGTGCAATATAAGTAAAATGGGATGTAAATTCGCCCGGATGGCGAATTTAGCTTCAGCGCACATGGATGTGCGGTCTGAAGCGGCATTCCATTTTTCTTATTTGCACCATTTAGTGTTACAGAGTTTATTCGAGGAAGAAACACATGTATGCGGATATGCATATATATTGACAACCCCACCCCATTCTGCTATACCATTGAACGTTGGATACATATATCTTTTTGCTAACTAATCGGATGGGGATTGATATGTTAGATAGCTTTTTAATCGTAGGAACACAGGTTTTAATACTTTTTATTTTAATAAGTCTTGGTTTTCTTGGCGGAAAACTTAAGCTGATTAATGACGATGGAGTTAAAAGTATGAATAACATCATGCTTTATTTGGTAACACCATGTGTTGTTATAGAAGCGTTCCAAAAACCATTCGACAAGGAACTGTTTAAAAACCTTCTTTTGGCACTTCTTGCTGCATTAATCGCACATACATTAAGCTTCTTGATAGGAAAAATCTTAATAAGAGATAAGGATGAATCAAGAAGAATAGTTTTACGTTTTTCGGCGGTATTTTGCAACTGTGGATTCATGGCTCTTCCACTTGTTAAGGCATTGCTTGGAAGTGAAGGAGTGTTTTATGCATCTGCTTATATTGCAATCTTTAATATTTTAGTCTGGAGCTTCGGTCAGTATGCCATGGCTGGCAAAGAGGGAAGCTTTAAGATGAAGAAGGCGGTTCTAAATCCCGGAGTTATTGGAGTTGTAATTGGTCTGATATTCTTTTTCACATCATATGAGCTTCCATATATAGTTATTCAGCCAATATCATTCATGTCAGCAACGAACACACCAATTCCAATGCTGATGATAGGCTATTCAATTTCCAAGCTTGATCTTAAGGGAATATTGGATATTAAGGGCGAGGCAGTAGCACTAATAGTAAGACTTATAGTATCTCCTGTGATATTGTTGGGAGTATTATATGCTCTTGGATATAGAGGAACATTGTTGACGACACTTATTGTATCGGCATCTACCCCTGTAGCTGCGACAACAACCATGTTCTCAATTAAATTCAATCGTGATGAGAAGCTTAGTTCTAAAATGGTGGCAGTTTCGACACTGTTTTCTATTCTTACAATGACACTTATTGTGGGCTTTACACAATATATAGCGTAGGGTACCACAGTTTCTAGCGGTGTCAATTTCTATATCTTTATAGTATAATGATAGTGTATGCGCAATGATAAGAGTGGAATACTATGTCTTAGTCAGAAGAAGTTTGACAGACATAGACAACTTCATAAGAAAATTATCAGGTACGGAAAAGATATTATTTCTTCAAAAGAATTCCAAAGTCAGCGAAATTATATACAGCATGGTTCGATACATGTAAGAAGACATTGTATTGATGTGGCCAGGCAGAGTCTTATCATAAGTGACTTTCTTCATATGAGGGTTAATGAAGAAGAAATGATAAGAGGAGCACTTTTGCATGATTATTTTCTTTATGACTGGCATGTGCAGCGAAAAGAACCGGGGTCGCCACTGCATGGCTATAGTCATCCGAAAACAGCTCTTTTAAATGCTACGAGGGATTACGAGCTGTCAGAGAGGGAGAAAGATATAATAAGCAAGCACATGTGGCCATTAACCCTGTCAAGGATACCAAGGTACAAAGAATCATGGATTGTATCTTTGGCAGATAAGTATTGTTCCACACTTGAAACACTAAAAATTCGAAAAGGAAATATTAAGGGTATTAGCGAATAATGGGAAAGTTAGTATATCTGATGGGTAAGAGCTCGTCGGGTAAAGATACAATATACAGGGAACTTATCAAGGTTCCAGAGCTTAAATTAAAGAAGGTTGTACTCTATACAACTCGACCTATAAGAGACAAGGAAGAAGAAGGAGTACAGTATCATTTCGTTGATGATGAGTATTTTCACAATGCATGTAAGGAAGGTAAGGTCATTGAAGACAGAGCATACCATACTTATCATGGCTTATGGAGATACTTCACAGTAGATGATGGGAAGATTAATTTAGAGCATCATAACTATTTAATAATTGGAACTCTTGAGTCCTATGAAAAGACAGCTGACTATTATGGAAGAAGAAATGTGCTTCCTATATATTTGGAAGTAGATGATGGTATCAGACTTCAAAGAGCTATCAATCGTGAAATGATGCAGGAAAATCCAAAATACGAAGAAATGTGCAGGAGATTCTTAGCAGACGCAGAGGATTTTTCGGAAGAAAAGATGAAGATGGCAGGCATTAACGTTAAGTTTAATAATGAAAACCTTAAGGAATGCCTCGAGAACATAAAGGATTATCTATTGGAGTACATATAGATTGGATATTAAAGTAACCTCAACTACCCCAATTCAACAAACAGAAATGGTTCAGAATGTTCAGGAGACTGACGAATCATTTAAGTTCACGTTAATGAGCAAGATTGGTGATGACGGTCTTCAGGAAAGATTAACTTCAATGATGGAAGAAATCACAAGACAGGGTGATCAGCTTGCGAAGAAACGAGATATCAAGGATATGAAAAGATATCGTGGACTGATTAAGGATTTCATGAATGAGATAGTATCAAGATCCCATGAATTCTCAAGAGAAAATTTCCTCGACAGGAAGGGTCGTCACAGAGTATATGGAATAGTAAGACTTGTTGACGAAAATCTTGATGCGCTGGCGCAGGAATTGATGAAGGATGAACAGGATCACATGGCGATACTTGCCAAGATAGGTGAAATTCGAGGTTTACTACTGGATATATTAACATAGTTAAGCAGGTAAAAAGATATGGCTAAGTTTAAAGATATAGTTGGACAGGAAAAAATTAAAGAACACTTACAGAATGCAATTAAAATGGACAAGGTAGGCCATGCATACATCATAAGTGGTGAAAGAAACTGTGGTAAGGAATTCATGGCGAAGGTTTTCGCTCAGACTCTTTTGTGTGAGAATCCAGTTGATGAAGAGCCATGCGAGACGTGTCATTCGTGTGTTCAGGCTAATTCACTTAATAATCCTGATATTATCTTCGTATCGCATGAAAAACCTAATGTAATAGGCGTTGATGATATAAGACTTCAGATTAATCAGACAGTTGATATTAGACCATATTCAGGTGAGAAAAAGATATACATCATTAATGATGGAGACCTTATGACAGTGCAGGCTCAGAATGCATTGCTTAAGACTCTTGAAGAGCCACCAAAATATGTAGTGATTATTATATTAACAAGTAATCTTGAGGTATTCTTACCTACGATATTAAGTAGGTGCGTAGTACTTGATTTTAAGCCTGTTAAGGATGAAGAAATAAAGGAATTTTTAATGTCCAGCATGCAGATTCCTGACTATAAGGCAGATATCTGTGTGGCTTTTGCCAGAGGAAATGTAGGAAAAGCAAGATTGCTTGCTAAGTCCGAGGAATTCGACAAGGTTAAGGATGAAGCACTGGCTCTTCTTAAGAACATACATGATATGGAAATCAATGAAATAGTTCAGTCGATTAAGAAGATTTCAGAGTATAAGCTTGATGTTAATGATTATCTTGATATCTTCTCGATCTGGTATAGAGATGTTCTTTTGTTCAAGGCTACTCATGATGCTAATGGAATGGTATTCAGGGAAGAAATCCAGTATGTTATTAAAGCATCTGACAGAAGCTCATATGAAGGAATAGAAACGGTAATAGAAGCATTAGAAAAGTGTAAGGCGAGATTAAGAGCAAATGTTAATTTCGAGCTTTCGATGGAACTTTTATTATTAACAATTAAGGAAAATTAAAAGCCCAAGAGGCTATAAAAGTGAGGTATATAGATGATTAAAGTAATAGGTGTAAGATTCAGAACAGCGGGAAAAATATATTTTTTTAACCCAGGCGATTATGATATTAAAAAGACTGACCATGTTATCGTTGAGACAGCAAGAGGTCAGGAGTATGGTGCAGTTGTAGGAAGCATTAAGGAAGTAGCAGATGATGAGGTTGTACAACCATTAAAGCCAATAATTCGAGTTGCTACACCTCAGGATGATGAGAAGGCACTTAAGAATAAGGACAAGGAAAAGGATGCCTTTAAGATCTGCCTTGAAAAAATACATAATCATAATCTTGAGATGAAGCTTATAGATGCAGAATACACTTTTGATAATAGTAAATTATTATTCTATTTCACAGCTGATGGAAGAATTGATTTTAGAGAATTGGTTAAAGATTTAGCAGCTGTATTTAAAACACGAATCGAACTTAGACAGATTGGTGTAAGGGATGAGACCAAAATCCGTGGTGGAATAGGAATCTGTGGAAGACCTCTTTGTTGCCATGCACATCTTTCGGATTTCATTCCAGTTTCAATCAAGATGGCTAAGGAGCAGAATCTATCACTTAACCCAACTAAGATTTCGGGTGTGTGTGGACGTCTGATGTGTTGTCTTAAGCATGAAGAAGAAACCTATGAGGATTTAAATAAAAACCTTCCTTTCGTTGGCGATTTCGTAACTGCAGATGATGGAAAGAAGGGTGAGGTTCATTCTGTTAATGTATTAAGACAGCTTGTTAAGGTCATTGTTGAAGAGGATGGCGAGAAGAGTATTGTTGAGTATCATGCTTCAGAGCTTAAGTTCAAGCACAAGAAGAGAAACAACAGAAATGATGTTTCTGCAGAAGAGATGAAGGAATTAGAGAAGCTTGAGCGTTCTGATGCCAAGTCTAAATTAGATGATAATTAATGAGTGAAAGAATAGATGATCTTCAGATAAATGGATATCGACTGATTCAAAATCCGGAGCTTTTTTGTTTTGGAATGGATGCTGTATTGTTAGCTTCCTTCTCAAAGGCTTTCGAAGGGGACAAAGTAATAGATCTTTGTACCGGAAATGGTGTTATTCCCATATTAATGGAAGCGAAGACGAAGGCAACTGATTTTACTGGATTAGAGATTCAGGAAGTAAGTGCTACGCTGGCAAGACGAAGTGTGGAGCTTAATGGATTAAATGACAGGATATCAATTGTCACAGGAGATCTAAAGGATGCAGTTGATATATTCGGGGCATCAACATTTGATGTTGTAACGGTTAATCCGCCATATATGAATGAAAATCATGGATTGGTTAATGATTATTCGCCTAAGGCTATCGCACGTCATGAACTTTTATGTTCATTAGAGGATGTGATCAGGGTAAGTGCGAAATTGTTAAAGCCAGGTGGTAATTTATTCATGGTACACAGGCCACATAGATTAACCGATATCTTCGTCCTGCTAAGAGAGTATAGGATTGAACCTAAACGCATTAGAATGGTTCATTCATTTAAGGACAAAGAACCGAGCATGGTTTTAATAGAGGCGAATCGTGGTGGGAAGCCGAATCTTAGAATTGACTCTCCACTCGTGATTTATGAAAAGAAGGACCAGTATACTAAAGAGATATTAGATATATACGATAATGGCGGGAATTTTACATTTAATAGCAACTCCAATAGGTAATTTAGGTGATATGACCAAGCGTTCAATTGAGACGCTAAGGGAAGTTGATTTAATAGCGGCAGAGGATACGAGAAACAGTATTAAAATATTAAATCATTTCGAAATTAAAACACCTATGACGGCTTATCATGAGTTTAATAAGTATGATAAAGCAGATTATCTTATTTCAGAGCTTTTGAAGGACAAAAATATAGGACTTATTACAGATGCCGGAACTCCCGGTATATCGGATCCTGGAGAGGTACTTGTTCAAAAGTGTTATGAAAATGGAATAAAGGTAACGTCTCTTCCAGGCTGCTGTGCACTTATTAATGCACTTATTATTTCAGGACTTCCGACAAGACGTTTTTCTTTCGAGGCATTTTTACCGTCCGACAAGAAGGAGAGAAAAATGGTTATGGAGGAGCTTAAGAAGGATACCAGAACCATTATTTTGTATGAAGCTCCGCATCACTTGTTGAAAACTCTTAAAGAGCTTTATGATGAGCTGGGTGATAGAAAAATCAGTCTTTGTAAGGAACTTACTAAAAAGTTCGAAAGTGTTAATCAGACTACATTAAGCGAAGCTATTACATATTATGAGGAAAATGAGCCTCGTGGTGAGTACGTTTTGGTACTCGAAGGAGAAAATCCAGAAAAACTGGTACTTGAAGAAAGAGCAAAATGGGACCAGATGACCCTTAAAGAGCATGTTGATATGTATATTTCGGAGGGTATGGATAAGAAGGAAGCAATGAAGGAAGTCGCGAAAAACCGCGGTATTTCTAAGCGTGACGTGTATCAGGCGCTTCTTTAGTGGATAACATTTTAAAGAATTAGCCCATATGTGCATAATTGCTTAAAAAACTGTCAAATTGGTACTTGTAAAAGAAAACCAATATAGTTATTATGATATTAGAGAAATATAGTACTTTAGTATGAGTAATTTTAGTGAAAGGAAGTGATTTTAGTGAAGAAGCAAACAAGATGGACCGTAGTAGCTTGCATTTCACTTGCACTTGTTTTAGTAGCTGTTAGCATTGTATATTTTTCAAACGTAAGCAATGGAGGAGAATTGCTCGACTCAGCTCAGAGAAGAGAGTTTGGTATTCCAGAAGATGGAATTATCTATATTGCTCCTGATATCACAGCTTTAGCTGGTGAGTTATCTGGAACAGTTGAGTCACAGGCAGCTTCGAAGGCAGCATTTGAAAGTTTGAATGCTACACGTCAGGCAAGTGGCTTAAGAGCTTTGAAATGGAGTTCGGGTCTTGAGACAGCATCCGCTGTTAGAGCCGTTGAAGCATCTTCTGTATGGAGCCACACTCGTCCAGATGGTTCAGATTATTGGACAGTTGACAGCTCATTAGTATACGGTGAGAATCTTGCTCAGGGTTATACTACAGCAGCTTCAGCTATGGATGCATGGATGGCATCTCCAACACATAAGGACAACATCCTTTTTGGAGATTTCAAGACAGGAGCTATCTCAATTAATATTAACAATGGAAATTGGGTATGGGCTTGTGAATTTGGTTATTAATTAATGATTAGGCAAAGAAGCTTGGGATAAAAGTCCCAAGCTTTTTTCTTGTATCACATAAAAGCTTTAGAAAGTTGGTTTGTTAAATGAAAAAGTTCAGGAAAATTGTTTCAACTATCATACTGATGGCTCTCTTGGTTGGAAGTGTGTCTACTGAGGCGTTGGCATTAACACCTAAGAACGGGGCGACTATGAAATCGTCCGGGAAGAAGAATACCCTGATGATATACATGGTAGGATCTGATCTTGAAAGTAAGAGAGGATATGCGTCTATGGATATAATAGAGATGATGAAGAGCGGAGTTGATTTATCTGATACTAATATAGTCATATATGCTGGAGGATCAAAGCAGTGGCATTTATTTGAATGTACAACAAATATGGAGGCTGTTTTTGAAAAGAAAGGCAACGATGTAGTCATAAAAGGAAAAGCTACATCATCTCCTAAGAATATGGGTGAAGCAAAATCGCTAACTGATTTTCTTGATAGTAGCTATAAGAATTATCCAGCTGAGCATTATTCTTTAGTTCTTTGGGATCACGGTTCAGGCCCATTGCTTGGATATGGTTCAGATGAATTATTTAGTAAAGATGGATTAAGATTGCCAGAGCTTGATGAGGCGTTGGCTAAGTCATCCTTTGGAAAAGGCAGTGCCAGATTGGACTGGATAGGTTTTGATGCATGTTTGATGTCGACTATTGAAACAGCAACTATTCTTTCGAAATATACTGATTATATGATCGCATCTGAAGAGTTAGAGCCAGGAAATGGATGGGATTATACGGCTCTTAAGATTCTTAACAGTACCAGTGATCCTCAAAAGATAGGAAAAGCCATTATTGATTCATATACAGCAGATATGAATCTGAAAAATCAGAAGTCATTATCTATGTTGGACCTGTCAGAGGTACGAAACGTTAATGATAAGATAGATAAGTTATTTGTACAGGCAGATAATGGGGTGGCAAAAGCTGACCAATATAAAGAATTATCTATAATTAGGGCTAAGACAAAGGTGTTCGCAGAAGGACATCCTGTAGAAGCGATTGATCTTGGAAATTATGCTGCTAATGTAAAGAGCCTTTATAAAAGTGAAGCAGATGATTTAGAGGCGGCTATAAATAAGCTTGTTGTATATCAGAAAACCAATATTAACAATGCTAATGGTGTTTCAATATATTATCCGAATGATTATTCGCAACAGTATTACTATAATGCTATGGGTGATGAAAAGGGAAAGCAGGACTATCTAAAATCAGTAGCTGTTGACTATTCTGAAATTGCCATATCAGAAGAGTACAATAAGTTTTTAGGTGATTATTGGTGTATGCGAGTAAATGGAACTATTCAGAACTCAAAGCCTACAGCCAAGCCTTCGGCAGAAGCTAAGCCAACAGATAGTCCTAAACCAACAGCTACAGCAAAACCTACAGCATCTCCTAAACCAACAGCAGAAGCTAAACCGACCAGCTCGCCTGATTCCGGAAGTTCACCTTCCGCAGGAAGCAGTACATCTTCTCCAGAGAATGAGGCACCTGAAGAAGAGATAGAACCTACGGCTGAAGGATATGATACGGGTATTGATACATCCTTGGAGATTAAGGAAAGTCAGAATAAGGATCAGTATGTAATCAGTCTTTCGAAGGAACAAAAAGAGATTTTCCAGAAGGCTCAGATTAATGTATATATGAAAACTGATAAAAAGGATTATTATGAGCCGGTTATTATAGGAAAGGCACTTAGCGATAAAGCAAATGGTGAGTTTGAAATTGCTAAGGATCAGCCAGTTATAACATTGGAAACAGAGTTTAGAACAGATATTCCATATTGGCCAGTAGGTGAGATTGCTACATATGATACAGAGGTTAAGTATCGTACGTATTCTACTGCATTAGAAGGACCATATGGTGCGGGCGCATGGACTAAACCAACAGGTGCTTATGCTGTTATTGAAGAAAACATGAATACAGGGAAATTGAATTTAGCAGCAATTAACTATTCTACGGACAAAGATACACTTTTAGGTAAGAATAACGCAGATCTTACGAAATATGATTATATATCTTATTATAGTAAGTATTACAAAGTGACAAATGACAAAAATGGTAATGCATATCCTTTTGAAAAATGGGAAAAGGGCTCAACTATAGTAGCAAGACAGCTTTCACTTGATTCAGAAATATCTGTAGTTAAGAATAATACTTCAAAAATGGAAGGTGAATTCGTAGGACAGTTCGTTTGGACAGATATTTATGGAAATAAGTATGGCTCGAAGCTGTTAGACTTAACTTCATTAGAGAAGCCAAAGTCATATAGTGAAAAGAAAGATGGAGCTAATCTTACTTATTCAGTTTATGATAATTTCGCTAGACTTGATAAGATAGATGGTAGTTCTAATAAATTAGCTATTCCTGACAAAGTATCCAATGTCCCGGTAGAGGAAATAGGAAGCTATGCACTAAAGGGAAAGGTAAAAGAATTAGTAGTACCAGGAACTATTAAGAAGCTGGATACACGTGCATTTGAAGGAAATGACACACTTGAGAAAATAACACTTGAAGAGGGAATAGAAGTTCTTCCAGATTACGTGGTTTCTGATTGCGAGAATCTTACGGAAGTGAAACTTCCTAATTCTCTTAAGGTAATAGGAAAATTCGCATTTTCGAAGGATAAGGGTCTTAAAAAGCTTGAGATACCAAAATCAGTAGTTTCGATAGGAAGTGGAGCTTTCGAATACTGCCATTATTTAAAAGAACTTACAGTAGCCAAAGGAAACAGTGAGTATAAGGCTGTTAATGACACGGATGGAAATGTATTGTTTACCTCTGATGGAAAGAAGCTGGTAGCAGCACCAGGCTTATTCCATAAGAGCTATGATATTCCAAATGGAACAGAGGAGATTCAGGATTTTGCCTTTAGTGGAAGTTATTATGAGGAAATAAGAAAAACAAAGGGTGAAGGAACAGTAATAGGTTATGGACTTTGTGAAATTAATTTTCCTGCTTCTCTTAGATTGATTGGAGATGGAGCATTCTTTGAATGTAACAGATTTAAAAAGATAGAATTGCCAGATAACCTCGAGGTTATAGGAATTCAGGCATTTGGAGGTACTGATTTTACAGGCTATGGTGGAGTGACCAGCTATGAGAAAAATACTATCGAACTAATTAATATTGGTCCGAAGGTCGAATGGGTAGGTCAGCAGGCTTTTGATGTCTACAATGTTAAAAAGTTTAGTGTAGATAGTGATAATCAGTATTACTATGAGGAAAACGGAAAGCTTAAAAATAAAATGGGATTTCCTGATGAATATTCAGCGAATAAGTAACTAAAGGAGATTGTGAATGAAAAAGAGAGTAATAGCTATTTTAATGGCGATGGTAATGGCAGCAGGTGTGTGTGCCTGCGGTGACGATAAGTCGCATAGAAAGGATAAGAGTAAAAGTGAAGAAACGTCATCAGGTGATGATATCGGATGGGGTGATGGTGAGGATGAAGCATCATCAGCGGATCCAGATATGATTACGGATGCTAATGGATTCACGCATAAGGTAGTTCCAGGTGTTGATCCTTCATACTATGATAATCCTAATATTGAAAGTGTATCTGAGGATGGAAACATTATCAAATATAAAAATGGTGCATTGGAGGTTCTCGATACAGATCTTTTAAATAACGTAAATGGAGAAAATCCTGTTGATAACATAAGTGATGGATTATCAAACTTACCATCTTATGAAAGTAACGATACATTAAAAGAAGCAGTCGAAAGAGGAGTTCCATTTTGGGGTAATTTATTTTACGGTGAAAATGCTCATAATATCATAGGGTTACAGTATGACAATTTGAGCGAAAATGGATATAAGGTTTCTCTTGATGAAACGACTTTATTCTCCAGTGGTGAAATTTCAGATGAATTTAAGGTAGAAAGCAAAAGCGGTAATGTGTTCTATATTAAAATAATGAATCCATATGAGAAAGCTAATCCAGCATCTTTATGCGTTGTCTGCTATGAAAGAGTTGAAGCTTCAAGCAACAATGCTTCTTTGTCCGTAGATTCTACTCTGATGCTTGGAAAATGTTCTTATGATGATGTGGAAAAATACTTTTATGAACCATATGAAAAAACAGCTAATGAAATGCATTACAAAACATTTTTTAATGCTATGAACAGTTTTTCAACCGTTAATTATGGAACGAATTCAGGTGACAAAATATATGAATCTGGGAATGATCTTGATGTAATCATTGGATTTAAGAATGGTACATTAGATAGCGTCAGCATGGAGGATCGCGCATTATTATTCCATGGAATTCAGGATAATGTTTCGGAAGATGATTTATATAATCTTGAACCATCATATTATGATACTGTTTCAGCTACAACAGAGGATATAGTGTCAGAAATTCAGGAAAATGCACAGGAAAATGGCGTGGATATTAGTAATATCGATTCAACATCAGGAAAAGTTGCAATGGATAGCACGTTCCTGTTTGAGTTCAATAAGAGTGACCTTACCAAGGAAGGGCTTAAGTATTTAGATGAGTTTTTAACAGTATATGCCAGTGTATTGCTTGATGATTCTAATTATGACAGTATCAAGGAAATTGTGATAGAAGGTCATACAGATTCGCAAGGTTCATATGAGAACAATCTTACATTGTCCGAAAAGCGTGCCAAGTCAGTACTGGATTACTGCTTAAAATCTAATGCGTTATCTAATGAACAGAAAGCAAGATTGAAGAAAAAAGTAACATCAAAGGGATTTTCATATACAGATCTTGTTTATGATGAGAATGGAAATGAAGATCCGGATGCATCCAGAAGAGTATGCTTTAAATTCTTAGTTAATGTAGATTAATTATAAAAAAGAAAAAATATAATAAAATACCATAAAAAATATCCTTCCACACGTATCTATATTATGAAAAAGATAAAATCTGTTTAGATGGTGTGGAGGGATTTTTTGATGAAGAAAAAAGGTATATTAAACATATTCGTTTATCATTCGGCTGACACTAGTGGTTTTTTCAATCCCAAGGTGTTATAATTTCCATATAGTTTTTATGGTTTATTTGAAAAGGAAGTTTACTAATGGAAGTTGAGAAAATTCGATTAATATTAAAAGTTACATTAGGTGTATTGATTACTACAGCCATCGTATGTGCCTGGAGAGTATATTCAATTAATAAAGAGTATAGTGATAGTATTGCTGAATATGAACAGCTTAATACTATGGTTAAGGTTGAAGAAAAAGTAGAAAAGGATGTACCTTCAAAAGACGAAACAACTGATACGGTTGCTGCTCCTGTTGAAGAAAAGTCCGAGATAGATATAAGCTTTGATATGGACTATCCAGCGTTGAAGGCGATTAATGACGAACTCATTGGATGGATTTTATATCAGCCATTAGAGATAAGTTATCCAGTGGTTCTTGCTCATGCAGATGATTATTATGAGACTCATTCTTTTGAAAAGGTTAAGAACAGAGCTGGTGCCATTTCATTAGATATCGCATGTAAGGCGGACTTAACATCTTTTAACTCCATTATCTATGGTCATAATATGATGAATAATTCGATGTTTGGCCGATTAAAAGAAATTATGGAGGATTATTCCATAATTGAAAGAGATCCTTATGTTTATATCTTCACTGAGAATGAAGCGTTGAAATATAAGCTTTTCGCAGCCTATTATACAGTAACTGGAACAGCAACATATGAGGTTGAGCTGACACCAACTAAGGAAGATATTAAGAATTATATCGATTATATTAATGAGGTTGCTGATTATAAGGACGAGGAATTCTTCCAGCAGGAAATTTCAGATGACATTAAGATATGTACATTATCAACATGTCATGGCCACAGAACCAATAAACGTACAGTTCTCCACGGAGTATTAGTAGCAAGAGAACCTAGAAAATAAAAACTGCCCAAATTTTATTTGAGCAGTAAGGATAATGAATCATCTAATTCAGGCTGTTTGATGTTAATAATTTTGAATGACTTTATCTCATAATTATTACTATTGGCATCGGAAAGCAGTAGAGCCTTGAGTTCCAGCATCTGATTATCATTAATAGGAATTTGTTCATTAAAAGAGTTTTCCACACCATTGGAGAGCTCTTTTTGTTTTTGAAGATGCTCATATGCTGTTGATGTTGCATCATAATAGGATTTAGTTCTCTCCGCCAGCTTTAATGAAAGCTGGTAGTCAGCATTCGCAGATGAAAGCGATAATCCTGCGAAGCATATGAGAGTCAGAATTACTATTATGACCATAATGGAAGAAGCTCCGATACTAATTCCAAAGGATTTTCTCTTTTTCATAAGAACCTCCTTTATGATTTTTAAAAATTGAAGGGGCTATACTAAATACCTCTTCCTTGGTGTCTTCATTAACACAGCTTATATTCAGTGTGAATATTTCACCGGTCTTTTCTAGTTTTCCCGTAACAATTAAGGAATCCAGATAATCAATAGTAATAATGTCGCTTTCGAAGTCATAATCTGCATTATTGAATAATCTTAAAACATGCTGCATATTAGCATCGCATGAATAAAAAGCTTCAGCCAGACTTTCGCATCTTACGACAGCATGGTTTAAATCTACACTTCTTTGACTTAGCGTATGTCCCTTAACGAACATCTGGACACAGACTGCCGAAGCCAGACAAAAGAAAAGTATGGCCATCATAAGTTCCATTAAGAACAGTCCGGTTTTGGAGGTCTGACGGTTATTCATCACTGCCTCCTTTCGTATGAAGAGCTATATTAAAATCATAGTCCTCATCATGGTTAACTCTGATAGAACAACTGATCAGATTATCACTTCCCATGGATATATTAAATGAGTCAACATCAAGAATCTTCTGTCCGGCTTTTGGGGACAAAGATACATTACTTCTGACAGTAAGTTCTCTAAGAGCCCCTTCACATTCATAGATATAAGTAATATATTCTTTGTCATTAGAATAAGAGCTTATAATGAGTGAAGGATATTCTTCGAAACTACCAACAGTAATTGAACCTTCTTCATCTGACTGGTGAACCTTTTCGAGAATATATGCAACAGCTGTTCTTGAGTTAAAATTGTTATCCATACTCTTAACAGTAGCTGAATAAATATTAGCTCCGATAGAAATTAAAAACACGGCTGAAAGCACGAATATTCCGAAGAGAGCCAGAACAAACAGTATATCAATTATATGTTTATTTTCTTTTTCTCTCATTTACTATTTTCCTATTTCAAGAATTGTAACATCTGGTCTTAAATTTGAAGCAATTGGCTGATAATCTATGGTGAAGAGTTCTTCATTATATGTTAAGCCATAGTGCTCTTTAATGTATGTAAGTGAAGGTGGATAAAAGCCTTCGACAGCATAGCAGTGTATTATATCTTTGTTAATGGCATTTTGAAGACTGTCTTTTTGACGTTCGATAGTTGATTCATTAACTGAGGAAGCCATGAAATAAAAAGCCACAATTAATAGAGGCAAAAATATGTACCATAATTTAAGCCTTCGTTTCTGATCTGTATGTTTAGTTTCCTTAGTAGTGAATCTATGCATGTATATTTATCCTATGCTCGACATAATTCCCATCAATGGTAAAAGGACTGATAATAAAATAACACCAACAATAACTGAAAGAATGATAACCAGGGTAGGTTCAATAATCGAGAGTATACGATGAAGCTGTTTGTTGGTTGCTTCGTCGTAGTGTTCAGCTACCATTTTGAAAATTTCTTCCTGTGAGCCGGCTTTTTCGCCGATGTCTATCATTTTGGTATATAAATTCGAGAAGACCTTAGCTTTCATAAGTGCTTCTGTCATGGTGTCACGTTCCATAATTGATTCTTTTACAAGATCTATTTTTTCTTCCATGGCAGAGTTTTCAACAAGCTCTCGGGCCATATTCAATGTAGTTTCGATGTTCATACCAGAACTGATACCAAGAAACATAGAAGAAGCGAATCTGCTCGTTGCTACGTTAGTATAGAAATCTCTGGCAACAGGAACCTTGGAAAGAAAGTTTCTCCAGGATCTTTTAAGTGAAGGAACACGAAAGAGTAAGAAAAGAATGGCAATGATGGCAAGGACTCCAACAGTAATTCCGATTGAGTAATTGCTAAGGACATTACCTATGTTCATCATTTTCTCTGCAAAAGGTGTCATTTCACTTCCCAGCTGTACGAATACCTGCTTAAAAATAGGAAGAACCTTAACAACAAGTACTATGATAATAAGAAGCATCATGGCAATCATTATTAATGGATAAGTAACTGCAGACTTAATACCTTCCGAAACATCCTCTTCGTGCTCATAGTATTCAGCTAATGAAACCAGTACGTCTTCAGGCTTACCAGCTTCTTCACCAAGAGCTATGAGTGAAACAACGTATGAAGGGAATACACCAGTTGCTTCGATGGATTCATGCAATTTGTTACCCTTCTGGCAGGACTCAGCAATCTGTTCGAGTAACTGTTTTCCATCCTTGGAAAGGGTATCGTCTTTTAGTATCTGCATTCCCTGGGATGGCGTAATACCAGCCTTGTAGATTAATGCAGTCTGCCTGCAAAAAGCAGCTATTTCTTCATTACTTAATCGAGAGTTTTTCTTCATATATCCTCCGGGATTAATAAATATATTTGGTCAGATAGCTTCCTCCGTCACCTATGAAGGAAACTAATGCTTCTTCTCCAGAATTATCAGCAACAGTTGGATCCATAATTGACCAGCTGGTACCGTCGAATTCAACGATTCCATTGATCCAGCCAATGTTTTCAGCATAGGTACTAATCCATGCATGATATGCACTTCCTGCATAACCAACCTCCATTCTGGTTGGTATTCTTTGTGATCTTAACATGGCCGTCATCAGGGTTGCATAGTCAAGGCAGATACCTGTTTTCTTTTCGAATGAACGGTCAGGATCAGGAACATATCCATTCTCTACATTCTCTGCCATTTCAACATCATATTCCATATTGTTAATCACATAATTATATACATAATTAATAGCTTCCAAATCGTCATGAGCATCTTTGACGGCGTCCTTTGCAGCAGCTATGAAAGGACTGTTTTCATCGAAATCAACATAATGGTTAGGATAAAGAAATGCTCCCATCGTATTACTTACAGTGAAAGTATAATCCCCTGAATAAAGAACTGAGTACTGAGTTCCATCAATCTGTTCGTAGACGCCAATAGTATATTCGCCGTCACCAGCAGAAATAGGGAAGGTATCAATCCTGTCATCACTAATATCATATGTATATGTCATGTAATCAGGTCCTGTAATCTGAAGCTTAACAGCTGGAGAGTCACCAAGGTACTGAAGCATAATATAGCCCTCGGAAACATTGGAGTAGTCTATATAAAGTGAGTCATCCTTGTATACATCAACACCCTTGGCTACAGGTTTTAGGCACTCAGGTGTATTATCTCTAATGGTAGTACTGGATGAAACATATGGTTCATGCTTTTTAGAGCAGCCAGTACTAAAAAGAAGGACAATACACAGAGCGAAATATATAGTTGTATATTTGTAATATTTAACTAATTCTGCCAGTTTCATAAAAAGTATCCAAATTTTGTGCATACCACAATAAATTATAATATAAGAAGACTGTTTTTTAAAGAGAAGTAGTGCATATACTATTTGGTGTATATACCACAAATCAATTTAATACATACTTTACAAACCAGTGAAAAGTGTGTAAAGTGGAATGTGATAGTATGTCTATACTGTCTTATGAGATAACTTAAGGGAGAGTTTAAGGTGTTATTCAACGCAAAACAGGTTTTGTTAATATGCGAATCAACGAATTCCTTCATCGTTAAGGCGATTAAGGAGGGTATAGAGCAGGCAGATTTTGAGTGTATAACTGTACCTGCAACACTGCAGGCATTAGGTGGTGTTGTAGATAAGCCAGATCTTGTTTTTCTTTATATAGATGAGAATTTAAACAAGAGTGGAGAGGAAGTTGTATATATAAGAGACTTCTGTTTAGAGGATGATAAGAAATTATTCCTGGTCGGATACCATTCTGATATAGATGATGTTAAAAAACTGATGCCAGATGAGATTATTGCTGGTACCTTTGAACGTCCAATTGATGCGAAGGCTATAGGAGAGAATTTAATAAAATTCCTCGAAAAATATGAAACTTCTGCTAATAAGAAGCATATTTTAGTAGTAGATGATTCAGGTACCATGCTTCGTACCATCAAGGAATGGTTATCAGGAAAATATAAGGTTTCTATTGTTAATTCAGCAACATCTGCATTAACATTCTTAGCAACCAATCATCCGGATTTAGTTCTTCTTGATTATGAGATGCCAGTTTGTTCAGGACCTCAGATGCTTGAGATGATTCGTTCAGAGGTTAAAACTGAAAAACTCCCTGTCATCTTCTTAACATCGAAGGGAGACAAGGAGTCTGTTCAGAAGGTTTTAACACTAAAACCTGATGGATATCTTTTAAAATCAGCAACATCAGAAAAAATAGTTTCTTCTATTGATAGCTTCTTCGAGACACAGAAAGCTAAGAAAATCTAGATTTATTCTTTGATATTACTGAATATAGAATTTGACCTAGTATGCCGCAGGATATTATTTCTCCTGCGGCTATTGTTATTACTAAGAACCAGTAGGTATCTGGAACTTCGTAAGCATAGATAAGCACGAAGGGAATAATAAGTACATTAGCGATAATTGGTGGAATACATGCCAGAAAACGATTCTTTCTAAGAAGATATGTTCCGATAGCTCCAAGAAGTGTTGCCAGACTTCCGAAAATGACATCCCACATCACACAGCCAGTTAATAGATTAGAAAGAAAGCAACCTAAAAACAGGCCAGGAACTGATGCTGGCATAAAGCATGGAAGTATACACATTGCTTCTGAGAATCTTACCTGGATGACACCTGAAGACAGTCCCATAAGGGAACAAAGGTAAGTGAGTACCACATACAAAGCGGCCACTACGCCACCCTGTACCAAGAATTTTGATTTGTTATTCATTTTTTTCTCCTTTAGTTTTGTTTTAGGTGAGGAAGGTCTCGAACTCACCAGTTAGATATAGTACATCATAATGCTGATGATGGCAATAGATATATTTTTGTGCTAAAATAAGCCTCGTATGTTGCTTATGATTGGAGATTGACATGAAGTGGTTAAAATTTAGAATTAAGACATTGGTTGAGGCAGAGGATATTGTCATAAGCTCTCTTTATGATTTAGGCTTAGAGGGTGCTCAGATAGAAGACAAGGTGCCTCTTACTGCCCTTGAGAAGGAGCAGATGTTTGTTGATATACTTCCAGAAAACGAAGAGGATGATGGAATTGCATACCTCAATTTCTTTGTAGAAGAGTTGGATAGAAAAGATGAAATTCTGACTATGATTAAGGAAGAACTCGATGAGCTTAGAGACTTCAATATAGATATAGGTGAAGGTACCATTACAGTTGAAGAAACAGAAGATATTGACTGGATTAATAACTGGAAAGAATTTTTCCATCAGTTCATGATAGATGATGTTTTAGTTATTCCTTCGTGGGAGGATATTAAGCCTTCAACCGATTACAAATATATTCTTCATATAGATCCTGGAACAGCTTTCGGAACGGGAGCCCATGAGACTACTCAGTTATGTATAAGACAGCTTAAAAAGTACGTAAATAGCGAAACTAATCTCCTTGATGTGGGAACTGGAAGCGGAATTTTAGCGATTCTTTCACTAATGTTCGGAGCGAAGCACGCGGTAGGTACTGATCTTGATCCATGCGCTGTAGAGGCTGTTAAGGATAATATGGAGCAGAACAGTATTGATCCTTCCTCGTTTGAGATGATGATAGGAAATATTATTACAGAGAAGGAAGTTCAGGATAAGGTGGGATATGAGTGCTATGACATTGTTGTTGCCAATATTCTCGCTGATGTTTTAGTTCCACTTACACCTGTAATAGTTAATCAGATGAAAAAGGGTGGTGTATATATTACATCAGGAATTATTGAAGGAAAAGAATTAATAGTTAAAGAAGCTATGGAAAAGGCTGGACTTGAAGTTCTTGAGATTACTTCTCAGGGAGAATGGAAGTCAGTAACAGCCAGGAAGAACTAATGTATCAATTTTTCGTTGACCCAGACCAAATTAATGAAAAAACTGTAGTAATCAGAGGAAATGATTACAATCACATTAAGAATGTCCTTAGAATGAAGATAGGAGAAGAGGTTAATATCTCCAATGGAATTGATTCCAAGGAATACAGATGTGCTATTAAATCTTTTGAAGAAGATTCTGTAATACTGGAACTTAGGTTCATTAAGGAAGATTCACATGAGCTTTCTTCTAAGGTATATCTTTTTCAGGGATTGCCTAAATCTGACAAGATGGAAGGAATTATTCAGAAGAACATAGAGCTTGGAGCTTTTGAGATAATACCAGTCAGTATGAAAAGGTGTGTAGTTAAGCTTGATGAAAAAAAAGCAGCTAATAAGGTTTCAAGATGGCAGTCCATAGCAGAGGCAGCAGCCAAGCAAAGCAAAAGGGGAATTATTCCATGTGTCAAAAATCCTATGTCTTTTCAGACGGCATTAAGCTATGCTAAGGAAAACTGCGATGTATTGCTTCTTCCGTACGAAATGGCAGAAGGAATGGATGTAACCCGTAACATAATAGGGAATATAACTAAGGGCCAGAATGTGGCAGTGTTCATAGGACCAGAGGGTGGGTTTGATGATTCTGAGGTCCAAATGGCGAAGGATGCTGGTTTTCTTAGTATAACCTTGGGAAAGAGAATATTAAGAACAGAAACTGCTGGTATGTGTGTGATGTCTATTCTTATGTACCAGCTTGAAAATGGTGAAGAATAAATGAAGGAAATTTATCTTGATAATAGCGCGACTACTCAGGTTTTTCCTGAAGTATGTCGTTTAATGTCTAAAATATATGAAGAGGATTACGGAAATCCTTCAAGTATGCATTCTAAAGGTATTATCGCAGAAAGATATATTAAGAGTGCGAAGGATAACCTTTCTAAAATATTAAAGGTTAATGCGAAAGAAATTCTCTTCACATCCTGTGGAACTGAGTCGGACAACATGGCACTTATCGGTTGTGCACATGCTAACATAAGACGAGGAAAGCATTTGATAACAACTAAGATTGAACATCCTGCTATATTAAATGCGATGAAACAGCTGGAAGAGGAGGGCTTTAAGGTCACTTACCTTGGAACAGATGAAACCGGTGTCATATCACTTGAGGAGCTTAAAAATGCCATTCAGGATGATACAATTCTGGTTTCAATAATGCATGTTAATAATGAAATAGGTTCAGTTCAGCCTATTAAAGAAGCAGGAGAATTAATTAAGAGCATCAATAAGGATATTATTTTTCATGTTGATGCAGTTCAAAGCTTTGGAAAATTCGTCCTTCATCCTAAGAAGATGAATATAGATTTACTTAGTGTGTCAGGACACAAGATTCATGGTCCTAAAGGAATCGGTTTCTTATATATTAATGAAAAAATCAAGATTAAGCCTATAATTTTTGGTGGTGGACAGCAGAATGGATTAAGATCAGGAACTGAAAACGTAGCCGGAATAGCAGGAATGTCATTAGCAGCATCCATGCTTTATGATAATCTTGAAGAAGATGTTAAAAGATTGTATGAATTGAAAAAGTATTTCATAGAAGAAGTAACCAAAATAGAGGATGTTTTCGTTAATGGACTTCCTAAGGCTATTATCAATTCTGATGATTCGGATGATCCCGTGCTTTTATATGGTGCACCGCATGTAATAAGTGTATCTGTAAAAGACATAAGAAGTGAGGTAATGCTACATTCCTTAGAGGAAAGTGGTGTTTTCGTATCTGCAGGATCTGCATGCTCTACGCATAAAAGGGTTCCATCTGCAACGCTTTCATCCATAGGACTTGAGCCTAAGCTTTTGGAGTCTACTATAAGATTCAGCTTAAGCGTTCATACTACCAAAGAAGATATTGATACAGCTATAGAAAAGATGAATGAGTATATACCAATGCTCAGAAAATATATACGAAGATAGAGGGAAAATATGTATACAGCTTTTTTAATTAAATACGCTGAAATAGGTGTTAAAGGAAAAAACAGATACTTATTCGAGGATGCTTTGTGTAAGCAGATAAGAATCGCATTAAACAGATGTGAGGGTGAATTCACTGTTCCTAAAACAGACGGAAGAATATTTGTTTATGCGAAGACAGAATTTGATTATGATGAGGTTATAGATGCTCTTACATCTGTTTTCGGAATTTTCGAAATCTGTCCAATGGAAGAGATGGAGGTTGTACCTGTTGAAGAAATAGGACCTGAAGTCGTTAAATATGTTGACAGACAGTACAAGGATAAGAACTTCACATTCAAGGTGAATACAAGACGTGCAAGGAAGAGCTATCCGGGAACATCTATGGAAATCAATGCAGAGCTTGGTGGATACTTACTTGATGCATATGAGGGACTTAAGGTTGATGTCCATGACCCTGAGGTCGTTATCAATGTTGAGATAAGAGAAAAGATATATATTTATTCTACGAAAATTCCAGGACTTGGTGGTATGCCTCTTGGAACTAATGGTAAGGCGATGCTTTTATTATCTGGTGGAATAGATTCTCCTGTTGCGGGCTATATGGTATCAAAGCGTGGTGTTAAGCTTGATGCAGTATATTTTCATGCACCACCATATACATCTGAAAGAGCAAAGGAGAAGGTTGTTGATTTAGCCAGAGAAATAGCAAAATATACTGGACCAATCAATCTTCATGTAATTAATTTCACAGATATTCAGTTGTATATTTATGAGAAGTGTCCTCATGATGAACTTACTATTATCATGAGAAGATATATGATGATGATTGCGGAGAATATTGCGAAGCGTTCAGAATGCTATGGACTAATCACTGGAGAAAGCTTAGGACAGGTAGCATCTCAGACGATTCAGTCACTTTCAGTAACTAACGAGGTATGTACACTTCCAGTATTCAGACCATTAATAGGCTTTGATAAGCAGGATATTATCAGTATTTCAGAGAAGATTGGTACTTATGAAACTTCTATATTACCTTTCGAGGACTGCTGTACTATTTTCGTTGCCAAGCACCCGGTTACCAAGCCTAATCTTAATGTTATTAAAAAGCATGAAGAAAATTTAAAAGAGAATATCGACGAATTGCTTAAGAAAGCATATGAGACAGATGAAGTGATTACTGTTCAGTATCAGAAATAAAAAAACAAGCATCCTTAAAAAGGATGCTTGTAAGTTTTTGATTAACTAAACGTTAATGCCTACGTAAACTAAATCTCGTAAGGCTTTAAAATAGCAAGAACATCATCACAGTTCTCTTCTGCATGGATATTTAAGTCGATTGGCTTAGAAAGATCCAAGCTGAAGATTCCCATAATAGATTTTGCATCGATAACATATCTTCCTGATACTAAATCAAAGTCGTAATCGAACTTTGTGATATCATTTACGAACGACTTAACCTTGTCGATTGAGTTTAACGAAATCTGAACTGTCTTCATTTTAATTTCCTCCTTCAATTTATACCTTCTGACTATATACTAAATGTTAGAGATTTAAAAGTCAATGAGGAAAAAGGACGAAAAAAACGGTGAAAATGAATGAAAAAAGTAGCATTTAGAAACCTTGGATGTAAGGTTAATGAGTATGAAATAGAATATATGCAACAAAGAATGGCTGAAAGTGGTTTCGAAGTTGTGCCATTTGCTCAAAAAGCGGACATTTATGTCATAAATACATGTACAGTTACTAACATAGCCGACAGAAAATCAAGGCAAATGTTACATCAGGCCAAGAAAAGGAATAAGGATGCCATAGTTGTTGCGGTAGGCTGCTACGTGCAGACGAGCCCTGAAGAGGCGGCCAAGGATGCGGCTATAGATATTATTATTGGAAACAATCATAAGAATGACATAGCAAAAATAGTAACTGATTATATTAATGACCAAAATACTGATAATTCATATCTTTCAGATTTGGTTAAGCCTGTAAATTATGAAGATATGACTCTTAAGAAAACCTCTTCACACACCAGAGCCTTCATCAAAATTCAGGATGGCTGTAATCAGTTCTGCTCGTATTGCGCAATACCTCTTGCCAGAGGAAGAATAAGAAGTAGAAGCCTTGAAAGTATATTAAATGAGGTTGAAATCCTGGCCTCGAATGGTTATCAGGAGGTTGTGCTTACAGGAATTCACTTAAGCTCATATGGTATAGATTTTCTTGATAATGATAGCGAAACGCCACTTAGCTACAATGAGCTGGCTAAGGATGGAGGCTTTACCAATGTATCCTTACTCAATGTTATTAGAGAGGTTGCCAAAATTGAAAAAATTAAAAGAATAAGATTAGGCTCCTTAGAGCCGAGGCTTATTACAGATGAATTCCTGGAAGGGTTATCCAAGATAGAAAAGATTTGTCCGCATTTTCACCTTTCTTTGCAAAGTGGATGTGACAAGACCCTTGAGAGAATGAACAGAAAGTATACAACGGATGAATTTAGAAAAAGTGTATCTTTGTTAAGGAAATATTTTAATAATCCAGCGATTACCACAGATGTCATAGTTGGTTTCCCTGGAGAGACGAAAGAAGAATTCGAAACAACAGTTAAGTTTCTTAAAGAAATCAAGTTCTTCGAAATGCATGTGTTTAAGTATTCAAAGAGAAAAAATACAGTTGCCAGCAGGCTGAAGGACCAGGTATCTGATGAGGACAAAGATATACGTTCCAATATTCTTCTAGACCTTGATGCAGAGCTTTCACGTGAGTTTAGGAAGGAGTATCTGAACCGAGAGGTTGAGGTTCTGATTGAAGAAAAAAAGAACGGAAAATATATAGGTCATACTAAAGAATACATAATGGTTTCAAAGGACAGCGATGAGGATATTAAAGGGCAGATTTTGACCCTTATGCTGGATGGTGAAACGTTGTCTTTTGTTGAAAAATAGGGTAGAATGAAAGGTGAGTTTTTTGGAGGTATAATTCGAAATTATGGAAGATTTTGGCAGTACACAGTTTTTTCAGGTTGATACAGATTCATCATCGGTTAAGGAAATACTTCACGAAGTATGCGATGCCATGAATGACAAGGGATATAATCCGGTTAACCAGATAGTTGGTTACATTATGTCAGGGGATCCAACATACGTTACATCTCATATGGGAGCAAGATCTAAGATCATGAAGCTCGAAAGAGATGAAATTGTTGAAGAAATGCTTAACGAGTATATCAAGAATAATCATTGGAATGTGGAGCAGTAATTAAATATGCGTATAATGGGGCTAGATTATGGTTCGAAAACTGTAGGTGTTGCGATTTCAGATCCTATGCTTATTACAGCGCAGGGAGTCGAAATCATAAGACGTAAGGATGAGAATCATTTAAGACAGACATTAGCGAGAATAGAAGAGTTAATTCTTCAGAATGATGTTAAAGAAATAGTTCTTGGATTGCCTAAGAATATGAATAACACGGAAGGGGTACGTGTTGATCTTACCATGGAATTCAAGGAAAAATTGGAAAGAAGAACTAATCTTCCCGTGTATCTTTATGATGAAAGATTGACAACTGTCATGGCAGATAAGACCATGATGGAAGCCGGGGTAAGACGAGAGAACAGAAAAGACTATGTTGATATGATAGCAGCAACGATTATTCTACAGGATTATCTTGACAGGAAGAAGAAGGACTGACAGGTAGCAAAATGGAAAAAATAGCATTCACTCTTGATAGCGGAGAAACTGCAGAATTTTATGTGCTTGAGCAGGCTAAGCTTTCAGGAAATAATTATATATTAGTAACAGAGGAAGAAGAAGGAGATGCAGAAGCTCTTATTCTTCGCGAGATTCAAAGCCAGGACAAAAAAGAAACTGGTTATGAAATAGTTGATGATGATAATGAGCTTGAGGCATTGTCGTCATTATTCGAAAGCTTATTGGAAGATATTGAAATAGAGTAAAATCGGGGGTAATTTTGGGTAAAAACGAGATGATGAGGACATCCAGACTTAGGATAATTCCTCTTGGGGGACTCGAACAGATAGGTATGAATATTACTGCCTTTGAATATGAGGACAGTATTATTGTAGTAGATTGTGGTCTGGCTTTTCCGGAAGATGATATGCTCGGAATTGATTTAGTCATTCCAGATGTAACATATCTAAAGGATAATATTAAGAAGGTTAAAGCGTTCTTTATTACTCATGGTCATGAGGATCATATAGGCGCTATTCCTTATATATTAAGGGATATTAACGTGCCAATATATGCTACACGCCTTACCATGGGAATAATAGAGAACAAGTTAAGCGAGCATGAGCTCATGGATTCTACCAGAAGAAAGGTAGTTTCCTTCGGACAGTCTATTAATATAGGACAGTTCAGAATAGAATTTATTAAGACGAACCATAGTATAGTTGATGCGGCAGCACTTGCCATATATTCACCTGCAGGAATCGTTGTTCATACGGGTGATTTCAAGGTTGATTATACACCTGTACATGGTGATGCGATTGATCTTCAAAGATTCGCCGAAATAGGAAAAAAGGGCGTGCTTGCTCTTATGTGTGATTCGACCAATGCTGAAAGAGAGGGCTTCACACCTTCTGAAAAGACAGTTGGAAGAAACCTTAATGATCTTTTTGATGAGCATGACAGTACCAGAATTATCATTGCAACATTCGCGTCTAACGTTGACAGAGTTCAGCAGATTATTGATACAGCTTACAAGTTCGGCAGAAAAGTAGCTATTGAAGGAAGGAGTATGGTAAGCATCATTGAAACAGCAACAGAGCTTGGATGTTTGACCGTACCAGAAAATACATTAATAGGAATAGAAGAGTTAAGGAATTATCCTGATGAGAAAACTGTTATTATCACAACAGGTTCTCAGGGGGAGAGTATGGCTGCTCTTTCAAGAATGGCGAGTGGCTCACATAAGAAGATTCATATAGGACCTAATGATACAGTTATATTTTCTTCACATCCTATTCCGGGAAACGAAAAAGCAGTAACCAATATTATTAATGAATTATTAGTAATGGGAGCTGATGTTATATTCCAGGATGTTCATGTATCAGGTCATGCATGTCAGGAAGAAATTAAGCTCATTTATTCACTTGTTAAGCCTAAATATTCAATTCCTGTTCATGGTGAATACAAGCATCTCAAGGCACAGGCCAAACTGGCACAGGAGCTTGGAATGCCTAAGGAGAATATATTTATCCTAAGATCTGGAAATGTTCTTGAGATAGATGAAAATTCTGCTGAGGTTACAGGTCAGGTTCATGTCGGTGATATCATGGTAGATGGACTTGGTGTTGGTGATGTTGGTAATGTGGTTATTCGTGACCGTCAAAGATTATCAGAGGACGGAATTATTATAGTTACATTAAGCCTTGATGGTTCTTCAACAATTCTTTTAGGAGGTCCTGAAATTGTATCAAGAGGTTTCGTGTACGAAAAGGAATCTGATGAATTAATGGAAGAGGCTAAGAATGTAGCCCTTGAGGCGATAGAGGACTGCCTTGACAGAGGAATAAGAGACTGGAATAAGATTAGAAATTCCATAAGAGATTCACTCGGTGGATATGTTTGGAAAGCAACGAAACGTCGCCCTATGATTCTTCCTATTATTACGGAGGTTGATTAAAATGGATCAGAGGATTCGTGAATATACAGATGCTTATATAGAGCAGTTAAAGACAAGTGATGAGTATATTAACTATAATCATCAGCTAAGTGTAATTAAGAATTTTCCAGATTTAATGGAAAAGATTAATGCTTACAGGGAAGAGAACTTCATGATTCAGAATCGTTATGAAGGCGATGAACTGTTCGATAAGATGGAAGAGTTTACTAATAAATATGAGCCACTTTTGGAGAATCCAAGGGTGTATGATTTCATTCATTCCGAGGCTGCCTTTTGCAGAATGATTCAGGAAATTAACACAAACATTGTAGAAGGGTTAAATTTTCAATAATTATGAATATTAAATCGATAGTAGGAACTGTTATTGAAATAATATTAAAAATAGTAATACTGGCATTCCTTATTATGTTCATTTTCGAATGGATAACGAAAGCGTATGATTTCGGATATAAGGTATTCGCAGACGAGCCTGTATCAGTAAACAACGGAAGAACCATTACGGTTTCAGTATCTGAAAGTGCTACGATTGAAAACATTGCCGATATGCTTCAGGAAAAAGGACTTATTGAAGATGCCAGTCTTTTCAGGGTTCAGGAATTGCTTTCGGCATATCATGGAGAAATTAAGCCGGGAATATATGATCTTGGTACTAACATGACAGCGGCTGAAATGCTTAAGATTATGGCAGCAGGTGATGGAACAGAAGTATTACCGAAGAGTATGGCCAGCAAGGATTCAGACACTGCACCTGTTGAGAGCAATATCGAAGAAGAAAATTATGACGACATTCCGTTTGATGAAATGAATGAATTGAATGAGAATATAGAAGAGCAAGGAGCTACGCAGGAATGATAACAGATGAAAGGATGACAACCTTTATTAATTCTTTCGATACGAAGCTTCCTGAATATTTAAGCGAATTACAAAAATATTCAATCAAGACCAATGTGCCAATTATAAGACCTCAGATGCTTAGTCTTATGAAAGTATTACTTACTATCAAAAAGCCTATGCATATTTTAGAGGTTGGAACGGCCATTGGTTTTTCTGCACTAGTTATGGCAGAGTATGCGCCAAAGGATTGCAGGATAACGACTATAGAAAAATACGAAAAAAGAATTCCTATAGCTAAAGAGAATTTTAATAAGTACGGGCGTGATGAGCAGATTACATTAATTGAAGGAGACGCCACAGAGGTTCTGAAAAATCTTGAGGGTGAATATGATTTCATATTCATGGATGCGGCTAAGGGTCAGTATATTAATTTCCTTCCAGATATTTTGAGACTTTTGAAAGAGGATGGAATATTATTATCTGATAATGTACTTCAGGACGGAAATGTTATAGAATCGCGCTTCGCAGTTCCAAGAAGAGACAGAACAATTCACTCAAGGATGAGAGAATATTTATATGAATTAAAGAATACCCCATCACTTGTTACAGATATATTACCTGTAGGGGATGGGGTAACAATAAGTGTTAAGGTGAAAAAGTGAAAAAACCAGAATTATTAGTACCCGCAAGTTCATTAGAGGTTTTAAAGGAAGCAGTAATATTCGGAGCAGATGCAGTATACATTGGTGGAGAAGCCTTCGGTCTTCGAGCTAAGGCGAAGAATTTTAGTATGGAAGAAATCAAGGAAGGTATTGAATTCGCCCATTCTAAAAACGTTAAGGTATATATTACAGCTAATATTCTTGCTCATAATAGAGATTTAGATGGTGCCAGAGAATATTTCAAAGAATTAAAAGAAATAAAGCCAGATGCTTTGATAATCTCGGATCCTGGAATGTTCACTATAGCAAAAGAGGTATGTCCTGAAATAGATATCCATATCTCGACTCAGGCTAATAACACTAACTATATGACATATCAGTTCTGGCACAAATTAGGCGCTACCAGAGTTGTTTCAGCCAGAGAATTAAGTCTTAAGGAAATTAAGGAAATAAGAGACAATATTCCAGAGGAGATGGAAATTGAAAGCTTCATGCATGGAGCGATGTGTATTTCATATTCTGGAAGATGTTTATTATCAAGCTTCTTCGCAGGTAGAGATGCCAATCAGGGAGCGTGTACGCACCCTTGCAGATGGAAGTATTCAGTGATGGAGGAGCAGCGTCCCGGAGAATATTTCCCAGTATACGAAAATGAAAGAGGAACATATATCTTTAACTCAAAAGATTTATGTATGATAGAACATATTCCGGAAATGATAGAGGCCGGAATAGATTCATTTAAAATAGAAGGAAGAATGAAGACAGCTCTATATGTTGCTGATGTTGCAAGAACATATAGAAAGGCTATAGATGATTATTTTGAAAGTCCTGAAAAATATAAGAGTAATATGGACTGGTACAGGACAGAGATATCAAAATGTACCTACAGGCAGTTTACCACCGGTTTTTATTTCGGGAAGCCGGATGAGAACACTCAAATCTATGACACCAATACGTATGTGAATGAATATATTTATCTTGGTATAGTAGAAAAGGTATTAGATACACTTGAAATTAACAAAACTCCTAAAAAAGGTAATTTCGCAATGATTACTCAGAGAAACAAATTCCTGGTTGGAGATACCATAGAAATAATGAAGCCTGATGGTAGAAATGTTCAGACAAAAGTGTTATCTTTAACAACAACGGATTTTGAGTCAGTAGATTCAGCACCTCATCCACAACAGATTCTGTATGTTGAGCTTGATGAGGAAATTGATGTATATGATTTATTAAGAGTAAAAGGTTCATAATAGACTGGAGGATAAAATGAGCGAAAAAATCGATGTAGAGAAGATTTTTGGTATAAAGGTCTTCACTCTTGAAAAGATGAAGGAAAGATTACCTGAGAATGTCTATCAGGAGGTTCTTAAGGTTAATGAAGAAGGTGGAGAACTTTCATATGCATCTGCAGAGGTAGTAGCTAAGGCTATGAAGGACTGGGCTGTTGAAAACGGTGCAACACACTATACTCACTGGTTCCAGCCACTGACAGGTATTACAGCAGAAAAGCATGATTCTTTCGTAACACCTCCTAAAAAGGATGGAAAGATGATTCTTTCTTTTTCGGCTAAGGAACTTATTAAGGGTGAGCCGGATGCTTCATCTTTCCCATCAGGTGGATTGAGGTCTACTTTCGAGGCAAGAGGATATACAGTATGGGATACAACCTCTCCAGCATTTCTTAAAGAAACTGCAGTAGGTTCTATACTATGTATTCCAACAGCGTTCTGTTCATATACAGGAGAAGCACTTGATAAGAAGACACCACTTCTTCGTTCGCTCGAGGCTATTAATCAGCAGTCTTTAAGAATTGTAAGATTATTTGGTAATAAGGAAGCAAAGAAAGTTACTGTATCTGTTGGTGCAGAACAGGAATATTTCTTAATTGACAGAGAGAGCTATTTAAATAGAGATGATTTGGTATTCACAGGAAGAACACTGTTTGGTGCGCCAGCTCCAAAAGGACAGGAGATGGATGATCATTACTTTGGTGTAATTCGTGAAAGAGTCGGAAGCTTCATGACAGATCTTAATGTGGAGCTGTGGAAAATGGGAGTTACAGCTAAAACTCAGCATAACGAGGTTGCACCTTCCCAGCATGAGCTTGCTCCAATCTACGAAGAGGCTAATATTGCTACTGATCATAATCAGATAGTAATGGAAACAATGAAGAGAGTAGCTTTCAACCATGGACTCACATGTCTTCTTCATGAAAAGCCATTTGCTGGAGTTAATGGTTCAGGTAAGCATAATAACTGGTCATTAGTTACGGATAATGGTGTTAACCTTTTAGATCCAGGTATTACACCTAATGAAAATATACAGTTTTTATTAGTTTTAGCATGTATCATAAAAGCTGTTGACACACATGCAGATCTTTTGCGTCAGAGCGCATCTGACCCAGGAAACGATCACAGACTCGGAGCTGCAGAAGCACCTCCAGCAATCATGTCAATTTTCTTAGGAGATCAGCTTGATGATGTTGTGACTCAGCTTGTTGAAACAGGTGAAGCTTCACATTCTTTGCAGGGTGGAGTGCTTCAGACTGGCGTATCCACATTGATGGATGTTAAGAAGGATGGAACAGATAGAAATAGAACTTCTCCATTTGCTTTCACAGGTAATAAGTTTGAGTTCAGATCAGTTGGATCCTCTGATTCAATAGGAAGCCCTAACACAATTCTTAATGCGATTGTTGCAGAAGCTTTTTGCGAAGCGGCTGACAGACTTGAGAAGGCTCCTAATTTTGATGATGAAGTACATGATATTATTAAGGAATATTTGACTAAGCACAGAAGAGTTATCTTCAATGGAGATGGCTATTCAGAGGCATGGGTTGAAGAAGCAAAGCGCCGTGGATTACCTAACCTTAAGACAATGGTGGATGCTGTTGATACCTTAGTAACCGAAAAGTCAGTTAAGTTATTTGAAAAATTCGGTATATTCACTAAGTCAGAATTAGAGTCAAGAGTAGAGATTCTCTATGAATCATACATTAAGACGGTTAATATCGAGATTCAGACTATGATAGATATGATGGCCAGAAAGTATATGCCAGCAGCTGTTAAATATACTAAAATTCTGGCTGATTCAATTAATGCGGTTGAGAATGCAGGAATGGATGCTACAGTTCAGATGGAAATGCTTAAGGTAGTTCAGGAAAAGCTTACAGCAATGAATGAAGCCTTAAAGAATCTTCGTATGATTGAAGAAAAGATTAAGAAGATATCTGATGTGAAGGAAAAAGCTTTCTATATAAAGGATAACGCAGTGAAGGCTATGGAAGACTTAAGAAAACCAACTGATGAGCTTGAACTTGTCATGGACAAGTCTATGTGGCCGGTTCCTACATATGGCGATATGCTTTTTGAGGTATAGTATTTAATTCTTGGAGGGTAGTAATGAGATATTTCTTTAATGGAAAAATTGAAAAACAGGATGATATATTCTGTATCAGAATTCCTTTTAATGTATGGGAAGTATGTAAGCAAAGAGATTCTATTAATGCTGAAATCATGCTTGATAATAAGCTTATATACTGTGAACTTCTTCCTGAAGAAAAAGGAAACTATGTTATTCACCTTAGTAATGAGGAAGTAGCACATGTTGATACATCCAAAGTACATAAAGTATTAATGCATGTAGGTGGTTCTTTGATTCAGATGAACCATAATAGTCCTTATTCTGTTGATTATCCGATCAGAAAAATTGATGATGTTGATATAATAATTCAGCCAATAGATGGAACATGTGGACAGACAGTAGTTGCCATGTTAGCAGGTGTTACTATCGCAGAGGTATGTTCCGTTATGGGTTGCAGAGAATGGCAGGCAACTATGGGACTGGTTATTTCAGCACTCAATTATTACGGAATTGACCACAGCGATATCATTATCTACACAGAAGGTGAGCCTACAACACTTCCTAAATGTGCAGTTCTTATGGAGAAGATGGGAAGATTCTGTCACTATTTATTATATTTCGATGGAAAGTACTATGATCCTAACGATGGAATTATGGAAGAATATGATCAGGCTAAGCTGCTTGGATATCTTGAAATAAGAATTGGAGAATAAAAATGATTAACGAACAGTATAAGGCAATGTTACAGGGAAAATCAGTTATCAGACAGTTATCTGAGTTCGCTACAGAAAGAGGAAAAGAGATAGGATACGAGAATGTATTTGACTATAGTCTTGGAAATCCATCGGTTCCGGTCCCTTCAGAATTTAATGAAGGAATTAAAGAAATGGTTGATACCATGAGTTCAATGGAATTGCATGGATATAGCCCATCAGTTGGTATTGCATCAGTAAAGGATGCTATAGCCAAGAGTCTTAACGAAAGATTCGGAATGAATTATACAGGAAACCACATTTTCCCAACTTCAGGTGCTGCTGGCGCCATTGCGCACGCTGTAAGATGTGTAACTAAGCCGGGAGATGAGGTGCTTACATTCGCTCCATACTTCCCAGAGTACAATCCATACATTAATACATCTGGTGCTGTTCTTAAGGTTGTTCCAGCAAATACAGTAGATTTTCAGATTAACTTTGAAGAACTTGACAAAATGTTCAACGAAAATGTTGCAGCATTATTGATTAATACTCCTAACAATCCATCAGGAGTTGTATATAGTAAAGAAACTCTTACTAAGCTTGCAGATTATTTATATAAGAAGCAGGAGGAATATGGACACGATATCTTCATATTATCTGACGAGCCATATAGAGAAATAGTATTTGATGGTGTTGATGCACCATATGTATCAAAATTCTATGATAATACACTTTCGTGCTATTCATATTCTAAATCCATTTCACTTCCTGGTGAAAGAATTGGATATGTAGCAGCTAATCCTAAGTGTACTGATGCAGAGCTTATTTCAGTAATTTGTTCACAGATTTCAAGAGGTATTGGACATAACTGTCCTTCATCAATGATGCAGTACGGTGTTGCCAGAGTTCTTGACAAGACATCAGATATGTCAATCTATGAAAAGAATATGAATCTTTTATATAACGAACTTACAAGTCTTGGCTTCGAGGTTGTTAAGCCAGGTGGAACATTCTATATTTTCCCTAAAGCATTAGAGGATGACGCTGTAGCATTTTGTAATAAAGCGAAGGATTATGATTTAATCCTGGTTCCATCTGACAGCTTCGGAGTAAAAGGATATTTTAGAATGGCATATTGTATTGATACTGAAAAGGTTGAAAGATCCCTGCCAGCACTTCGTAAATTCGTAAAAGAGTGTTACGGAAGATAATTTAAACAAATAATGAATTGAAAGCGTGTTGGAATGTGATTTCAAAAGCGCTGTGGAAAGTAGGAAATAGTATGCAGGAACGTGTTAAAAAGTCGTTCATATATACAGCAATTTTGTTTGTAGTATTCGTGGTGTTCACTATCTGTGCAGCCAGAGTAGATGTAAAACCCTTAGGTATAGAGAATACAGATATTGGTTTTTCAACCATTAATATTGCTCTTAAGGATGCGATTGGATTAAATATGTTTTGGTATAATCTTTCAAAATATATTGGTTATATGGCTTTTTTAGTGATTGCATTTTTTGCATTTTTAGGTCTGTCGCAGGCTATTTCCAGAAAGAGTTTATTGAAGGTTGACAAAGATATATATGCATTAGGTGTGTTCTATATATTTGTATTCATCTGCTACTTCTTCTTCGAAATAGTGATTCTAAACTATAGACCATGGGATTTAGGAGAAGGTCCGGAGGCATCCTTCCCATCTTCACATACGTTAATGGCTGTAAGCGTATTTTTCACAGCTGCACTGCAGTTTCAGATAAGAATTAAGAATGAATTGGCAAAGAAAATTTGTACCATAGGTTCACTTGTTTTAATGGTAATAATGGTAATTGCCAGATTCCTCTCAGGTGTACATTGGTTTACTGATATTGTAGGTGGAATATTAATCAGTGCCTTTTTGATTTCGGAATATCTTTTCATGATTTCTATTATCAGATCGAAGGAAGCATAGATTTATTGTTAAAAAGTGATATAAATATATAGTTTTCTTAGGAAAAAATTATTAAACAAAATGGTTGACATTTTTAAAATCATAGGTTAAGGTTAGGCGTGGATATTTAATAATCTATGTGTAACTATGGGATTTGTGCGTGATATGTTTATATGAAAGGAGATTTATCATGGCAGAAGAAAAGAAGGCAACAGCTAAAGTTATCGCTAAGGTAACTCCTATCGCTGAAGCAAAGAAAGAAGAAGTTAAGGCCGCAGAGCCTAAGAAAGAAGTAGTTAAGAAGGCAGCACCTGCAAAGAAGGCACCTGCAAAGAAAGCAGCTCCAGCTAAGAAGCCAGCAGCAGCTAAAGCAGTAGCAGCTAAGGCAGTAGCAGCAAAAGCTCCAGCTAAGAAGGAAGCTCCTAAGGCAGCAGCACCTGCAAAGAAGGCACCTGCAAAGAAAGCAGCTCCAGCTAAGAAGCCAGCAGCAGCTAAGGCAGTAGCAACAAAGGCTGTAGTTAATTTTGAATTTTGCGGAAAGTCATATACTCCAGATGATTTAGTAAATATTGCTAAGGATGTATGGAAGTACGACTTAAAGGGCAAGGCAGCTGATTTCAAGTCAGTTGAGTTATATGTTAAGCCAGAAGAAAGCACAGCATACTATGTAATCAATGGTGATGTTACAGGTTCTTTCTTCATCTAATATTTTTAAAAATTAGTTTAAGAAAGCGATTAAAGCAGTACCTTAGGGTGCTGCTTTTTTTATAATTTCTTTATAATTAGGTGTATTGACATGTACAGGGGTAAGTGTTAGATTATACATGAACATGATACTAGCACTCCAGTTATACGAGTGCTAACAAACAGAAAGCGCTTGATAAGCAGGGACACATAATCAGCAAACGATATTTTGCTGGAAGGTGACAGGTTACAAAATGGTATTGGATGATAGAAAAAACAAGATATTACAAGCGATAATTCAAAATTATCTTGAAACTGGTGAGCCGGTTGGCAGTCGTACCATTTCAAAATATACGGACCTCGAGCTTAGCCCGGCGACAATAAGAAATGAGATGTCAGATCTTGAAGAAATGGGCTATATACTTCAGCCTCATACTTCAGCAGGTCGTATTCCATCAGATAAAGGTTACAGACTTTATGTTGATATGATGATGGAAAACAAAGACAAAGAGATTGAAGAATTAAAAGAAGTAATTATTGAGCGCGAAGAAAAGATGGAGCAAATGCTAAAAAGCGTTGCCAAGGTGCTTGCTACTAATACTAATTACGCAACAATGGTTACTGCTCCGGCGGTTAAGGGAAATAAAGTTAAATTCCTTCAGCTTTCAAGAATGGATGAAAACCAGATTTTAGCTGTAGTAGTCGCAGAAGGAAATGTAATTAAGAATAATGTTATTCAGGTTAATGATGAATTAAGCGATGAAACATTACTTAAGCTAAATCTTCTTCTTAATACTAACCTTTGTGGTAAGGCAATAGAGGAGATTAATCTTCCGATGATTACGTTGATGAAGCAACAGGCTGGTTTGCATCAGGATGTGGTTTCAGAAGTTATTGATGCGATAGCAGATTCAATCAAGGTTGAAGAAGATCTTCAGATATATACATCAGGAGCAACTAATATATTTAAATATCCAGAGCTTTCAGATAATCAAAAGGCATCAGATATTATACATACCTTTGAGGAAAAGCAGTTATTAACACAGCTTGTTAATGAATCATTATTGAATGAGTCAGAGGCTGGAATTCAGGTTTATATAGGAGAAGAAACTCCAGTTCAGACCATGAAGGACTGTAGTGTCGTTACTGCAACATATGAGCTTGGCGAAGGAATGAAAGGAACTATCGGAATTGTTGGTCCAAAAAGAATGGATTACGACAAGGTAGTAAGTACATTAAAGAATATAACTCATCAATTAGATGATTTATATAAAAAGAAGTAGTTGGGAGGTTTCGTTATGGAAGAAAAAGAAATACTTGATGATGAAATGAATAATCAAGAAATAGAAGAAGAAACAGAAACAATAGCAGGAGATGACCCTGAGGTTATAGTAGAAGAAGCTGAAGACAAGAAATCATCAAAAAAGAAGAATAAGCAGGATAAGAAAAGCGATGCTCTTAAGGAAAAGGTTGATGAACTTGAAGATAAGGTTAAGCGTCAGTTAGCTGAATTCGAAAACTTCAGAAATCGTACAGAAAAAGAAAAGACCCAGATGTTCGAAACGGGAGCTAAATCAGTAGTTGAGAAAATACTTCCTGTAGTGGATAACTTCGAAAGAGGATTAGCGACAGTTCCGGAAGAAGAAAAGGGTAAGCCATTCACCGAAGGAATGGAGATGATATATAAGCAGCTTATGACTGAGCTTGAGAAGCTTGAGGTTAAGCCGATTGAAGCAGTAGGCTGTGAATTTAATCCTGATCTTCATAATGCAGTGATGCAGGTTGAGTCAGATGAATATGAATCCGGTGTTATAGCACAGGAGCTTCAAAAAGGATATACATATCGTGGTCAGGTCGTAAGACATTCAATGGTTGCGGTAGTTCAATAAATATTAATTCATTCAAATATACTAGGAGGAAAATAAAATGAGTAAGATTATTGGTATTGATTTAGGAACAACAAACAGCTGCGTAGCAGTTATGGAAGGTGGTAAGCCTACAGTTATCGCGAATGCAGAAGGCGCAAGAACAACTCCTTCAGTAGTTGCATTCACTAAGACAGGTGAGAGATTAATTGGTGAGCCTGCTAAGCGTCAGGCAGTAACTAATGCAGAAAAGACAATCTCTTCTATTAAGAGAGATATGGGTACAGATAATGGCCGTAACATCGACGATAAGAAGTATTCACCACAGCAGATTTCAGCTATGATTCTTCAGAAGTTAAAGGCTGATGCTGAAAGCTACTTAGGAGAAAATGTTTCAGAAGCTGTAATTACAGTACCTGCATATTTTAACGATGCTCAGCGTCAGGCAACAAAGGATGCTGGTAAGATTGCAGGACTTGATGTTAAGAGAATTATTAATGAGCCAACAGCTGCAGCTTTAGCTTATGGTCTTGATAATGAAAAAGAACAGAAGATTATGGTATACGACTTAGGTGGTGGTACATTCGATGTATCAATCATTGAAATCGGTGATGGTGTTATCGAAGTATTGGCAACAAATGGTGATACTCACTTAGGTGGTGATGACTTCGATAATAAGTTAACTCAGTATATGATTGATGAGTTCAAGAAGGCTGAGGGTGTTGACCTTTCAACTGACAAGATGGCACTTCAGAGATTAAAGGAAGCTGCTGAAAAGGCTAAGAAAGAATTATCTTCAGCAACTACAACTAATATTAACTTACCATTCATCACAGCTACAGCTGAGGGTCCTAAGCACTTTGATATGAATTTAACACGTGCTAAGTTTGATGAGTTAACACACGATCTTGTTGAAAGAACAGCAATTCCAGTACAGAATGCCATGAAGGATGCTGGATTAACTAACGCAGATATCGGACAGGTTCTTTTAGTTGGTGGTTCAACACGTATTCCTGCAGTTCAGGATAAGGTTAAGCAGTTAACAGGAAAAGAGCCATCTAAGAGCTTAAATCCTGATGAATGTGTTGCATTAGGTGCATCAATTCAGGGTGGTAAGTTAGCAGGAGATGCTGGTGCTGGTGAAATCCTTCTTCTTGATGTAACTCCTTTATCTTTGTCAATCGAAACAATGGGTGGAGTTGCAACAAGATTAATCGAGAGAAATACAACTATTCCTACTAAGAAGAGCCAGGTATTCTCTACAGCAGCTGATAATCAGTCAGCAGTAGATATCAATGTATTACAGGGTGAGAGACAGTTCGCTAAGGATAATAAGTCTCTTGGACAGTTCAGACTTGATGGAATTGCTCCAGCTCCACGTGGAATACCTCAGATTGAAGTAACGTTTGATATTGATGCTAATGGTATCGTTAACGTATCTGCTAAGGATCTTGGAACAGGTAAGGAGCAGCACATTACAATCACAGCTGGTTCTAACATGTCTGATGAGGATATCGATAAGGCTGTTAAGGAAGCACAGGAATACGAGGCACAGGATAAGAAGCGTAAAGAAGCAGTTGATACAAGAAACGACGCTGATTCATTCGTATTCCAGACAGAAAAGGCATTAAATGATGTAGGTGACAAGATTTCTGCAGATGAAAAATCCGCAGTTGAAGCTGATATTAAGGCTGTTAAGGATATTCTTGAGAGAACTAAGGATCAGGAAATGTCAGATTCTGATTTAGATGAGTTGAAGGCTGCTAAAGAAAAGCTTACAACTTCTGCTCAGGGTGTATTCACTAAGATGTATGAAGCAATGCAGGGTGCACAGGGCGCAGGCCCAGATATGTCAGGCTTCGCACAGGGAGCTGATGCACAGGGTGCTGAGACAACTCAGGATGAAGGAGATGTAGTTGACGGAGACTACAGAGAGGTATAATTATGGCAGAGACTAAACGCGACTATTACGAAGTCCTCGGAGTCGAGAAGTCTGCAGATGATGCAGCCATTAAAAAAGCATATAGAGTTTTAGCTAAGAAGTATCACCCGGATATGAATCCGGGTGATGCTGAGGCTGAAAAGAAGTTTAAAGAAGCATCAGAGGCTTATGCTGTACTTTCAGATCCTGATAAGAGAAGACAATATGATCAGTTCGGTCATGCTGCCTTTGAAGGTGGTGCTGGAGGCGGTGGCTTCGGAGGCTTTGATTTCAATTCAGCAGATTTTAGCGATATATTCGGTGATATATTTGGTGATTTTTTTGGCGGTGGAAGGTCAAGAAGAGCCAGCAACGGACCAATGAAGGGTGCTAACATTCGTACCAGCGTACGAGTGACCTTTGAGGAGGCCGTTTTTGGCGTTGAGAAGGAGATTGAACTTACACTTAAGGATGAATGTCCTAAATGTCATGGAACAGGTGCTAAGCCAGGAACGAATCCAGAAACATGTCCTAAATGTGGTGGAAAGGGTCAGGTTGTATTTACCTCTCAGTCGTTCTTCGGAACAGTCAGAAATGTTCAGACATGTCCGGATTGTAATGGATCTGGAAAAGTTGTTAAAGAAAAGTGTCCAGACTGTAATGGAAATGGATATATTGCCAGCAAGAAGAAGATTCAGGTTAAAATTCCAGCCGGAATTAACAATGGTCAGAGTGTAAGAATAAGAGACAAGGGTGAGCCTGGATTAAATGGTGGTCCAAGAGGTGATTTACTCGTTGAAGTAATTGTTTCAAGACATCCGATTTTCCAAAGAGATGATTACAATATCTACTCTACAGTACCTGTATCTTTTGCTGTTGCTGCACTGGGTGGTGAAATTGTCGTAGATACAGTTGATGGAAAGGTTATTTACGAAGTAAAAGCCGGAACTCAGACTGAAACCAAGGTCAGACTTAAAGGAAAGGGTGTTCCTAAGCTGATGAATGACAGTGTAAGAGGTGATCATTATGTGACACTGGTTGTTGAAACACCGGAGAAACTGAGTCAGGAAGCAAAGGATCTTCTTAAGAAGTTCGATGAACTTACAGGAGACAGCCTGCATGCGGCAGAAAAAGTAGATGCTGAAAAGGACAAGAAAAAGAAGTTTTGGAAATAAAAGTAAGAGTTAAGAAGATAATTGAACTTTTAGATGAAACTTACGGAACAGATTACAGGTGCTTTTTAGAATATGAAGAACCGTGGCAGTTATTAATTGCGACTATATTAAGCGCACAGTGTACTGATGCTAGAGTTAATATAGTGACGCGCGATTTGTTTAAAAAGTATCCCAGTATCGAAGCATTTTCAAAGGCAGATCTTTCGGAACTTGAAAAAGATATACACTCAACAGGCTTTTATCATAATAAGGCAAAGAATATAATAGAATGCTGCAGACAGCTTATTGAAAAGCATGATGGAATTCTTCCTAAGACAGTAGAGGAATTGACAGCTTTAGCTGGTGTAGGTAGAAAAACTGCTAATGTGATAAGAGGAAATATTTATCATGATCCAAGCATTGTAGTAGATACCCATGTTAAAAGAATTTCGAAAAAGCTTGGAGTTACGAAGGAAACTGATCCGGTTAAAATTGAGTTTGACTTAATGAAAAAAATTCCAAAGGACCATTGGATCCTTTGGAACATTGATTTAATCACATTAGGTCGTACAATCTGTACAGCTCCTAAGCCTGATTGTCAGAATTGCTTTCTGAAAGATGTTTGTCGAGAATATTCAAAATAGGATTTTTATTCAAGGAGTTGATTTTGGTAGCCACCGAAATCAATTCCTTAATTTTTTCACTTTGATGGTGAGAACTATATATTTTGCCTAACAAATCATAGGTGGTGCGAACATCCGTATTAGTGGATACAGCGAACTCAAGAATAGATAACGCTTCAGCTTCATAACCGTTTTCGAAAAGAATATGTGCCCATGTAGATAACGTACGTGCAAGCGATGTATATGAAGCATCATATCTTGATAGGATTTCAAGATTGGGAGCACCATATTTGAATTTGAGCTCTGTATTAGTAAATCCAGTCAGATTAGCTATTGGATTATCGGCTAAATCCTTAAGTATCCTATGACATTCTTTAACCTTAGGATCATCCTTTAAAATATTCATGGGAAGTGTATCAAAAGGTATGGTGATAAGTTTAAGGTCATCAAGTGATTTCTTTCTTACACTGTTAGCTCTAAGCTCTTCGTCGAGGAAAGATTTGTACGTAGTTTCTTCTTTTTGACGACGACGACGAATAAGGTACATAAGTGTAAGTGAAAATATAATAAAACTTGCAAATATGGGGTATTTCATATTATAATTCCTTTCAGTAGAATAACCAAAGATGGGAAGGTAAATATGTTCAATTTTCACAATAAAAGATCGAAAAAAATATTTTCAGTGGTAATCATAATTTTACTTGTTATAGCTATGATTATTCCAATGATAGCATCTTTGGTACGTTAAAGCAAACTTGTAGAATGGCACAGTTAAGGCGCAAGGGGACAGTATGAAGAAGATATTTAGTGCTGTATTAAAAGGTTTAATTATTAGTACGCTGACAGTAGGACTGCTTGGCGTTTCAAGTGCATATAGTGTAGGCTCATCGAGTGATAATATTATTCTTCAGGGTGTCTATGCAGGGAATATTCCTCTTGGAGGATATACTAAAGAGCAGGCGAAGAATGCGATTATGACCTGCGCAGATGAACTAGCTCACAGAAGTATAGTTCTATATACAGTAAATGATGAAGAAGTGGTAATTACACCTGAAGAGGTAGGTTTTGCCTGGAGTAATCCGGAAATTGTGGATGAAGCTATTGTTATTGGCCATTCAGGAAATATAGTCCAAAGATATAAGGCTAAAAAGGATTTAGACTATACTAACCAGATTTACGATATCAAATATTCTGTTGATAGAGAAAAGATTCTCTCAATTTTAAATGAGAAGTGTGCTACATATGATATGCAGGGCCAGGAGGGTGCTTTAACCAGAGTTGACGGACAGTTCGTAATTAATCAGGGAGTATCAGGAAGCTTTCTTGATGTGGAAGCTTCAGCGAATGCTTTAGAGGATTTCCTGTGCAATTCATGGACTGGAGAGAATACTGCATTCAGATTAGTTATTCAGAATGATGATCCAGAAGGTTCTTATGAACAGTTATCAAAAGTAAAAGATCTTTTGGGTTCATATACCACAAGCTTTAAGTCATCAGCAGCGGGTCGAAGTGAAAATGTAGCTAATGGAGCTTCACTAATTAATGGAGACATTATTTATCCAGGCGAAGAGTATTCATTCTACGATCATATCAAGCCATTCACAGAAGCGAATGGATACAGAATGGCGGCAGCATATTCTTCAGGTAAGGTAGTAGATAGCATGGGTGGTGGAATCTGTCAGGTTTCTTCAACACTCTATAATGCAGTTCTTTATTCAGAACTTGAGATTACCAGTCGTAGAAATCATGCCATGATAGTTGGATATGTTGATCCTGCAAGGGATGCAACTATTTCAGAGGCATCAGGAATTGACTTTAAATTCAGAAATAACACAGATGCGCCAATTTATATTGAAGCATATACTGATAGCGAAAAGCAGCTTCATATTAACATGTATGGTCATGAAACAAGACCAGAAGGAAGAACTGTTGAATATGAAAGCGAAATTGTAAGTAAGACTGTACCAGAGGGAGAAGATATATTCCCAGATGGTTCAATGCCTGTAGGTTCAGTTAAGGTTCAGTCAGCACATGTAGGTTATAAGGCTAATCTTTGGAAGGTTGTGACCCAGAATGGTCAGGAGACCAGAGAATTAGTTAATACAAGCACATATGCCCCAACTAAGAAATATGCTATGGTTGGTACAGCAACAGATGATCCTAATGCTAAGGCTGCTATTGAAAACGCCATGGCATCAGGAAGTATTGATACAATTAAGGCGGTAGCTGCTTCTATTAAAGCCGGCAATACTCCTTCCCAGGATCCTAACGCAGAGGCACTTGCTCAGTATCAGAAGGCATTGGAAGAGCAGCAAAGACTGGCTGAGCAACAGCAGCAGAACGCTGAAGAGCCACAGGTTTAATTAGTGGCGTTGTTTTTTAGACAGACGTTTTAATATGGATATTATAATTAGTAAATATATTGGTATTCGCGGAACTGCAATATTAGCAAGAGAAAGATATAGTGAACTCATATCAAGATATCCGGAGTGGCTCATAGATGAGGCTTCGTGTTTTGATGAGAATCTTCCAGAAGCATCAAATGATTTAGAGCCTATAGAAGATGTCAGAATAGCTCTTGAAAATGGTGCCGCGTATGCAAAGGAATATACAGAGTTCGGGATATTTGAAGCGTTGTTTCAAATGGCTAAGACTCTTAAATGTGGAATACGGGTTAACATTAAGGACATTCCTATCAAGCAGGAGACTGTAGAGGTGTGTGAATTCTTAGGAGTTAACCCGTATGCATTATTTTCAGGTTCATCAGCCGTAATAGTTACAGAAGATGGGGCGAGGATGATATCTTTGCTTGAAGAGAATGGCATTCTGGGAAGAATTGTAGGCTACACAACTAAAGAAGATAATGATAAGATAGTTATTAATGATGAAGAGAGGGGATTCCTTCAGCATATAAGGAAGGATGAACTAAAGAATATACTAGGAAGAAGGGATTATCATGAGAGAACAGATTCTATCAATTGTTGAAAAGAACAGTCGCATCGAAGTTAAAGAACTGGCCATACGTTTGGGCGCGGACGAGCTTTTAGTCGCGAATGAGCTCAAGGCGATGGAAGATGAAGGAATCATATGTGGATACCATACTATGATTGACTGGGAAAAGACTTCAATTGAGAAGGTTTCAGCCATAATCGAGGTTAGAATTACTCCTCAGCGTGGTCAGGGATTTGATAATCTTGCTGAAAGAATATATAAGTATCCTGAAGTAAACAGTGTATACCTTATTTCCGGTGGATATGATCTTTTGGTTTCACTTGAAGGTAAGTCTTTAAAGGAAATATCTAGTTTCGTGTCACATAAGCTTTCGACATTGGATGGTGTCTTGAGCACAGCAACTCACTTCATATTGAAGAAGTACAAGGATCACGGAACCATTTTGAATAAGAGTAATGAAGATACCAGGGAGATTGTAACACCATGAGAAATCCATTAGGATCAAAAATAGTAAGCATAAAGCCCTCAGGAATACGTAAGTTTTTTGATATAGCAGCTGAGATGGACGATGTTATATCTTTGGGCGTAGGTGAGCCTGACTTTGATACGCCATGGCATATAAGAGATGAGGGTATATATTCACTTGAGAAGGGAAAGACCTTCTATACATCTAATTCAGGATTAACAGAATTAAGAACAGAAATAAACAATTACCTTAAAAGAACTCAGGGAATCAGCTATGATGTTAAAAACGAAATAGTGATTACTGTTGGTGGCTCAGAGGCAATTGATATAGCATTAAGAGCTATGTGTGACCCAGGGGATGAGGTAATAATCCCTCAGCCAAGCTATGTTTCTTATGAACCATGTGCTATTTTGGCAGATGCTAAGCCTGTAATATTGGAGCTTAAGGCAGAAAATGAGTTCAGATTAACTGCTGAAGAGTTACGTAGTGCAATTACTGACAAAACTAAGATATTGATACTTCCTTTCCCTAATAATCCAACAGGTGCCATTATGGAAAGAAAGGATTTAGAAGAAATTGCTTCTATTATTATTGAAAACGACTTGTTCGTAATTTCTGATGAAATCTATTCAGAGCTTACATATAAGGATAAGCACGTATCAATTGCTTCACTTCCAGGAATGCAGGAGAGAACCATATTAATTAATGGTTTTTCAAAAGCGTATGCCATGACAGGCTGGAGACTTGGATATGCATGTGGACCAGAGGTAATCATTAAGCAAATGCTTAAAATTCATCAGTTCGCTATCATGTGTGCCCCAACAACAAGCCAGTATGCAGCAGTTGAAGCAATTAAGAATGGTGACGATGATGTTGCTATGATGAGAGATTCATATAACCAAAGAAGAAGATTCTTAATGGAAGCGTTCAAAGAGATGGGCTTGGAATGTTTCGAACCATTCGGCGCTTTCTATGTATTCCCATGCATTAAGGAATTCGGAATGTCATCAGATGAATTCGCTATGAGACTTCTTCAGGAGGAGAAGGTTGCAGTTGTTCCTGGAACAGCTTTTGGAGATTCGGGAGAAGGATTCCTTCGAATATCTTATGCATATTCTATTGAGAAGCTTAAGATTGCGATGGAGAAGATTTCGCACTTCATTGAAGGCCTTCGTAACGAGAAAAAGTAAAGAACTATTGTATATTAACGCCTGAAGTATATGCATTTTGCTTCAGGCGTTAAAAAAGTGCTTGCATTATAAAAATATATCATATATAATATCACTCGTACGCGAGAAATCGTAATACAGCCCAACCCAATCGACCATGAAGTTCATATGATGGAGTGGTCACAATATAGCGGTATCGCCAAACGGTAAGGCAACGGACTCTGACTCCGTCATCTCAAGGTTCGAATCCTTGTACCGCTGCTAAAGGAACTCAGAAATGAGTTCCTTTTTTGTGACGATTATCACGAAGTTCTATGAAAAATATTGATGTATTTGCTAAAGTCCTATGAAAAATGTTATTATATTAACAAAAGTCATAGGACTTTTGTTGTTGGAGGATTTATATATGTATAGAGAGATATCACAGGAACTGGTTAAGTGGAAAGATAGCAGACGAAGAAAACCTATGATGATTACAGGTGTTCGACAGTGTGGAAAAACATATGTATTAAAAGAATTTGGGAAACAGAACTTTGACAATATCTGCTATATCAACTTTGAATCCAATAGAAAATATGCAGATATATTTGATTATGATTTTGATATAGATAGAATAATAAGTGAACTTGAATTTTTAGAAAAGACTAAGATTATTCCTGGGAAAACGTTGCTTATTTTTGATGAAATACAGGAGTGTCCCAAAGCTATTACTTCGTTGAAGTATTTTTGTGAAGATTTTTCTGCTTTACACGTGGTTTGTGCAGGTTCGCTTCTTGGTGTTGCCTTAAAAAAAGAGAATATATCTTTTCCTGTAGGTAAAGTTAATCGTATGCAGATGTATCCCATGAACTTTAAGGAATTTCTTATTGCAATGGGAGAAAATGGATATATTGATCTCTTTGAAAAATGGGATGTAAATCGTGAAATTCCAGAGACTTATTCAAAGCCACTAGAACAGTTATTAAAAACGTTCTACGTAGTTGGTGGAATGCCTGAGGTTGTTTTTGACTATGTAGAGAACAAGGATTTCGGTACTGTAATAGAAATACAAAACGAGATACTATCCGATTATGCTGATGATTTTTCTAAGCATGCGCCGATATCCGAATTGGAAAAACTACGTATGATTTGGGAGTCAGTGCCTAAGCAGTTAGCAAAGGATAATAATAAATTTGTTTTTTCGCACGTAAAAGAGGGAAAAAGAGCACATGAACTTGAAGCATCTCTTCAGTGGCTTAAAAACGCAGGATTAATTCATATATTGGAGTTAGTAGAAAATGCTGAGATACCCATAGCTTTTAATGCTGATGCAACGTATTTTAAAGTGTATATGTCAGATATAGGGTTACTTAGTAGGCGATTAGGATTAACTTATGAAGACTATATGGATGAGAACGATACACTAAAAACAGCAAAAGGTGCAATCACAGAAAACTATGTGATGAATGAACTTCTTAGCTTAAATAAGTGTCCTTATTATTGGAGATCTGGAAATACAGCAGAACTTGATTTTATATATGAAGAAGATGGAAACATAGTTCCTATAGAAGTTAAAGCGGCTACAAATACGCAGGCAAAAAGCTATAAGCAGTTTTGCCAGAAATTTAGTCCTAAAACGGGCTATAAAACTTCTCTAAAAAATATAGCTTCAAACATGGTTAATGAAACAAATACAGTAAGTTTACCACTGTATTTATTTTGGAATCATGAGATATACAGATAAAGATGTTTGATGACCATTTGGTTGTGGAGAGTCCAGGGAAGCTCCCTGGGTTAGTGCGACCAGATAATATACGCACTACACATTTTTCGAGAAATCCTAAGATAGCTGAATTTTTGAAAGTATACGAGTTTGTAAAAGAATTCGGAGAAGGTGTAGACCGTATGTGTGATGAACTTGAGGATGCTGGATTAAAGCTACCAACATATTATCAGGATGCATTTATATTGAAAGCCACTATATATAATGCAGATTTTTATAATAAAGATAATCACCAAAGTGCAAATGGCAATCTGTCCGACCTACAAGTTAACCCACAAGTCAACCTACAAGTTAACCAACAAGTTGACCCACAAGAAGACTTATTGGACGATTTGAAGAAAATAAATGAAGATGTAGATACATTAATAGAAATTCTTGAGTACTGTAAAGAATCACATAGTACAAAAGAAATACTTGAGCATACTGGAAAAGTAGATCGTGGAAGTCTTCAGGCAAATTATCTGAAGCCATTAATAGATAGAGGGTATTTAGCGTATACTATACCTGATAAGATTAATAGTAGTAAACAAAAATCTTAGGGTATCTCTAATTATTTCCAACTGACAGTAAGTTTACTCCATCGCCTAGGATAAAGAAGGTTTAAAAGTAAATGTTACTATGATAATATAAAAACAGTTGTTAAAAATGTATGGAGGTCGATATGCCTGAATTAAGTCGCTTTGGAGGCATGGTTATTTACATGCTATTTATGGATACTAAACAGCATAACAAACCACATGTTCATGTTTATTATGGTGAATATGAGGCTACAATTGGTATAGATGGAGAATTGCTTGCAGGATCATTGCCTCATAAGCAGTTGAAGATGATTACAGGTTGGTTGGCATTTCATGAAGATGAGGCTTATGCTGCATGGAATTTAGCAGTTAAGGGTGAACATTTTGAGAAGATAGCTCCAATGTAGGAGGATAATATATGTATATAGTTAATGGTATTTGCTATGCAAATAATAATTGTGATGAAATAAAGGTACAAGATGCATTACCTTTACGTGGAGGGATGATACTTGTAACATTTACCTCAGGGGAGAAAAGGTTATTTGACACTACATTATTAACTGGTAGTGCGTTTGAACCATTAAAGAAGGAGGATGTATTTACTAAAGTAAGTATATTTCATGGTGTAATGACATGGAATAATGGTGAGATAGACATTGCGCCTGAAACAGTGTATGAAAATAGTTATCCGTATGAATCTGTTGATACTATATAGTGTTAGATCAATTGCAAAAACCGTTGGCCTGAAGATCAATAATTCTGTATATTTGAAATGCATAAGGTAATCGACTCTGACTCCGTCATCTCAAGGTTCGAATCCTTGTACCGCTGCTAAAGGAACTCAGAAATGAGTTCCTTTTTTGTTATCAAAAAGTCGTACAAATTGACTTTGGTGTTGAAAAATAGTAATATATTTAATGTAAATATTGGGTAAACTTATGGAAACGTAAGGACACAAAGCTCTAGAACCTTTAGCATGGTAGTCAGCTGCAGAATATGATGAGATTGCGGAGGTATTTTGTAATAAAATACCTTTTTTTATTTTGTAGTGTTTCGTTTCCTGGATATGGAGTAACTTGTAATGAAAACATTAGAGATTTTAGATTTGGCAAAAGGTAAAGGAAAACCATATGCAATCCTGTATCACTTGACAGCAGTAATGCATATCCTTTATATGATTATATTCATAATAGAGAATAACGCAGTTCTGGCAGGAATAAATGCTGTTTTAGCTTTCTTTTTTGTGATAGTGGGATTATTAGTTATTAAAGCGGTTAGAAATGGAGGTATTTTTACTGCCTGCACTATTGCGATGTCTATATTCCTAGTGACACATTATGTAGTATTAGGTCCTACATTTGGATTCCAGTATCTGAGCATTGGAACGATACCACTTATGTTTTATTTGTCTTATGTGAATGACGCCGGAGTAAGTATTGCCAGAAAAGGATCTTTTGCTTCATACTTAATGCTGATAATTGTGACAATAGCATGCTCAAAGAATGATTACTCACTGATTGTTGTTAGTGAAATATCAAGACGTATTATTGTTTTTATGAATTTGTCGATTACCTTCTTTGTGTCTGCTAAATTTATGTCAGAGTTCGTTAAAAAAACATATCAGGAAACTGGTCAGCTTGAGAATAAGAATTTGGACTTGGAGAAATCAGCCAATGTAGATGCTCTTACTGGATTATATAATAGAAGATCTATTGAAGAGTTTATCGACAGAGCGTTTTATATGGCTCGAGGAGAAGGAACTGATTTTTCATTTCTTATGTGTGATATTGACAATTTTAAACATGTAAATGATACCTATGGCCATGATTGTGGTGACCTGGTATTAAAGAATATAGCCAGCATTATAAAGAATGAGGTTCGCCCGGAGGATATGGTTTTTAGATGGGGTGGCGAAGAGATATTCATTATAATCAAAGCAGGCGGATATATAGCTAAGTCAGTAGCAGAAAGATGCAGAAAAGCTATTGAAGAAAGCTCAGTAACGTATGAAGATGAAAAGATTCAGGTTACAATTACTATAGGCGGAGCTGCATATTTTCAGGGAGCTGACAGAGATGAGCTGATTAATAGAGCTGACAAAAACCTGTATGAAGGAAAACATAATGGTAAGAACCAGGTTGTGATGTAAATACTTGTTAGACTATAATGAGGAAGAAGACGCTTTCTTCGTACAAGTAGAAAAGCAGTAGAAAAAATTATTTCATAATTTAGGAAAGTGTTATAAGGTAGTTTGGATGAAATTTTCAAACTGCCTTATTTTATAAAAGGTATTTTATGAAAAGAAAAATATATTCATTTATAATATTCATATTAATTACTGCATCTCTTGTAGCATGTGGTGATGATAGTAAAAAGGTAGAAAATGACAATGCAAAAAAAGAACATTCAGTTGTAGAAAACAAATATCCGGATGAAAAGGATGTCTTGACTGCGGATGTTGAAATAGAAGTGGAAGAGGAAGATTTCTCTTATATAAATATTGAATGCTTTGATGTCTTAGATGACGAATTTGATCCTGCACATCTTAAAGGATTCGATACCATGCAGGATGCGGTTGAATATTATGAGGAATTAGATTATGTGCCACAATGGAATGTACTTTGGGTAGTAGTTCAAAAGATAGATGCAGATGGAACAGATGAGAAAAATGAAAAAGTGCATGATGTTATCGAAATGACACAGGACGAGATAGATTTCTACTCAAATGACATGAGCGAAATGTTTGAATCTGAAGTGGAAGAGCTTAGTCAGGGACATGTAGATATAGTGCAGAATGTGTTAGTGTATGATATTGCCATTAGTTATTTGGACGAGGAAAATTCAATAGTGCCAGAATGCTTTGACGATGATACGAGAGAATTGTTTAAGAATTATAATTCCGTTATATGTTGTGTGAAGTTATCAAATGATGAGAATACAAAATTCTATTCAGACTGGCTAGGATTGGGCTATGGAATATTAGAAGAGTCATATGGTTTTTGCGAAGTTAGAATAGATACAACATATGAATATGACAGAGATTCAAGAAATACGTATCCAGCTGAACCTTGGATTCATGAGTGGCAGCACACTTTACAACCACTTGGTACTATGTGCGATCGTGTTGTTGCTAATCCAGATGAAGGGGAGGGGCATGGATATGAAAATGAAGATACAGGATTACCCATAAATGGTTTTTGGAGATATTATGCTGATACTATTTCAGGAACCATAGATAATAATGAGGGTATTACTCCAGGTATGTGGAGAGCCTTTGCGGAGTTGTTTGCACAAACAAGAGGGTAATACTAAAAATGAAAAACAAGTATATTTAAGAAAAGAATTTAAGGAATTATGAATAATATAGTTGTTGAAACCACATACATAAAAATATACGGATATTTGCATGATTTATGCGAACTGGCTGAATTAGAAGATGAATGGGGAGATGAGCTTTGGGCTAAACTCCTTAAATATAATGATCTTTTCGAAGAATTTACATATTACCTTGAAAATCATACTTTTAAGGATGAAATAAGAGTTGGCAGATATAGTTTGGCTGATTTATATGTTCATCAGATGGAGAAATATAATTTAATTCTCGAAATAGGAAAAAATCCCGCCAGCTGCAATAAGGAAAAGATGGTACTTAAAGCGTTTTATATGATGGCATTGATGAAAGAAGATCCAGAAAAGTATATTAAGCGTTTAGAATCTGGATGGGGTAATGATATAATTTAGCAATAAAGGAACTAAATGAGAAGGACTGAATAATTTTAATGAAGAAAACAATTTTAATTTCGCTAATTTTATCTTTTGTTTTACTCGTAGGTTGTTCGTCAAACAACACGAAGAGTATACGACATGATTTTGAAGAGGGCTCTTCTAAAGCTAGCGATAAGATAGAAGAAGCTGAGGATGAAAGCTCTAAAGATAATAATGATAAGCTATATGAGGACTTTCTTAGTGGTAAAATTCCAACCTCTACAGGCGAATACATAAGTGACTATATTTTTAAGGATGAGGTCATGGAGTATCTTCCATCTTATTATTACATTCAATCAAAGAATGCAATGGATAAGGCATTAGTTATTTCTTATGCGCTTGGAGCATCGGTTTCTAATGACATTATATACGCTCATGATGGAAATCTGGAAATTAAGGCATATTTTGGAAGAAACGCGATTTCCGGAACGCTGCTTGTTGATGAAACGTACTTAGAGTATGGGACTACGATCATGGACTGTAATGCAGAGGATAATTTCTGTGAATTCTACCTAATTCGGGAGCTGGATGAGAATTATGATCCAAAGGATGTGGTTCTTGCACTTGACAGGGCTGAAGGCTGCACAGTTGAGCATAAGTATCAGGAGTATGTGGATGGTGAATATGTGTATCTGACTTACGATGAAAACACAGGATTTAGTGATCCTAATGAATATTTAAAGAAAGTATGCGGGGCTGATGTAAGTAAAGAGTATTATGATGCTCCAGATTTTGCGATAGAAATTAATTCAAAATAAACAATGAAGGAGAACAAAAATGTATTGTACTAATTGTAACAACCAGCTTCCTGAGGGATCAGAGTTTTGCCCTGTATGCGGAGCTAAACAGTTAAAAATAGTTGAACCTGTTGTGAAAGTGCCATCAAAAGCTAAGAAAAAATCCAATGTTCCAATGATTATTATTTCTTTAATTTTAGTGGTGGCAGTGGTCGTATTATTTCTTTTTCCAGGAATTAGTCCTTTCAGTAAAGGATCATTAGCTGGAGGCTCTAATAGAGTAGAGGGAAGAGGTGCTAATTCGCCAGAGGAAGTGCTCGAGAATTATCTTGAGGCTATGAAAAACGGTGATATCGATGCCATGCTGGCCTGCTGTGCTGTAGAATCGGTTGTTGATAATATGGATCCAGAGAAAGTTATAGACAGATCACAGGTATTATCCCCTTATTCACAAATATATGTGAATAACGGCGATGTGATGCGAAAGATAAATATCGAAAATAGAAGAGGATGGCTTACAAAAGAAATATATAGACAATTATTCCGTCTTCAGGACAAAGATGCAACATTCTATGGTATGGTAATTGCAGCTTCTGAATTTGATTCTATAGACGATATGATAGATGAGTATTTTCCATCAAAAACTGACAGAATATTACCATCGATTGAATGCAAAGACACAATTACATTAGAAAAAATATTAAGGCTAAGAGGCGAAAAGGTAAATGATAGCATAGAGAAAAACATTAAAATCAATAAAAAGATTTATGGATGTGAAGAATATTATCCACTAGCAATTGAATTCGAGTGTGATGGTGAAGATTTTTATATAGGCGCCGATCTTGTGAAATATGATTCGAAATGGTACATTGGTGATTTCTCGGGAATCATTAGTTTATTAGCAGGTGCTGGGGTTAACCAAGGTGGAGTATTGTTAGAAAGCGATTTTGATTAATAAACTTTATGACTCAAAACACAGCGCTCATAATATTAAATTTAAAACAACCATTTGACAGGACGGAGCTTAAGAAAAACTACAGGAAACTTATGAGACTTGCGCATCCTGATAATGTATTGAAGAATCAGGATACTTTCAGATATTCTGCGCAGGAAATTAATGAAGCCTATACTTTCTTAAATAATCTGTCTGTCAAAGAAGAAAAACGAGCTAAGAAGGAGAAGACACTATCTAAGAATTTCTGGTCTTCTCCTATCAATGAAAATGCTTTTTCCAAACGCAATATTTACGATGAAGTAATCGATCATGAAGGAAATTCTTTAGGAACAATTCTCATTGCACGTGACAAATATATATGGATTGAAGACGAGGAGTTCAGGCTTTTCTTAAAAAGTATCTTTGACCTTAGCAAGGAACTTCTTGACGAAATAGATGAAAGAATTGACCAAAATCCTAAAGACGATTTCATTTCATATCAGGCCAGGATAGCATATTTATTAGCAGGACAGTTCATAGATTCTAAAAAACTGTTATTTGATCTTAATCTGGATATTCAAAATGAAGATGACTATGATATATTTTATGTGACGGCAATGCTCGAAAGAGAAGGAAATAGCATACTTAGTGATGGCGTGGTTTATCCTCTGGAGGTTAAAAATCACAGACTATATATTTGTACCAGGGAAAAGGAAAAACTTGGATACCTGTCTTTTAGTGATGACAGACTATCATTCGCATTAACTCCACTGTTCGAGCAAAAAAGCGTGAAGATAAAGATGGAAATGGTATCCTCAAGCGAAAAGTACAAACCATCGAAAATAAGCTTATGGCTTAAAATTAATAAAGAAGAAGATTCAACATATATTGACAGTGTAAATCTTCGGATTAATAATCTGTTAAGAGATTATGAAAGAAGATTTTAAGTAGCCATTTATTGTGCGTAATTCGTAATATATATAGTATTTGGAGACTATATATTTGCCCCAAAATTACGAAAAATGATAAATGGAATGAGGTGATAGTTAATGGATGAAAAATTAAAGCAGTTATTCGATTTTCAGAAGTTTGAAAACAATGCTAAGTTATCAAAAATTATAAAGGAAACCGAGGACAGGTATGATGTGGAAGAACTGGACGAGGATGATCTTTTAAATATTAGTGCAGCCGGAACGGATGCTAAGTTATTTCGATCTTCCAAAAGAACTCTTCCCAAGAAATAAATGAAAGGACCCAGTATGGATCATAGTGTTCAAAAAGCTATTTATGAAGAATATCATGAGAAGATATTATGGTATATTTTCAGCAAGGTTAATGACAAATTCCTGGCAGAGGATATTTGCTCTGATGTTTTCGTTAAGGTATTCGAAAAATATGAAAGCTTTAATAAAGAGAAAGCATCCGCATCTACCTGGATATATACGATAGCCAGAAATACTCTTATCGATTATTACCGGGTGAGAAAGGTACATGAGGAAATACCCGAGGATATTTCTACAGGATCCTCAGTGGAGGATGAGGTTTGTAATAATGCGATGCTCGAAATGCTTGCTGATGGATTGAATAAGCTTGATGAAAGAGAGAAAGATCTTATAATTCTTCATTATTATTCAGGTTATAATCTTAAAGAAACTGCTCAAAAGATTGGAATATCCTATGCATATGTTAAAATTCTGCATAACAAAGCGCTTGGTGAGCTAAAAAAATATATGGAGCTGTAAAGATATATGTTTTGTAATAATTGTGGAAATGAACTAAAAGAAGGACTTAAATTCTGTAATAAATGCGGTCAGCGTATTGCAGAAAGCGCTTATTCAAATAGAGAACCTGAAGGTGAAAAATCAAATAAAAGCGATAAGGGTAGTAAAGTATCAAAGAACACTAAAATGAAAATACTGATAGGTTCGCTGATAGCCGTAATACTTATTCTTGTAGTGTCTATAGTCGCATTAATATTAATTAAGAATAAAGAAGCTCGTGAAGAAGCTGAAAAATCCAAGAAAAAATATTCAAAGGTTGTGACAGATGAGGCTTCAAAGGAGACTTCAGAAGACGCTGTGGAAGAGAATGTGTCTTCGAATGAAGAAGTAAGTGAGGATACAGAGGAGTCAGTAGAATCAGAAGAAGAGCAGGAAATTCAAGAACCATATACAATCTATGCTGTTTCTAAAAGAACCTACAAGGAAAAGTATTCTTATGACACGATGATGACTACGGAATATAGTGAATATGAATACGAAAATAATGTAAAGTGGCCAGCAAGCATACTTATTCAGGGAATAGATTATTATACCAGCATCAATTCGAAAATCACTTTGCCTTATGCAGTTAATGAAAAAAATAATCTTTTAGCTGATAACAGAATTGATGAGGTTATGGACTGGCAGAATGTCCAGAAGGCCAACATTTCGTATATGGCTAAATCTACCCGCTATGAATCATTAAATAATGGTGATGTATCTGAGAATGATGAATACTGCAAGAATGAATATGAGTATGATGAGAATGGCCGAATAAAAGCACGTCATTTATCAACATTTTATAAGAATAATTCTGATCCAAACAGCCGATTTGATTATAGCTATACATATAGTACGGATGGGCTTTTGATAAAGTGTGACAAACGTGAAAACTTTGGATCAGGAGATATGATTTCCTGGGACGAATATATTTATGATTCAGAAGGAAAGATTATTAAAGCGACAACATATTATCATTCAGACAGTGGCGATAATGAAAGCAATAATATAACTTTTGACTATGATAGCAGAGGAAATCTTACGAAAATTACTAATGTTGGAGGACCTTCATACAGATACCAGAATATAGTAACCATGAGCTATGATGATAATGGAAACATTGTAAGCTATGAAAAATCTTCATCGGAATCAGGTAGTCGTGATAATTATGTTTTTTCGTATGATGACAAAAATAATATAATTGGCATAAGTTATAACGGTAATAATGATTCATATGAAGAAACTTATGAATATTCATATGATCCAGATGGAAGAGTGCTGGATATTTCATGCTATCGAAACGGAGAGTATGACTGGAATGCTTCATATGATTATAGTAATGATGGATATAGTGTTACTAACAGTAGTCCTAAAAGTTCATACACATCCATAATTGAGTATGATGTGAATGGTAATTTAATAAAACAAATTTTTAGTAGTAGTGATGTAGAACTGGAATGGGGCTATGAATATGTGAAAATAGAAGTTGATTCTGAAGGAATAGGAAGAATTGTATATTAATAAAAATTTGTCTGGTGTGAGAGCATCAGACATATTTTTTTATTTTCGCCAGGACATTTCCTTTTTTTGTTGTTCCACTTTCACCATCATATATGAAGCGGCCGAAGCCTCTGACTGATACGACTGAGTCAGGTTTTAGATTATGGCTTTCGTTTTCCATGATTCGGCCATTGATGAATACCTTCTTTTGAAGAAAAAGAGCCTGAGCCTGAGACCGTGAAAGATTATATGTTTTAGCAATTATTGCGTCAATTCTTTCTGATTTAATTTGTATGAGTTCTTCTTTAAATTCTCTTTTCGGAATTACTTCGGAAGCCTCGACAATAGTGGCTAATACTGAAGTGTGTCTGATTCTTGTTATTTCGCTGCATATGGTTGGAGCAAGGGCTTCTGCGGCGAAAAGGAGGGCTTCCTTGTCTTTGATAATGATATCTCCCAATTTAGGACGTTCGATTCCCAGGTTCATCAAGCTTCCAAGAAAATCTCTGTGAGTTAATTCTTCTGCGAACTTTTTTTGAAGAGGAGTAATTTTAATGCATGCTATTGGAAAGTCGGTATCATAGCCTAATTCATCCATGCTTCCAAAACGCACCATGCATCTTTCGGCGTCCTCGTAGCCGCCAAATACAGAATAATTGCTATACAAAGATTTCGTTGTTTCAAAAAAATCAGATAATTCAGCCAGGGTTAAAAAATCTGTAAAAGTATAAATGCCTCTTTCGTAAGACATTCTGGACAAATCTATATATCGTTTTTTGGTTAATTCACTATTTTCCATATTAAATAAATATATTTCACATAATTATAGCAATATTTGGTAATTTTAATTCAGTATGAAGTTTTGGAAGTGATTGTGTCAATATCTTTGTAAAAATATGATTAAGGTATGTCTAAAATGTTACTAAATTGTTACATTGCCCAAAAATTGCTACTAATTCGTCAAGAATTGCTAGACAACCGCAAATAATGACCGAATCTTGCGATTTTTTGATAAAACGGTGTAGCAATTTTTGATTAATAAAAAGCAATTTTAACATAGTTGCAAGGGGGTTAATTTATTATTATAAGATTACCAAATAACTTTACTATATTTACATTATTCAGTTTAAAACATTCTCCCTAATGTTTTATCCCAATTAACCCCGACGGTTCCCAGCTGTCGGGGCTTTTAATTTCACGAAAAAGATGCTACTATTACCTGGTTATGTATACATTTGAGAGCCGTGTTCGCTATAGTGAATGCGATTACAGAGAGAAACTTAATATTTTTGCCCTGATAAATTATCTACAGGATTGTTCAACATTTCATTCGGAAAACAGTGGTATGGGAGTTTTGCCACTTCATGAGCAGAATCTTGTGTGGGTAGTTTCTTCGTGGCAGATTGATATATCAAGATTTCCTTCGTTAGGTGAGAGAATCACGATAGGAACTTTCCCGTATAGCTTTAAGGGATTCTTTGGAAGAAGAAACTATTTCATTAAGGATGAAAAGGGTGAATATGTTGTTAAGGCAGACAGTTTGTGGACTCTTTTAAATTATGAGACCTCTGCACCTGTTAAGGTTACGGAAGAGATAGCAAGCCAGTATGGCTTTGAAGAAGCACTTGATATGGACTATGTTAAGGGAAGAATAGCTGTTCCTAAGGAGCTAGAAGTTATGCCTTCTATTGAAATCCTGGATGAGCACTTAGATTCTAATATGCATGTAAATAATGGTCAGTATGTAGGAATCGTAAGACATCTTATCAATGTGGAGGATTATAAGAGAATAAGGGTTGAATACAGAAAAATGGCCCTTAAGGGAGAAAAGCTTACTCCTCATATGTATGAGGATGAAGAAAGATTCGTTATAGTATTAAAGAACGAGGAGCAGGATACCTGCACAGTTTTGGAGTTTTTGAGATGATTACACTTGGAAATAAGCAGACACTTACAGTAATTCGGAAAACAGAGTTTGGAGTATATCTTGCGGATACGCTTGATCCTAATAGAACTAAGGAAGAGGAGGTTCTTCTTCCAAGGAAGGAAGTCCCATCTGATATTGATATCATGGACCCTATAGAAGTATTTATTTATAAGGATTCAAAGGACAGATGGATAGCAACAACTAAGACTCCTCTTGTTATGCTTGGGAAGACAGCAACATTAAAGGTAAAAGATATCAATAATGTTGGTGCATTTCTCGACTGGGGTCTTGATAAGGATCTTTTGCTTCCATATAAAGAGCAAAAGGGTACGTTAAATGTAGGTGACGAGGTTTCAGTATCAGTATACCTTGATAAGTCTAAAAGAATATGTGCCACTATGTGGATAAGCGACGAAGAGAAAAAGCAGAGCATCTATGAAAATAATGCTAGAAAGCTTTTGAATAAGCTTAAAAAATGTGATGGTTTCCTTCCGTTAAATGACAAATCGGATCCAGAGAAAATTAGAGAGCTTACTGGTTTTAGTAAGAACGAGTTTAAAAAAAGTGTAGGAAATCTTTATAAACAAAGACTAATAGAAATAGAAGAAAATGGAATAAAGCTAAAATAATAACAAGAGCCATCTCCTAAGAGGAAATGGCTCTTGCTCTTTTCTTAATTAAACCGACATATCAAAATTGCTGCCGATTCCCGGGTTGACGGATAACTCCATAGAGCGATCCATCATAGCAATAAGACTTGCGCCCTGTTGCTCGGCTGTGTCTAATGACTTGCTTAACATAGCTGTACTAACTTTGTTTAAAGTATTGCTGTTAGCCAAGTCCATTGATAATCTTGCGATATCCATACTGATCACTCCTTTCGTTCCGGATGACTAATTTTAGCATACTAAAATTTCAAATACAATAATGTGAAATAATCACAAAAAATACATAATTAAATATGGATTATTTTGTACAAATAGATTAAAATATATTATGGTTTTTGCTTTATTGCTTAAATAATGAGGCGAAAAATTAGTAAATCTGACGAAAAAATAGTTTTGGTAAGAGGGGATTGATTAAATGATTTCAAACCAGATTTTGCAAAGCACAATTGATGGAATGAAGAGTATAGCAAGAACAGAATTTATAGTACTGGATTCTGAAGGAAAAGAAGTTGCTACAACAATGGCAGCAAGTGTTTCCCACAGAGATGAGGCGGCAGAATTTGCCAAGTCACCTGCAGATTCTCAGGAAATTAAAGGATGTCAGTATTTTAAGATTTTCGATGATAATCTTGTAGAATATATTTTGGTCGCAGAAGGAAGTGGTGAAGATGCTTATTTAGTAGGCAAAATGGCCGCATTCCAGATTCAGAATCTTATGGTTGCATATAAGGAGCGTTTCGACAAAGACAACTTCGTCAAGAACCTTCTTTTAGACAACCTTCTTTTAATCGACATTTATTCTCGTGCCAAGAAACTTCATATTGAAGCAGATGTAGACAGAGTTGTAATGACTCTTGAATGCATTAATACGAAGGATATTAATGTGTTAGAGACGGTTCGTGCATTCTACGGAACAAATAATAATGATTTCGTAACAGCGGTAGACGAAAGAGATATCATTATAGTTAAGGATCTTTCGGAGGGTTCGCTGACCAAGGATATTAAAAAGGCTGCGGATAGTCTTCTTAAATATCTTGAGAAGGAAGGTCTTAAAGGAGTAAGAGTCGCATATGGAACAGTAGTTCCAGAAATTAAAGAAGTAAGCCGTTCCTATAAGGAAGCCAAGATGGCTATGGAAGTTGGAAAAATCTTCTTCGAAGAAAGAGAGATGATAGCATACGAAGAGCTTGGTATAGGAAGACTTATTTATCAGCTTCCACTTCCACTATGTAAGATGTTTATTAAAGAAATCTTCGGTGACAAGTCTCCAAGTAATCTGGATGAAGAAACTCTTGAAACTATAAACAAATTCTTTGAAAACAGCCTTAATGTATCAGAGACATCAAGACAACTTTTTATCCACAGAAATACTTTGGTATACAGACTTGATAAGCTTCAGAAAACAACCGGACTTGATCTTAGAATATTCGAGGATGCAATTACATTCCATATAGCTTTGATGGTTGTTAAATATATGAAATACATGGAGTCTTATGATTATTAAATATTAAAATATCAGGATTAGTATACAGGTTATTAAAATAGTCAGTCTTTTAGCAAGAAGGAAGGAACAGATATGGCTTCTAGAGAAAAGAAGAAAAAAGGAAAGTTAAGACTAAATCCAAATGGAGATATCATTACACTTGAAAACGTAAGCAAATCTTATGCTACAGGTGCCCCTGCTTTAAATGGAATTGATCTTCGAATAAAGAAGGGTGAGTTCGTGTTCATTATAGGTGACAGTGGATCAGGTAAATCTACTATGATTAAGCTTTTGCTTAGAGAACTCGTGGCTTCAGAAGGAAAAATCATGGTTATGGGAGAGGACTTAACTCGTCTTCGCCATCGTAAGGTTCCAAAATACAGAAGAAATCTCGGAATAGTATTCCAGGATTTCAGACTTTTAAAGGACAGAAATGTATATGAGAATGTTGCCTTCGCACAGAGAATTATTCAGGTTCCAACGAAGGAAATAAAGAGAAATGTACCTTCAGTTCTTTCAGTGGTTGGACTTGCTGGAAAATATAAGGCAAGACCAAGACAGCTTTCGGGTGGTGAGCAGCAAAGAGTTGCTATTGCAAGAGCTTTAGTTAATCGTCCGGCGATTCTTTTAGCAGACGAGCCAACAGGAAACCTTGATCCAGATACTACATGGGATATCATGAAGCTTCTAGAAAGTATTAATGAAAATGGTACAACAATTCTTATGGTTACACATAACAGAGAAATTGTTGATGCTATGAAAAAGCGAGTAATCACCATGAAAAAGGGTGTTATTGTAAGCGACGAGGAAAGAGGTGGTTATAACAATGAAGATTAGTACACTTTTTTATACCATCAAACAGGGAATAGTAAATATATTCAGAAATAAGTGGTTCTCGTTAGCCTCAATAGCAACTATAGGAGCCTGCCTGTTCTTATTCGGTATATTTTTCTGCGTAATTCTTAACCTTGAAAATATAGTTAAAACGGCAGAGCAGGGCGTATCAGTTACAGTCTTTTTTGACGAAGGAATAACTCAGGAGCGAATCGATGAGATTGGTGGACTTATTAAAAACCGTCCGGAAGTATATGGTGATCCTGAATTTATTTCTGCTGACGCAGCATGGGATAGCTTTAAGACAGAATACTTAGGCGAATATGCTGATGGATTTGCAGAGAACCCTTTGGCTGATTCGGCAAGCTATCAGATAAGATTAGCTGATGTATCGAAGCAGTCAGAGCTTGTTTCATATCTTGAAAGTGTTCAGGGAATCAGAACAGTTAACCGTTCGGAAGTTACAGCATCTACTCTTACAGGTATGAATGCTTTAATAGCTTATATTTCAATCGGTATTATTGTTATTCTTCTTGCTGTATCAATTTTCCTTATTAGTAATACGGTTACTATCGGTATTTCAGTTAGAAAAGAAGAAATATCTATCATGAAGTATATTGGTGCTACAGACTTTTTCGTAAGATCACCATTCGTTATAGAAGGTATGCTGATTGGTGCATTAGGTGCGATTATTCCTGATATTATCATATATTTCTTATATAACGAAGTGATTCGATATATTACAGTAGAGTTTAATACATTAACAGAATTATTAGCATTCTTAACAGTTCAGGATGTATTTAGATATTTCCTTCCTATTTCATTTGGAATAGGTGTTGGTATTGGATTTTTAGGTAGTGTTACTACAGTAAGAAGACATTTAAGGGTGTAATTAGGTTAATGAGAAGATTTAGACAGTTAGTCTGTGTGATTCTTAGTTTAATAATGATTTTGTCCATTGCTTCTTATGGTAAGACCTATGTTCAGGCATCTGAAATTACTAATGAAAGTATCCAGAAGAAGGAAGCAGAAATTGCAGAAGCTCAGAAGGAAAAGAAACAGCTCCAGTCTGGTCTTACAGATGTTAAGAAATTGAAGCAGCAGCTTGAGGCTTCAAAGGCAGACTTAAATGAGTATGTGACAAGGCTGGACAGTCAGCTTAGTGAAATTCAGGAGAAAATAAATTCCCTTACAGAGCAGATTGCGAAAAAAGAGGAAGAAATTGTTCAGAAGGAAAAGGAACTTGACGAGGCTTTGGCAGTTCAGCAGGCGCAGTATGATGCCATGAAGATTCGTATCAAGTTCATGTACGAACGTGGTGACAAAATGTATATGGACATCATGTTAGCGGCAAGATCCTTCGGAGATTTCTTGAATAAGGCAGAGTATATAGAAAAGCTTTCTGCCTATGATAAAAGGATGCTTGATGAATATGTCGAGTATTCAGAATATGTAGCTTTGTGTAAAACAGAGCTTGAAGATCAAAGAGACATACTTAACGAAACTAAAACTGCTCAGGAAGAAGAAGAAAAAGCTCTTGAAGAATTAGTAAAAGAAAAAGAAGCAGAGATAAACAAATTATCTTCAGATATTTCAACCAAATCAGCTGCTATAGCCGAATACGAAGCTCAGATTGCGTCAGAAAATGAAACAATTAAAGCTTTAGAGGCCGCTGTTGCAGAAGAAAGAAGAAAACTGGCAGAAGGAATGGGCAGAAAGTATGACGGAGGAAAGTTCTGCAATCCTTGTCCTTCAGTAGTCAGAATATCAGATGATTATGGTAATAGAATTCATCCAACATTAGGAACTCAGAAGTTCCATAATGGTATTGATATGGCAGCGCCAGGTGGATCCCCAATTCTGGCTGCATATACAGGAAAAGTAGTGGCTGCTGATTACAGCTCTTCTATGGGAAATTATGTAATGATTGATCATGGCGATAGTCTGTATACTATATATATGCATGCCTCGGCACTGTATGTTTCGAAAGGTCAGGAGGTTGCCAAGGGACAGAAAATCGCTGCTGTAGGAACTACAGGAAGATCAACAGGAAATCACTTACATTTCGGAGTTCGACTTAACGGAAACTATGTAAGTCCATGGAATTATTTAAGCAGATAATGGAGCATTAAGATTGGAAGAAAATAAAGAAGCTATATCAACTATAGATGAAGAGGAAAAGGTTTCTTCAAAATTCGCAAAAGGAATAGTACTTGGTACATTCATAGGAATAATCCTCTCCGGACTTGTTTTTCTTGGGATTCATTTATTCCTGACATCGTCATCTGATGATTCAGCAATCATTGATGATGTTACTATTAATAAGATTAAGAATGTACAGAAGATAATTAACAAGAACCTGTATCTTTATAATGATGAAATAACTGTGGATAATATGAAGGATGGAATTTTCAGGGGAATGCTGGGTTCTCTTGGAGATAAGTATGCAGAGTATTATTCTAAAGAAGAGCTGATTGATGAAATTAACGATGACAAAGGTATTTCTTTTGGAATAGGATGTCAGGTTTCTTTTAATGATGATGGAATGCCTCAGGTAATTGGTCTTTTAGATGAGTCGCCTGCAGAGGCAGCAGGAGTATTGCCTGGAGATATAATCTTCAGGGTTAATGGAGAGTCCACTGCAGGATTAACTTTGACTCAGGTAGTTGGATTGATTAAAGGTCCAGAGAATACAGAGGTTGAAATCACTTTTCTTCGAGGTGAAGAATATGTTGAAATGACTATTATTCGAGGAAAGGTTATTGAAAATACGACTGTAGTATATGGCACTTTAGTTGATAATCCAGAAGTTGCGTATATAAGAATTAATGAATTCGATAAAGTAACGCTTGGCCAGTATGAAGATGCTATGAAGGAAATGCAGGATCAGAAGGTCAAGGGAGTAATTCTTGATCTTAGAAATAATACGGGCGGAGATTTGGCTACCTGCGTTGATATAGCAAGAGATATACTGCCGGAAGGAATGATAGTATATACAGAAAATAAAGCTGGCGAAAAGAAGGAATATACCTGTGATGGCAAGAAGGAATTAAAGCTTCCACTTGTTGTTTTGGTTAATGAATATACAGCCAGTGCTTCGGAAATTTTAGCAGGAGCTATTCAGGATCATAACAAGGGAACTATATTGGGAACCAAAACCTTTGGAAAGGGAATTGTTCAAAGAATATTTGATCTTTCTGATGGCTCAGCCCTGAAGATTACTATAAGTGCATATTTCACTCCTAATGGAAGGAATATACATGGAACTGGAATAATTCCAGATATTGAATTAGAGTACGACGTAGATGCAGCCAAAGAGGATGGATCTGATAATCAGATTACGAGAGCATTAGAGGTACTTGAACAACAAATGAAATAGGAATGGTAATTTAGAATGAAGAAGACAACGATAGTACATTTAGCGATAATAGGATTAATAGTGATAATAGCCGGGGTGTCTGCATACAAGCTTTATGCATGGAACCAGGGAACAGATGCAGACAGAGATGCAAGTGTCGAGCAGGTTGATCCATCAGTATTTGATGTAGAAGTACTCGATATGATTATTCCAATGGATTCAGCACGTTTGGTTAATCATGAAGAGGATGGAGAACTTCAGATTCTTTGCCTTGGTAATAATCCTTTCACAGATGACAGATCAGAAAACGGTCTGGCTAACCTGATTGCAAAGAAAACTGGTGCGAAGGTATATGATGCAGCCTTCCCGGATTCATCCACTGCTTATAGAAATTATCCTATCTCTGAAAGCTTCGTTTGGGATCATTATAATCTTCCATCAATAGCTAATGTTCTTTTGGCAGGAGAATTTAAGACACTTAATTCAGCAGCACAGTATGTTGAGAACATTGAAATGTATAAGCCAGGCATCGAGGCTCTTGAGTCTGTTGATATGAATAAGCTTGATGTAATTGTATTAATGTATGACAGTACTGATTATAATATTGGAACACCATGCTTTAATGCAGAGGTTTCAGATGATGTAACAGCTTTTGCAGGTGGACTTACATTTTTCCTTAAGATAGTTAACCAGTACTGGCCACATATCAGAGTGTTCGTAATGACTCCAACATATGCTGAATACGTAGACGCTGATGGTAAGGTGTATAGTGGCAGTGAAAAAGATATAGGAAATGGAGCACTTCCATTCTATGTTCAGAATGAGATAGATGCTACTGTAAGCTGCGGTTATTCGGTAATTGATAACTACTATGGAACAATTAACGAAAGCAATTACAAAGAATATTTAAAAGATCATATGCATTTAAACGACAAGGGTCGTGAGATGATAGCAGACAGAATAGCTGATGTAATTAACAATAAAATGACTACTGTTAATAGCGCAGCAGCTGAATAATAAGTTTTTATAAAAGGAAAAGGAGATTAACTATGTTTTGTCCAAAATGTGGAAAAGAAAATCAAGAGGGTGTTAAGTTTTGTATTTCATGTGGAGAGCCATTAGGCGGAACAACTGCAGCATACGCATATGATACACCACTTAACTGGGCTAAGTTTTTAGGATACTTTGCTTTGTGGTTAAGTGCACTTCTCAATTTTATTGGCGGTGTTTCAGCGTTTGGAGGTTCTCAGTATGGTGATCTTAAGGGATTAGTTTATAACATATTCCCAGGAATGAGAGCAGTTGATATCATTTATGGTTTGCTTTGTATTGCACTTGCTGGATTAGGTGGATATTGCGCATACGGTATTATTATGCACAAAAAGTTTGTAGTAAATTATATTCCACTTCTTTATGCCGCAGCTGCAGGAATAGTATTTGTTTATTCACTGGTTGCAACTATAGTAGTTGGACAGTCATGCTTTAGCGCCAGCATCATAGTTAACATTATAGTAAGTGTAGTAATGGTATTTGTTAATAGTGTTTACTTTAACAAGCGTAAACATATTTTCGTGAATTAGTTATATACTAAGCGGTATTCTTTATGAAGAATAAGGTAAGCATAACTGAACTTGCCAGGATGAGAGGCGTAACCACTGAAACCCTGAGGCACTATGACAGAATAGGATTATTAAAGCCAGACAGTGTGGATGAAGATACAGGTTATCGCTACTATTCACTTGCTCAGATTGAAATTTTCGATACCATAATAGATTTAAAGAATATGGGATTATCATTAAAAGCAATTCAGGAATTCATGAATTCCAGAAACATAGATAAGACATATTTATTCTTAAAAGAAAAGGAGAAGGAAATTCAGGATGAGATAGAGGAAAAATCCAGACAGCTTCTTCATTTTCAGGAAAGAATTGAGTTCATCAATCTTTCAAAAAATCTAAAGGGAGAAGATTCAGAGTGGAAGATAAAACATTTTCCTAATAGGAAGCTTATCATTTCTAAAGAGATACACCGGGATATATATGAATTCTTTTATGAATTCACAAGACTAAGAAGTAATCTGGCAGAGAATAATGAAATATTTGCTACAGATCTTACAGGTTCATTAATTAATAAGGATTCTTTCCTGAATGAAAAAGTACGATTTCAAAGATATCCGGCAATACCTAGAGGTATGTGCAAAGATATAATTGAGTATGGAGAAGAATACATACTTAATGAAGCAAAATTTTTGTGTTGCTACGGACGAGGAATGTTAAGACCTGGTGCAACAATTGTTAAGAAAGTCAAAAAATATCTTAAAGAAAATAATTTAATAATTATTGGAGATATATACGAAAAGTCATTAATAGATATTTCAATGACAGATATAGAGGAAGAAAAAATATACAGGCTGGAAATTCCAGTTGAAAAATTTGAATAAAAATTAAAAAATACTATTGACCTTTGTGTAACACAAAGGTGTATCTTTTGGATAATCAATAAAGCAAATTAACTCAAAGGAGAGTGGACATTAGTCCCTCTCCTTTTTTATTTTAAAAATCACCTGAATAAAAGGAGGATAAATATATGGAAAAGAAAAAAGCAAACAAAATGATAGAACTTATAAGTGTGACGAAGAAGTTCGGAGAGATGAATGCCGTAAATCATATTAATCTAACTGTCTATGAAGGTGAATTTCTTACATTTTTAGGACCATCCGGATGTGGAAAAACAACTACATTAAGAATGATAGCTGGTTTTGAGGATCCGTCGGATGGAAAGATTTTCATAGATGGCAAGGATTGTGATAACGTTCCTCCTAATTTAAGAGATGTTAATACTGTTTTCCAAAACTATGCTTTGTTCCCTCATCTTTCAATTAGAGACAACATTGCATTCGGACTTAAGCTTAAGAAACTTCCAAAAGAAGAGATAGATAAGAAAGTAGATAAAATGGTTAAGCTTATTAAGCTTGAGGAACATATAAATAAAAAGCCATCGCAGCTGTCAGGCGGTCAGAAGCAAAGAGTAGCGATTGCAAGATCTTTGGTTAATGAGCCTAAGGTATTACTTTTAGATGAACCATTAGGAGCTCTTGATTTAAAACTCAGAAAAGAGATGCAGATTGAACTTAAGCATCTTCAAAGAGAACTTGGAATCACATTCGTATATGTAACTCACGATCAGGAAGAAGCGCTCACGATTTCTGACAGAATCGTGATAATGAACAAGGGAAATATAGAGCAGTTAGGAACAGCGACAGAAATTTACGATACTCCAAGGACCAAGTTTGCAGCCAACTTCATAGGAGAGACGAACCTGATATCAGGATGGATCATGGAACAGGATGATCAAAGAACGCTTATTAATGTTCATAACAGTATTATGGAAGCCTTCGAGGTTGAGAAAAAATACAATGTTCGCGATAAGGTATGTATTTGTGTAAGACCTGAGAACATGCATTTTGTTGATTATCTTCCAGATTATAGTGAAGAAAGATATAACACAATAACAGCTATATATGATGAGCAGATTTATATAGGTAATTTGAGAAGACATATTCTTCATACACCTGAAGGTGAAGAAATAAAGATTACCAGATATGCAAGAAAAGATGAGAATTATAACAGAGGTGATTATGTAAAAATCTGCTGGAGCAAAAAAAGATGCATTCTCGTTAATGACTAGGAGGTGGCTTTAATGGATAGTAAAAAAAGAAGTTCTTTAGGAAGTGCATTACTAACAATTGGGCCTATGTCTTTGTGGACAATTTTGTTTTTTGTATTTCCTTTTTTATACATTATTTTCGTCAGCTTCTGCTCGAGAGATCAGTTTGGAAATATTGTTTACTCACTAAATCTTGGAGCCTATGAAACACTGACACACGGTGTATATTTGCAGGTTATATGGAAAACTCTTAAAATGGCAGCTTTAGTTACAGTATTAGTAACTCTAATCGCTTATCCGTATGCTTACTTCGCATCAAGAGCGAGCAAGAAGGTTCAGAGTCTTATGATTATAGGAATCATGGTTCCATTTTGGATTAATTCATTACTTAGAATATATGCAATTATGAATTTTACTTCTAAATATGGATTGATTAACAATCTTTTAATGGGAATGGGAATTATTAAAGAACCAATTCAAATACTTTATACAACAGGAGCTGTGTATTTTGGCCTGGTGTATTCACTGGTACCTATGATGGTAATGCCATTATATTCGTGCCTCGAAAAAATAGATCCTGCAGTTTTGGAAGCCGGACGTGATTTGGGATGTTCTTCAGCCGTTTTGTTTAGAAAAGTCATTTTTCCTTTGTCTATACCAGGAATTATGGGTGGACTTGTTCTGGTATTCGTACCTGCAATGTTCAATTTCTATATAGCAGATGCACTTGGAGGAGGAAAAACCATTATCATAGGAAATCTTATTTCATCACAGTTCTCAACTGCAAAGAACTGGCCATTTGGAGCTGCTCTTTCAGTAGCAGTAATGATACTTAGTACGATTATTATTATCATCAAAAATAAAGTGGAGAAAGCGAGGACATACTGATTATGAAAAAGAAATTAGGACCTGTGTCAATAGTATATATTTTGCTTTTCCTATTCATTTTATATGCTCCTATTGTTCTTATGGTTGTTTACTCGTTTAACAATTCTGAACTTGATATGGGGTGGAGCGGATTCACCTGGAAATGGTATCAGGAACTGTTATCTGCCAATGATGTTAAGACAGCTGCAATTAATACGCTGATAGTATCCGGAGCAAGTACATTCCTTTCAATTATGCTTGGAGCCTTTGCTGCAATTGGATTTCATAAGCATGATTTTAGAGGAAAAGACTTGCTGGATTCGTTCTTTTATATACCAACTATAGTACCGGCAATGCTTTTAGGTGTGTCGTTATTATCCTTATATGATATTCTTCACATTCCTTTAAGCAAAATTACGATAATAATCTCGCATGTAACCTTCTGTATGCCGGTATGTTTCAACAATATAAGAGTTGCTCTTAAGGGATTTGACAGATCCATTGAAGAAGCTGCACAGGACTTGGGCTGTAATCAGCTTCAGGTAATAGGTAAGGTTCTTCTTCCTAATTTAGTACCGGCGATGCTGTCAGGCGGACTGCTTGCATTCACATTTTCACTGGAGGATGTATTAACTACATTCTTCGTAGCAGGACCTAAGGATGTAACTCTTTCAATGTACATTTTCGGACAGATGAAGGCAGGAATGAAACCTACTCTTAATGCACTTAGCACACTTCTTATTATTGTAACGGTTTCACTGGGTGTAATCATGCAGCTACTTCAAAATAGAAGTGTAGCAAACTCAAAATAAAAATACATACTAATCCTTTTGGATTTAAGTATAAAAATATGAAAGCGAGGAGAGAATTATGAAAAAGAAAATTTTAGCTTTATTGTTAGTGTCGGTTATGGCACTTGGCGCAACCGCATGCGGCGCTGCCACTACTAACACATCAGGTAGTGAGGCTTCAGGTGAAGAGGCATCTTTAGAAGCATCTGGTGAAAGTACAGGTGAAATCAATATGCTTGCATGGGCAGGCGTTGATGATGAAGCCATTCAGAAGCTTGAAAGTATGACAGGATACAAAATCAATTATACTCAGTTTTCTTCATTAGAAGAGATGGAAACAAAGATAATGTCTAACTCTGTTCAGTATGATGTTGCTATGTGTTCAGACTATGTAATCGAAGCATTACTAGAACAGAATATGTTAGAAGAAATTGATACAGCTAAGATTGAGAACTATCAGTATCTTGGTTCACAGTATTTGAATCCTTCATATGATCCTGATAACAAGTGGTCAGTTCCATATTCAGGTGGAGGAATCGGTATTTTGGTTAACAGAGATGTTGTTACAACTCCAATTAAGGGTTATGCGGATCTTTGGAATCCTGAGTTAGCAGGACAGGTAGCATTCACTGATGATGAGAGAATGGCACTTTGTATTACTAACCTTGTAAATGGTAATGATTTTAATACAACTAATGAGGAAGAAATCAAGGCAGCAGGAACAAAGCTTGCAGAGCTTCTTCCTAATATTGCAGCATTTACATACAACGATTACAAGATGATGTTGAATGGTGAGGCTGGAGTTCTTGTTATTGCTACAGGTAGTGAATATAAGGCAGCTAAAGAGATGGCTAATTGGGAATTTGTTATTCCTGAAGAAGGAATGCACATGTTCATCGACAGCTATGTAATACCTAAGGGTGCTAATGTAGATGCAGCATATGCATTTATCAACGCAATTATTTCCGAAGAATATTTAACCAGAAAGGGTGAAGACACTAACTGGGGATATGGATACTGTAACACAAAGGTTGAAGAGGATGCAGTCAAGGCTGGTATCTCAGAACAGTTAATGACAGTAGCATATCCTAAGGTAGATTCATCAACAACACATTATATGTCTAACATTGGTACAGCATCTCTTATATATGATGAGGTGTGGACAGAGCTTAAGTTATCTGCCGGAGACAAAATGGGTGACTAATTTTTAATTTTCAGACAGGAGATTTGGCATGGATAGGAGAGAATTTTACGCATTGACAATAAAAACAGTTCTACCACTTATGATGCAGTCGATCCTTAATGCCAGTGTTAACTTTATAGACCAGATTATGGTAGGACAGCTCGGTGTATCCCAGATAGCAGCTGTTGGTGTTGCGAATAAGATATATTCGCTGTTCTACCTGGTTCTATATGGTACCTGTTGTGCATGTGTAATGTTCGTATCCCAGTATTGGGGAAAAAGGGACATAGATGGTGTTCAAAAAATCATGGGAATGACATTGTCGATTACAGTAAGCCTGGGGGTTTTGGTAACCATAGCAACGGGCCTGTTTCCAAGACAGTGTATGACATTGTTCACAGATGATTTGGAGGTTATAGAAAACGGAATAGGATATCTAAGAGCTATTTCAGCTTCATATCTTCTTCTTAGCTTCATATATCCGTTCAATTATTTGTTAAGAGGACAGACCAGAGTCAGGATTGTTTTAGTAACAGCAATTGGTTCTGTGTTCATGAATATTTTTGCCAATTATGCATTCATTTTCGGAAATTTTGGAATGCCAAGACTTGAAGTAATAGGAGCCGCAATCGGAACTGTTGCTACAAGAGCGATAGAGATAAGTATTTTGATTATTTATTTAGTATATAGCAGGAATGAAGCATTTAGTAACATCCGAAAAATGTTTAGCTATAGAAAAAATGAGTTCGTAACTTTTTTAAAGAAAGCAATTCCTTTAGCATCTAATGAATTTTTGTGGGGAGTTGGAACATCAGTATATTTAGTAGTATATGGACACATGGGAACTGAAGAGCTTGCAGCAATGAGTATTATGACTACGCTCATCACCATGGTTCAGACCTTTGGACTATCATTATCAAGCTCAGCAGCGGTAATTGTTGGTAATGAAATAGGAAAGGGTAACAAAGAAAGTGTTTTCATTTGTGGAAAGAGATTTCACAGACTGGCAGTGGGAACAGGATTGGTAATAGGTATATTACTGTATTTCCTGATTAATCCAATTGTTTATGCATACTCCATTTCGGGAACAAGGACAGGAGAATTATTATCAGCGTGTCTGACAATTATGTGTTGTTATTTGCCACTTAGTTGTTACAATTCGATGAACGTTGAAGGCTTGTTTAGAAGTGGAGGAGATATTAAATTCGTCTTACTAATGGATACAGGTGGAATATGGTTCGTGGGAATGCCGCTTACAGTTCTTTTTGGAGATGTTTTAGTGCTTCCTTTAGCGATAGTATATTCAGCATATGTATTCGTTGAAATATATAAGTTAATCATAGGTTTTATCAGATACAGAAGTGGACGGTGGTTACACCAGTTAAGTCTTGAAAATGTTTAGGGTCGTGTAGACAGAATGGAGGAGAGTATGGAAATTCCAAAAAACAGTGCATTACTTGTTATAGATCTTCAGGATGGTGATTATAGCGATGGAATGGATGATGGAATACCTATTATGGAAGGTGCAACAACATATCAGAATGCACCTAAGATCATCAAGTTTTTTAGAGACAATGATATTCCTGTAATACAGATAAAAGAAGCTCACAGAGCTGATATGGTTGATTTCGGAAGAGAACTTGATGGAACAGAAAAGGTTCATTGTCTGGAAGGAACCAAGGCTGTAGATTATAATCCTAAAACTAAACCTGAAGGAAAGGATTATTTGATAACCAAAAGGCGTTACAGCGCTTTTATAGGAACCGATCTTGATATTTTACTTCAGTGTCTTCATGTAGATACAGTATTTTTGATTGGTGGACTGACAGATGTGTGCGTACACTTCACAGCAGTTGATGCACATCAGTACAATTATCACTTTTATGTAGTTACTGATGCTGTAACAGGATCAACTAGGAAGGCGCACGATTTCGCACTTCTTAATATGAAATATCTTCAAAGAGAATCAAATATTACTACCGAAGATATATTAACAGCTAAGGTTTAAGGGAGGGCAGACATATGAAGATACCTGAAAAAAGTGCACTTTTATTAGTTGATGTACAGGATTCTAAAGCTCGTATAGCTGTTTATGAAGGTGAAGAACAGCAAAAAAGAATTAAATACTATCACGAAAACATCAAGAAGGTTGTAGATTTCTTCAGACAGAAGAAGGATTTTCCAATAGTTCATATCATAGAGCTTCACAGAGACGATTTGTCAGACTTTGGAAGAGAGCTTGATGGTTCAGAACATGTTCATTGTCTTGAAAAGGATTCGTTCTTTTGGGAAGGAGCTGCTCCCATTGAGGGAGAATACACAGTGCCTAAGCGTCGTTACAGTGCTTTCTTCGCAACAGATTTAGAGCTTCTTCTTAGAGGAAAAGGTATAGAGCATTTATTCATCTGCGGAGGAATGACAGATATTTGTGTTCATTTTACAACAGTTGACGCTCACCAAAGAAACTATCATGTGCATGTATTAAGAGAAGCGTGTCACACACATAGTCCATTAGAAGTAGCAGAGGCAGCATTTGAAAATATCGAATATTTCCAGACAGGATCAGTAATTTCTGTTGATGATTTGGAATGGTAGTTAAGTGGCAAAATACATATTTGAAAGGTGGAATGAGCTATGCAGAAGATTTTTACTAAAGAATTTAAGCCAGGAGAAAAATGGTCAGGATGTATAGGAAAAGGGAAGTACATCCATTTTAAGGCATTAGGTGATAACGCCAATGTTTCAATTCTTTTATATAACATGAGGGATACATCAGAAAGATATAATATGCCAGACTCGACGAAGGCGCAGTATACATATCATCTTACTAAAGGTAATGTTCTTATGAGTGATAATGGAAGAGTATTAGCGTCAATCGTTCAGGATTCAACTGGATGGAATGATACAATTTCTGGTCATACTACAAGAATTATGACAGATGAAAAATACGGAAAGACTACATATCAGTCAGAAGGTAATGATTATTATCGTTGTGGTGAAGAGAATTTCAAGGTTGAACTTGTAAGAAATAATATGTCAAAAAGAGATTTGGTTCCATGCGTAAATCTGTTTTCGAAGGTATACGTTGAAGAAGATGGAAGTATGCATTATGACACAGAGCATTGCAAATATGGTGACACAGTTACATTAAGAACAGAGATGGATATTATTTTTATTGCATCTAATACTCCTAATCCTTTAGATCCTTCAAAGGATTATCCATCAGTACCTGTAACATTAGAGGTTTATGATGCTCCAAAGGTAGATCTTTTAGATGAATGTGTTCAGCATAGAACAGAAAATTACAGAGCATTTGAGAACACTTGGGATTATAACAACTTATTAGGAATTTAGTCCGGGAGGAAAGAAATATGTATGGATTCGTAGAAAAAGAAAGTGAATTAAAGATAGAAAATGCAGTGTATGATGAGGTGTTAGAGGCTGGTTTAGGCTGGATGCATGAACTTAAAAAAGGACAGACATTCAGAATTCTTGATTTAGAAGGAAATCAGGCCGTAGATACAACATTTTATGATCTTCACAATCCAGAGGATCACTATGGTGCTATCGCAACTATCGTAGCACAGCAAAATATATATTTGACCACAGGATCAATTCTTCGTGCTGAATCAGGAAAACCATTATTAGAAATCGTCGCTGATAAGACAGGAAGACATGACACAATCGGAGGAGCGTGTTCATCACAGTCTAATACAGTTCGTTATGCAAGAGAGAAGAGATATATGCATAACTGTCGCGACAGCTTCATGCTTCAGTTAGCAGATACTACAGAGGATATTAAGAAAAGAGATTTAGCTCCTAACATTAATTTCTTCATGAACGTTCCACTAACTAAGGAAGGTGGATACAAGTTTGATGATGGTGTATCAGCACCAGGAAAGTATGTTGAAATGACAGCTTTAGAGGATGTAATGATTCTTATAAGCAACTGTCCACAGCTTAATAATCCATGTAACGCATACAATCCTACACCAGTAAGATTGTTAATCTGGGACTAGAAAAGAAGAGAGGCCTTATATGTCAGATAAAAAAGTGAATTTTCCAGAACGACTTACAATAGAATATCTGATGAAAGCATATGAGAATGAGATACTTACTCCTCTTGATGTTGCGGAATATATTGTTGATAAGGCTAGAGAGTACAAAGAATATAATATCTTTATCATAGAGCCTACAATGGAGTTTATTAAGCCATATCTTAGCAGATTATCCCAAATGGATAAATCTGAATGTCCATTATGGGGAATTCCATTTGCTATTAAAGATAATATTGATCTTGAAGGGTATGAAACAACAGCAGCCTGCCCTAAATATGCGTATCAGGCTAAAGAGAGCGCTACAGTTGTTAAGAAACTGATTGATGCAGGAGCTTTCCCAATTGGAAAGACTAACCTTGATCAGTTCGCAACAGGACTTGTTGGAACCAGAAGTCCATATGGTGAATGCTTTAATGCGTTAGACCCTAAAATGATATCTGGAGGGTCTTCATCAGGATCCGCTGTTTCAGTTGCGCTTGGTCTTGCGAGTTTTTCTTTAGGAACAGATACTGCAGGATCAGGCAGAGTTCCTGCAATGCTTAATAATTTGGTTGGTTATAAACCACCGGTCGGATCGTGGTCAACTAAGGGAGTGGTACCAGCATGTGCCTCGCTTGACTGCGTGACAGTATTTGCAGATAACATAGGTGATGCATTGTTAGTTAATAAGTATGCCCGTGGTTTTGATGAAGAGTGCTGCTGGTCAAGAGAGATTGAAGATAAACCGTTAAAGAGTCCAGAGTGTATATATTTGCCAAAAGATGAGCCTGAATTCTATGGAACATGGGCTGATGAATACAGGAAAAAGTGGATAGCCTGTGTAGAAAGAATCGAAAAACTGGGACAAAAAACGGGAATAAGGGTTGAGCGAATTGACTATAAAATGTTCAATGAAGCTGCACTTATTTTATACGGTGGAGCATATGTAGCTGAAAGGTGGCAGGATCTTAAGGGATTCGTTGAAAATAACCCAGGAGATACATTCCCAGTTACCGAAACAATATTGAGATCTGGAGGAAAAGGCGACCAGACTGCAGCGAAGCTATTTGGAAATCTTCATGAACTTCAGAAGTATAAGCATAAGGCGCATATTCTCCTAAAGAATGCAGTTATGATAATGCCGACAGCAGGAGGCTCATTCACTCGTGATGAGGTAAGAAAGGATCCTATAGCAACTAATTCCAAGATGGGATTATATACCAATCACTGCAATCTTCTGGATATGGCAGCTATAGCAATTCCTGAGAACACTAAAGACAGTGTGAGACCATTTGGTATTACAGTATTCGGAAAGTATGACAGAGAGGATATTGTTGCAGGATTTGCTAAAGAATTTTTAAGCGATGAGAGTGTTGAAATCGCAGTTTGTGGACTTCACAAAAAGGGTGGTGCTCTGGAGTATCAGCTTACAGAACTCGGGGGATCATATGTTAAAACAACGACAACCAGTGCTAATTATAAATTGTTTAGGCTAAACACAATACCTGTTAAGCCTGGTCTAGTCAGAGATGAGAATGGTGAAGAAATTGAAGTCCAAATATACAGTCTTCCGAAAAATAAATTTGGTGCATTCATGGACAGAGTCAGTGAACCATTGGTAATAGGTGATATAGAACTTGTCGATGGAAAATATGTTAAAGGCTTTTTATGTCAGAGTTATGCTACGAAGAATGCGGAAGATATAACAGGCATGGGTTCATTCCCAATTTAATTAATTTCGTGCACAAGCAATCTTAGAACATAAATACTGTGCTACTCAATAAGGTACCGTGTTGATTGAATCAACACGGTACTTTATTTTCACGAACAAACCAATAGCTGGTTTTGATAAAAATTCTATATATTGTAGTAATAGCTAAAGAAGTATACAAAATAGCCGATATATAATTTAGAGGCGAGCTATTAATGGAATGATAGCTATAATGAGTACCAAGATTAAGCCACGGACGGCAGGAGGTAGCATTGCAGTATATATAGGTGAAAGCACATTCAAAATAGTTGCTATTAACGCATCAAATACCGGTAACTCATGGGGTGGAGGATCAGCGACTTATCAGAACTATGAACATAAAAAACATGGTGACAATGAGTTCGCAGGAATATTCGACACTAAGATAGCTGGAATTACAAGCGTATTGGCAACTAAGAATATGTGATTAGGACGAAAGGGAGCAGATTGCTCCCTTTATTTTTGATCGGGACTCTATGATATGAGATGAATTGGTGAGTTGTATTCGTAAAATGATGATAATTTTTCGAGAATTGTAACAAAAGTTGACTCACATAAATAGTCGCACTATTATAATAGTAGGATATTTTGGCAATTATGAAAGGACATATATGAAAAATAGACACATCGTTACAAGATTTTTGGCTATGACAGGTATTATCTTAAGCCTGCTTGCCACCACAGTACCGGCTCAGGCAGCAGAAGGCACAGCATATCAGGGCATGAGACTGTCTAAGACTCAGGGAATAGTAGCTGTATTTGATACAGTAAATAAACCACAAAAAGCAACCAATAATATGAAGCTTTTAAGTGGCTATAATATTGCGACTAGTGCAGCCAGCTATGCCTGGATTAATCTTGATGATAATAAGCTTATTAAAATGGATGCTTTATCTAAGGTTGAGTTTACGTCAACAGGGAAGAATCATGTTGTGGATGTAACTTTGGGAAAGGCGTTCTTTGATATATCAAAGGATCTTGAGAAGGATGAAAGTCTGATAATCCGTACAAAAAGTATGGTAGCTAGTATTAATAAGGGTACCTCTGCTGAAATCAGCATTGAAAATGGAAATACTACAATTGTAGGCCTTGATGGAAAGATTGACTGCGTGGTTGTAGATGTGACCACGGGACAGTTAAAACCAGTAGAGGTCTTATCAGGGAAAAAGGTTGAGCTAAAGCCTACGGATTCAGGAATTAGTGTTGTAACAAAGGCTGTAAAAAAGGATGATATTTCAGGCTTTTCGAAGCTTCAGATTGCACAGAATCCTGTGCTTAAGGATAGAGTAATAAAGACAACAGGCTCTAAAATTGGAAATATCAGTGTGGAAGAGGCTGTAACGTCTGTTTCACAAGATATGGTAAAGCAGGTTACAGAAGTGATGGCTGTTGCTAAAGAGTCTGGCAAGGATGTACAAAGCGTGATTAATGCAATGGTTGGAGCAGATATCAGTGCTAAGACTTTGGAAAATGTGGGAACTGTTACACAAAGCGCACCTTCGTCGGCCACATCATCAGACTCGAGTAATGATTCTACCTCGGACAGTGGAGTACCTGTGCATACACATTCGTGGGACGAGGGTGTAGTTACCAAGGCGGCTACTTGTGTAGAGGACGGAATTAGAACCCTGACCTGTACAGGCTGCCACCAAACAAAGGAAGAAACAATTCCTGCAGCACACACCCTAGTTGGACCTGAGATAGAAAAAGACGTGACGGAAGGTACTCCATATAACTGTGAAGAATTAATAATTGCAATATATAAAAGATGTGATAAATGTGGACAAGATATAGAGCAGTCAACAAGAAATAGATATGCCGAGCATGATTGGGGAGAATGGGTCCAGGTTAAACCCCCAACTTGCACAGAAGCAGGAATAAGACAGTATTATTGTACGCGTGTATTAGATACTGATGCTGGGAGAGCATGTACTCGTTTTAAGGAAGTATTAGAACCAGATAGCAAGGGGCACACATTAGGAGATGATGCTATTCCGTCAACTAAAGAAGCTGACCCATTATACATTCATTGTGCGGAGAGTGACTGTAACTACTCTGCTGAGTATAAATGGACGGAGGGAAAAGGCTATGTTCTTGACGGATGGGTAAGAGAGTAGGGACGGTTCGTATGCCACACACACGTGTACTTCTGCATATTTTGCGAGAGGGATCTTTTAGAATTTTAAGGCTCTAAGAGCTTAAGAGCCCTAAAATCTTGGGGCATAAATTCAAAGATATCTATTTCCCCATACAATTGAACTTACGTTCAATTGTTATCCCTCGCTCTAAAGAGCTCGGTCAATTCAAATTTGTCACCGACGGGAAGGGCCAATCAAAAAGGTCGTTTATCAAAATATCCATTTGATTTCCAATATTCGTAAGGATAATTTCCTTCTCCGACATACTTCCTGATGACAAATTTATTGACATAGTACATAAAGACTGTAGAAACATAGGCTGGCTTCTTCTTCAGATTATAAAACTGCCGTGCTGCTCGGCGAATCCGTTTTTCCTGATTTGCCTGTTTCTTTGGCTGCATACTTTTCCACCGGTTCGTATACAGTTTTATTCCGACAGAGCGAACTCTGTTGATTCCCCAGCCTTTTAAGCACTTTCGAAGCATCCGGATTCCTGCGGCTGAACCTGTTCCCGTCGTCAAGATAAAGGCTTTTTTCGTAAATATTTCTTTTCTTGGAGCAACCGTCAATGTGAAAAAGTCAAAATGATCCAATAAGTTCTTCATACCAGCAGGAACAGTACTTGCACCGTAATGTGGCGATGTGAATATCAAAGCATCTGCATTCATGATTGCCTTATACATCGGCTCTGTAAACTGAAAATGCGGGCATTTGTCATTGGTGTTACCGAGGCAGATCTGACATCCGAGGCAGAATTCCGGAAGGTCCTGTGGCATATGGAATTCCTGATAATTCACCGCCCCGCATTTGGACAGTTCATCTTTGAATAATTCTGTTGCGATATATGTATTTCCCTTTCTTGGGCTACCGTAAAAAATAACAACTTGCATTCTCTATCTCCCGACGAATTTCTGTTTGTCAGCATCCCGAAACCTGTGATTTGTATAGATATCACTACTTATATATTCTCATAAAGAAGTGTTCTTCATCTTCCCCTACACATCTTGCTCCATTTTTTTCCATTACACGCAAAGAAGCTTTGTTACTTTTTAGCAGCCTTAGATATATCTCGTCCTCCGGCACAATTGTTCTTGCTATCTCAAGAGTAAGTTCCAGTCCTTTTGTTGCATATCCTTTGCCTCTATATTCTTTCTTTATGCTATATCCAATATGACCGGCACCATTTTTCAACGCTTCCGTTAAATGATGCCTTATCCTAAATTCGCCAACCAAGCATTCATCATCCCAAAGATAGTAATATGTTTCAGGAACAAACCAATCAGGCATGTTTATCGGATTTTCATATGACATCATTTTGGGCAATACTTCATCTCTGTATTTTTTCCAGCTTACACCATGAAATGAATTTGTAAGTCCATTTTCATCTTCGGGTAATGCTGTTGTATATTCCCATTGCACATATGCGTCTTGCAAATTTAATTTTCTCAATTCCATATATTTTCATCTCCACAACTTCAAGTTTTGGAATCCGTTCTACTTTCCAAGGGCGCGAGGACATTCATTTTTCGCCATCAAAGGGAGTACCGTCACTGTATTCTTTATCTATAACCCAAATTCCTTTTCTGTCAGAACCCTCTCTATGTATGATGCCTTGATCTTTCAGTACTTCTAATGCTAATTTAGCCTGATTATCAGATATGTTGATTTCTCTGCTGATTGCTGCTCTGGATATAGACGGATTTTCTGTAATTAAGGCATATACTTGTTCAACCCGCTTCTGTATTTCTATTGCCTTTCTATCTGGTTCTTTTTCTGGTGTTTTTTCTGGTCTTTTTTCAGAAATAACCAGATCACCAGTTGTTAACGGGAGTGTAACTATCGTTTTATTTGGTCCGTCTTCACCAAAATGCTCTTCAATCACAGGCTCTGATAACCCGGCTTCTTCCCATACAGAAAAAATATCCGGAACGCCATTGCCTGAATGCTCTCCAAAACCAAGAAGATTAAGCATCTTCATAATATTTGCATTACGAGGTTCTGAATCTCCGCCGCGAAGCATCTGCTTTTTGCCCACAATGCTGGTACCCGGATTTCTAAACACAATCTTATCCGGATACTTATCGATAACAATACCTCGTGAGAGGAAGAAATCCGCATTAGCAATACAATTGACAAGTGCTTCTCGGACAGACTTGTGTATAGGTGTTTCGTCTTCTCGAACCATTCCTTTTAATTTAAAAGGCTTTTCCAAATCTCTTGTCAGTTTAGCCGATACCATAGTAAAGAAATCGAAAACGTTTCCTGACCAGTCGGGAGATTGAGATTGAAGCCTGTCGGTCCAGCGTACGGAAGGAACCATGTGTGCTTGATAGTCGAGAAAATAGTTCGGATATTCTCTCGTAATCTTATATTCCGGTCCAAACATCAGAAGACCTGCACAAGTCGGATGCATCCGTCTATCCTTTGTATCATCACTAGCGGCACCGATTCTCTCAAGAAATTCTTCATCCGAAAGCTTAGTCCAGGCGTTACCTTCATGCTCATTGTTGAACCACGCACGATATCCATTTATGGTTTCTTTGTCCAAAACAGATATTTCAAGATTCTCCAGAACTTTCATATCCATGGTTTGTCTGCTTTGGTCACGCAACATGGCTTGTACTTCATCGTGCGTGCAATGATAGTCACCTTCGTTTGTTCTCTTGAAGCTTCCTTTGTACATATCGCCGTTAATGAATACCGGCTTATTACTTCTGTCTGCAACGGGAACATAAATAACTAAAATGACATCATCATTGATTTCGTATACTTCAAGATCACGCTCTTCATCAAGAAGGTTGATGCTAACCTTGTGCTGATCATTTGCCTGATTCCAAAAGTTTTTCTTTATTTTGCTGATATCTTTCATTCCGGTTGTAAACCAAGAACCATCATTACGTTCCCTAACACCGCAGATAATCACTCCACCATAAGTATTTGCCATGGCAGAATATGTATCCCACAGATTGGAAGGTAGTCCTCCTTCGGCAGCCTTTACTTCTCTGCGGTTATCTTCTTTATATTCATCAAATCTATGGATATCAAATACATTCTGTTCCATAACACCAATCCGATAAAGTCACAATATGCGACTTCTCGAGCCTCCCGTTTTTTTCTATACGCACCTATGATTATATCATAACCATTGTTAACGTATGTGACAAAACTATGCTCTTTTTCCGTTTTGTTTTACAGTATTTTCCCATCATTCATTCCCGCTCTCAGCTTGGCCAGGGAGCGTTCTTCAATCTCTCGCATATGTTTTTCGGTCAGATGAAAGAAAGCTGCAGCTTCCGCAATCGTTTTATATTTCATAGACTCAAACCCATAACGATACATCAAAAGCCTCTGTTCACGTGCCGGTAACAGCTCCAGCCTGTTATGCATTTTTTGAATCATAATATTCAATACGGCACGGTCACCTACCGGATCCTTTATCCGGCTGCTAGGAATCTTTTCCGCTACGGGGACACCGTCTTCATCAATCGGATTATCATCGAGAAACACCTGAGTAATACCATGATCGGCAAGTTGCTTTTCGAAAGAAGAGTCACCTTTTCTACACAAATCGCTCATTGCATTTCTCATGACAACAGATGCAAAGGTAGAGAATTTGGTAACCGATGTAACATCATAGCTCTTGGCTGCTTCCAGCATGGCAAAGCGACCTTCCTGAAGGAGATCATCCAATTCGATTCCGCCGTAATGATGTATATCCAAGTCGTGCAATACTTCCAGACTCTTGGCAAGTTGTACGATAAGCCCTTCATTTTCAAGAAGAAGCTCCGTCTGGGCACGAAGATCATTTTGTTTGGCAAGAACACAAAGCTGTCGATTATGACGGTCTTTGCGTTCAGCTTTCGTTAATTTTCTTTCCATATCTCAATCAACAGGAGGGCAATCTGCTTCACCAAAGAATCTATCTGAGTCATCTTTTCCTCACTGATATCAGCATAAGCGATTATTCCCTGCATGATAGTATTCTTGACTACAGATACTTTTTCTTCTTCCGATAAATCCGTTAAGCTCGGGCTTGCATATGCGGATTCCTTAACTTTCTCAATAATTTCAAATTCCAGCTTCTTCGGACCTTCTACATTGGAAGCAACTTCGTTTACAAGTTTTTTCTTTATTTCCCGAACAGCTGCAGTGAGCTGTTTCTGAATCTTGTCTATCTCGAAGCTTTCTTTTGGCAACTTGGCGGCCTTAAGCTTTTTTCTGGTATCCTGCATATCCTTGTCATATGGAATCTTGCTTTCCTTAATCAAGGTGTCCAGTATGTCATACGAACTATCAAGCAAATCATTTTGAGCCTTAAGGAATCCGGCTATGGAATTTGAAAAATACATAGCCATCATTCTGGTCGCAGATGCAAATTTATCATTTATGAGAAGTTCATTAACCACGTCCGGATTCACTTGTTTTGAATACAAATTCTTCGCAGCCTCAACCGACAGACCAAGTTCCTTAATATCGTAGCCGGTATTTTCCGGTATATCAGTTAACCCAAGAATATAATCAGTAGGCACATGGTACAACTTAGCAAGACTAATCAAAATATCACTGCTGATTGTTTTTGTCTGACCGCCTTCGATTCGGCTGTAAGTACTTCGCTCAACTCCTATAATCTCAGCAAGCTTTTGCTGACTTTTGATTCCATTTGATTCTCGCAGTTCTCTCAATCTGTCATGCAGATCTCCCTAAAATCTTGGGAATGATGAATAAAACAGAAAAACCAAACAAATGTTCTATACATTGATAATATAATATGATAAAATAGTCTCCATATTGGAGGCTATTTTTTATGGAGTTCAAATTACATTCAGAATACAAGCCAACAGGAGATCAGCCACAAGCCATAGAAGAGCTTGTGAAAGGATTTAAGGAAGGAAATCAGTTCCAGACACTTCTTGGAGTTACAGGTTCTGGTAAAACCTTCACAATGGCTAATGTTATAGCCCAACTGAATAAGCCAACGCTGGTTATCGCTCATAATAAAACTTTGGCAGGGCAGTTATATTCAGAGTTTAAAGAATTTTTCCCTGAGAATGCAGTAGAATACTTTGTATCCTATTATGATTACTATCAGCCAGAAGCTTATGTTCCATCTTCGGATACCTATATAGCCAAGGATTCATCGGTTAATGATGAAATAGATAAGCTTAGATTATCAGCTACAGCCTCGCTGTCAGAAAGAAGAGATGTAGTAGTTGTAGCTTCAGTATCATGCATATATGGTCTTGGTTCCCCAGATGATTATCAGGGAATGATGATTTCTTTGCGCCCAGGACAGAAAATAGACAGAGATGATGTAGTAAGAGCACTTATATCTTTACAATATGACAGGAATGACCTTGATCTTGACAGAAGCTGCTTTAGAGTTAGAGGTGATGTTCTGGAGGTTAATCCTGCAATTGGTGGAGATAAATTAATCAGAATAGAATTTTTCGGGGATGAAATAGACAGGATAATGGAAGTTGATGCGCTTACGGGAAATCCAATTAGTACACTTGAGCATACTATGATTTTTCCAGCCTCGCATTATGTAGTCCCAAAGGAAAAAATACACGAGGCTGTCGAAAAAATACGAGAAGAACTTGAGGAAAGAATTAAGTTTTTCAAGAGTGAAGAAAAGCTGATCGAAGCTCAGAGAATTGCTGAAAGAACTAATTTTGATATGGAGATGCTGGAAGAAACTGGATTTTGTTCGGGTATAGAGAACTACTCAAGACCTATGTCAGGTAGAATGCCGGGAGAACCTCCATATACACTTTTGGATTTCTTCAAAGATGATTTTTTGATAATAATAGATGAATCACACATGACAATTCCTCAGATAGGCGCTATGTCAGTTGGAGATTTTAATAGAAAAAAATCACTGGTTGATTATGGTTTCAGACTTCCATCTGCTATAGATAACAGACCGCTCAGATTTAATGAATTCGAAGAAAGAATCGATCAGATGATGTTCGTTTCGGCAACACCTGGAAAGTATGAGGAGGAGCATGAGTTATTTAGAACTGAGCAGATAATCAGACCTACAGGTCTTTTGGATCCAGAGGTATTCGTTAGGCCTATAGAAGGTCAGATTGATGATTTAATCAAAGAGATACGACAGGAAACTGCGAATAAGAATAAGGTGTTAGTTACTACACTTACTAAACATATGGCTGAGGATTTGACGGACTATTTAAAGGATGTAGGGATAAGAGTTAAATATCTTCATTCTGATATAGATACGTTGGAACGTTCAGAAATTATAAGAGATATGCGCCTTGATGTGTTTGATGTTTTGGTTGGAATTAACCTTTTAAGAGAAGGACTTGATATTCCTGAAATTTCGCTAGTTGCAATATTAGACGCTGATAAGGAAGGCTTTTTAAGATCTGAGACTTCGCTGATACAGACAATTGGACGTGCAGCAAGAAATGTAAATGGTCATGTCATTATGTATGCGGATAATATGACAGATTCGATGAGTAAGGCTATATCAGAGACCAACAGACGTCGTGAAATCCAGCAAAAATACAATGATGAGCATGGTATTACACCTAAAAGTATAGAGAAGAAGATCAGAGATCTTATTAGTATATCGAAGGATATTGCTAAAGAAGAAAAACGTTTCCAGAAGGATCCTGAGTCCATGGATAAGAAGGAAATTGAGGAACTTATCAAGAAGATTGAAAAGGCCATGCGAAAGGCTGCGGCAGACCTGGATTTCGAGTCTGCGGCACAGTTAAGAGATCAGCTATTAGAGTTAAAGAGGCAGCAGAATAATGAGTGATTTTAAGCATATTAGAAAACGTGAATATATAAGGGTAAGAGGAGCATCTGAACATAATCTGAAGAATATCGATGTTGATATTCCAAGAGATGAAATGGTAGTTGTGACAGGACTGTCAGGTTCTGGTAAATCCTCTCTTGCGTTCGATACCATATATGCAGAAGGCCAAAGAAGATATATGGAATCTTTGTCTTCGTATGCAAGGCAGTTTCTGGGACAGATGGAAAAACCTAACGTAGAATCGATAGAGGGACTGTCCCCTGCAATTTCAATTGATCAGAAGGGTACGAATAAGAATCCAAGATCTACGGTTGGAACAGTAACAGAAATATATGATCATTTCAGATTACTGTATGCCAGAATAGGAGTTCCACATTGTCCTAAATGTGGAAAAGAGATTAATAAGCAGAGTGTTGATCAGATGGTAGATCAGATTATGCGTCTTGAAGAAGGAACCAGGATACAGGTTCTTGCTCCTGTTGTAAGAGGTAAGAAAGGTATGCATGAAAAGGTTCTTGAAAGCGCTAAGAAGAGTGGCTATGTAAGAGCTGTCGTTGATGGAAACATGTATGAGCTTACAGAAGAAATATCTTTGGACAAAAATATAAAGCATAACATCGAAATAGTAGTAGACAGACTGGTCGTGAAAAAAGAAATCGAAACCAGACTGACAGATTCAATTGAATCTGCAATCGCACTTACTAACGGCCTAATGATAATAGATGTAATAGGTTCTGAACCAATTACCTTTAGTACAAGCTTTAGCTGTCCTGATTGTGAAATTAGTATTCCGGATATTGAACCTAGAAGCTTTTCGTTCAATAACCCGTTCGGCGCGTGCCCTGTATGTTTCGGTCTTGGCTATAAGATGGAATTTGATCCGGATTTAATGATTCCAGACAGATCTCTTAGTATAAACGATGGAGCAATTCAGGTTATGGGATGGCAGTCATCTTCTAAGGAGGGAAGCTTTTCTAATGCAGTGTTAAAGGCACTTGCAAAGGAGTATAAGTTTAGCCTGGACACGCCTTTTAATAAGCTTCCGAATGATATTCAGAATAAGCTTATCTATGGTGGGTTTAAAGAGGTAATGGTTCATTATGTGGGACAGAGGGGAGAAGGAAACTATCCTATCGAGTTCGAGGGAATAGTAGCTAATACCCAGAGAAGATATAGAGAAACTTATTCCGAAAGTCAGAAGGCTGAGTATGAAGAATATATGCAGATTACCCCGTGTACTGAGTGCCGTGGAATGAGACTGAAGAAAGAATCTTTAGCGGTTACTATTGATGATAAAAATATACACGAAGTGACACAAATGTCAGTTCTTAAACTGTCGGAATACCTTGATACCATGAAGCTTACCAAACAGCAGGAGCTTATAGGTAATCAGGTAATAAAGGAGATTAAAGCACGCGTTAAGTTTTTGATAGACGTGGGACTTGATTATCTCTCGCTTAGCAGAGGAACAGCCACACTCTCAGGTGGTGAAGCTCAAAGAATAAGACTTGCAACACAGATAGGTTCTGGACTTGTTGGTGTGTGCTATATTTTGGATGAACCAAGTATTGGATTACATCAAAAGGATAATGACAGACTTCTTAACGCACTTAAAGGTTTAAGAGATCTTGGTAATACACTTTTAGTAGTAGAGCATGATGAAGATACCATGCTTGCGGCAGATCACATCATTGATGTTGGACCAGGAGCAGGTGAGCATGGAGGAAGAATCATTGCTCAGGGTACAGCAGAAGAGATAATGAATAACCCTGATTCTATTACAGGTCAGTACTTAAGTGGTAAGCTTGCAATACCAGTTCCTCACGAAAGAAGAAAACCTAAGGGATATTTGACGGTAAAGAAAGCTACGGAAAATAATCTTAAGGGTGTTGATGTTAAAATTCCAACAGGAGTATTTACCTGCGTTACCGGAGTTTCTGGATCAGGAAAAAGCTCTTTGGTTAATGAAATAGTATATAAAAAGCTTGCAAGAGAATTGAACAGGGCGAAGACAATTCCCGGAAAGCATGAAAAAATGCTTGGGATTGAACAGTTCGACAAGGTTATTGATATAGATCAGTCTCCAATTGGAAGAACTCCAAGATCGAATCCGGCAACTTATACCGGTGTGTTTGATATTATCCGTGACGTGTTCGCTGGAACGCCTGATGCCAAAGCAAGAGGATATAAAAAGGGAAGATTCAGCTTTAATGTTAAAGGTGGAAGATGCGAGGCCTGTGGTGGTGATGGAATTATTAAAATCGAGATGCACTTCCTTCCTGATGTATATGTTCCTTGTGAAGTATGTAAGGGAAAAAGATATAACAGGGAAACTCTCGAGGTTAAATATAAAGGAAAGAGCATCTATGATGTGCTTGATATGACAGTTGAAGAAGCTGTTGAATTCTTTGCTAATGTTCCAAGTATTAAACGTAAAATTGAAACTCTAAATGATGTTGGACTTTCTTACATAAGACTTGGCCAGCCGTCTACTACTCTTTCGGGTGGAGAGGCGCAGAGAATAAAACTTGCAACGGAACTTAGTAAAAAGAGTACAGGAAATACTATATATATTCTTGACGAACCTACGACGGGACTTCATTTTGCAGATGTGCATAAGCTTGTTGAGATTATACAAAGACTTGTTGGTGAGGGAAATACTGCTCTGGTTATTGAACATAACCTGGATGTCATTAAATCAGCTGACTATATTATTGATATGGGGCCAGATGGTGGGGACAGAGGCGGAAACGTTATAGCTAAGGGTACTCCGGAAGAGGTCTCGAAGGTCAAAGAATCATATACAGGTCAATACATTGCCAAAATGCTGAAAAGGGCTAAAGTAAATGAAAAATAAGCCGATAAATTAAAATAAACTCCTTTAATAAAGTGAAGAATTAGAGTATACTATTATCGGTAAAATATGATAATTAATCACACTTTATATATAGGAGGAAGAGCAATGCCATCATATACAGACATTGGAATTGATTTAGGAACAGCAAGTATTCTGGTCTACATCAGAGGCAGAGGAGTAGTTTTAAAAGAGCCATCTGTAGTAGCTTTTGATAGAGATACCAATAAGGTTAAGGCGATTGGAGAAGATGCCCGCCTGATGCTTGGTAGAACTCCAAGCAATATTGTCGCAGTAAGACCTCTTCGTCAGGGCGTTATTTCTGACTATAAGGTTACAGAGCAGATGATGAAGTATTTCATTCAGAAGGCACTTGGTAAAAAAACATTCCGTAAGCCAAGAATCGCAGTTTGTGTACCTTCTGGCGTAACAGAAGTTGAGAAGAAGGCAGTAGAAGATGCTACGATGATGGCAGGAGCAAGAGAGGTTTCAATTATTGAAGAGCCTATCGCTGCTGCAATAGGTGCGGGAATTGATATTTCGAAGCCATATGGAAATATGATTGTTGATATCGGTGGTGGTACTACTGATATCGCTGTTATTTCACTTGGCGGTACAGTTGTTAGTGCTTCTATCAAGGTTGCAGGTGATGATTTTGATGAAGCATTAGTAAGATACATGCGTAAGACACATAATCTTCATATCGGTGAAAGAACTGCTGAAGATTTAAAGATTAAAATAGGAACAGCTTTTAAGGGAACTAAGACGGAAACAATGGAAGTTAAAGGACGTAATCTTATTACAGGACTTCCTAATACTGTTGTAGTAACCTCTGAAGAAACAGAAGAAGCATTAAGGGATGCGGCAGCACAGATTGTTGAAGCAATCCATGGTGTACTTGAAAAAACATTACCTGAACTTGCTGCAGATATTGCAGACAGAGGAATTGTTTTAACAGGTGGCGGAAGCCTTCTTAATGGATTAGAGGAGTTAATTTCTGAAAAGACTGGAATTAACTGTATGACAGCAGAAGATCCTATGACAGCTGTTGCTATTGGAACTGGTAAATATGTAGAATTCTTATCAGGATACAGAGGCGACGTCTAAAAGGAGAACTAAATGGTTAAAGGTCTGTACACAGCTTATACAGGTATGATTCAACAAGAGCATAGAATGGATGTTTTAACTAACAATCTTGCTAATGCTGATACCAATGGATATAAGAAGGAAGGCGCTACAGCGCAGTCTTTCGATGCGATGCTTGCTTTTAAAATTAAAGATGCATCAGAAGGCTATCGTACAGCTAAAAGACTTGGATATAATAATCCGGGTGTTAAAATCGGAGAAGGATATACAGATTTTTCCCAGGGACCATTAAAAGAAACAGGAAATACGTTTGATTTAGCGTTAACAGATAAAGGTTTCTTCGCTATAGAATATACTAATAAGCAGGGTGAAACCTCTATTAAATACACAAGAGACGGTGACTTTACATTAACAGCTGATGGAAATCTTGTTACCCGTGATGGAGACAAGGTTTTAAATCCAGATGGAAAACCAGTAAAGATTAATACCAATGTTGCCGATACACAAATAAATATAAGTGGTCAGATTATTCAGAATGGAAAAGTAGTTGATTCCATTCAGGTAGCTGATTTCGAAGATTACAATTACTTGAAGCATTATGGAGAAAACTTCTATGAACCAGTAGATGGTGCTGAGTTCAAAGAACCGGCTGCTTCAATATATGCAGGCTTCTTAGAGACATCAAATATCTCAGTGGTTTCAGAAATGGTAGATATGATTACTCTTTCAAGAGCATATGAAAGTAATCAGAAGGTTATAACAACGATTGATGGTACGCTTGAAATAGCTGCTACTCAGGTTGGTCGTGTATAGAGTTGATTTGGAGGAATTAAGGTATGGTTAGATCATTATGGACAGCTGCAACTGGTATGAATGCTCAGCAGACGAATGTTGATACTATTGCCAATAACTTAGCTAATGTTAATACAACAGGATATAAAGCACAGGCAGCACAGTTTAAGTCTTTACTATATCAGACACTTCAGACAGCAACAACAACTGCTAATGGAGATCCTAAGCCAACATCATCACAGGTTGGTCTTGGTGTTAGAAATTCTTCTATCAATTCAATTTTTACACAGGGAAGCTTATTAGATTCTCAGTCAGATACAGCCTTCGCAATTGAGGGTGATGGATTCTTCGGAATCAGAACATCTAACGGAGATATTCAGTATACACGTAACGGTGATTTTACTTGGGCTACTAATGGCGCGAGCGGAATGGTGTTAACTACGCAGGATGGACTTCCTGTAGTGGATACTACTGGAAAGGCTATCACATTAGGAAATCAGTACGTAACAAGTAAGATTACGATAACAGCAAGTGGAGAAATTTGCTATCCAGATGCTCAGAATAATCCTAAACCATTGGGAATTAAAATTGGTGTGTATCAGTTTAATAATCCAGGTGGATTAGAAAGATCAGGAGATACCTTGTGGAAGCCAACGGCTGCTTCAGGTGCACCACTTAATGAAAGCACTAATAATAATCTCCAAAAATCAAGAGTTATTCAGGGATATCTTGAAGGCTCTAACGTTCAGGTAGCAACAGAAATGGTTAACCTGATTGTTGCCCAGAGAGCTTATGAAATGAACTCAAAGGCTATCACAACAACTGACGAAATGATGCAGACAGCTAATAATCTTAAGAGATAATAAATAGGTAAATTTATGGACGTTAATTCAATCACAGAAGCATATATGGACAAAATGGCATCGCAGAATACTTCTGCGTCTAAATTGTCTAAGAATCTTGAAACTTCAGATTATTCCAAGGCTTCAGATGATGAATTGATGAAGGTCTGCAAGGATTTCGAGAGCTACTTTTTAGAGCAGGTTTTTAAGGGTATGCAAAAGACGGTTGACTGTTTTAAGGAAGAAGGTCAGACGTCTAATTATACTGACAGTATGCTTGGATTCTTTAAGGATGAAACAATACAGGAATTAGCATCACAGTCTACAGAAACTAACAGTCTTGGACTTGCTAAGACTCTGTATGAGCAGATGAAAAGAAATTATAATTTATAGTCCTCAAAATATATTTAAATGGAAACTATCACAGGTTATATCGACCATATAATTTTCCAAAACGAAGATAATCAGTATGCAGTTCTCTTTCTGGTAACATCAGATCAGGAAGAGCTTATTTGCGTGGGAACATTTCCTGGAATAGAGGAGGGTGTTTCCGTTGAACTGGAGGGTGATTACGTTAATCATCCAAGCTATGGGCTTCAGTTTAAAGCTGTTTCTTTTAAGGAAGTATTTCCGCAGGATACAGTTTCGATTGAAAGGTATCTTGGATCTGGAGCTATTAAAGGAATTGGCGAAGCCATGGCCAGAAGAATTGTTAAAAAATTCGGCGAGGATACATTAAGAATAATTGATGAAGAGCCAGAGCGATTAGCTGAAATAAAAGGAATAAGTACACGTATAGCTCAAAAGATTGCAGAACAGGTATATGACAAAAAGCAGTTAAGAGAAGCGTTCATGTTTCTTCAAAACTACGGCATAGGAAATAAGCTTGCAGTTAAGATATATGAAGAATATAAAGACAGAATGTATTCTGTAATTCAGAAGAATCCGTATCAGTTAGCTGAAGATGTTTCTGGTGTTGGATTCAAAATTGCTGATGACATCGCAAGAAAGGTAGGAATAAGTGTTTCATCTGAATATAGAATCCGTTGTGGAGTTTTATATGAACTTATGGGAGCTTCACAGGATGGTAACACATATCTTCCAGTTGATGTTCTGATTGAAAAAGCTATATCTTTGCTCGGGATTTCAAAAGAGGAAATCATGCCTCAGATAGAAAATCTTATTGTTGAGAAGAAGCTTATTAAAAAGGGTGAAAATATATATTCATCTCACTATTATTTTGCTGAACTTTCTTCAGCAAGAATGCTGTTAGACCTTGACATTTCCATGGATGAAAGTGAGCTTCAAAAGGAAATTCCAAGAATTAATAAAGTGATAGATACAGTTTCGAAGGAAGAAAATCTTGTTCTGGATGAGCTTCAAAGGGAAGCAGTTGTCGAATGTGTTAAAAGAGGTGTAACTATAATTTCTGGTGGCCCGGGTACAGGAAAAACCACGACAATTAACACAATAATCAGGTTTTTTGACGAAGAAGGCCTTGATATCCTTTTGGCGGCTCCGACAGGACGTGCAGCCAAAAGAATGCAGGAAGCTACAGGCTATGAGGCTAAAACTATTCACCGTCTTTTAGAGGTAAATGGTGGATCTTCAGATGACGAAACAAGGACGTTCTTTGACAGAAATGAGGATAATCCTCTGGAAGCGGATGTAATTATTATAGATGAAATGTCTATGGTTGATATTAATCTTTTTAGATCTCTACTAAGAGCTGTAAGTATAGGTACGAGGCTTGTTCTTGTAGGAGATGTGGATCAGCTCCCGTCGGTTGGACCAGGCCAGGTTTTAAAGGATATTATTGATTCTAAAGCGTTTAACGTGGTTATGCTTGAAAGAATATACAGACAGTCTGATGAATCGGATATTGTGACTAATGCGCATAAAATTAATCGTGGAGAAGAGATATCTTTGGATAATAAAAGTCGGGATTTCTTCTTCCTAGAGAGAAGTGATGCTAATGTCATATACAAACATATGATTCAGTTAATCAAAGAGAAACTTCCTAAATATGTTGAAGCTTCTCCTTTTGATATTCAGGTCCTGACACCTATGAGAAAGGGAAATCTTGGAGTAGAAGTTTTAAATAATATACTTCAGGAATATTTAAATCCACCATCTAAAGATAAGTATGAATATACATATGGTGAAAAGCTTTTCAGAGAAGGGGATAAGGTTATGCAGATTAAGAATAACTATCAGATTCCCTGGGAAATAGTTGGATATCATGGTATCAGAATAGATGAAGGAATGGGAGTATATAACGGAGATACTGGCGTCATTAAAGAAATCGACAAGCAAAACCAGATAATAACAGTAATGTATGATGAGAATAAACGTGTTGATTATCCGACATCTTCAATGGATGAATTAGAGCTAGCATATGCTGTTACGGTTCATAAGTCACAGGGCTCAGAGTATCCAGCTGTAATAATGCCTATATTATCAGGTCCAAGGATGCTGTTTAACAGAAATCTTTTATACACAGGTGTTACCAGAGCAAAACGCTGCGTTACAATTCTGGGAAGCAAAAGCACACTGATTCAGATGATTCATAATGAGAGAATTAATGACAGATTTACCGGTCTTTCAGAAAGAATAAAAGAGGTGGCAGGTATTGAAAATATGGGAAATGACTAAAGATTTACTATTTCCCAGAAGGTGCGTTGTGTGTGATGATGTAATGCCTTTGGGAAGACAGTATTTTTGTAAAGAGTGTAAATCGAAAATAGTATATATTAAAGAACCGATATGCTTAAAATGTGGCAAGGAGCTTTTAATGGATTCTACTGAAGAGTACTGCACAGATTGTAAGAACAGAGCTCATGAGTTTGAATCGGGAAGGGCAGCTCTTGATTATGGAAGTTTTGCTGATTCAATTTTTAGATTCAAAAATAAAGGGAGGCAAGAATATTCAAAGTTCTTCGCAAGAGCATTATATGAGTCCCAAAAGGATTTTTTGAGACTCATAAATCCAGATTTTTTAGTGCCAGTTCCGATACATAAGACGAAAATGTCAGAACGTGGTTATAACCAGTCAGAATTAATAGCTGACGAGCTTTCAAGATTATCTAATATTCCAGTTATTTCCAATTTGATTTTAAGAACTAAAAATACTAAAGCACTTAAGGAATTAGGGGCTAATGAGCGTCAAAATAATTTGAAAAAGGCTTTTAAAATAGGCACTTTTGATGTAAAATTAAAGTCGATTGTAATCATCGATGACATCTATACAACGGGAAGTACTATCGATGAAATTTCACGAACTATTCGTGAAAAGTTTGATTGTAAAATTTATTTTTTAACGATAACAATCGGAAGAGGTATTTAGTTACGGAGGTAGAGATATGAACGTTAAGAATTGTCGTAAATGTGGTAAAATGTTTAATTATGCATTCGGACCTATTATCTGTCCTGACTGTATTAATTCTCAGGAAGAAATATTCCAGAAGGCTAAGAAATATGTTCAGGATAATCCAGGATGTGATATCCAGGAGTTGTCTGAGAATGTTGAAGTAGATGCTAGCCAGATAAGACAGTGGATTAGAGAAGAAAGATTACAGTTCGCAGATGATTCTCCAATCAGAATTGCATGTGAAGGCTGTGGATCTATGATTCGTTCCGGAAGATACTGTGATGCCTGCAGAGGTAACATGACATCTGGATTTAATAATGTATTAGGTGCTAACAAGCCACAACAGGCTCCTATTCAGAGAAAGAAAGAGGCTGACGGTAATAAGATGCGTTTCTTATAATCCGCAGATTGATTTATGGTTAATGAAGAAAAGGTCATCCTAATGACCAAACTGGCAATATTCGAAAAAGAAAAAGGCAAGAAGGATATGGTTATTCTGAATTATTTCAGAAGTGACTATATAGGATTTAAGGTTTTGAAGGCTGTGCTTGCAGCCACCTTGTCTTTTTTCATGGTGTTCGTCTTATATTTGCTCTACAATTTTGAAACCATTATGGCAGATATATATAAAATGGATTTGATAGACGTTGGAAAAAGCATCCTGGTTATGTATTTGTCAATCGTGGGTGTCTATGCTGTTATTGTTTATGCAGTGTATACCCACAGATATTCTAAAGCTAAGAAAGAGCTTAAGGATTATTATTCAAAACTCAAGAGACTTGAGATGATGAATTCAAAGTGAGGAAGCAAAGATGGCGAGTTTATTGGTAGTTAAACAGTATATAACAAATTTCATAGGCCGATATGAAGTATATTTGAAGCCACTTGGTAAGTTTTTACTTGCTATGCTGGCATTTATGACAATTAATTCGAAGCTTGGATATATGCATAAGATAGACAGCTTCGCAATTGTTCTGATAGCTGCACTTTTATGTTCAGTATTGCCTACGAACTTTATAGTGCTTTTGTCAGCTGTGTTTATTATTCTTCATATGTATGCGCTTTCACTGGAGTGTGCAATAGTTGTGATAGTGTTATTTATCATATTGTTTTTACTCTATTTCGGACTTAGTTCCAAAGACGGAGTATCTGCAGTGATGTCTGGCTTACTGACGTCTATGGGAATCCCATACATCATGCCAGTGACCATGGGACTTGTTGGTGGACCAACATCAATAGTTTCAGTTGGATGCGGTGTTATGACCAGCATGATTATTAAGACTATCAAGGCGAATGCAACTGCACTTATGGCGATGGAAACAGAGGATATGACAGCGAAGCTTCGTTTCGTTATAGATGCAGTATTAGATAATAAGATAGCGATTCTTATGGTATTCTCTTTCGCAGTGACATTGCTGGTTGTATATTTTGTAAGACAGCTCTCAATCGATTTTTCATGGCCAATAGCTATTGGCTCAGGTGCGATTATTGATGCAATTATTGTTCTGGTTGGAGATCTTTCGATGAATTCTTCGGTTTCCATCGCAGGATTACTAATAGGAACAGTACTTGCAATAGTAGTAGGTCTTATAGTTCAGTTCTTTAAATTCAATGTCAATTATAATAAGACTGAGAAGGTTGAATTCGAGGACGATGAATATTTTTATTATGTAAAAGCAGTTCCTAAAAGAACTGTAGCAGTTCCAACAAGGAACGTTAAGAAGATTAATTCTTCAAAGAAAGTTGTAAGAAAGTAGTTAGTAAATTTTAATGAGTAGAACTGTTGAAGTTGTACAAACATACTTGTCGAGAATGACAAGTATCAGAATAGCTGATATTGCAGAAATTATCATTATTGCCTTTTTGCTTTACCATATTTTGATTTGGATTAAAGATACGAAAGCATGGTCGTTGCTTAAGGGTATTTTGGTAATCGCTGTTTTTATTATGATTGCATACTATTTTGAGATGAATACTATTCTCTGGATAGTTAATAATCTGTTCTCTGTGGCATTGGTTGCGATAGTAATAATTCTTCAACCTGAACTTCGACGAGCTATTGAAGAAATCGGAAAGAAAAAGTACTTTTCATCTATTATTCCATTTGCAGACTTGACGAGAGGTGGAATAACAGAAGGAAGATTTTCAGATAAAACGATTAATGAAATTTCCAAGGCATGCGTTGAGATGGGAAGAGCTAAGACTGGTGCGTTAATCGTAATAGAGCAGAATGAATCACTGACCGAATACGAAAGAACAGGTATCGATGTTGATGCTATAGTTACAAGCCAGTTGCTTATTAATATATTCGAACATAATACACCATTACACGACGGTGCTGTAATTGTGAGAGGAAACAGAATTACATCGGCTACATGCTATCTTCCTCTCAGCGATAATATGAAATTAAGTAAGGATTTAGGAACGAGACATCGTGCAGGTGTTGGCATTTCTGAAAATACAGACTCGATGACGGTCATTGTTTCAGAAGAAACAGGAAAAATAAGTGTAGCATATGAAGGTAAGCTCACACGAAATCTTGATGGAGAATCACTTAAGGATCAGCTTCGTATTATTCAGAACAAATCTGATGAGGAGACAACTAATAAGAAGTACTTTAAGTGGAAAGGCAAGGTGAAGAATGAAAAATAAACTCACTCACAATCTTGGCTGGAAATTTATTTCGTTATTTGCTTCCATCATATTATGGCTTATTGTTACGACAGTAAGTAATCCTGCAGTAACACAGTCATATTACAATATTCCTGTTAAACTGCTTAATACAGAAACTATTACAGATTCAGGAAGAGTATACGAGATTATTGATGAAAGTAACATCATTCCTAAGGTTACTATCAAAGCTCCTCGTTCCATCATTTCTGAGCTTAAGTCAGAAAATATTATAGCAGTAGCAGATGTTAAGGATTTAAGTAGCCTTGATACCATTTCCATTGATTTGTCTACTACAATTTATACAGATAAGATTAATTCAATTAAGGGTAGTATCGATACAGTAAAACTTGATATTCAGAATAAGAAGACCAAGACCTTTGCTATTACACCTCAGATAGAGGGAGAACCACCTCAGGGATATGAGGTAGGAGATTTCAAGTTGGAGCAGAATCTTGTCCGGATTACAGGAGCAGAATCTGTAGTTAATTCGATATCAAGTGCTGTAGTTGCAGTAGATGTTTCGGGGTTTGAGACAGACATCTCAACGATTGGTGAAGTTAAGCTGTTTGATAGCGAAAATAACGTGATTTCAGATGATAGTCTGACTCAGAATATTAAGAGCGTTCAGGTCGATGTCTCTATTCTTGAAAAGAAAGAAATACCAATTATTGTGCAGTATTCAGGAGAGGCAGCTTCAGGATATTCGGCAACTGGTGTTGTTGAGACAGACAAGGATTCTGTAGTAATTAAGGGAAAGAGCTCCGTTGTTAAAGATATATCAGCAATTGAAATTCCTAAAGAAGCAGTAACAATTACTGATCAGAAAGAAGATTTTAAGGTTTTAATTAATCTTAATCAGTATCTTCCAAATGGTGTGACAGTTGCAGGATCTCAGACCAATACGTTAGAAGTAACGGTACATATAGAGCCTGTAATTACTAAACATATCGGTCTTGAGATTGATGATATAGCAATAACTAATGTGCCGGAAGGTTTGAAGGCAACCGTAGGAATGAATGAGGGCACAGTTCTTGATCTCATTGGACTGGCAACTGATCTTGATGTAATTTCCAAGACAAGTCTCAAGCCGTTGGTTGATGTTACCGAGTGTATTGGAGATGCTGACATAGCAAGTATTAAGAATGAATTCTATAATGTTAAGATTTCATTCACGCTTCCTGACAGAGTTAAGGTAGTTGATCCTATTGTTGTAACTCTTCATGTAGTAAAGGAAGAGTAGGATATATAATACTTGAGTAAAGTGTTAAAAGATGGTATAGTATCCACGATAAATGTATTTGGAGGAATAAATATGGTTAGTCAGAAGGTTGTGATTAAAAACCCAACAGGGTTACACCTTAGACCGGCTGGAATATTGTGTAAAGAAGCAATGCAGTTTAAATCGATGATTACCTTTTCTTTTAGAGGTAATACTGCTAATGCGAAAAGTGTGCTAAGTGTACTTGGAGCTTGCGTAAAGTGTGGCGATGAAATAGAGCTTATATGCGATGGTGAAGATGAAGAGCAGGCATTGAACACACTTGTTAGTGCAGTTGAAAACGGTCTTGGAGAATAAAATAGAACATATAAAATCCCAAATCGAAATGATTTGGGATTTTTTTATGCACATATTTTTTACAAATGAATTGTTATTTAGCAACAAGCGAGGTTCCATCAACTGAGAAGGAATCTCCATCTTCAACTATAAGAATCATGGTTTTTCCTGTATTTAACTTGATTTCTTCTCCATTGTCGTCGTAATATCTGGTAGCGCTGTAGTCTGAAACTTTCTTCCAGGTAACATGAATTCCTTTTCCGTTAGTGAAGAAATAACCGTCTCTTGTATCATCATGAACCTGGTAGGCAAGATACCCTTTCTGGTCACGTATCTCGTGATAAGTATTCTGAACTATAACATTTTTAAATGAAAGCTGTTCGTTGTTCTCTAAGTCGATATGAGGTCCGTCTCCGCTTCCTGCAAGACTCTGGTAACGATCATATAACCCAGTCTCTTCGTTGTATATGAAGTAACAATTAGTTACAGGGTAACATTTTGACATGTCTATTTTGGAAGCACTTATATATTTGTCATACTGATCTAAAGTATTAGGCTCGTTAAAAGGAGCAAACAGGTAATGCTGTGGATCTGAATAATCCTTTCTGTATTCAAGAGGATAACCAAAATTGCTAACAGCTTCTTTAATCTGCTTTCCCGAGGTGAATACATTATCTGTTGAATTCTTGGCCGAATCTCTAGTGAAGTACTCTCCCTTGGTGTCATTCAATAAATTGATGTTCTGAGTATCGTCTCTTCCAATCATATCTTCAATATAGAAAGGTCCACCGTAATGAATCATGAAAGCATCCCACTCGAATGACCAGCATATGAAGTAGTCTCTGGCACTACGAATATTTCCAAGCTTAGGCATATTCTCCCAATCTTCGAAGATACCCATTAGTCTTGTCATGCTGCCTTCTACATTACACTCATATAAAACAGATGCTTTAGATAATCCTACGTGACTTGCAGTGCTTGAGTTGGGGATCATAACAGCAACGGGTCTTGTGTTATTAATCTTTTCGTCAATCCATTCATTGGTGATGCGGCTTCTTACCATTCCTTCCTCTGGGGGAAGATCTTTGTTGGCTGAAGTATCTGTAGCTTCTTCTGATGATTCTTCTTTTGCGGCACTTTCTGGGATTGATTCTATATTAACGGTCGGAGTATCAGGATTTTTGGCCCCGCAACCGAATAAAAAAAGCGTCGAAGACAATAGAATCAGCGAAGCAATTAACGGTTTTTTCATTATGAAATCTCCTTGAATATGGATCATACAATAACTGCTTTAACTAATAAGAGCAATTGTTGCCTTATATCCAAAAATTATACCACAATATTTAGAGGCAGTCACTAAAACTCGTAGATTATTTAGTATATGAAAAGGGAAATTATGGTAGGTTATATGAGCATTTAATGCTTGTAGAATAAGGGTGAAAAGAGTAAAATGGAATATGATTGCATAAAATTGGGAAAGGTATGGCCAAAAGATGAAAAAAATAATTATTACAGGTTGTAACGGACAGCTCGGAAGAGCCATGAACATTGAGCTTGGACCACATAGCGATATTGAACTTATTAACACTGATGTGGCAGAGCTTGATATTACTAAAATTGATGATGTCATGAAGTTCGTAAGAGAAGTTAAACCTGATGCAATAGTAAACTGTGCAGCATATACAGCAGTTGACAAGGCTGAGTCCGACTGGGATATGGCATATAAGATTAACGCTATCGGACCAAGAAACTTAAGCATAGCTGCAACGGATGTTGACGCTAAAATGATTCATGTGTCTACCGACTATGTATTCGATGGAACAGCAACCAAGCCTTATGTTGAATTCGATATGCCTAATCCGCAGGGCGCTTACGGAAAAACCAAGTTAGAGGGTGAGAACTTCGTTAAGCAGTTTTCTAAAAGATATATGACCTTCAGAACAGCATGGCTTTATGGAGATGGAAAGAATTTTGTTAAGACCATGTTAAGACTCTCGGAAGATCACGATGAGGTAAGAGTAGTATGTGATCAGGTAGGTTCTCCAACCTCTGCAACAGAGCTTGCGAAGGCTATGGTTTCACAGATGTTCACGGATAATTACGGAACCTTTCATGCAACATGCGAAGGAAGCTGCTCATGGGCAGATTTTACGAAGGAAATCTTCAGACTTGCTAAAAAGGATACAAAGGTTATTCCTATTACTGCAGCAGAATATGGCGCAGCGGCACCTCGCCCAGCATATTCAATATTGGAAAACTACATGCTAAAGCTTACATCAGACTATATGTTTGCAGACTGGCATGATGCAATTGATACATACATTAAGGAAATGAACTAAAAGGAAGGAAATAAATTATGAATAACAAAGTTGCATTAATCACAGGTATTACAGGACAGGATGGATCGTATCTTGCAGAGTTCTTATTGGAAAAAGGATATGAGGTCCATGGATTAATAAGAAGACATAGTATTTCAAACACAGCCAGAATTGATCATCTTATTAACTCTGAATATAACAACGTTAAGTTTTTCTTACATTTTTCAGACACAACAGATTCAAGCTCTCTTATGAGAATAGTTGGAGAAATTCGTCCTACAGAAGTATATAATTTAGCAGCACAGTCGCACGTTGGAGTTTCTTTTGAAGTTCCAGAGTATACAGCAGATGCTACTGGTGTCAGCACATTAAAACTTCTTGAGGCAATAAGAGTCAACGGTGGCAACTGTAGATATTATCAGGCATCAACATCTGAGTTGTTTGGTGGAATCCCTGAGACAGCTCCACAGTCTGAAAAGACACCATTTTATCCAAAGAGCCCATACGGCGCAGCTAAGTTATATTCTTACTGGATTACAGTCAATTATAGAGAAAGCTATAACATGTTTGCATGTAATGGTATTTTGTTTAACCATGAATCACCAAGAAGAGGTGAGAACTTCGTAACAAGAAAGATAACTTTGGCAATTGCCAATATTATGGCAGGAAAACAGGAAAAATTATCTTTAGGAAATATGAATGCCAAGCGTGACTGGGGATTCGCAGGTGACTATGTAAAGGGTATGTGGATGATGCTGCAGCAGGATAAGCCAGATGACTTCGTTCTTGCAACTAATGAAACGCATACTGTAAGAGAGTTCGTAGAAGAATCCTTCAAGCAGCTTGGAATTAACATTCGCTGGGAAGGCGAAGGAGTTAACGAAAAAGGATACGACGATGCTACAGGAAAGCTTATGGTAGATGTTAATCCACAGTTCTATCGTCCTGCAGAGGTTGAGTTCCTTTGGGGAGACTGTACTAAGGCTGAGAAGACTCTTGGCTGGAAGAGAGATGTAGATTTTAAGAAGCTTGTTTCCATGATGATGGATTCTGACATGAAGGAAATCTGTGGAATCGGCTGTGAAGAGTTTAAAGCATCACGTAAATAAATATGGTATCGGTAATCCTGATTTGGTTTTACATGTTAATAACAACCTTCATTAACGGAGTGTTTATTGTTTCGTTAATTGGAAGGACTAAAGGATTAAGATGTAGATTTCTTTCTTCATATATCCTGGCAGGCATAGGATTCGTGACATTCCTGTCTGAATTATTAAGTCTGTTTATGAAGGTAGGGCTTGTGGCCAATATCATTCTTGTTGTGCTAAGTCTACTTTGGATAGTTCTTTTTAGAAAAGATTATGTGTATATCCTAAGCAGAGTTAAAGAAGAAATAAGTCCAGCCAGAATTATAGTAATTGGGATTTTGTTTTTGTTATTTGCATACGGATCTTCACATGGATTCATGCACTATGACTCAGATCTTTATCATGCGCAGAGCATAAGATGGATTGAAGAGTACGGAGTAGTTAAAGGGCTTGGCAATTTGCATACACGCCTTGCCTATAACTCGGCTTCATTTTGCTTAACGGCATTATACAGCATGAGCTTTTTAAATGGCCAGTCATATCACGTATGTGCAGGCTTTCTTGCGTTCATAATTGCTGTGCTGTGTATGGACCTTTTTAAGAAAGAAAGCATTAAAGTTTTTAAGCTTTCTAATATAGTAAGAGTTGTTGCCATTTATTACATTCTTACGATATTTGATGAGATGGTTTCACCGGCATCGGACTATTTCATGGTCCTTATGACGTTTGGAATAATGATATTGTATATGGAACTCATAGAGGGACACGAGACCGATGCTCTTCCATATGCGTTTTTGGTGCTTTTATGTCTTATTGTAATAAGCATTAAGGTTTCCGGAGCGCTGGTAATATTATTATCAGCTTATCCAATATACCTTTTTATCAAGGCCAAAGATACAGGCTCTGTAATCAAATTTTCAATACTGGGAATTGTTACAGTTGTGCCATTTTTGATACGAAATATTATTCTGTCAGGTTATTTACTATATCCATTCCCTTCGATAGACATTTTCGACTTTGAGTACAAAATGCCATCCTGGGTTGCAGAATTTGATTCTCATGAGATTCAGGTATATGGAAGAGGATATTCCGACGTGACGAGGTATGATGAGCCATTTACAAGATGGATAGGAAGCTGGTTTTCTTCACTTGATGCAGTGAATAAAGTTTCATTCCTTGCAGGTCTTTTTGGAATAGTAATATTCGTTGTGCTACTGGTGAAGACCATAGTCGGAAAAGAAAGAGAAGAACTTCCATACTTTATAGCTATGGGAACAATGAATGTAAGCTTCATTTTCTTCATGCTTACATCTCCTAACATAAGATACGGATGTGTATTTTTGTACCTGGCACCAGCATTAAGTATTGGATATCTTTATAAAAGGACACTGGCAAGGAAAGATAATGGTATTACAGTGTCAATTCTGGTTTCACTTTTCATAATCTATAAGGCAGTAATGTTCGGAAGTTTTCTTATGAAGGACATGACTTCAGAGTATCTCGTTAGCCAGCAGGATTATGGACAGTATGAGACAATGAGTAAAACAGTAAATAATATCGAATTTTTCTATGCGAAAGAAGGAGATCAGGTTGGATATTATCCTTTTCCTTCGCTTCCTGTAGATAATGATATTAAGATGATAACTAACGAAATTAAAGATGGATTCGCTCCGGCATTCCATTAAAAATAGAAGAGGTGAATAGCGTTGAATAAGAATGACAAAATTTATGTAGCAGGACATCGTGGCCTTGTTGGAAGTGCCATAGTAAGATCTCTTGAAAGACAGGGATACACTAATGTGATTGGAAGAACACACAAGGAACTTGATTTAACCAATCAGAAGGCAGTTGATGAATTTTTTAAAGAAGAAAAGCCTGATGTTGTTGTTTTGGCAGCAGCTAAGGTTGGCGGTATCAATGCAAACAATACAGCACCGGCAGAGTTTGCATATATTAATATGCAGATTCAGTGTAACGTAATTGACTGCTGTCACAGATATAACGTTAAGAAGCTTCTTTTCTTAGGAAGTACATGTATTTATCCTAAGATGGCTCCACAGCCTATCCCTGAAAATGCGTTACTTACTGGTCCGCTTGAAGAGACTAATGAAGCATATGCTATCGCGAAGATTTCAGGACTTGAGATGTGTAAGTTTTATAAAAGACAGTATGGTGATGACTTTATAAGCTGTATGCCTACTAACCTTTACGGACCACATGATAATTATGATCTTCAGGGTTCTCATGTAATGCCTGCAATGATTAGAAAGTTCCATGAGGCTAAGGTTAATAATAAGCCATCTGTTGAATTGTGGGGAACAGGAACTCCACTTCGTGAATTTTTATATGTAGACGATATGGCTGATGCCTGTGTATTTTTACTTGAAAATTACTCAGGTGAGCAGCATGTGAATATAGGTACAGGTGTTGAAATTTCAATTAAAGAACTCGCCGAGACAGTTAGAAAGGTTGTTGGTTTTGAAGGTGAAATTATCTGGAACAAGGATATGCCGGATGGAACACCAAGAAAGCTTACAGATGTAACTAAGCTACATGAGCTTGGCTTTAAGCACAAGGTTGATCTTGAAGAAGGTGTTAAGCTTGCTTATGACTGGTTTAAAGAAAATGTAGACAATGCAAGAATGTAGGAGGATAAAAAAGTGGTTAAAGTATTAGACAAGGGTGCATATTTGATTAAAGGCGCCAAGATAGTAGAGGACAGTGCCAGTGCTTTGGAGGAAGTTAAGGCATTAACAGGAAAGACTGTTACAAAGGATGAAGCGAAGAAGAGTACCATAGCTTACGGTATTTTAGAGTCTCATAACACATCAGGAAACATGGACAAGCTTAAGATTAAATTCGACAAGCTTACAAGCCATGATATTACTTTCGTTGGAATTATTCAGACTGCAAGAGCTTCAGGCTTGGAGAAGTTCCCAATTCCTTATGTTCTTACTAACTGTCACAATTCATTATGTGCAGTAGGTGGAACTATTAATGAAGATGATCACATGTTCGGACTTACATGTGCGAAAAAATATGGTGGTGTTTATGTACCACCTCATCAGGCTGTTATACATCAGTTCGCAAGAGAGATGTTAGCAGGTGGTGGAAAGATGATCTTAGGATCAGATTCACATACCCGTTATGGTGCACTTGGAACTATGGCTATGGGAGAAGGTGGACCAGAGCTCGTTAAGCAGCTTCTTAACCAGACATATGATATTAATATGCCAGGTGTTGTTGGAATTTACTTAGAGGGAGAACCTCAAAGAGGTGTAGGTCCTCAGGACGTTGCCCTGGCTATTATTGGTGAGGTATTCTCTACAGGATATGTTAAGAATAAGGTAATGGAATTCGTAGGACCTGGTGTTTCTTCACTTAGTGCTGATTTCAGAATTGGTGTAGACGTAATGACAACAGAGACAACATGCCTTTCATCTATTTGGAGAACAGATGATAAGATTAAGGAATTCTATGACATTCATGGAAGAAGTGAAGATTATAAGGAGCTTAATCCAGATGAGGTTGCATATTATGATGGAATGATCACAATCGATCTTTCGACGATTAAGCCTATGATTGCAATGCCATTCCATCCATCTAATACATATACTATTGAAGAGGTTAATCAGAATCTTGCAGATATTTTAAATGATGTTGAAAAGCGTGCATTAGTTTCATTAGACGGTGCAGTTGAATATTCATTAAAGGACAAGGTTAAGAATGGTGCATTCTATGTAGATCAGGGTATTATCGCAGGCTGTGCCGGTGGTGGATTCGAAAACATCTGTGCTGCAGCAGATATACTCAAGGGTCAGTATATAGGTTCAGACGGATTCACATTAAGTGTATATCCAGCATCTATGCCAGTTTATATGGAGCTTATTAAGAATGGTTGTGCAGCAACAATCATGGAAACAGGTGCAGTTCTTAAGACAGCATTCTGTGGCCCATGCTTTGGTGCCGGAGATACACCTGCTAATAATGCATTTAGTATCAGACATTCAACAAGAAACTTCCCTAACAGAGAAGGCTCTAAGCTTCAGAATGGTCAGATTTCATCTGTAGCACTTATGGATGCCCGCTCAATTGCAGCAACAGCTGCTAACAAGGGTAAGTTAACTCCTGCAACCGAGTTCGATGGTGATTTTGGTGTATATCAGTATCATTTCGATGAGAAAATCTATGCTAACAGAGTATTTGATTCAAAGGGTGTTGCAGATCCTAATCAGGAAATTCAGTTCGGTCCTAATATTAAGGACTGGCCTAAGATGACAGAGCTTCCAGAGAATCTCGTTCTCAAGGTTGTTTCTGAGATACATGATCCAGTAACTACTACAGATGAGCTTATTCCTTCAGGTGAAACTTCATCTTACAGATCTAATCCACTTGGCCTTGCAGAGTTTACACTTTCAAGAAAAGATCCAAAGTATGTAGAGCGTGCTAAGGAGATTAAGAAGGCTCAGGATGCTGTTATTGAAGGAAAGTGTCCAAAGGAAGCGCTTCCAGAGCTTAACGAGGTTATGGATACAATTAAGAAGAATTTCAGCAATGTCGACAAGACTAATATCGGTTTTGGCTCTACAATATTTGCTGTTAAGCCAGGTGATGGTTCTGCCAGAGAACAGGCAGCTTCCTGCCAGAAGGTTCTTGGCGGATGGGCTAACATTGCTAACGAATACGCAACCAAGAGATATCGTTCTAACCTTATTAACTGGGGTATGCTTCCATTCATTATTAAAGAAGGAGAACTTCCATTTAAGAACTTAGACTATATCTTTGTACCAGAAATAAAGAGTGCAGTTGTTAATAAAACAGAGGTAATTAAGGCATATGCCGTTAAAGATGGAAATCTTAAGGAATTCGAACTTACATTAGGTGATATGACTAATGAAGAGCGTGAGATTATTCTTAAGGGATGTCTTATTAACTACAACAGAGTATAAGGGGTTTTGAAATGATAGAGTGTCCAGGGTGTGGAGGCAATCTGAAATTTGATATTCAAAAGCAGCTTATGCACTGCTCTTATTGTGATAATTGTTATGATCCATATGACTTTGACAAGAAAGACAGTGATGGAAAAATAATAGAAGATTACGAAACTACTATTTACACCTGCGCTGAGTGCGCGGGTGAAATAGAAAGTACGGAGGAAAGTATCACAGGTGTATGTCCATTCTGTGGTGCCAATACTATTTTCTATTCAAGAATAAGCAAGGAATTAAGACCGAATTACATAATTCCATTTTCGGTAACCAAGGAAGAGTGTAAGGCAAACTATATGAGTGCAGCCAAAAAGTCGCTTTTCCTTCCTAAGGAGTACAAAGATATAGAATATATCGATGGCTTTAGGGGAATTTATATGCCCTACTGGTCTTACAATGTAGATGAAAAGGGTGAAAGCTATGTAATGGGTGAGAAGACTGAAAGACATGGCGACTATATTTATCACAGGCATTTTAAGCTTTCTGGAGATGCTAACACCTTTTATCATGGTTTCACACATGATGCATCAAGCTCGTTTCAGGATGATATCTCTGAAAGAATAGAGCCATTTGATATTAAGAAGAAAAAGGATTTTACAGCAGGATTCTTAAGTGGATTCTATGCTGATACAGCAGATGTTGATTCTTCAGTATATCATGCTGATGTTCTTAATTTCGCAAGGGAGAATACCTATAAAGAGATTGCGAAGATAAAGGAATTTTCGAAGTATTCTCTCGAAAAAAAGCCTGCAGAGGACAGAATTAACAGTGTTATTTCAAAAACAGACAGAACCCTATTCCCGGTATGGTTTATGTCGTATAGACATAATGACAGAGTGGCTTATGCCACAGTTAACGGACAGACTGGAAAGGTGGCAGCAGATTTTCCGATTGATGTTAAAAAATATGTTGGATTTTCTCTTGTTATGTCATTAATAATTTTTGTTTTTCTAAATTTCTTTTTGGTAATGAAGCCATCAACATTGTCGATTGTATCAGCAATTGTTGGTCTTGTTGCTCTTATTACATATTTGATAGAGAAGAAAAATATTAAGGACAGGGATTTAAATATTTATGACAGAGGTCTCAATCGAGGCAAAAAACGTAAAAAACCAGAATATACCTACGACAAAAAGCCTATATTATCGTGTGTAGCTGGAATAACAGTATCAGGAATTATGTTTTTTAGTGATACTATCTATGATTACATGCACTATGGAGCTTCTTTATTTACATGTATAGTTACGTTAATAGCAGTTGTTTATATAATTAAAGACTTTAATATTCTTGCTACAAGACGTTTACCTCAATTCGACAAGAAGGGAGGAGACGACAATGCTTAAGAATAAGATTATTAAAAAATTGTCACTGGCAGTTGCCATGTCACTTTCTTTAGTCGTTATGCTTTCTAATATGGCATTTTCGTATGAAAGCGAGGATTGCTGGGGAGCGGAAAATGAAGAAAGTGGGTATTGGGTTGTTGTTGATGATGAAGCAGATTTGCTTATTGATTCCGAGGAAGAGGAATTATATGAAATCATGATGCCAATCTCTTCTTATGGCAATGTTTCTTTCGTAACAATATCAGAAAACTACTATTCTGATACTGCATCCTTTGGAAGAAGCTACACAGAAGAAAATTTTGGAAGATATGCAAGCAGTGTTATTTTTACGATTGATATGGATAATCGTAGAATTGAGATTACTTCAAGAGGCGATTGTGAGAATAAAATTACTACGAGCATAGAAAATATTATTACTGACAATATATATACATATGCTTCGAAAGGAGATTATTTTACAACTGCCAAGAGAGCTTTTGAACAAATATATGATGTATTAGAAGGTAATAGAATTGCACAGCCTATGAAATATATAGGAAATGCAGGACTATCAATATTGTTGGGACTTTTGATTACATATTTCATAGCGAGAGCCGTATCCTCTACAGCTAAAGCAAGTAATAAAGAAATACTGGATTCGATGTTTGTTCAGTTTCAGTTTAATAATCCAGAGGCGCATTTTGATCATGAAACAAGAGAGTATTCGCCTAAATCCAGCGGAAGTGGCGGTGGATTCTCCGGTGGTGGTGGCGGAGGCGGCCATTCGGGTGGTAGTTCAGGTGGTCATGGTTTCTAATTTATAGATACAGGAGATTGATGAATATATGAAATTATTGTCAGCAATAGTACCTTGCTATAACGAAGAAGAGAACGTTCGGGATTTTTATGATGAATTTTTGAAAAATCAGGATTTCTTCTCAAAAAATGACATAGATTATGAGTTGTGGTTCATTGATGATGGATCAAAGGACAATACAGTAGAGGAAGTAAAAAAGCTTATAAAGATGGATGAGAAGGTTCATCTTCTCAGCTTTTCAAGAAATTTCGGAAAAGAAGCTGCGATTTATGCAGGTCTTGAAAAGGCAAATGGAGATTATGCAGTCTTCATGGATGCAGATCTTCAGGATCCCCCATCCCTGCTTCCTGAAATGTTTAAATACATTAACGAAGGATATGATTCTGTAGCAACGAGAAGAGTATCAAGAAAGGGAGAGCCACCAATAAGAAGCTTCTTCGCCAGAAGATTCTACAAACTCATGCGAAAAATATCGAAAACAGAAATTGTAGATGGTGCAAGAGACTACAGATTAATGACCCGTCAGGTGGTTGATGCCATTCTGAAGATGGGAGAATATAACAGATTTACTAAAGGTATTTTCGGCTGGGTTGGATATAACACCAAGTGGCTTGAGTTCGAAAATGTTGAGCGAAAGAAGGGTGAGACGAAGTGGTCCTTCTGGAAGCTTTTCGTATATTCCTTAGAAGGAATTATTTCGTTTAGTACAGCACCGCTGGCAATAGCAGCTTTCATAGGCGTTTTATTCTGCCTTATGGCATTTATTGCCATTGTTTTCGTCATAGTAAGAGCACTACTATATGGAGATCCAACTTCAGGATGGCCATCAATGGTATGTATCATACTTTTAGTTTCAGGAGTACAGCTTTTCTGTATAGGTATAGTTGGGCAGTATCTTGCGAAGACCTATATGGAAGTTAAGAAAAGACCAATTTATTTAGTAAAAGAGGAAATTTAAATGCCTGATCTTCCTAAGGTTAGTATCATAGTTCCGGTATATAATGCGGATCAGTATATAGCTAATTCCATAGAACAGGTTCTTTCTCAGACATATACTAACTGGGAGCTTATTCTGGTTGACGACTGCTCAACAGACAGAAGTGTTGAGATTATTAATGAGTATCTGCAGGATGAAAGAATCAAACTCTATATTCAGGAAAAGAATGGACGTGCAGCCAAAGCAAGAAACAGGGGAATTGATTTATCTTCTGGCAAATATATAGCATATCTTGATGCTGATGATGTCTGGATGAAGGATAAGCTTGAAAAACAGGTTAACTTCATGGAAGATAAGAAAATTGCGTTTTCATATACAGAATATGAATTCGGTGATGAACAAGCAAATGGCACAGGAAAAATAGTTCGAATAAAGGATGTTTTGACTTATAATAAGGCGCTTCCAAGGACTATTATATTCACATCCACGGTTATGCTTAATGTGGAAATTTTAGGAAAAGATATAATCAAAATGCCAGATGTTCCGTCAGAGGATACTGCTTCGTGGTGGAAGATACTAAGAGGTGGATATAATGCATACGGATTAAGAGATGTACTCACTATATACAGACGACCACAGGTATCTTTGTCCTCTAATAAAAAGGTTGCATTGTGGAGAATATGGAATCTCTATAGGAATGTTGAGCATTTAGGAATAATAAGAAGTAGTTATAATTTCGTCATCTGGGCATTTTTGGCTACAGCCAGAAGACTTTAATTGGAGCATGTAATGAATCGAAAGAATACATTTAAAAGATTAATAGTTTTAGCATTGAGCTTCATTGGCCTTTTGTTTGAATCAGCGGTTTATGGATGGCTTTGGTTCGAGAAGTTCTATCCAAGCATCAATAACAGTAACCGAGGACTTAAGTTCTACATCAATGGACATGTTTTAATCATTGCTATATATCTTGTTTTGCTATTATTCTTCGCAAGTACATATGGCGGATTGAAGATTGGATATCTTAAGCCAATGGATGTAATCATATCGCTTATAGTGTCTACACTGATTGCTGATACGATTACATATCTTCAGCTATCACTTATGAATAACTGGCTATTGGATGCGGTTCCATTCCTTATGCTTCTTGTAATACAGGTTGTGATAATTATTGTATGGTCATTAATCTGTGACAAAATTTATCATAGGATTTATCCACCAAGGAAGGTCCTTTTGATTCATGCTGACAGGCCATATGAGGATATTGTTAATAAGCTGAATTCGAGAGAAGACAGATTTATAGTAACAAGATGTATTCATATTAATGAAGGAATCGAAAATATTGAGAAGATTATTGAAGATGAGTTTCATACGATTCTTCTTTGGGATATTGATACACCAAGCAGAAATAAGCTTCTAAAGTTCTGCTATTCAAAATCCATAAGAGTTTATATGATGCCTAAAATACCGGATGTTTTGGTTAAAGGAGCTGAAACAGTTCATCTTTTTGATACGCCACTTCTTTTAACAAGAGAAAGTGCACTTTCGGTCGAACAGAGAATTGCTAAAAGAATTTTTGATATTATTCTTTCGGTGATTTTGATTATACTGGCAAGTCCATTCATGCTCATTACTGCGATAGCCATCAAGCTTTATGACAGAGGACCTGTTCTTTATAAGCAGATAAGATGTACAGCAGGTGCGAAGGAATTCAAGATTCTTAAATTCAGAAGCATGAGTGTTGATGCTGAGAAGGATGGAGTAGCACGTCTGGCATCTAAAAATGATAGCAGAATAACTCCTGTTGGAAAGTTCATAAGAGCAACAAGAATAGATGAACTTCCACAGCTTTTCAATATATTTATTGGAGAGATGTCATTCATAGGACCAAGACCTGAAAGACCAGAAATAATTGCTCAGTATGTTGAAAAAATGCCTGAATTCGTGTTCAGAATGAAGATGAAGGCCGGACTTGCAGGTTATGCGCAGGTTTATGGAAAATACAACACAACACCTTATGATAAGCTTAAGCTTGATCTTACATATATTGAAAATTATTCAATCTGGCTTGATATTAAGCTTATGCTTCTGACTTTGAAGATAATTGTTAAGCCAGAAAGTACAGAGGGTGTTGATACAACTCAGACAACGGCTATGAAGGATGAATCAAAATAGCTGGTTATTAGGAATTGAAGATTAAAGGAAACGGCAAGAATAATGAAGAATGATGAATTTCGAAAAGAGGCTATAGATCTTAAGCGTCTTGGATTATATTTTTCGAAAAAAATATGGATAGTACTTCTTATGGTAGTAATAGGAGGAGCTATCGGAGCTCTGTCATATCAGGTAGTTAAGTCAGTTAATATGCCTGTAGAATATCAGGCAGTATCGAAGCTTTATATTAAATTCGGTCAGGATTCAACAGGCCAGGTTTACCAGTATTACAATGGATACACCTGGAATGAGCTTTTAGATGCAGACCCTATTCTTAACTGCATCATGGGATATATTCCAACCTATGATAAAGAAAAGGTTGCAAAGGCAACTGATGCCAAAATTCTTTCTGATGTCAGACTTTTAACGGTTACTATTAATGGCGAAGATGAAAAATTCGTTCGTGAGGTTCAACAGGCTGTTGAAAGCGGACTTGCAGGTTATGCGACTATTTCAGATGAGCTTGTAGGAATAACTACAATTAAGAGTGTACCTCCAACGAGAATTTACTGGGTTGACAGAACCAGTGAATCATTAGTGTTAGGAGCTGTAATATTAGGTCTCATTACGTTAATTATATGTATCTTCAGATTCATAATAGATGAAGGAATCTATGTACAGTCTGATATTACTAAAAGGTATGATGAGAAGGCACTTGGAGTAATGCCAAGAAACCAAAAGGGATTACAGCCTTATCTTAATGAACTTAAAGCCAATGTTTTATATTCAATAGGTGACAGAAAGTGTCTTTTCGCAATTGATATTGACAATCACGCAGATTTAAGGGCTCAGGATTTTGAGAGATTATTAAACTGGGAAGAGGGTGGATCCTTAAGCGGATTAGAGGGTTCATCAGGAGAACTTGTGTGGCATGTTAATGATCAGGATGAATTCGATGACCTTTTAAATATAGAAAAGGAAAAGGAATGGACGATAACAGTTCTTAATGAAGGAACTGTTAATAGTGAGAATCTTGAAAGCATCAGGAAAGCCAAGGGTGCGATTCTTCTGGTTCCATTTGGAGTTTCAGGCGCTACAAGAAAGCTTGAAAGAATTATATCCTTGTTTAAAACTCAGGGAATAGAGATTCATGGAATAGTAATTACAGAGGCTGATGAGCAGTACTTAAACAGATACTATTCATAACAGGATAATGAATTAATTTTATTAAGAATATGAAATTTCAGTTATTAATATCTTCAGTTGAACAAAATACCAGTGATTTGTTAAAGACTATGAAAGTTAGTTCTGATGCGGTTTTAGTCAATCAGTGTGAAAGTGATTCTTTGGCGTGTGAGTCATTTGATGGACACAGGATAACTGTTGTTTCCCAATCTAAAAGGGGTGTTGGCGAAAGCAGAAATACTGCGATGCTTAATGCTACAGGGGATATATGTCTTTTTTCGGATGAGGATATTGTATATTTTGACGATTATGAAAAGAAAGTCCTGGATGCTTTCAAAAAACATGAAGATGCTTCAGTAATTACATTTAATGTAGAGGTTGATGAAAGAAGAAGAACCTACTGGAACAGCGATGTTCATGAGATTAAGTGGAATAACTATGGGAGATATCCTGCTTATTCGATAGCAGTTAAAAGAGATGACATTATTAATAATGGAATCTTTTATTCAACCCTCTTTGGAGGCGGTGCTAAATATAGTAACGGTGAGGACTCGCTCTTTTTACATGACTGTTTAAAGAAGGGACTTAAGATGTATTCTGAAACAGATATACTGGGAAAAGAAACATATCGTGAGTCTACATGGTTTAAGGGATATACAGACAAATTCTTTTTCGATAGAGGTGTTCTTTATCACTTTTTATATGGAAAGATGGCTGTTTTGTTTGGAGCAAGATTTTTATTAAAGAACAAAAATACAATGCTTAGAGAAAAATCTTTTTTTAATGCATTTTCTTTATTAAGAGCGGGTGTTCGAGAAGGAAAAACTTTATGATAATATATGGAATTCTCGCAATTGTAACGATTGCGCTTTCTTTGTTCGTAAAGAACAGGGATATTAAAATTTCATATGGATATTCAAGACAGCAGGTATTGAATGGAGTATGCTTGATATCTGTTTTTTTATTGCTGTTTGGTGTTTCGGCATTAAGGCTTAATGTAGGAAACGATTATGCGAAGTATGTAGAGTTTTTTCATCTCATCAGATGTAAGCTTGATACAGATGTAGTAGTTCCAACAGAATTTGGATTCAATCTAATCTGTCTTTTGATATATTTTGTTTCAGGAAAAACAGAAAACTATTTGCTAATGTTTGCGTTCTTTGCCTTTGTAACTATATTTTTGTTCCTAAAGGCGATGTACAAGCAGGCAGATTCGTTCGGATTTACGTTTTTCCTCTTCATGACATTAGGATACTATTTTCAGACCTTTAGTACGGTAAGATATTACCTGGCTCTCGCAATGGCTGTTATAGCAATTCCTTATGTGATTAAGAAAAAATGGATTAACTTTATATTAATATGTCTTCTCGGGGCGACTATTCATAAATCCATGCTGATAGTCATTCCACTTTATTTTTTAGCACAGATTAAGTGGAATAAGATATTTACCTTTTTGGTGCTTTTAGTTTCGGCATCCTTTTTGATTTTTCAGAATTTTTATATGGAGATATTCCTGAAGGTATATCCGACGTATGAAGAGACTGAGTATCTGGAAGGTGGAACAAGCTATATCAGTATAGTTCGCTGCGTGGCAGTATTAATACTTTCACTGGCGTTATATGAAAAAACAGTTAAGAATAGCGAAAGAAACAGATTTTATTTCGTATGTAATATAGGTGCTCTAATCCTGTATACCTGCTGTTCGTTTCTTCCTGTTATTTCAAGAGTTGGATATTATCTTACGATAACGCAGATTTTTTTCATTCCTTCTTTGATAATGGGAATTGAGAATAAGAAAATAAGAAAAGTTATAACAGTTTTGGTAGTATTGGCAGCTATAGGATATTTCCTTATCTTTTTAGTAATTAAAGCTCCACAGGATGGACTTAGAATCCTTCCGTATGAAACATTTTTATATCATGACATGGTGCCTATTCTTTCGGATGTGAGTTAGTATGGATTTTATTGAGGAATACAGATTTTCTATTATAATAGTATGCTTTAATGCAAACGGAAAACTTAAGAAAACCATAGACAGTATAATTAGTCAGGACTATAAGAATTACCAGATAGTTATTAAAGATGGTGGGTCAGAAGATGGTACTCTTGACTGCCTTAGTGAATATGAAGGTAAGAATATAGACATTAAAGTAGAAGTTTCACCTGATCAGGGTATATACGATGCTATGAATCAGGCAGTTTCACTATGCGATGGTGATTATATTTATTTCCTTAATACAGGTGACTATTTTGAAAACCCTAAAGTACTTGCTACTGTTAACAAAGAATTGTATCTTGTGAACGGGACTCATTTTGAAGGTCCTCCACCTCATATCGTTTATGGTAATATACTGGACAGAACAACTGGCAAAGTGGTTATGTCTAATCCGAAGATTAATGGTTTCGCCCTGTACAGAAATGTTCCGTGCCATCAGGCATGTTTTTATCAGAAAAGACTGCTTACAGAGCACCCATTTAATACAGAGTATAAAGTGCGGGCGGATTATGAGCATTTTTTATGGTGCTGCTATGAAAAGAAGGCAAAGACCTACCATGTGGATAAACTGATAGCAGATTACGAGGGCGGTGGATATTCAGCGGTAAACGTAAAGATATCTAAGGCTGAACATAAGATTATTACCGAAAAATATATGTCATCTGGTGAATTATTTAAGTACAGGATGATATTGGCCCTGACACTTTCTCCTCTTAGAACCAAAATGGCAGAAAGTAAGCTTACAGCCGGATTTTATAACGGATTGAAGTCGTTGATATATAAGCTTAGAAAATAGCGGAAAACTAATGAAGATACTTTGGGTTGTTAATATAATGCTTCCACAGATAGCTAAAGAACTGAAGCTTGGTTACTCTAACAGAGAAGGATGGCTTTCAGGATTATTTAACAAAGTCTGTGAAAATGAAACTGAATATGAAATAGCAGTTGCTTATCCTGTAAATGATGAATCTTTGGTGAATGAGATAACAGTTAATGGAATTAAGTGTTATTCATTCTTGGAGAATCTTAGCACACCGTGGTGCTATGATACTAAAATAGAAAGCTCAGTTAAAGATATAATCAGGAAATTTAATCCGGATATTCTACATATATTTGGCACAGAATTTCCTCATTCACTATCGGCAGCAGTCGCATTTAACAATCCATCAATGACATTGGTTGGAATTCAGGGAGTGTGCTTTGAAATAGCAAAAGACTATATGGCGAAGCTTCCAGAGAATGTAACTAACAAAGCTACATTCAGAGATTTCATTAAAAAGGATTCGTTAAAGGATCAAAAGAAAAAATTCGAATTAAGAGCTGATAATGAAACTAAGCTTATCAGGAATGTTTTAAACATTACGGGAAGAACTACCTTTGATATGGAGTATTCCAGAAAAACCAATCCGTCGGCCGTTTACTTTAAGATGAACGAGACTATGAGGGATAGTTTCTATTGTGATAAGTGGGAATACGATTCACAGCATAAGCATACTATATTTTTGGGCCAGGGTGATTATCCTATTAAGGGTATGCATTTTCTTTTTTCGGCAGCAGGATTATTGGTTAGTAAATATCCTGACCTTAAGATAAAAATTGCTGGTAACAGTATAATCAGTAATAACAGTCTAAAAGATAAAATAAAAACTCCGGAATATGGAGCATATTTAAGAAAACTTGCGAAAAAGAACAAAATAGAAGAAAATATTAAAGTTTTAGGACCACTTAGTGAAGAAGAAATGAAGAGTGAATATCTGTCTTCTTCGGTATATGTTTGTCCTTCTTATATGGAAAATTCTCCTAATACTGTAGCGGAGGCAATGCTTCTTGGAATGCCAGTCATCGCTTCTGATGCGGGAGGGATTAAAAGTATAATCAGTAATAAAGAAGGTTTCATTTTCGAAAGAGGAAATGCTTCGGAACTGGCATCTTTAATAGAGAAGGTTTTTTCTATGGAAGATGATAATAAGGATGAGTTAAAAGATATATGTGAAAGAGCATACGAAAGAGCTCATACTGATTATGACGGTGATAGAAACTATAGAAGATTAATTGAGATATATAAGGAAATTGGAAAGAAAATATGAAAATAGTTTTTATTTCTAATTACATAAATCATCATCAGATACCATTTTGTAATGAACTTTACTTAAGGTTCCCAAGAGATTTCGTTTTCATTCAGTCTGAACCGATGGATGAAGAGCGAATAAGTATGGGATGGGGCGATAACGCGAAAGATATTCCATATGTTAAGTGCCTTTATGAGTGCGAAGATGAATGCAGGGAACTTATTAAGAATTGTGAGGTTTTAATTGCAGGCTGGACGGCAAGAACTGATCTTGTTATTGAGAGAATGTTAGAAAAAAAGCTTACAATAAGAGTGTCTGAAAGAATATACAGAGAGGGTCAGTGGAAGGTTATATCTCCACGAGGTCTTATTGCTAAATATAAGGAGCACATAAGATTTAAGAATTATCCGGTATATCTTTTGTGTGCTGGAGCATATGTACCTTCTGACTTTAGCCTTATTAAGGCATACCCGGATAAGATGTTTAAGTTCGGATATTTTACTTCGATGAAGAAGTATCATCTTGATAAATTGTTTGAACTCAAGGATTCATCAGGTATGATAGAGATTATTTTCGCAGGAAGATTTCTTAAATTAAAGCATCCAGAGTATCTGGTCTGGCTTGCAAGAGATCTTGTTAGGGAAAATGAAAAAAGAATTTCTCGTGATGAACCAACTTTGCCTAAATTCAGAATTCATATGGTAGGAGATGGAGAGCTTGAACATGCACTTAAAGCGATGGTTACAGAGTATGGTCTTTTAGATAATGTGTTATTCTATGGATTCCAGACGCCTGACAAGGTTAGAAGTATTATGGAAAGATGCCATATACACGTATTCCCGTCAGATGCACTGGAAGGATGGGGCGCTGTAGTTAATGAAGCAATGAATTCGGGATGTGCGGTTGTTGCATCAGCTGAAGCGGGAGCTGTTCCATATCTTATCGATCAGTGGAAGAACGGAGTTGCTTTTCCGGGAAATGATTATGAAAAGATGAAGGAAGCTGTCATGTACCTTATGACCCATGCTAAAGAGCGTGAAGAGATGGCAACCAGGGCATATCACACGATAGTTGATTCGTGGAATGCGAAGAATGTTGTTGATACTCTTTTGTATACCATAGAGGGCTGGCAGGAAGGCTTAGAGCATCATCCGGTGGATGGACCATTATCGAAAGCTGAAGTTATATCTCCGCGTGATATGTTCAAATATATAGAAAGAAATACTAACCGAAAGGATGATTAATGAATTAATGCAAACAGGTGGACCAGTTGTTCTTAGTGTTATTGTACCGGTGTACAATGCTATGGACTGCTTGGAAAAGTGTATAAATTCAATAAGACGTCAGACGATGACTAATCTGGAAATCATCATTGTTGATGATGGTTCAACAGATAATACAGGTGCCCTTTGTGAAAAGCTTGCGATGATGGACAAAAGAATCAGAGTTTTTCACAAGGAAAATGGAGGATCTTCTTCAGCCAGAAATGTAGGTATTGATAATGCGGTTGGTGAATACCTGGGGTTCGTTGACGCAGATGATTATATAGAACCTTTGATGTATGAAAGATTATTAAGCGCTGCCATGCAAACGAATCTTTTGATGATTCAGACTTCTCGTGATGAGATTAACGAGGATGGAACCAGAAGAGAAGATGTATGCACCCCTCCAGAAAAATCAGAGATTTTTGATACACTCATTATAATGAGAGAACTTCTTTTACATAGAGGTGACTGCTCTTTTTGCACGAGACTTACGCATAAATCTTTGTTCGAAAATTTAAGATTCCCAGAGGGTGAACTTAATGAAGATTTTTATCTTCTGGTTCAGATGCTTCCCAAAATAAAGAAGGTTGCAGTACTTCCCTATCAGGATTATCATGTGTTCTATCGAATGCAAAGTAATTCAAGAACTAAGGATGAGAATTATTTTCCAAGAGTATTTTCAGACATTGTAGTGAATGCTGACAGAGTGAGTGCTATTGTTGAAAAATCATATCCGGTTTTGGTAGATGAGGCATTTAGGTTCGGAATGTTCCAAAGGCTTGATTATATGTTGCACATTCCGATTATTATGATGAATTCACATAATAAGTTTTATAAAGAAGTTAAAAAATATTTAAGGAAAAACAAATATAAGGCATTAAATAACAGGTTCCTTACCAAAAAGAACAAGCAGTATATCTTTATACTTGGAACGGCACCAAAATTGGCCAGAAAAATACATCGAATTAAGATGAAAGGAAATAAAGAAAATGCAGAATAAAGGTAAATATTACATTACAACGGCGATTGCCTACACATCAGGTAAGCCACATATTGGTAATAACTATGAAGTAGTTTTGGCAGATGCAATCGCAAGATACAAAAGAAAGGAAGGATATGATGTATTCTTCCAAACAGGAACAGATGAGCATGGTCAGAAGATTGAGCTCAAGGCAGAAGAAGCTAATGTAACACCAAAGGAATTCGTTGATGGTGTAGCAGCTAAGATTAAGGATTTGTGTGATTTGTTAAATGTATCTTATGATCACTTCATCAGAACTACAGATGAATATCATGAGAAGCAGGTTCAGAAGATGTTCAAAAAATTCTATGATCAGGGTGACATCTATAAGAGCTCATATGAAGGAATGTACTGTACTCCATGTGAATCTTTCTGGACAGAATCACAGCTGGTTGATGGTAAGTGCCCTGACTGTGGAAGAGATGTTAAACCAGCTAAGGAAGAAGCATACTTTTTCAAGATGAGTAAGTATGCTGACAGATTGATTGAACATATTAATACTCATCCAGAATTCATTCAGCCGGTAGCACGTAAGAACGAAATGATGAATAATTTCCTTCTTCCAGGTCTTCAGGATTTATGCGTATCGAGAACCTCGTTTAAGTGGGGGATACCAGTAGATTTTGATGACAAGCATGTTGTGTATGTATGGTTAGATGCGCTTTCTAACTATATTACTGGTCTTGGCTATGATGTTGATGGTAATTCTGATGAAAAGTATGCCAAATACTGGCCTGCTGATCTTCATCTTATCGGAAAAGATATCATCAGATTCCACACTATTTACTGGCCTATCTTCCTGATGGCTATGGGAGAGGAGCTTCCAAAGCAGGTATTTGGTCATCCTTGGCTATTGATGAATAATGATAAGATGAGTAAATCGCGTGGTAATGTTATATACTCTGATGACTTAGTTGATTTCTTCGGAGTTGATGCAGTCAGGTACTACATGATCCATGAAATGCCATTTGATAATGATGGAAATGCGACATGGGAGCTTATCGCTGAAAGATTTAATTCAGATCTTGCCAACACACTTGGTAATCTTGTTAACCGTACTATTTCTATGAGCAACAAGTATTTCGGTGGTGTTGTTACAGACAAGAAAGCAGAAGGTTCGGTAGATAGTGATCTTAAGGCTGTAGTTACAGGAACGGTACAAAAAGTTCAGAAGAAGATGGATGAACTTAGGGTTGCAGATGCAGTTTCAGAGATTTTCGGTATCTTTAAAAGATGTAATAAATATATAGATGAAACAGAGCCATGGGTTCTTGCTAAAGATGAAGCTAATAAGGACAGACTGGCTACTGTTATGTATAACTTAACAGAGGGCATCATCATTGGTGCATCTTTATTAGAGCCATTCATGCCTGAAACTTCTTCTAAAATTGCCAATATGCTTAATACATCATTAAGAAGCTTTGAAGACTGCGAAAAATTCGGATTATATGAAAGTGGAAATACAGTAACTAGTAATCCGGTTCCTTTGTTCCAGCGTCTTGATATGGAAAAAGTAAATGCACGTGAAGAAGAATTAAGAGAGGCTATGATTAAAGCCAATGCACCTAAGCTCGAGGGCATTGATATTGAACCAAAAGATGAGATAGAGTATGACGATTTTGCCAAGATGCAGTTCCAGGTTGGTGTTATTTTAGAGTGTGAGGAAGTGCCTAAATCTAAGAAGCTTCTATGCTCCAAGGTACAGGTTGGAACTGAGGTTAAGCAGATAGTATCTGGTATTAAGCAGTACTACAAGCCTGAGGAAATGGTCGGAAAGAAGGTTATGGTTTTAGTTAACCTAAAGCCTGCAACACTAGCTGGAGTTAAATCTGAAGGAATGCTTTTATGCGCAGAAGATGAGAATGGTAATCTTGCATTAATGACACCTGAAAAGGATATGCCAGCAGGTGCTGAGATTTGTTAAAGAGGGACTGTGATGAGAAAAGAAGAGTTTACATTTGACTCAAGAGACGGAGTGTCTAAAATTCATGCTGTAAGATGGATACCTGAAGGAGAAATAAGATGTATTCTTCAGATTGTTCATGGAATGGCTGAGTATATTGAAAGATATGAAGAGGCTGCAGAGTGGTTTTGCGAACGTGGAATCATGGTTGTTGGAGAGGATCATTTAGGTCATGGAAAGACTGTAGAAGGTGAAGGAACTTATGGATACTTTACTAAAATGGATCCAGCGACAGTTGTAGTAAGAGATGTACACAGACTTAAAAAGCTTACAGAGGAAGAATATCCATCGTTGCCTTATGTGATATGGGGACATAGTATGGGATCCTTTATCCTTAGAAATTATCTTTTCAAATATGGTTTTGGAATTGATGCGGCAATTGTATGTGGCACAGGACAGAATTCGAAGGGACTTATTAAATTTGCCAAGTGTCTTGCTAAACTTCAGGGGGTTTTCCTTGGAGACAAACATATAGCGAAGATGCTTAACACCATGGCCTTTGGCAGCAGTGCTAAAATTCCTGAAGGCCATAAGAACGATTGGCTTTGTACAGATCATAGTGTGGTTGAAAAATATGATGATGATCCTCTTTGCGGATTCACGTTTACAGTCAATGGTTTTAAGACTCTTTTTGAACTTATTGACAGACTTAATAAATTTAGCAATGTATTAAGGGTTCCAAAAACAACACCTATTTTTGTTATTTCGGGATCTGAAGATATAGTTGGTAATAAGGGCGCTGGAGTAAAGAAGGTCTTTGAAGAATATAAAAAGGCCGGTATCAATGATGTCACGATGAAACTCTATGATGGATTAAGACATGAGATTCATAATGAGCCTTCTAAGTATGAAGTATTCGAGGATATGCTTAACTGGATAGAGAGTAGAGTAATAAATAAATGAAAAAATTATTAGGCTTCCTTTTGTTTATTGGATTTATCGCAGTACTATATTTTTTTATGTCAGGATATTTTTCAATAAAGAAGGGTGAGGATGGCTCGGTTATATTTAAAATTAATGAGACGTCTAAAACTGATGCTTCCAAAAATAGTGCTGACTCTAGGGATGTAGCTACGGTTATTGAAGATAAGCTTTCTATATCTTTGCCCGAGGGTGCAAAGGATGAAATACGTAATGCTGTTGATGAACTCAGCTCAATGGGATTTTCCAAGGATGTGATTATAGACGAGGCGTCCAGGTTATATGATGAATATGGAAAAGATGCTGTAGATCATGTCAGTGAAGCTTTCGAAAATATGGCCAAGCAGGCTGCTAAAGATACTGCATACAATATTTTGGATGATATTAAAAATACTGTACTAGATGCGGTAGATAGTTTGATGGAATAATCATATTTTTTTATTGTAGTAACGAAAAATTGGTGCTATAATGATATAGAATATTCGTAGTGGGTAGATTTATAGATTAGATATGTATGATGTAAGATTTATAGATGCTGATGAGTGGGAAGATGCCATGTCATTGGCATATAGGACGTTTTTAGAATTTGATGCATCGTATTTTACCCCGGAAGGCGTCAGACATTTTAGAGAGTTTATTAGTGACAATACTCTGAAAAGAATGAGTGAGAATGGTACTTTTCAGGTGATTGGAAGTTATGATGGTACGAAATTGATCGGTGTCATCGCTCTAAGAAGTATGAGTCATATATCACTTCTATTCGTAGATAGTAAGTATCACAATAAGGGAATTGGCAGAAAACTGATTAGTGAACTGGTTGATTATGCGAAGCTTAAGCTTCATCAGGATTTTTTAACTGTCAATGCAGCTCCATACGCTTATGATTTTTATCATAAAATGGGATTTTTGGATATGGCGAGTGAAGTGACACAGGACGGAATTATTTACACTCCTATGAAATATACGTTTTGAGGAAATTGTAATGTCTAAGTTTTTTAATCTGGATAGTCCATTTATGGTTGGGTTAACCAAGGTGGCAGATTTGATGATAGTAAATTTTTTAGCACTTTTGTGCTGTATTCCTATTTTTACTATCGGTGCGTCCATGACGGCATTACATTATGTGTGTTTAAAGATTGTCCGCAATGAGGAAAATTATATTACCAGAATGTTTTTTAAGTCGTTTAAAGAAAACTTTAAGCAGGCTACTATCATCTGGCTCATTGAGGTAGTTGTTATAGGATTGTTCGGACTTGATTTATGGATTCTTGGCCATACAGAAGCGAACTATCCAGACTGGTTTAGAACAGCTCTTCTGGCTATGGGATTTTTGGTATTTGCATTGTCATTGTACACATTCCCATTGTTAGCGAAGTTTGATAATCCGGTTAAGGTTACAATAAAGAATTCGGCGCTGGTAAGTCTTATGATATGGCCTAAGACCATAATTTCAATGATTTGCTGGGCAATTCCGATTGTTATCGTTTTTTATGCACCACAAATACTTCCGATTGATTTTTGCTTTGGTCTTTCGGGCCCGGTATTTTTATGTGCAATATTATATAATAAACCATTTAAGAAATTAGAACCTGATTCTGAGGAAAAGAATGCTGATGACTGGACAGTATCTCCTATAGAAGAAATAGAAGGAACTGATACAGAAATGATAGAGGATTCAGCATCTTCTTTATCTGAGGAAAATGATGATAATATAGGTGAGGGATAGAGAGAATGAAGGCTGAATGGAAAAAGTTCTTTGTTCAATGGGTGCTTCCGGTTGGAGTATTCACTATAATCCTGGTATTCATGTTCGCCAGCTTCACTGCTAATATTAAGCAGGAGACGGGTAAGTCGTATGTGGGAAGACTTACGGAAACTGCCAAGAATTATGCGAATATGATAAGCCAGTCTGTACAGAAGTCAGAAGCTACAGGGTTAGTAGTTGCCGGGCTCCTTTCAGATTACGATATGAAGGATGAGGTTAAGGTTAATATGATGTCATCCATCGTTTCTAATTCTGATGCAACTTCTGTTATTTTGGCAAGCTCTTCTGGAACAGGACTTAGTAATACAGGCGCTACGGTTAAGATTGATAAGTTTTCGTATTTCGAGGAACTGTTCGAAACAAGCGCGTACAGATATAGATTCGTAAGTGATAATGAAATTAATGGAACTTCTTCACTTATCATTAAAATTCCTGTTGGTGAAGGTGATGAGTACTTATTGATTTATTATCCTATGGACACTTCTACGATTAAGAAGAATGTCAGAATGGAAGAAGGCTTTGAGAAGTCTTCATATGTATTCATAACAGACAGAGAAGGTATTATATCTGCAACTACATTTGATAATTCCGCATATGCTCCTGGAGCAGATTTGTGGGATGCATTAATAACCTCTGGCAACAATGCTGCTAATATGAGAAGAGTTAAGACTAAGGTTCAGGCTCAGAGCAGTGGAGATTTTAGTTTCATGGTTGACGGTGGTGAATATGTATCTAACTTTACACCAATCATCGGAACAGGACAGAATCTCGTTACTGTATATGATCAGAATGTTGTTAATGAATTTGAGACTAAGGAATCCGGCGATATTATTAATAAGTTATCGTGGATTACATTAGTAGTTATTCTCTTTGCATTAGTTGTTACTATAATTAATATAGTAGAGTTATTCGTGTCTACTAAGGATACAGAGACATTGAAGGATAAGGCTGATACGGATCAGCTTACTGGTCTTAAGAACAAGCTTGCAACTGAAAGAGAAATCAAAGAATATATGGCAGATAATCCAGGTTCTCTGGGCATGCTGTTCATTATCGATATTGATAACTTTAAGAAAATCAATGATACGATGGGACATTCGTTCGGTGATGAAGTATTAAGAGAATTAGGAAGACATATAGGTATCAACTTCAGAGTATCAGATATCATAGGTCGTACAGGTGGAGATGAGTTCATGGTATTCCTTAAGAACCTTAAGGAAGAGCAGAACTGTTTAAGAGAAGCGCAGAAGCTAATTTACTTCTTCAGACATTTCCAGGTTGGTGACTATGTTAAGTATTCTGTAACAGCAAGTATCGGTGCTGCTGTATTCCCAGATCATGGTACTGACTTTGAGTCATTATACAAGTCAGCCGACGCTGCGGTATATAAGTCTAAGAAGAGAGGTAAGAATCAGCTATCTTTCGTAGATGACAGAGACCGTACACCAGAGGAAGTTGCTTATGCTGATGCTCATACAATTGACATTGAGCGTAAGGAAGAAACACCTATTGAATGTTAACTTGGACAATTTGTATATTGGATTGAAAATTTTTTGTGAAATAGTGGCATAGCATATGCCACTATTTTTTTGTATACTCATATGTGTTGAGAGCTTTAGCTAATTTAAGGAGGAAAAACAATGGCTAGTTTATCATTAAAAAACATCTGCAAAGTTTATCCTAACGGATTCGAAGCAGTAAAAGATTTTAATTTGGAAATTGAAGATCAGGAGTTCATCATTTTCGTAGGACCTTCTGGTTGTGGTAAGTCAACAACACTTCGTATGATCGCTGGTTTGGAAGATATTTCATCTGGTGAATTAAAGATTGGTGACAGAGTAGTTAACGATGTTGAGCCTAAGGATAGAGATATCGCGATGGTATTCCAGAACTACGCTTTGTATCCACATATGTCAGTATATGACAACATGGCATTTGGTCTTAAGCTTCGTAAGGTTCCTAAGGATGAAATCGATAAGATGGTTAAGGAAGCTGCCAAGATTCTTGACTTAACTCAGTTATTAGATCGTAAGCCTAAGGCTTTATCAGGTGGTCAGAGACAGAGAGTTGCTATGGGACGTGCTATCGTTCGTAATCCTAAGGTATTCCTTATGGATGAGCCTTTATCTAACTTGGATGCTAAGTTACGTGTACAGATGAGAATTGAGATCGCTAAGTTACACCAGAGATTAGGTACAACCATCATCTACGTTACACATGACCAGACAGAAGCTATGACACTTGGTGATAGAATCGTAGTTATGAAGGATGGTGTTATCCAGCAGGTTGATACACCTCAGAACTTATATGAGAAGCCAGCTAACTTATTCGTTGCAGGATTCATGGGATCTCCTCAGATGAACTTCCTTGATGCTGTAGTTGAAGGAGAAGGCGAAAATGTTTCATTAAAGGTTGCTGGAAAGAGCATTCCACTTCCTCCAGCTAAGTCTAAGAAGCTTTCAGAAGGCGGATATATCGGAAAGACAGTTACATTTGGTATTCGTCCAGAAGATGTATATGATTCAGAAATGTTCATTGAGACATCTAAGTGCGTATTCGAATCACAGATTAAGGTTTACGAATTATTAGGTGCAGAAGTTTACTTATACTTTGATTTGGCTGAGTTCCCTATCACAGCTAGAGTTGACTCTCGTACAACAGCTCGTCCTGGCGATACAGTTAAGTTCGCATTCGACGTAGAGAAGATTCATGTTTTCGATAAGGAAACAGAAATGGTTATTACTAACTAGAATTATTAAAAGATGTGAGGGTACCTCAGTATGAGGTACCCTTTTTTAAAACAGGGAGGAATTTATGGTTTCTTCGGTAATACTGAAAAACTGTATTGAGGAACTATATTCAATTACTAAGACTGATATGTCAGTGTATGATGCCGATGGTATGGAGCTTATATCAGTAGGGAATAACAGGGATGTCGATAAAGAGGTTATGATGAGCTTTATTGGATCTCCTGCAGATAGTCAGGTTATTGGAAATAATCACCTATTAAAAGTCTACGATGATTTAGAACTTGCATATGTAATAGCAGTTACGGGTGATACTGATAATGCATATACAGTTGGAAGAATAGCAGTAAGTCAGCTTAAACTTCTTTTGAGTGCTTATAAAGAAAAGTATGACAAAAATACATTCTTCCAAAGCTTACTTATGGATAATTTGCTTTTAGTTGATGTGTATAACAAGGCTAAGAAGCTTAGAATAGAAGTGTCATGTCCAAGAGTAGTATATATAGTAGAAACTCTTGGCGAAAAGGATAGTATTGTTTCGGAATTGCTAAAGGGTATGTTTAGTACTCAGGCTGGTGATTTCGTAACTGCTGTAGATGAAGAAAATGTAATTCTTATTAAATCACTTGACAATAATTACAATGCTGATGAGATTAAAGGCATTGCAGAGTCTATAGTTGATACGATAAACGCCGAGGCTATGGTAAACGTACGAGTTGGCTATGGTACAGTTGTGAATGAACTGAAGGATGTATCCAAGTCTTATAAAGAAGCCATGATGAGTGTAGATGTAGGAAAAATCTTCTACGCTGAAAGAAAAGTTAATTCTTATAGCAGTCTTGGAATAGGAAGACTAATATATCAGCTTCCTGTGAATTTATGCCAGATGTTTATAGAGGAAATATTTAAGGAGAATGATCCGTCGACATTTGATGAAGAGATTGTATCAACTGTATATAAGTTCTTCGAAAATAACCTGAATGTATCTGAAACCTCAAGACAGATGTTTATTCACAGAAATACTCTGGTATACAGAGTAGAAAAATTAAAGACAATAACAGGACTTGATGTAAGGGTATTTGATGATGCGTTGACCTTCATGATAGCTATGATGGTATATAATTATATGAGATACTTAGAGTCGGAGAATTAATAAATGATAATACTTGGATTGACTAAGACAACATTGTTAGATTATCCAGGAAAGGTAGCAGCCACCGTTTTTACAGGTGGCTGTAATTTTCGTTGCCCGTTCTGCCATAATGGCCATCTGATAACTAATATTGATAGCTATGAAAGCATCAGTGAAGAAACAGTGCTGGAGCATCTTGAAAAAAGAAAAAATGTGCTTGAAGGCGTATGTATTACGGGTGGAGAACCAACAATTAATACAGATCTTTCAGATTTTATAAGAAAAATACGTGAAATGGGATATAAAATTAAACTTGATACGAACGGAACCAATCCTGGAATGCTTGATCCGCTTATTAAAGAAAAGCTCATAGATTATGTTGCGATGGATATCAAGAATTCCAAAGAAAAATATATAGTTAGTGCAGAATGTAATGCTGAGCAGTTAAAAGATATAGAAAGATCAGTTGAAATATTAAAGTCATCAAATATTGAATATGAATTTAGAACTACGCTGGTTCGTGAACTTCATGAAAAAGAGGATATAGAAAAGACAGCTGAATGGATAAAAGGCTGTCCTAAATGGTATATTCAGTCTTATGTCGAATCAGAAAATGTTTTAGAAAAGAGATTTTCCTCTTATTCCAAGGAAGAGATTTTAAGTCTGATACAGGAAATTAAAGGAATAAACATTGAACTTAGAGGAATTGATTAGTGAGAAAATACACAGAAGAAGAAAAATATATGAAAAGTGCATTGAAGGAAGCCAAGAAAGCGTATAAGCTTGGAGAGGTTCCGATAGGATGCGTAATCGTCTATGAAGGAAAGATTATAGGACGAGGATATAATAGAAGAAATACGGACAAAAATACACTTTCACATGCAGAGATAACAGCGATTAAGAAGGCAAGTAAAGTTATGGGAGACTGGAGGCTTGAAGGATGCACCATGTATGTAACCTTGGAGCCTTGTCAGATGTGTTCGGGAGCGATAGTGCAGTCAAGAATGGACAAGGTTTTCATAGGAGCTATGAATCCTAAAGCAGGCTGTGCCGGTTCGATATTTAACATGCTGAATGAACCAAAATTTAATCATCAGGTTGAAACAGTTTATGATGTTTTAAAAGAGGAATGTACCGAAATACTACAGAGTTTTTTTAAGGAGCTTCGCATTAGAAATAAGGTCAAAAAGGATAGTAGTAAGACCGATGATATGGTAAGATAAGAGGGGGTCTATAAACAGCGGGGTGCATTGATGATAAAGGGAAAAAATATAGTTGGATTTTGTACAACAACATTTAGTATAGATTCTGAAATTAAATATTTAGAAAAACTATATGAGGAAATAAGAAAAACAAACAATAAGCTTATTGTTTTCAATAGTACTCGTAATATTAGTGAGGATGACTCTTCAGAAAAGGGAGCATTCGGCGTTTTTGATGCGATTTCGTACGAAAAGCTGGATGCTTTAATAATATTCAGAGATGCTTTTCAAAGCGAGGAAGTTGTTGAAAGAATAGTTGAAAAAGCCAAGCAAAATAATGTTCCCGTGTTTATGATACATGGAAAGCATAAGGATTGTTATTCAATATATTCAAGAAGCTTATCTACATTTGAAACACTAATAAAGCATGTAATAAAAGATCATAAGGCTGACGACCTCTTTTTTATTAATGGCGTACCAGAAAAGAAAGAAGCACAGGACAGATTAGGGGTATTTAAGAAGGCGTTAGAGGACTGTAATATACAGTTTGATGAATCAAAAACTGCTTACGGTGGATTCGAAAGTGAAAAGGCTTCAAGTGTTGTTGCGGATATTATTAAAGAAAAAAGAGTTCCTAAAGCATTTATATGTGCTAATGATGATATGGCTATAGGAACAATACAGACATTAAAGGCTAATGGGTACAGAGTTCCTGAGGATGTTATAGTTACAGGCTATGATGGAATAGAGATTACTAACTATTTTGAGCCTAAAATATCAACATGTGCAGAAAATATAGATTCCTTAGTCGATATAACGATTAAACTTTTGGATGAAATAAAGGATCCAGACACTAAGCCACGTGCGATAATTGATGATTATTCAGCTGTACTTACAGAGTCGTGCGGATGCTTTAGGAAGGATGAATATATTAAGGACAGGCTCCTTAATGCCAAAATGTTCGAGCAGATATATACAACAAGAAAGCATGAGAGTGATTTGTTTAACTGGATAAATCATGCAGCTACCCTGTCAGATATCGGCAATCTTCGGGAGGAACTCCAGGAACATATAGTTAATAAGTCTGCTCTTTGCTTAAATCCAGATTTTGAGCATCTGTTTACTGATTCATTATCATATAGTGATTCATATCCTGAAACAATGCAGGTGTACGTAGCTTGTGACAGGAATTATAAGCCAATCGATATTTCTGAATTTAGCACAAAGGATATGGTGCCTGATTTTGATAGCTGGGTTCTAGATGAAGATATGTACGTCTTAAACTCTGTTTATGTTGGATCAATGGCGCTTGGATACTACGCGGTTAAAACATCAAAGCCTAATCGAAAAATTGGTATGATTAATCGACTGGCTGCCATAATTAATATGGCATTCTCTGGTATTTATAATAAGATTACAACCAAGAGTCTGTCTTACAATTTGGAGACTGCAAGAACTACGAATCCTATAAGCGGATTCATGAATATGATAGGACTTCAGAAGTGGTTCGATGATTTCTCAATAGAAGAAGTGAACCATCAGAGAGCCTTATCTGTAGAAATATATAACATTGGAAAGTACAAATATATACTTGAAAATTATGGTGTCTCAGAGATACGAGAGGTTGTTTCTTTCCTGGCAAATGAACTAAGAAATGTAGCTTCATCAAAAAATACTGTCATAGCTCAGGTGTCAGATGAGGATTGTGTAATTCTGTATTTTTCTGAACCAAAAGAGGGCCAGGAGGCAGTAGAGAAGCTTCAAAGAGAAGTTAATGATGCATTTGGAAGTGTAATTAACGAATATAATGCTAAAAACAAGAAGCCTTATACATTAGAAATAAGAACAGGAAGCTGTAGACTTGCGCCAGGTTGGGAAGATAAGCTAAACACCATGATTAAGCTTGCTAATGGTGATATGTATCTTAATCGTTTAAGAGAAGAATCAGCGAAGAAAGAAGAAGCGAATGGTTCCATCGAGAACAAAGATACTAAAACAGATAAGGATTTACAGAACAGATTTGATTTATTACTGGATAAGAATCTCTTTAACTATTTCTTTCAACCGCTTGTTGATGCTCACACGGGAGAAATATATGCATATGAAGCTTTAATGCGTACCACAAAAGAGGTAAATCTTTTCCCACTTGAGATACTGGATTTAGCAGAAAAGAATAATAAACTGTACAATATTGAATATGCTACATTCTTTAATGTTTTCGAACGTTTGCAGCATGATTTCGAAAAATTTAAGGGAAGAAAAGTATTCATTAATACAATACCAGGACATTTTTTGAAGGATAAGGATCTTAATACACTTACTAAGAAATATTCTGATTATATGAAATATTCTGTTATTGAGCTGACCGAAGGAGAATCCTTGAAGGATGAAGAAATCGAAATAATGAGAGGACTTTCTTCTGACGAGATTGGAAGCATGATAGCCGTAGATGATTACGGAACTGGTCATTCTAACATTGTTAATGTGCTTAGATATTTGCCACAGGTGATAAAGGTTGACAGATATTTGATAACAGATATTCATACAGACAGAAATAAGCAGCTATTCGTTAAGAATGCTATTGAATTCGCCAAGGCTAATAAAATTAAGGTCGTTGCTGAGGGAGTTGAAACTCGTGATGAGCTTAATATGGTTATTATGCTTGGTGTTGATTTGATTCAGGGCTATTACACTGCAAAACCAGCTCCTGAGCCAATAGATGCAATTAACGAAGAAATTAAACTTCAAATTATTGATGCATATCAGAATAGATAATGGATGGATTAGTATGAAAAGATTAGCAATTATTACAGCCCGTGGCGGCAGCAAGAGAATTCCCAGGAAGAATATATTGCCTTTTTTAGGGCAGCCTATATTAGCCTACTCGATTAAAGCGGCTTTAGAATCAGGAATGTTTGATGAGGTTATGGTTTCAACAGAGGATGATGAAATTGCCACAATCGCGAAGGAATATGGAGCGAGCATTCCTTTTATGAGAAGCAAAGAAACTTCGAATGACTTTGCTGGAACAGCAGATGTACTTTTAGAGGTGCTTTCAGAATATAAAAAAATCGGGATGGAGTTTGATACCATGTGCTGCATATATCCAACCGCCCCTTTCGTAACAAAGGAAAAGCTTAAAGAAGCAATTAATATGCTTGAAGATTCTGATGCTGAAACACTTATTCCAGTAGTCAGATTCTCTTATCCTCCTCAAAGAGCTTTGGTTTGTGAGGATAACAGGCTTAAGTTTAAATATCCTGAATTTATAAATTCAAGAAGTCAGGATTTAGAACCTCATTTTCATGATGCAGGACAGTTTTATCTTGTTAAAGTAGATAAGTTTATTAAAAACAAAGAACTCATGGTTGGAAATATTATTCCCTATGAGCAGTCAGAACTGGAGGTTCAGGATATAGATAATATGTCTGACTGGAAAATAGCAGAAATAAAATATCAGTCCATGATAGATTCTCGGAAGGAAAAAGAATGATATATTTTCGTGCGGATGGTAACGCAAGGATTGGAATGGGTCACCTGATGAGAACCTTAAGTATTGCCAAAGAGGTTCAAAAGGAAGAAGAGTGTGTATTTTTGTGCTCGGATGAAGCATCAGGACTGGTCGTTAAAGAAAATGGACTAAAGGTTATACTTACTAAGACTCAGGCCTTTTCTATGGAAGAAGCAGAATGGATTGCCGAAAAATATGATGATCAGGGAACGATTCTGGTCGATAGTTATCTGGCGACTAATGAATATTTTAAAATCCTCAGGAAGAACAAAAAAGTATTTTATCTTGATGATTTAGGCGAAGAGAAATTTGATGTAGATGTTATAATAAATTATAATAGCTATGCAGATGAAAAGAGTTATATATCTTTGTATGAAGGTGTTAAAAATCCGCCAGAATTCATAATTGGGAGTAGGTTCGTTCCGCTAAGGGATGAGTTCGTGAACGCCAGAGCCAGTGCTAACAATGAAGTGAAAAATATCCTGCTTACTACTGGGGGCGGTGATATAGATAATATTTCTGGTAGTATCCTTGATAAGCTCCTTTCGTCATTAGATGAAAATGATATTAAGATTAATGTTGTCATAGGGGCGATGAATCCGAATTATGAAAAGCTTATTAAGATGGCTAAAGCTGATTCCAGGGTTTTGATACATAGGGATGTCAGGAAAATGAGTGAGCTTATGAAAAATATGGATGCTGCAATCAGTGCAGGCGGAAGTACATGCTATGAGCTTTGCGCCATGAATATTCCATTTGTTGTATTTTCGTACGCGGATAATCAAATTAAGCTTTCTAGTGATATGGATAAGAAAAAAGCAGCCTGTCTTGCGGGTCATATATTTAACGAGAATAGTAAGAAGACTGTGATTAATAATATATGTGAAAAAATGAAACTAATAATTCAGGATGAATCTGTGAGGAATCTTATGAGGGAACATTCTTTAAATGTAACAGATGGTCTTGGAGCAAAAAGACTGGCAAAAATGCTGGTCGGAAAGATGGAGGGATAACACATGAAGAGAATTGGTATGCTTACTTCAGGAGGAGATTGTCAGGCATTAAACGCAGCTATGAGAGGCGTTGTAAAATCTTTGACTAATAGTGATGAAGATGTTGAAATCTATGGATTCTTAGAAGGATACAAAGGTTTGATATATGGAAATTTCAAGATGCTTACAGGATCTGATTTTTCTGGAATACTTACAAAGGGTGGCACAATTTTAGGTTCTTCAAGAACACCATTTAAGACTATTCAGGATCCTGATGAGAATGGTATTGATAAGGTTGATGCCATGATGCAGAATTACTATAAGCTTCGTTTGGACGTTTTAGTAATCCTCGGAGGAAATGGAACACATAAGACAGCTAATCTTCTTCGTGAAAAGGGATTAAATATTATTACACTTCCTAAGACTATTGATAATGATTTGTGGGGTACTGATATGACATTCGGTTTCCAGTCTGCTGTTAATATCGCGACAGACTGTATTGACTGTATTCATACAACAGCTGCTTCACATGGAAGAATTTTCATAGTTGAAGTAATGGGACATAAGGTTGGATATTTAACATTGAATGCCGGTATGGCTGGTGGAGCAGATATTATACTTATTCCTGAGATTCCATACGATATTGACAAAGTTGTCAGCGCTATAGAGAAGCGTCATGCATCAGGCAGTAAATTTACTATCATAGCAGTTGCTGAGGGTGCTATTTCTAAGGAAGATGCTAAATTATCCAAGAAGGAATATAAGAAGAAATTAGAAAATTACAAATATCCATCTGTTTCATATGAAATTGCTGAGAAAATTCAGCAAAAGACAGGTCAGGAGGTTAGAGTAACTGTTCCAGGACATACTCAAAGAGGCGGATCTCCATGTCCTTATGACAGAGTGTTCGCAAGCAGATTAGGTGCTGAGGCAGGTGAACTTATTCTTAAGGGTGAATACGGATTCATGGTTGGATATAAGAATCGTGAAATCGTTAAGGTTCCTTTAGAGGATGTTGCTGGTAAGCTTAAGATGCTCGAGCCAGATGCTTCAATCATTAAAGAGGCAAAATTATTAGGTATTAGTTTCGGAGATTAAGATGTCTTATACTGCACTGTATCGTAAGTTCAGGCCACAGACTTTCGAGGATGTTAAAGGCCAGGAGCATATCGTTACAACTCTTAAGAATCAAATAAAGAATGATAGATTATCACATGCTTACCTGTTCACTGGCACCAGAGGAACAGGTAAGACTTCGATTGCCAAAATATTCGCCAAGGCGGTGAACTGTGAGAATCCAGTTGATGGAAGTCCATGTGGTCAGTGCCCAATATGCCAGAGTATTCAGGAAGGCAGCAGTATGAATGTTATCGAGATGGATGCTGCTTCTAATAATGGTGTAGATAATATAAGGCAGATTGTTGATGAAGTAACCTACTCTCCAACGTTAGGAAAGTACAAGGTATATATTATAGATGAGGTTCATATGTTATCAACAGGGGCATTTAATGCTCTTTTAAAAACATTAGAGGAACCACCAAGCTATGTTATATTCATACTGGCTACGACTGAAGTTCATAAGATACCAATAACGATTCTTTCAAGATGCCAAAGATATGATTTCAGAAGAATGTCCATGGACACAGTTGCAGATCAGATTAAGCGTCTTACAGAAATAGAAAATGTCAAAATAGATGACAGAGCTGTCAGATATGTTGCAAAGGTAGCTGATGGATCAATGAGAGACGGATTAAGTCTTCTTGATCAGTGTATAGCCTTTTATTTAGGCCAGGAACTTACATATGATAAGGTGCTTGATGTGTTGGGCGCTGTTGATACAGAAGTCTTTTCCAACATGTTAAGAAAAATTATTAGTGGAGATGTTACCGGTACACTGAAAATTCTCGATGAGATAGTAATACAGGGAAGAGAACTTGGACAGTTCGTTCAGGATATGACGTGGTATTTAAGAAATCTTCTTCTTATTAAAACCGCACCGAGCAATGAGGAAATTATAGATCTTTCGTCTGAAAATATGGCCAGACTGAAGGAAGAGGCAACTAAGGTTACGCATGAAATTATAATGAGATACATTCGTATCCTTTCAGATTTGTCTTCGGCTTTAAGGTATGCAACTCAGAAAAGGATATTAGTAGAGGTTTCATTGATAAAGCTGTGCACACCTAAAATGGAGCAGGATGCTGATTCTTTGGTCGACAGAATAAGACAGGTAGAGGAAAAAATAGAAAACGGTGTAGTTGCAGTTCCGAGTAATGTATCTTTGGCCCCAAAGGAGAGTGCTTCTTTCGAGGAAATAACTCCAGAGGCTAAAAGAGAAATAACGAAAGCACTTCCAGAGGATATTAAGGAAATAGTATCTAAGTGGAGCCAGATAGTAGCATATGATGGAACTCTCGCACATTACCTTATGGATTCATATCCCAGCATAGAAGGTGAATCTACACTTATGATAGTGCTTAAGGCAGAGTATTCTTATAATAGATTCAAAGATCCTGTCCGTTTCGAGGAGCTTAAGGATATGCTTGCAGAGTGTACAGGAAAAGAAGTCAATATTGCACTTTCGCTAGCGGGTGGAACGTCTTCTAATGAAGGAGGTTTTCCAGATTTAAGGAAGCTGATAGATGACCAGATTGATTTTGAAATAGAAGAAATTGATGTATCAGGTGATGAAGAAGATGACTTCGAACCTGAAGATTATGATGAATAGAAAGGATTAGTAAAATGGCAAAAAGAGGTGGATTTCCTGGAGGAATGGGAATGCCAGGTAATATGAGTAACCTGATGAAGCAGGCTCAGAGAATGCAGCGTCAGATGGAGGAATCTCAAAAGGAGCTTGAAACGAAGGAGTTTACTGCAAAAGCTGGTGGTGGTGCAGTAGAAGTTACAGTAACCGGTGGAAAAGAAGTTACTAAAGTAATTATTTCGAAGGAAGCAGTAGATCCTGATGATGTTGAGATGCTTCAGGACTTGATTCTGGCAGCAACTAATGAAGCTCTTAAAATGGCAGATGATGCTAATAACGAAGTTATGGGCAAAATGACTGGCGGATTAGGAATGTTCTAATGCAGATGTATAGTGGCCACATTAACAAGTTAATAGAGGAGCTTTCGCAGTTGCCGGGGATAGGTGATAAGTCAGCTCAAAGACTTGCTTTTCATCTTATCAATATGAAAGAGGATAAGGTTAAAAGACTTGCAGATACTATTGTTTCTGCTAAGGCTAATGTTAAGTATTGCAAAGAATGTTATACGCTGACAGATTCTGATGTGTGTCCAGTGTGCTCTAATGCTAACAGAAATCATAAGATTATAATGGTGGTTGAAACAGTAAGGGATCTTGCAGCGTACGAAAAGACAGGAAAATATGAAGGTGTATATCATGTTCTGCATGGTGCGATATCTCCAATGATGGGTATTGGCCCTGGTGATATTAAATTGAAGGAACTGATTGCCAGACTGGAAAATGATGTTGATGAGGTGATAATTGCAACCAACTCAAGCCTTGAGGGTGAAACTACAGCTATGTACATTAGTAAGCTGGTTAAGCCTACTGGAATTAAGGTTACGAGAATAGCATCAGGAGTTCCTGTTGGTGGAGATCTTGAGTATATCGATGAGGTTACTCTTTTAAGAGCACTTGAGGGAAGAACAGAATTATAAAAATAAAAATCGGAGGGTTATATGAGCGTAACAAAGAATGAATTCGGAAAAGTTAATGGAAAAGAAATTTTCAAGTTCTGTATTGAAAATAAGAATGGTATGAAAGCTTGTGTCATCAACTATGGTGCCATTTTGACAGAGCTTTGGGTTCCTGATAAAGACGGAAAGCTTGCTGATGTGGTTCTGGGATATGATACATTGGAACCTTATTTTGAGAATGGAAGCTTTTTTGGCGCAACAGTTGGACCAGTAGCTAACAGAACAGCAAACGCGTCTTTTGTTTTAGATGGAAAAACTTATAATCTTGCAGTTAATGATGGTGTTAACAATCTTCATTCAGATCATGCAAAGGGTTATCACAAGGTAGTATATGATTATGAAACAGGTGATAATTTTGTAAGCTTTAGCATGAAAGATGACGATATGAATATGGGATTCCCAGGAAACAAGTGTGTTAAGGTTACATATTCATTGTCAGATGATAATGAACTCAAGATTCACTATGAGGCATCTTCTGACAAAGATACAGTTATTAATATGACTAACCATTCTTACTTCAATCTTAAGGGACATGATCAGGGCAAGATTGAAGATCATATTCTTACTATTAATGCTTCAAAGTTCACACCTGTTGTTGCAGGTGCAATACCAACAGGTGAGCTTAAGAATGTAGAAGGAACAGTATTTGATTTTACTAAAGCAACAGAAGTTGGAGCAAGAATCGCAGATGATGAAGAGCAGCTTAAGCTTGTTCAGGGTTATGACCATAACTGGGTTTTGGACGATTATGAAAAAGGCTTCAGAAAGATTGCAACAGTTAGCGTACCATCTGCCAGCCGCGTGATGGAAGTATATACAGATCTTCCAGCTGTTCAGTTCTATGCAGGAAACTGTATTGGTGCTACAGTAGGAAAGAATGATACATCATATGGACCAAGATGTGGATTGTGTCTTGAAACACAGTATTCTCCTGATTCGGCGAATCATCCAGAATGGCCATCATGCGTTTATGGTCCAGATAGAAAGTATGATACTTGTACTTCGTATAAGTTCGTTTAATTATTATGGCAACAATTAAGGATTTTTTTAAGGAAAGAGAAAAACGTCAAAACGATCCGAACGTAGACTATAGGGAAAGAATAAGACAGCATAAGCTCTCTGTTTTCATTAAGAGTACAGTTCTTATAGTGTCTTTAGTAGCACTTATTGTAATTCTTAATATCTTTTGGAATGAGAAGAGTTACACTACTTCCAAGGTTTTGGAATCATATCCGGTTTCTGTAGTTAACGGTGCTACGGCTAAAAATCTTGGTGGTTCAGTGCTTATATACAGTAAGGATGGAGCAAGCTGTATAGACTCTAAAGGAAAGGCTGTATGGAATCAGTCATTCGAGATGCAGTCGCCAATAGTTTCAATCAACGAAGATACAGTTGCTATAGGAGATTACAACGGACGTAACATTTACGTAGCTAATAGTAAAGGTATATTAGGTGTAGTAAAGACCAATCTTCCTATCAGAGATGTAGCTGTTTCGAATAACGGGGTGGTTGCCGCTGTTTTAGATGATGTTGATGTGATTAGATTATTCGTATATGATGGTAATTCTGATACTGAAACTCCAATCGTAGAATCTAAAGCCACAATGAATAAGAGCGGTTATCCAATAAGTGTATCTTTGAGCCCGAATGGAAAAATAATGATGGTTTCATATTTTTATGTCGATAGTGGTAATATGAAGTCATCTGTATCCTTCTACAATTTCGGAGAAGTAGGAAGCAACGAGGTCGATAATTTCGTCAGCGGATTCGATTATGTCGACACAGTTATGCCATATGTTTCATTTCCTTCATCTAATACAGCATTTGGAGTGTCAGATGACAGAATAGTATTTTTCAAGGGAAATGAAGTTCCGAGTAATGTTGCGACCGCGCTTCTTGATGAGAAGGCACTTGGCGTGTACCATAACTCGGATTATATAGGAATGGTTTTCCTCGATACAACAGGTACAGCACTTTACAGACTGGATGTTTATAATGCAGCTGGAACTAAATTGTCTTCAACATTTTTCGATATGGAATTTACAGATATTGTATTTAATAAGGATCTGTTCATCGTTTATGGTGGAAGCAACTGTATGATTAGTACTGTTAAAGGAGATATTAAGTTTGAAGGAGCATTCGATAAGACGGTTAGTTTATTGCTGCCAACCTCTTCTTCATACAAATTCCTTCTGGTTACAGGAGATTCGCTCGATACAGTTGAACTTAATTAGTCTGGTATTAATTGTTGTTTAGTTATGTTAGATGATATAAATATATACACTGTTTTAGGCTTGGTAGTTTTTTCTCTGATATTAATCTGGAGAGTGATACGATCCTTTAAAACAGGATTTGCAAAAGAACTGCATAATACTATTTCTATTATTTTTGCAATTGTCATTGGCTACTTTTTATACAAAGTAGCCAATGGTTTCGTGGAAGAAAGATATGGAAGTATTGTAGCGTCCATTGCCCTTCTTGCGATAGTTCTTATAGTGTATAAGATTGTTAATATTATTATGGTAGCCTTTAAGCTATTTATGAAGGTTCCTGCGATTAAACTGATAGACAAGTTCCTCGGAGTGTTCCTTGGTGCAGTAGAGGGGCTGGTTATTATTTCACTATTGTTAGAAGTATTAAAACGTTATGTTAGTTGAGGAAAATATAAATGAGTTCTGATTTTCAAAAGAAAGCATATTTTAGTGGCAAAAAGATTCTTAAATGGTATGAATACCAGATGGAGGATTCAGAAGCAGATAAAGAGGATTCTGATATGATTGAAAATGTAGAAGAAACAATTAGTTCAGATGAAAATGTTACACCAGCTTCTGATGAGAGTAGCGATTTGGATGATGAGGTTAGTAGAATTATGGCTAATTTCAGAAATGCACATCAGGATTCGGTAGACAGTTTATTCGCGAATTTGGATCAATAATTTGATTGTTGATTTATGTATTTAGAAAAATACTTCGATTTTTGATAAACATTGCAGAAAAAATAGAAAAAGTGTATTGACTTATTAAAATGCTTTTGATATATTAAATATC
>JAKSHY010000069.1 GCA_024399135.1 Lachnospiraceae bacterium | reverse complement strand
GGGAAGTCCTTATCTAATTTTGAATTACGAGAATATAAGGAATGAAACGAAGTGAAGTTATAAAAATCATTAACGAAACTTATTCTGTAGAGGCTGAATACTTGTGGGATGGAGAAACTCATGCAGTTTTCAGGCATCCTGCCAGTAATAAATGGTTTGGAATCATCATGGAAGTGAAGAAGAAAAATCTTCACATTTCTGGCTATAAAAACAGTGATGAAACTGAAGATGTTATGAATGTAAAAGCAAATCCGATACTTATAGAAGATTTGCTTCATGAAGAAACTTTTCTTCCTGCGTATCACATGAATAAAAAATATTGGGTAAGTATCAGACTTAAACTTGTTACAAAAGATGCTCTGAAGAAACTTATTGATGAAAGTTGGAATCTGATCAAGCCAAAAGTAAAAAAGAGAGGCTAAATGAATATGAAAAAATCACTCCTAACAATCTTGGCATTCTGCATTCTCTCATTCTCCGCATGTGCTCAATCATCAAAACCAACAGGTGAAAAAACTATGGGAACAACAATAAACGTAACTATAAATGGCGTAACAAAAACAGCAACTCTGGTTGATAATGTTGCAACAAAAGATCTTCTTGAACTTCTTTCAAAAGGCAATATAATTGTAAAAACCGATGACTACGGTGGATTTGAAAAAGTCGGAACTTTCGGAACAAGACTTCCAACTGCAAATTCCCAGATTGATACAGTTCCAGGAGACATCGTTCTTTATCAGGGAAACTCTATCAGCTTCTTCTATGACAACAACAGCTGGAGTTACACAATGCTTGGAAAACTTGATATTACCGATGTAAAAGAAATCAAAACTTTTCTCGCAGCAGGGAAGGGCAAGACTGATATTATTCTGAGTTTGAAGAATTAGGTGCTCATTATGAGTAAACTCACAGATAGAAACGGATAGATGGATGGTCAAACAAAATGGCAGCATATGATACATATACAGTAGATTCGATTGATGGAAATGTAGGCCAGTTTAAAGTTGAAAAAGGGCAGGTAATAGGGAACGCTTTTGAACTATTAAACTATGAGGATTTTCCTAATGAATCAAAAGAGTTTATAGATGAAATAAATAGTCGTGGACGCCTCGCCAATGAGATGTATAAATTGTCACGCCACAGAGAGCAGATGTTTGCCAGTGGATTTAAGGCTGGTATGTATATCTGCAAATTTGATGAAAATGAGCAAATGACAAGCTTTGAGTTCACTGATGGAACAAGGGAAATGTTAGGTTATGATGGCCTTGATGATTTACCTAATGAATTTGAAAGCTGGATTAAGACACTGATTCCAGAAGAGAGAGAGCAGCTTGTTAAATTGTTTTGGGACAGCGTAAAAATTCACAGGGAATTACCGGATATATCTCACGCAGAATACAGAATGATGAAGAAAGATGGCAGCATTATCTGGGTAACTGGAGCGGGCGAATTTATTCGTAGAGAAGATGGTTCTCTTGAAATCTATATGGGCTGTTACAGAGAAGTTACTGCTGAACATGAAAAGGCAGAACATATTCGTATTATTGAGGGTATTGGAAAGATATTTAATTTCAGTATTTATATTGATGTTAAAACTCAGGAATATCGATTTATTAGTTCAAATGAATATGTAGATAAGGTAGAACGATGCACAAATGCTTTTGAATTTTTGCGAGCCAATGTAAATAATTCAGTCGCACCGAAATATAGAGATAAGCTTATTGAATGGTTCAATTGTGATAAAATTCTTGAGGAACTAAAGCACAATGTATCCATAGACAGAGAGTTTTATAGTGATGCCGCTGATGCCTGGTTTATGGGCGTTTTCA
>JAKSHY010000068.1 GCA_024399135.1 Lachnospiraceae bacterium | reverse complement strand
TGATATGTACCCATAATCCTGGACACATATTATGAACTAAGCAGAACGAATGGATGCTTCCCTGTATTTTACAGGAGGCATCCATTTTGTTTTAACTTGAATTCGCTTGTTGTTATAATAATCTATGTATTCTGCAATTGCCACAGAAAACTCTTCAAACGATCTGAAATCTTTTTCATGACCATAATACATTTCATTTTTTAAGCGGCCAAAGAAAGTTTCCATAATGCAGTTGTCATAACAATTTCCTTTGCGTGACATAGATTGAGTAATCCCATGCTCAATCAGAACGGTCCTGAAATATTGATGTTGATACTGCCATCCTTGGTCTGAGTGAAAAATAAGTCCTTCAATATTTTGATTTTTTTGAAATGCTTTATCCAACATTCTTTTTATCTGTTCCATATTTGGACTCAGAGATAAATCATAAGAAATAATTTCATTTGTATGCATATCAAGTATTGGTGAGATATAGCATTTGCCCCAGGAGAAATTAAACTGAGAAACATCGGTTGTCCATTTCTGAAATGGAGCCGTTGTACTGAAATCTCTGTTGATTATATTATCAGCAACTTTTCCGACTTCACCTTTGTAGGAATGATATTTTTCTTTTGGTCGTTTTCCTATTAGTTTCATTGTGTGCATTATTCTCTGCACACGCTTGTGGTTTACATTCTTCCCACGGTTCACCAGTTCCCTGTAAACACGACGAACGCCGTAGCGACACTTGTTTTCAGTAAAAATTTCCTGTATTTCCTGTGTTAATACCTGATTTTTCTCTGCCACAACATCTTTTTTGCTTATTTCAAAGTAAAAAGTTGATTTTGCCATGTTTACAGCTTTTAAGAGATAATTTAATTTGAATCCTTTTTCTCGGAGCTCTTTGAGGACTTCTGCTTTTTCGCCTTGAGTTGCTGGTCCCATTCTGCGTGTCTCAAGGCTATGGATTTTTTTATTACTTCGTTCTCCGTTTTCAGGTATTCTATTTCAGATCTTAAACGAATCAATTCTTCTCGTTCTTCTTCTGTGAGTGGCTTTGTGTTTTTAGGAGTTTTCTTCATTGTTGGATTTTTCCTTGGACGCCCCATAGGCTTATTTACTAATCCATCATAGCCAAATAACTTATATTGTTTAACCCATTTATGAAGCTGACTAGGTTCTAATCCATTTTCACAAGCAACTTGTTTTGCTGACTTACCTGCAATAACATTAGTTACTAATTCATATCTCTCTTTTGCTGACCACTGTTTCTTTTTAGTCTTAGGCCTTATTGCATCAATTCCATTAAAGTCATACAGTCGCTTCCATTTTCTTATTTCTTTATGAAAATCTTCAGCATTTTTAAAACCATATGGCGTTTCAGGCCAAAGTCCTTGTTTGTAAAGTTCAATACATCTTAACTTGAACTCCAATGTGTATCGCATAAAAATACCCCTTTTACTTTTGTCCAGTAAAAGGGGTACATATCATTTTTGGAGGGGCGTCAACCAAATATGAAGATATGGATGTTGTCATAAAGTTTTTAGACGAAGAATGGCATAATCAGCATTTATATACCTTCTATCAGCTTGAAGATAAATTTGGTTATCCTGATGCAAGAGTACTTTTAATCGTAACTCTTCGATATTGTTATTTGGATTATAGATTTAATGATGATCTTCTATTGTATAATAGGGTTGGTTTGACGGTTACTAATTCCCTGCTGAAAATAAAAATATAATAAGCTGGTTTTAAAATATAAAAGGTGCCCGCAGATAACGGACACCTTTTTTGTCTTAAGAATTAACTGTCAGTTTTTGATTATTCACTGACGAGATCTTTAAGATCTTTGTTTGTCATTGCACATACACAAGAGTCTGAGTAAATGTTAACAGCAGTTTCGATCATGTCGATTACAGCGTAAATTGGAAGAATAACTCCCATTACACCGATAGGCATTCCCTTACCAACCATGAGAGAAAGTGTAAGGAAGAAACATCCCATTGGAACACCTGCGTTTCCAACAGCACTGAT
>JAKSHY010000067.1 GCA_024399135.1 Lachnospiraceae bacterium | reverse complement strand
CAAGATATGATTTTCCTTTTACATCAAATCTATTTGCTTTTTTGATTATGAATGAATCTTCAAGATATTCCAGATAATTCTTAACCGTATGATCCGACAACTTAAGCTGCTGCACGGAAGTCAGAGTATTGTTAAGCTTATGAGGATTAGTAAGAGAGCCAACTGATGAGAGGATTACATCAATCAGACTGCTCAATGGAGCTTCATCCTTCAATTTATATCTTTCCTTAATATCTGCTATATAAATCTTTGTAAAAAGATTCTTCAAATACTCTGCCCTCTCAGTTTCATTTTTTTCAAGGACAGCAAGAGGCATTCCTCCATACGTCATGTATTCTTCCCATGCATCAGCTTTTTCAAGTCCTGAATACTCATAATATTCACTGAAAGTTAATGGATAGACCTGTATTTCACATCCACGATCACGGAAGTTTGTAGCAACATCCTTTGACAGCAGCCTTGAATTACTTCCAGTAACATAGATATCCAGGTTCTTTCTGGCCATCAAATCATTCAAAATGTCATAAAATGTTGTATAAAGAAGATCTCGGTCCTCTTCTGGAACTGATAATTCATCTACTCCATCTTTTTTTATGCGGTAACAAAGCTGGATTTCATCAATGAATATATAGAATTTATCAGTCTCATTTATTTTTTGCAGAACATATTCGTAAAGTTTGTTTGGATTTCTAAAGTCTTCAAATCCCTTTTCATCAAGAGGAATCTGGATAATATGAGAGTCATCTATTCCCTGTGAATTCAAATAGTTTTTATAAAGTTCAAAAAGAAGATAAGATTTTCCACAGCGTCTTATACCTGTAATGATTTTAATCAGGCCATTTTCTTTTTTAGAAATAAGTCGATTCAAATATGCATCACGTTTAATCAATTAAAAGCTCCTACTGCAAAATATTTTCTTTTAAGAACTTACTTTGCAATACTATTATATCATATATTTCTAAATATTGCACTTACTGCAAACTTTTTTCTAAGAAGTACAAACTTTGCAGTAACATAGAACTGTCTCCTATTTTAGGAGGAAAAATAGGAGACAGTTCCGGAAAATAGGCGATTTTCTGCAGAAATTCTAAAACAGGCCCTAGAATCGCTTCTAAAGCATTCGGACGTATAATTACTCAATTTTTCTCAAACACCCCCCTTAAAAGCCCGTTATTTGCGTCCTTTATTTTATGTAGTTTTTATAAAGATTACATAAAGATTTTATAAAGTTGCTATAATGATTTTATCTTTATGTATTAAAGAAATATTTATTTCATGTTGATTTTTCAAAGATTTCTTTGTATAATATTTATGATATCTTTAATAGATATTTGGGAGGACCTATAATGAAAGTAATTTCTTTTGTAAACAGAAAAGGCGGTGTTGGAAAAACATCCATTTCATACAGTGTTGCTGTAAGCATGACAAAATTTGGCAGAGTCTGTGCAATTGACCTTGATAGCCAGGGATCAATGACAAGCTGGGCCAACATTGAAGAAATGTCGTATGAACTTGCAGATTTCCTCTATGGAAGATGTGAACTCAAAGACGTTCTGCAGCAGACTTCTACCCCTAACCTTTTCATTCTCCCTACTGCTGCAAAAGGCGGCGATCTTAATGAATACAATGAAAATAAAGCTCGAAAAGAACCTTTCCGTTTTGTACAGCTGAAAAAAGATCTCGAACAGTATTTTGACTATCTGATTTACGATTCGTCTCCTGCATGGAGCGGCCTCGAAGAAAACTGCTGTCTTTCATGTGATGAAATAGTTACAGTTTTGAAACTGGACCGTTTTTCTGCAGATGGTCTTGATACATTCAACACTAACCTTTCAAACCTTAGAAAAACTTATGATGGATGTCACGGAGTTTCCGAAAATGGAAAACCTGACTTCAATAAAATCGTTCTTAACGAAAACAATAACTCTTATGCTCAGTGCCGTGAATTGATTGAAGCATATAAACCTTTGGAAGCAAATGGATATAAGCTTTTCATTGTTCCTCAGGACCTAAGCTTCCGCAAAGCTCAGCAGAACAGTGTTTCTATCCAGGATTTTACAGGCACTAAACCTGAAACATTAAAAGTTATTGATGAATTAGCAGAAAGCTTGAAATAA
>JAKSHY010000066.1 GCA_024399135.1 Lachnospiraceae bacterium | reverse complement strand
GAGATGCAGGATAAGTAGATTCTAAATTTTAAGGGAGAAGAATCAATGAACAAGTATATAGCTTTTCTTCGAGGTATAAATATTAGCGGTAAAAATAAAATAGACATGTCTGATTTGAAGTCGGAATTTGAGAATGCAGGATTTACAAATGTATCAACATATTTAAATAGTGGTAATGTTTCATTTCTATCTAATGAAAACAATCTGAAAAATAAAATCGAAGATATGATTTATAATAGATTTGAACTTCAAATTTCAGTATATGTGGTAGAAGTTGATGTGATAAATGATATTTTGTCAAATGCACCTGAATGGTGGAATTCAGGTAATAAAGAAAATTATGATAATCTGATATTTATTCTTTCTGATGATGCTCCAGAGACAATATATGAAATAGTGGGACCTCCATCTGAAAAATTTGAAAAAGTACAAATATATAAAAATGTGATATTCTGGACATTTGATAGAAAGAAATATCAAAAATGTAATTGGTGGAAAAAAACTGCTTCAAATGGGATTGCAGATAAATTGACAATAAGAACAGCCAATACAGTGAAGAAGGTTTGTAAATCAAATTGAAACTTAGAGATGAATCGCTAGATTCCTATTTTCTGTCTAAAGGAGATATAAGATGGACTGGACGTTAGTTAAGCAATTTACTGGAGTTTCACTCGCATGGGGGAATGCAAATGGATTATGTAAGATTGATTATCGTGGATATGCCAATAAAATGAGTGGAAGAACAGTGACTGAAAATACATTGTTTCCTGCATGTTCTATTACAAAGTATGTTACGGCGATATGTGTGATAAAATTGAAATCGAGTGGTATTCTTGATCTTTATGCTGATGTGAATCAGTATTTGCGAGATTGGAAAATCAGAGATTTGGAAGGAGAAGAAAAAAAAGTAACGCTTATTGACTTGCTAAGCCATACAGCAGGAATCATTGACGGAGAAGATGGATTCTATGGACATCGAATCGGAGATAAAAATATTTCGCTTATAGATATTCTGGAAGGAAGAACTACTTATAATCCAAGAGCTGCAAGGGTTGAAAAAAAGCCAGGAACGTTTTTTGAGTATTCAGATGCTGGATACTGTATTATTCAGAAAATAATAGAAGACATTACAGGAAAAACATACGATAAAGTCATAGACGAATTAATTTTTATACCATTAGGAATGGAAAAAAGCTTTATAGGAACTGAAGAAAACATAAAATGCCATCAAAAAGATATGGCGACTGGTTATAATCTTTCGGGCGAAGCTATTGAACGAGGCATTCCTCTGTGTCCTGATATGGCAGCATCGTCATTATGGAGTACTCCTTCAGATATTCTTTTGTTGGCAACAGATTTTTATACAAACCTGAATAATGGATATGGACAAGAAATGTTGAATGGACCCAAAGATATGAACTGGGTTGGATTAGGTCTGTTTATGGATGAAAAACATATTGTTTCAAAGGGTTGGGGTGAAAATGGGCAATGTATGCTTAAAATAAACATTGATTCAGGGGCTATGGGAGTTGTTATGACAAATATGAACCCAGAAGTTCCTCAAGAAGAATCTGGATTAGAAAGACTGTTGGATTCTTTATTGTAAAGAAAAATTCCAGTTTTGAGGTGATTATATGATAAGAATGATGATGAAAGAAGATTTACAGCAGTGTGGAGAAATCTATGCTATGGCGTTTCCTATAGAATATTGGGGGATTGATTGGAACTCTGATAATGCAAGAGAATATTTGACGGATTATTACGAGCAGAAAAAATTTATAGGATATGTGTATGAAGAAGATGACACGATAATCGGATGTATATTTGCATTATGTAAGATATCGGGAAGTAAAAAAGAAATATATATCAATGAGATGGCAGTATTACCTGAAAGACAGGGGCAAGGAATTGGAAGACAATTATTGAATGCGATTTTAGATTATAGCCGGGAAGCTGGATATGCAGGAGTTGTACTTTACACCAGTGAATATGCCCCTGCATTCAAGTTCTATGAAAAAAACGGTTTTAAATTGTCGCAAGGCACTATTTGTATGTATAGCGAGTAAAATTCCTTCGGTTACAATCGGTCTCAAGCTCAAAAGAATAGTGGCTACCACTG
>JAKSHY010000065.1 GCA_024399135.1 Lachnospiraceae bacterium | reverse complement strand
TCCATCATATTTTTCGGTACAAATCCAATTCCCAATCCAGCCTTTATCATAGGTAATACCTGATCAGTAGTTGCAACACTCATTTGTGGTTCAAAATCAAGACTATTATCTGCAAAGAAATCCTCATGATACGTTCTTGTTGCAGTACCTGGCAGCAACGAAATCCACGGATATTTTACTAGTTCTATTAACGATTGTTTTCCCTTCTTTAACTCCCTAAAGTTTTCACTTGCCATCAGCAATTCATCAAACTCTTTAATAGGTATAGATTTCATTGGCTTCTTTATATCAAATGGAGTTGTTACTAGTGCAAACTGTACCTGTGACAAGCGAAGTGCTTCTAGCGTGATAGGCGTAGACTGATTTGTTATCTGAATCTTTATATCAGGATATTTTTTATTAAACCCAGAAAGAACAGGTAACAGTACTTCATGTAACGCAATCTCACTTACTCCTATAACAATACTTCCACTGGCCATCGAACTTTGATTCTTCATCTCTTCTTCTGCCTGATAAATATGAAAGAAGGCAACCTTTATATGCTCAAAAAGCTGTTCCCCTTCTGGGGTTAAAACAATTCCACGTTTATTTCTTATAAAGAGCTTAAGTCCAGTCTGACTTTCCAGGTTATTCATTGCTCTTGTTATATTAGGCTGACTATTTCCAATAATCTCGGCAGCTTTCGTAAAGCTTCCGTATTTAGCTACATAATAAAATATTCTGTAATAATCATATGTTATATTCATTGTCATATCCTTTTGATATGTTTTGCATATCATATATACCTTTTACTTATATCTTCATCCTCATTATAATATGCTCTGATAAATATACAAGTGGGGTATTAATATTATGAACAATGATCTAACAATCGGTAATCCAGAAAAGGTTCTTTGGAAATTTTGTCTTCCACTATTTGGAAGTATTATTTTCCAGCAGTTATATAATATTGCAGACTCATGGGTTGCTGGACGCTATATCGGAGAAAACGCATTAGCTGCAGTCGGTAACAGTTATGAAATAACACTAATTTTCATTGCATTTGCCTTCGGTTGTAATATTGGTTGCTCCGTAATCACATCAAGATATTTTGGAAGTAAAGACTATACAAAAATGAAGTCTGCTGTTAATACAGCCATGCTCTCAAGTACGATTGTCTGTATTTTACTCATGTTGATTGGTATTTTCTGTGGTAGTACATTACTCAAACTGATAAACACACCCTCTGAGCTATTTTACAGTTCAAAGCTATACCTCGATATTTATATATTGGGACTCCCATTTGTCTTTTTCTATAACATTGCAACCGGAATATTCTCTGCTTTAGGAGACTCAAAAACACCTTTTTACTTCCTTGCGGTATCATCAGTAACAAATATCGGTATTGACATTCTTTTTGTAAAACAATTTGAAATGGGAATTGCAGGAGTGGCATGGGCAACATTCCTTTGTCAGGGTGTCAGCTGTATTTTAGCAATAACTGTAATATTTCTTCGTCTCAAAAAAATAAAGACATCAGATCGACCTGCTGTCTTTGTTGTCTCATTATTTATGCAGTTTATTACTATCGCTATTCCGAGCATCCTCCAACAAAGTTTTATTTCCATCGGAAATATTATTATTCAGGGTGTGATAAATAGCTTTGGTGCAGGTGTAATTGCAGGCTATTCTGCCGGTGTGAAACTCAATAATCTTGTTATTACTTCGTTTACAACGCTCGGAAACGGAGTTTCAAACTATACGTCTCAGAATATTGGAGCCGGAAAAATGTCACGCATATCTGATGGATTCAAGGCCGGACTGAAACTCGTATGGTGTCTTTGCTTGCCACTTTGTCTTTTGTATATGCTTTTTCCACATACATTGCTAAGATTTTTCCTGGAGAACCCATCCAGCGAAGCTTTACGCTCTGCCACAATGTACTTAAGAATCCTTGCTCCATTTTACTTTGTGGTTTCGACAAAATTAGTTGCAGATGGAATACTTCGTGGCGCCAGCATGATGAACAAGTTTATGATTGCCACCTTTACAGACTTGATTCTTCGTGTAGTCCTTGCTTTTCTTTTATCAAAAACAACTCTTGGTTACATCGGTATCTGGACTGCATGGCCAATTGGCTGGTGTACTGCAACCTTTTTATCTGTTTACTTTTATTCACACGGTCCCTGGAAAGATCCGTTTAGAGCCTAAGCTGATTCATAAAATAGGAATCTACTTATCTTGCATCTCCCACTCTTTCTTACCGGGCGTGCGGACATTTTTTTAGACTGTCACGCACGCCCCATGGTATATCATTAAATTACAATTTGACGCTGCAACTACATATTGTTTTTCATAAATATTCTTTGCTT
>JAKSHY010000064.1 GCA_024399135.1 Lachnospiraceae bacterium | reverse complement strand
GCTTGTTTGAATTACTTCACTTTGACATTCAGAGCACTGGGCAGAAATCACATTGTGTCAACGTCGGTTGCGACCATCACAATGCTTTATTTTAATTAAATAGTCGGGATCCCCTTGTCCGCGCCAGTTCTAAGTTGATCGTTTTATGTCTGGCTGTAGAGATGTGCAAGTGCCAAACCAAGCAACCCGTGAGGGCAGCAAGGCTGACACTGGCACAGCTAAACAACACGGACCAATCCTTAGAGCCAATCCTTTTCCCGAAGTTACGGATCTATTTTGCCGACTTCCCTTATCTACATTATTCTATCGACCAGAGGCTGCTAACCTTGGAGACCTGATGCGGTTATGGGTACGGCCCAACTGGGATATTTCTGACTTGGATTTTCAAGGATCATCACGAGCGCACCTGACATCTCAAAAAAGTAAGATGCTCTGCCATGCTTAAAGCCTTCTCTCTGGGTAATCCAATTTCAAGGCCTCATACATGTTAAGAAGAAAAGAAAACTCTTCCAAGGGCACGTGCTGATGTCTCCAAGCTAGTTTGTGTTACCACGAATCCCAATATAGCTTCAGGAATTTCAACCTGATTCCCTTTCATTCTGTGCTAGAGAGCACCTTATAAAGTTTTAACCAGGAATTTAGGACCGAGTAACCCCTGACCAAATGCTGTTCGCAGGGAACCCTTCTCCACTTCGGCCGCCAACGTTTCCAATTGGCTATTTGCTACTACCACCAAGATCTGCACTAGATGCCGTTCCACCCAGGTTCACACCAAAGGCTTCTCACAACATCCACGCCCTCTTACTCATCACTACTTACTTTTGTAATGATGGTCGAGTATCGGTCATACGTTTTAGCGCCATCCATTTTCAGGGCTAATTCATTCGGCAGGTGAGTCATGACACACTCCTTAGCGGGTAACGACTTTTATGTCCACCGCCCTGCTGTTTAGATGAATCAACACCTTTTGAGGTATCTGATAAACGTACAGTTAGGCACCTTAACTCGACGTTAGGTTCATCCCTCATCGCCAGTTCTGCTTACCAAAAATGGCCCACTAAGAACATGCATTCTGTCTCCAAGTTCAATTAAGAAAACAAGGAGTTCTTACCAATTTAAAGTTTGAGAATAGGTCCAAACAAAAAACGTCCAGAAGCCTCTAATCATTCGCTTTACCTGATAAAACTGCTAATATGTTCCTGCTATCCTGAGGGAAACTTCGGAGGGAACCAGCTACTAGATAGTTCGATTAGTCTTTCGCCCCTATACCCAAGTTTGACGAGTGAATTGCACGTCAACAGCGCTTCGAGCTTCCATCAGGGTTTCCCCTGACTTCACCCTACTCAGGCATAGTTCACCATCTTTCGGGTCCTAACATATATGCTCATACTCAAACCCTTCATACCGGGTCGGTCGATGTTGAGCCTTGCGGTGCACACCTTTCACTTTCATTCCGCGTATGAGTTTTTCCACTCGCACACTCGCATATAGGGTAGACTCCTTGGTCCGTGTTTCAAGACGGGACAGTAAAAACCATTTTGGCAAAATCACATTAGTCCCTCAAGCCAATTACATCCTAACCGGCTAAGCCTTTTTTGATGTAATTAACTTCATTTTGCCCGTCAATTTGATAAAAGATATAGAGTATTTAACCCTAATACTTTTCAAGTTAACCATCAGTTTTTACCGCTTCCTTCTCAACGATTTCAGATCTTTTCACTCTCTTTTCAAAGTCCTTTTCATCTTTCCTTCACAGTACTTGTATGCTATCGGTCTCCCATTAATATTTAGCTTTGGAAGATTCATATCTCCCACTTCAGGCAGCAGTTCCAAGCTACCCGACTCATTTTAGCCTCCCCTGTTTCGGATCAGCTCTATACGGGGCTATCACCCTCTTTGGCCCAGGATTCGACCTGATTAAGTGCCTTTCCGTATTTCGGGTTGACTGATTACAATTCGAAAATTCTTTGAATTTCCGATTCCAAATTCGAGCTCTTCCCGTTTCATTCGCCATTACTAGGGGAATCTTAGTTAATTTCTTTTCCTCCGCTTAATAATATGCTTAAGTCCAGCGGGTCATCTTGCTTGCTGCAGGTGACAGAAAGGATTCTACTTTGTATTACACTAATAAATAGTGACTGCTACAAAGAGCATTGATTTAATAAGAGATCATCTCTTACATTGAGTTTGAATGTTTGTTTAAGCACACTGAAGCAAGCATCCTGGTTTAGCCAGGGCAAGTTGCGTTCGAATATCTGATGATTCGTGGTTCTGCAATTCACATTGCATATCGCATGTTTGCTGCGTTCTTCATCGATATGGGAGCCAAGACATCCATCGTTGAAAATTTAT
>JAKSHY010000063.1 GCA_024399135.1 Lachnospiraceae bacterium | reverse complement strand
GTAAGCGCTAAATAACCCAGTGCCTTAAATTTACACTGCTCCAATGTCATAATTTACTTCAAATACAGTAACGCTAGTATAGTAACACATAGTAGCGCTAGTCAGGAGTGAGTTATGGATGAGATTACAATCGTTCGCAGAAGATTAAACCGTGAAAAGTGGCTTCAAATAATTAACGAGTGTAGATCAAGCGGAACACCGGTAACTAAATGGTGTAAAGCTAATGGGGTGTGCGAGCAAACATACTACAAATGGTTGAAGAAATTCCGAGAAGAAACTTTGGAGAATCAGAAACTTTCAGCTGTAATTGAAACACGTTCTTCAGAAGTTATAGTTCCACCGGAGTTCGCTCCACTTCCTGTAATTCCTGCTGTATCCAAATCTTCCGGAATAACGATCAGCATAGGTCAGATTAAAATCGATATCAGTGACGGAACATCTCCGGATACAATTAAAACTACTTTGCAGGCGGTAAAGAAACTATGTTAGGAGATATCAGCGTAGCTGAGAATATCTATATCGCCTGTGGGAAAACTGATATGCGTAAATCTATAGATGGACTTGCTGCTATGGTTCAGGATCAGTTTCAGTTAAATCCATTCTCCAAGAGCATCTTCCTGTTTTGTGGTAACAGATACGACAGGATAAAAATACTTATGTGGGAGGGCGATGGATTCGTTCTTTTATATAAACGACTGGAATCTGGAAAATATAGATGGCCGAGAACAAAGGACGAAGTTAAGCCTCTTACATGGCAGGAATTTAACTGGCTTATGGAAGGTTTGGATATAGAACAACCTACTGCAATAAAGAGCATAAAGCCTCGTAAAATATATTAACAAAAAGTGCTTGAAATGCCTGGTTTTATTAGGTTTCTAGGCACTTTTATAGTATAATGTAATTAGTAATTTATAAGAGGTTTTTCTTCCCGTGACTGATTCCAAAGAAGCAATTTATCTAGCTCAGATTAGTGCATTAACCAAGCAAATTGAAACACTGGTTAATCAGAATCAGCAGCTTCAAAATCAGATTCAGACACTTAATGAGATTCTTATTAACCTCAATAAGGAGAAGTTCGGAAGCAGAAGTGAACAAACAAAACTTCCTAATCAGCTAAGTATATTTAATGAAGTTGAATTTACATCCTCTTTTGAAGAACCTATTAGTGAGATAACTTCCCAAGGTATTAAATCCAGGAACAAAGCAGTAAGAGAAGATATCCTTAAAAACATTCAGAAGAAAACAACACAGTATTTAATTCCAGACGAAGATTTAGTATGTGATTTCTGTAATTCTGGGCTTAAGTTTCTTGGATATACGAAAGTAAGAACCAATGTTGAATATATCCCTGCTAAGTTAATAGCACATGAGATACAGCAGGCATCTTACGAATGTCCTTGTTGTAAAAAGACATCTCATCCGTTTATTAAGAAAGCAACTGTACCAAATTCCTTTATGCCACATTCACTTGCAACAGCAAGTACAGTAGCAGAAGTGATTGAACAGAAGTATATAAACAGCGTTCCGCTTTATAGGCAGGAAGCAATCTGGGAAGAACTTGGAGTTAAGCTCTCACGATCCACAATGGCTAACTGGGTAATCTATGGAGCAGAGAACTACTTGTTCCCTATTGAAGAAAAACTCAAAGAGCGACTTCTTAGAAGAGATGTAATCCATGTAGATGAAACACCTGTACAGGTGTTAAAAGAGCCAGGAAAGAAGCCCGAAACAAAATCCTATATGTGGGTTTATAGAAGTGGAAACGATAGCAGAAAGCCAATAGTGCTTTACGACTATAAACCTACAAGAAGTGGAGAAATACCAAAGGAGTTCCTCAAAGGATTTAAGGGCTATTTACATACCGATGGTTATGCCGGATACAACAAGGTTGAAGGTGTTACAAGATGCGGATGCTGGGCACATCTGAGGCGTAAATTCGTTGAAGCTGATATAGCAACTAACGGAACAAATGGATATGCCAAGCAAGGAATAGAGTATTGTGACAGGCTATTCCATATAGAAGAACAAATCAAAGGATTAAAACCTGACGAAGTAAAAAGAATTCGCCAGGAAGAAGAAACTCCAATACTTGAAGAGTTCTGGAGATTTGTTGATATAGGATTAAGTGATACACTCCCACAATCGAAGATTGGGAAGGCTTTTGCGTACGCAATAAATCAGAAACCATATATGGGCAATTATCTTAAAGATGGAAGATGTTCCATCTCAAATAACGCTGCAGAAAATGCAATAAGGCCATTTACTGTTGGTCGTAAAAATTGGTTGTTCTGCGATTCACAGAAAGGTGCGAATGCAAGCTCTGTAATTTACAGCATTGTTGAAACTGCCAAAGCCAATGGTCTAAATGTAGGCAAATACATTGAGTATATCTTCACTTATATGCCTGATCTTGACTGGCGTAACCATCCTGAGTTGCTTGATGACTTTATGCCATGGGCACCAGAGATTCAGAAACAGTTCAAAAAATAAGTCTATCAGTTGATTTATACTGTGTGTAGACACTATGTTATTTAGCGCTTAC
>JAKSHY010000062.1 GCA_024399135.1 Lachnospiraceae bacterium | reverse complement strand
TACAACCAAAACACTATAACACTTGCAACCTGTAAAGCGCTGCAGGCCCCGCACACACTACAAAAAGAGGGCCTGCAATCCGCGTAAATACGTGCTTTGCGGGCCTATGTTACATAATGTATATGGTAAATAAAAGTACTCATAGCATTATTTACAACGCCAAAAAATACAATAGTCAACCGGTTGGCAAAGGCCCGCCACCCAGAAATCCGATCTTTTTGGTAGGATTAACGCCGGGCGCCCTTCTCGACATTTCAGTTTTTTTAGGCCTTTAAATTAGACGGGTAGTCTAAAAATCGCGCGATGGGTAAAAAATGACAAAAAAGTTGACGATTTCGGTAAAGATGATAATGAAAGATATTCAAACTGTGTGATATTGTAAATATAGGGGAAAATGTAGAAAATGCGTTATTCTATCGGACAGTTAATCGACATGATCCGCAAAGATGATACACGACCGTTTTACAATTCCTGGGACTGGCGAAAACTCTCTCATGCAGTTATAAAAGAGAACAATAATGAGTGTTATATCTGCAAACAGAAAGGTAAATATACGCCGGCGATACTTACTCATCATGTTAATGAACTGAAAAAACGACCTGACTTGGCATATTCGAGAACGTACACTGACGAACACGGCAATATCAAAAAGCAGCTGATTCCTTTGTGTTTCAACTGTCATGAAGAAATACACGGCAGAGGATTCTTTCACGTGTCAAGTCATTTTTCCAATGAGGAAAGGTGGTGACACGCTATGGCCAACAAAAAGAAAATGAAAGAACCAATGCTGGAAGAAGTCGAGGCTATTGTTAATTCGGCTGTATATAAGAAAATCAAAAAGGATCTCTTAGCACAGCTCAATAAAACAGGCGCCGGAACTCCGATCTTCGTAGACATGGTAGAACAGTACATGTCTCTGTATGTTACGAAGGAACTATGCAGAAAAAATATCGCAGAATACGGAGTGACCATAGAGTATAACAATGGCGGCGGCCAGTCTGGAACCACAGACAATCCTGCGTTGGAAAAGCAGATCAAGGCATCAACACAAATGCTTAAGATACTCAACTATCTGAAGATCTCAGTACAGCAGATTGTGGTCGGAGAAGCTGACAACGATGAGCTGTAACTGCAGGGAAATTGATGAGTATATCAAGTTCGTCAGATCCGGAGTTGTTAAGCAGTGTAAAGAACAGTATCTCTTATGTGATCTTATCGAAAGAATATTTGAAAAAGAAGATCTTTATGTAGACAAAGAACAGCTCAAGCAGTATCTGTCGTATGAAAAATATTTTCCGTATAAGCTGCTGCTATGGGAGAAATTCTGCTTTGCTCTACACAACTGTACTTATCAGCAGGACGGGGAACTGAGATTCCCTAATCTATATATACTTGTCGGCCGTGGTGCTGGCAAAAACGGCTATCTTGCTTTCGAGGATTTCTGTTTGCTTACCAAAACAAACGGCATACAGAAATATGATATCTATACATTTGCAATGTCAGAAACTCAGGCAAAAGCTTCATGGCAGGATGTGTATGACGTTCTTGAAGAGCACAAGCCGAAAATGATTAAGCATTTCAGATGGACTAAGGAAGTCATATATTGCAAGGATACCTGCAGCAGTTATTTTTACTGTACATCATCACCTAAAACCAAAGATGGTGCAAGGCCTGGTAAGGTGAATTTTGATGAAAAGCATCAGTATTCAGATTACAAGCTGATTGATGTTGCCAAGACCGGCTTAGGTAAGAAAAAATTCCCTCGCCGAACTGAGATATCAACAGACGGACTTGTCAGAGGCGGTCCTCTTGATGATGATAAGTCACTGATGATGGATATCTTAAACGGTGAAATAGCTGATAACGGACTGATTCCATTCATCTGCAGACTTGATGCTAAAGAAGAAGTTGACGATGAAACCTGCTGGTATAAAGCAAATCCGTCACTTTATGTATTCAAGACTCTTTTTCAGACTTTGAAGATGGAGTATGTAGAATACAAAGCAAATCCTGCGGCCAATGTTTCATTCATTGCTAAAAGAATGAATCTTCCTCCGGAGGAACTGGAAAACGCAGTAACGAGCTGGGACAATATCCTTGCTACAAATCAGCCGATCGATGAGTCAGCTATATTCGGAAGACCTTGTGTAGGCGGTATCGACTATATGAAAACAACTGACTTTCTCGGCGCAGGCTTATTGTGGCGAGTCGGAGATATTGATTACTGGATATGTCACACATGGATATGCAGTAAGTCAGCGGATCTGAGCAGAATAAAAGCTCCTCTTCGTGAGTGGGAAGCTCAGGGACTGGTTACTTTCGTGGATGCTTCAGAAATCTCGCCTGAACTACCGGCTGCATGGCTGGCAATACAAGCTGCAAAGAGAAATGCAAAAATACTGAAAATAGGCATAGACAGCTACAGATATCAGTTACTGTCGAATGCGTTACAAAAGATCAACTTTTCAGCGGATAAAGGTTTTGAAAATGTTATAAAACTCAGACCTTCCGATGAAATGATGAATATTCCGCTGATAACGTCAGGATTTGTCAACCAGATTTTTCACTGGGGAGATGAACCTATGATGAGGTGGGCGTGCAATAACAGCAAGACCATAACATCAGC
>JAKSHY010000061.1 GCA_024399135.1 Lachnospiraceae bacterium | reverse complement strand
ATCGGTGAGTGTGGATGGTGCATCAGATACAGATACATACTCATATTCAGATACATATTCAGAATCAGATACAGAATCATATTCATAGTGTGAATCTAGGGGGAGATTTTGGGAGTTTTGGGAGTTCCCAAGAATACCCAAACTACCCAGAAGGGAAAGTTCTTCTTCTGTTGCTCTTCCTTCTTTTGCGTGGTTTTTTGCTCTCCATATTTTTTGATTCTGTTTTTTTACTTCATAAGAATCCGAATCTGCATCCATTCTATCTTTCAACTTTCTCCACAATTCAGCATGAAGAACATCTTCAAACTGTGGTTCTGTTTCGTATAGCCCATAATTAATGCAGTACATTGCCCACTGTGTTTTTAATTCTTCTGGTAAGTGGTCAATAAAATCTGCATGAAAAACAAAGCTTTCTCTCATGGCATCCCACCTTATTTTTTATAAATTTTTCTTACATTATCCCCATGGGATAAATACTGTAAGTTTTCTACTGCGTTGTTGTTTGGATTGTTGTCTATATGATCTACATCAATAAATCTGCTGTTGTTCTTGCCAATGAAGTAATATGCTACAAGCTGATGAACATACAGACTTCTTCTTGTTCCTGTAGTGTCATATATCTTTGTTTTTCTATAACCTTTGCCCCTGTTGTTTGAATAAGTCGCAAGAGGTTTCTTTGTCTGTGTGTTTCTGATGTTTCCTCTGTCTGAAACTTCATATTTTCCATCAAAAGAAAAATCTTTGAATGAAACAATAGAAACCCATTTTTCATCTAAAGTTTCAGAAGGTCTGTCCGATAATAATAATGAGTGATACATATTTGTATTGCTTCTCCTTGTGGTTATAGATGGTCAAACTCGCCAAAGTTTCATACGCCATCTATAACCCTTTTTTTATTTAATAGCCAGAGCCATAGCCATAGCCAGAGCCATCGCCATAGCCATCGCCATAGCCATCGCCAGAGCCATAGCCATCGCCATCGCCAGAGCCATCGCCATAGCCATCGCCATAGCCATCGCCAGAGCCATCGCCATCGCCATAGCCAGAGCCATCGCCATTGCCATTGCCAAAGCCATCGCCATTGCCATAGCCAAAGCCATCGCCATTGCCATAGCCAGAGCCATAGCCAGAGCCATCGCCATTGCCATAGCCAAAGCCATCGCCATAGCCATAGCCAGAGCCAAAGCAGTATTTTTTAATCGTTACAGTCATATTCTGCCACCTTCTGAATACTATCAGCAGCATCTTCTGTCATTGGTATAATTTCAATTGCTTCTGTAAGATATATACAAGGAACTACACAGGCAATTTTACATTCTTCTGGTTTTGTAACACCTTTTGTTGCAAGTTCTGATAAAGTAAAAGCCCCTGACCATTTCCAGATTCTTCTTGCATTTACAAGTTCAACTTCTTTTCCATTGCGTTCCTTCAAATATCCACAGTGAACCCCTGCAGAATATGTTCTGATACATACATAAAGTAAACCTTCTGTATTTTGTGCAATACATCTTGTACTTCCGACATCCGACTTCTTAATGTATTCTTCCCCATCAATAATTACTGTATTCATTTTTTTTTCTCCCATTTTTTTTATTAAAATAAAAAGTGAATGTTTTTGTTTCTCGCATCTTTGGTCTTATAGCCGGTAGAACCGCAGAGAGTAACCGCCGAAACATTCAAAGCTATACATTATTTATCCAACCCAGAGCAGATGAAAGTTAGAAAGACTGCTCCGGGTAATTGCCTAGAATAAAGGTGTGTCTGTTTCACCTTCTGTCACTTTTACAATTTCTGCATCAATTGCTGTTCTGTCTTTAAGAAGTCTTTCAGCTTCTTCTTTTGCGTGTTCAAACTTGCCAGACATAAGCATTTCTCTGAAAGTGTTCTTTTCTGCATCTGTGAAAAGTGTTTTTCCGTCATGGTCCAAAGTGTTCATAATTGCACCAAGTTCTGCTGCCTGTTCTGGTGTGTAAAGTTTTTCAGCTTTTTTCTTTGCAGGTTTGCTTTCTGTAGTTGCTTCTTTTACAAGTTCAGAAGTTGAAGGTGTAATATTTTTCATATCTTCTTCAGCTGGCATTTCGTCTGAAGTGTAAGGCATACCGCTAAATTCATCAGGAAAACAAAGTCTGAATGCCTGTGCAATTGCAACCTTACGACACATGAAAGTAGGCATCTTTCCCCATACAGAATTTAATTTACCGTCTTTAGTTTTCTGACAGACTTCCGAAAATAAAACTGTATGCTTGAAGGGGTGTGACCAATCCTTTCTGTATATAGTCACTGTTGCTGTCATGTTCTCCCCAGAACCATCAACAGTGGCTTCCCATCCGTCAAGTTTTCCAATTCTTTCAGCACGTTTCAAATAAACTTCATAACCTGTGATTATGTTCCAGTTGTCACCATATCCAACTGCGTAAATTTCACGCTTGAAAGGGTTCAATCCGAAACCCTGGGCCATTTCAATGAACTGTGTCTGCTGTTTTACTGGCAGTTTGTTTCCCATGCTCTGAAGGTATTCAAGAGCCTTTTCCTTGAAGTTGATCACTTCAGCTACTGTATTATTATTTTCTTTGACTGTAATTTCTTTTGAATCCATAGTTTGCCCCTTTACCAGTTAATATCACTATCAGAAAAACCCTGTTCTTCGTTGTTGTCCTGTGCTTTTCTGCCGCCTA
>JAKSHY010000060.1 GCA_024399135.1 Lachnospiraceae bacterium | reverse complement strand
ATTTATCTTAATGATTAACTTTTGAAAATGGACATTTTTTACCAAGACACTGATTATTCCTTGCTGAATAGTCACAAATAATCTCAGGCTTTTCCATTTCAACTCCAAAATGCTCTTTTACAAAATCAATAGCAGCTAAGATAGAAAGAAACGAATCCCTTTTACAACATCTGGGGCCTCCGACAGAGCCAATAGCCTCCAACGATTTTGCCGTCATCCGGTTAGCCAATCCAAAGGGGGCTCCTGCAAGAGGAGTAGAACCTGATATGATAGAAATGAACATCCCCGAACTGATACCGGCTCCACAAGCTCCCCAAAATCCACAGGCTCCACCCGGTACACTCTGTCCACGATTCTTCATTTCCGACAATGCTTTTGAAAGATCTATATCTCCACCTGCATTTTTATACGCTGTCAATAACGCCGCACCTACCATGATGTGATGTTCCGGTCCATGCATATGACAAAATGGAAGTTCCATCATCTTTTGTATTATTTCTACAGGGTTCTTTGACGTTGTTGCAAAGCAAACACCGAATATGCTGTCTATTCCCTGGGTGTGACATTCATTACAGACATAATGTCCATTGATACAACGGGTTTTACTGAATTCTTTCTTATGGCAGATTGCACATTCCATTTCAACATCTTCATTTAAATATTCAAGTGGCGCCTTACAAATCAAACATTCTTCTTTTATCATCATACAAACCTTTCAATCACACTTATTCTTAATCACTAAACTGGATTTGCTACACTTCCATATTCTCTAAAATCTTCACTGCAGAAGCCACCATTTTAGGACATACTTCAGTAAAGCAATTATGCTCCATCGCATACTGAACACCTTCAGTAGTTGATATATCACAACCTAAAAGATCATTGCAAATATATGATCCGTTTTCCTTCTGAAACTGTTCCAAAAATTCAACCGTTTTCTGATTTGCTCTTGTTCGGCTATCTAAATCATCTTTTTTACTCTGTCCATATTTCATTCCAAGTACAAGCAATGCACCAGAACAAGCTCCACATACTTCCCCTTTTCTCATTCCACTATTAAGGCAATATGCAATTTTTAACGCCTGTTCTTCTGTAAGTCCAAGTTCTCCAGCATATGCCGCAAGAACTGATTGAGAACAATGAAATTTATCCGTAAAATATGACAATGCTTTTTCTTCATGTGTCATTCACAACACCCCTTTCGCACTGGAAATGGTAAATTAACCATTATTACATTCATTTTTCACTTCTCCTTGGCGAGTCAAATAGGAATTTTTTTCTATATTACCACATTCCGAGTGGTAATTATATATAGTCAAAGTAGTAATAAAAAGTAGTAATTACAAAAGCATGCACGCATAGAAAAAGGGCTTCCTTAGCAAAATTCGCCAAGAAAACCCTTTATTATAAGCAATAAAACTTATTCTATTTGTTAATAATTAACAAAAGTTTTTCTGATTAAGCATTAACGATATGTACAAAGTCTCGGGCGGGAAGCCTGTATTTTATTGACTTTGCAGCAACGCGAACGATAAAAGTAGTAATGAAAAGTAGTAATTGAAAATGGCCAAAAACTGCTAAAATCATTCTATTCACACTATATTAATCTTTTACGTTAGCTTAATGACAACAGATTCATAACCATTTTAACCATTACTTCTTTCTCATCCGGGTTAGACTCCGCTATCATTAACGTAATAGCAACTAAAGTGCCATCGCTTAGTCTCTTCGTTCCATCAGCAAACAATGCATTATTTCTGTTCAAAAATTCTAGGAACAGTGATGCAGCAATTCTTTTACAACCGTCTGCATATGGATGGTCCTTTATCATAAAATAAAGTAGGTTCGCAGCTTTTTCTTCTATTGATGGATATGCCTCTTCTCCAAAAACGCTCTGATAAACTGCTGCTATTATTCCTGCAACTTTACCTGCTTCCTTTTCAACCCCAAATACGTCCGTGTCAAAGGAATCTCTCATTTTACCTACCATTTCTTTACAGTCTTCATATGTAATTCTATAAACCGGAACAGCTCCATCTGGTTTCTCCAAAGCCTGGTGATCGTACTTGTCTAAAAGTAGCAATGCTTCTGTATATTCATTTACTGCTCTGAGTACATCTGCCTCTTCTATATCTAATGCGTCAGCAATCATCCTTGTCTGGATATCAACAGTTTTTTCAAGAGCCTGTAATCTCTTTTCGTTTATGGCATAACCATCAATTATATATTTCTTTAATATAGAATTCGCCCATTTACGAAATTCCACTCCTCGCTTAGATTTTACTCTATAACCGACGGAAATAATCATATCCAAATTGTAATGTTCAATATCTCTTTCAACATCTCTTCCGCCTTCATTTTGAACTGTCGCAAATTTTGCGACAGTTGAATTATCTAATTCTTCTTTCAGTGCATTATTAATATGCTTACCAATTGTCTTTACATCTCTCCCAAACAATTCTGCCATCTGATTTCTGTTTAACCATACTGTCTCTTGTTCAACCGGTACAGATAGTGTAATTGCTCTATCTTCTGTTTCAAATAATACAATCTCATTATTCTTTTCCATACGCATTTGCCTCCTTTTCCACTAATAATTCCTTAGATGCCTTATACTCAATCAATTCATAGACATACTCAGGCATCTTACGCTTCCCCTGCTCCCAATCACGCACAGTACCAAGCGGAATATGAA
>JAKSHY010000006.1 GCA_024399135.1 Lachnospiraceae bacterium | reverse complement strand
TGCGTCAACGTGAGCCAGAATGCCTAAGTTAATTATTTTCATGTGATTTTCCTCCTATCAACACCCAAAAAAGGGCATAAAAATACCCAGTGATAAATACTCCTATCACTGGGTAAATAACTCCAATAGCCCCAAAACACTTATATGTTTTCGGGCATATAAAATTACATGATAAAAGTATTCTTAAACTGGGTACAAAAAACTAAGCCCCATATTAAAAGTGAAACGGGACTGCTACTTTTTGTTCCCACTATCAAATTGACAGTTTATTTAAGAATACCTTGCCGCATATTTATTAACTCCTTGTATAAAACTGAATCTAATTATATTCCTTAACCCTTTATTTGTCAAGCTGACAAACTAAAGCAGAAAAAGCGGCAGGATTTCCCCCTGCCACTAATCATCTGTTTATGCAAAAATAATTTCCTTTTCCACAATCTCCCTCGCACAAGCCCTTATGTTATTGAGGCATCCTGTCCATTCTAAGGCGTTTTCTGCCTTTAGCTGTTCCGTTATGCCCTGTGCCTGTTTCATACCCTCTATGAGCCTTTCAAAGCGTTCCTGTGCCTGTCTGTTGATGTCGGCAAGGTAGGCGTTTAGCCTGCCGCTTGTAAGAAGATTGGTGTATGTAACTTTACGGTACTGTTTTAGATAATCTAAATGCCGTTGCCCCCAGATGCCTATTGCCTGTTCTTCTTCGGCGGGTACAGTTAAGCACGGTATCAAATAATCCCCTTGCCTTTCGTATTTGCCGCCCAGTTCCTCAAATAATGATTTTGCCATTGTCTGTTACCTCCACATTCTTTTTTATTTTGAATGTCCGCAAAATCCGTCCTACATCACTGGCACCGTAATGTGATTCTTTCGTATTTTATTAAGCACTTCAAGTCCACTAAGTCCCGGCATCATTATATCCAGTACAACAACATCATAAGTCGAAAGAGAAACATATTCCCATGCCTGTAAACCATCATGAACAATATCAACAGAATATCTTGCTTTTTCCAGCAATATCTTTAATGCCTTTGCTGTTGATATTTCATCTTCTGCAATTAATACTCGCATTTTGTTCCCACCTTTCCACTCTTATTTTACTTAACATACCTAAAGTTAAGTTGAAATTATATCAATATAATCAAATAAAACTGTGTCACATATTATCTGCAACACAGTCTTGATTCTAAACCTACTAATTATCATCTTTTTTCAAAATATCTATGATTGCTTTTACATCTGCCTGTGTAGGTATAAATTTTACACCTCTTTTAAGTAAAGCCATTACTTTCTTGGCTTTTGTTTCAATTTCCTTAGCGCTATGTTCGCTGGTAAGCATCAAATGATTGCCTGCAATAGTATATTCTCTCTCAACATATTTCTCTGTTATTGGAAACATATCCTGGATTAGAAAAGCACTCTCACGGTCATCATCAAGTTTAACTATATGTACTATGTCACATGGCTTCCCTTCACTCTTCTTTTTATCCATAAGTTTCTGATACTTTTCGATTTTACTTGAAAGCGGAATCATCCAATATAAGCCATCAGCGTCTTCCAAGCAATAATAATGCGGACGATTTCCTTCTTTATTGCCTTTTAGATATGGATCATTCACCTTATCAAAAAAAGCATCCTTTATTATGTAGAATCCTGTTTTCTTCATTAGCACCCCTTATAGTAAAATACTCTCCATCTTTCGATGGAGAGTAATAAACTTTCAACCCAACCATTTATTAACCGCATATTGGTCAGCGGTAAACTTTCAACCCAACCATTTATTAATCGCATATTGGTCAGCGACAAACTTTCAATTACTTATATTATACTCAATTCATCGAAAAACACAACTGATTTTTTATCTATTTACAGCAAGTACATTATAAGACCTCTCCTCTTTGCTTTTTCTTGCTTATCACCTTCTCAGCCTTGCGTGCTCTTTCTAATTCTGCCGATTCTTTCCTAGCAGCTCCAATTCTTTCCGCCATAGACACAGGTTCCAGGCTTTTAAGAAACTCCTTAAATTTTCCTAGAAGATCATTTTTCTCAATAAACTTTTTTAATTTTCCTAATTGTTCCTCTAAGCCCGATATTTTACCTTTAAGGTTTTCATTTTCCTGTGCCATATTCTGCATGGCTGTTTCCATTGTTGTAGCTTTTTTTATTACTTTCTGAGCTTGATCCCAATCACTCTTCTCAACCTTCATATACTCTTTAGAAGAAAATGGATTATTAACTGGAACTGCTACTGGTACTTTGCTATCTTTTTTTGCAGTTTTTTCTGCAAGCTTCAATTCTTTTTCTGTAAAGTTATATTTCTCTAATCTGGCTAAGGCTTCACTTGCTTCATTAACTACTTCATCTCTTGTAGCAATTACCTGCTCCATCGTTTCAGTTATAGCACTTGCCTGTTCTTCGAGAGAAGCAACCTCTTCCTTTTTATTCTCAATTTTAGCTTCAAGCTCTCTTATCTCAGACTCTCTTTTCAAATCTTCAGCCGTTTTCTTCTGAGGAGAACTATGTGTATTAAAATCAACCTCAAATTCCCTAACCGTCATTTCATCAAGCATTTTATTTAAAGCACTTAACCTTGGCTTCGTTTCAAAGGCTTTTCCGTTAATTCCCTTTTTATCTGTATAGGCTGATACCAGTACATGTATGTGCTCTAATGATAATTTTTCCTTGCCATCTTTATCCAGATATTCATGTACCTCATCCTTATGTACAAAACCTCCATGCACGTTCTTTTCACCAAAATATTCTTTTAGTACATCATATGCTTTCTCAAAAAATTCATCTGACCTTCCAGCAGACCTAATAGAATCCGGACACGGAATCTCAATCATTGCGCATGTTACTCTATCCTTCCTGACACGTTTAGGTGGAATAATCTGATCCACTTCCTTTGTACGTGCCTTCATAGCAGCTACCGCCATATCATATTCATCACACCCGATGCAATAATTCATACCACTTAACGATTTATCAATATCTGGATTACTATGATTCTTCTCGATTCTATCCTTCTGCTGGAAATGGACCTTTATGCCTCCTGCCGCCTGTGTAGTCATTTTCTTCCAATCTGCACTCGCCATACCCACCATCTCCTTTCACGCTCATCATATTTGTAATAGCTATATTCATTTTCATTTTTCTACTCACCTTTCATTTGTCCTTTTGCATTCACCATAAGTGCCACTCTTTTACGAGACTTAAAATTAAGTCTTGCACCCAAGACCTAAGCACGCTTAGGTTGCCCGCTGGGTTGCCATAAATGGCAATCTTCACGTTGTTCAGACAGGTGCTCACTCGCCGTGAGTGGCGTCTGCTGACAGCATTATGGCTCTGCCCTAATAACCCGCCAGGGAATTCCCATCCCCTGAACCCCGGTCTGTAATGATGTCTTATATTGCATCAGCGGATATCAAGGTAATACTTTTCGATATCCACTTTTTGCAATATGTAATTTTCAGATATCTACTCGATATCAAAAATTACTCGTCATCATCACAGATGCCACCTAGCATAAAACTCATAACTCCACTTGGTGCTTCCTTATGCTCGGTGGCAGGCATTACAGTATCTACCGTTTCACTGTTATCCTGTAATGCCCTAATCGAACATTTGCCAAGCGCTTCATCAATATGACCGCAAATGTTCTCTGTCGCTTTCACAAGACACTGTTCAAGCTCCTTCATAGGAAGGCTACTCACTTTCTCAGATTCCTTTAAGCATTCCTTTGTTATTACTTCTTCATGTTTTGTAATAATATCTGTAATAACATCCGCATAACTGTTGCCACTATTTTTCATAGAATTCAACAGTTCATATGCCTCCATGTGATTCTCACTATCCGTTCGAAATCTTATACATAGGGTTTTATAATTAGCTCTCATCTTATGCCTTCTTTCTGGCATCCATAGCTTTATAAGCAAAATATTCATACCCCTTAGCATTGGCACAAATATCCTTGTTAATATAGATATTTTCCCTTGAAGCTACCTCTCCAAAATTTTCAAAGATACAGGCACCTCCACCTAATACATAGAGTTTTACAAAACTTGGATCATAGCCACGCACTTCCAATTTCCTATTAATCTCAGCAATATATTTTCTTACAGTTTCACTCACAATTGCTTGAATCTGATTCTCCGAATTGTCGATTCCAGATATCAGAATCTTTTCAATTCTATCCTCAGTAACATTCCTGCCGGCAAGCTTTGAAACTGCTGACTGGATTTCTCTCACAAGAAATGAAACACCATAATTTTCTGTCACAATAGAATTTTCTACTGGATTTCCATCAACAATTTTCAATATACTTAATGTTCCATTTCCAATATCAAGAACCATATTTTCACCTGACATATCGCCCATGTTATAGGTAGCTGCCAATGTCTGAGGAAATACCAAAACATCACTTATATGGACGTGATAGGATTTACTATGGAATTCAAATTCCAGGTCCGTATCCTGCATTAAATATTTTCTGAATTCCTTTCTCTGTGCAGAGAACCATGCAAGAGGGATTCCGACAGAGAGTACGACATTGGCACTCGTATATCCCTTCTTCTCAAGAACACTTCCAATACCATAAAGCGTTAATATAAAATAGTTTTCATCCTGAACTTTCCCTTCAGCAAATGTAATATGACTTTCACCAATTACATACTGCTTTCCTTTATAGCTAAGGATATTCCTGCTGGCAATTGCCTCGCCCATAACTTCCTCAACACCTGCACGGAACACATCATCTGTAGTCTTAATATTTCCATTGCCATGATCAATTGCTATTACAACTTCTTTATACTGTTCTATCGTTTTCATTAAAAATTCCTCCGTTTTAATTTTTTTGAATATAATTTGTTTACATCGTTTACAAGTCTCCAAATGCCCTATTTATAAGACTTTTCTTGTAAACAAGTTCGTTTACAGCTACGCCTACCATGTAAACGTAAACTGTAAACAAACGATTTAAAAACTTTTTTAATCAAAAGGTATTTCCATCTGCTCACAGACTGGAATAAAACCCTCATTGTCATTTGACTTAAGTCTATGCCAGGCTCTACCAATCCTTCCATCTGGGAATCTATGCGAATTTTTCTTTTCCCACCCTGGTATAGAATTCATTACATCATTTACTTCATTGATATCCCTCTTAAGCGCAGTATCAAAATCATCTCTATGAAGAACCTCTTCAAAGATCATTCTAGAACTTACATATTCATAATTTTTTGCTTCAAGCCACGCCATTATTAATCCAAGCTTTGTATCTTCTGGCATGAATTCCTGCTGAACTTCCAGTACATAATCCTCGATTTCATTAGAAAATTTAAGAATATGCTTATCCGAATTCATATAAATATGAAATGCTTCCGCCCATGCCTGCAGGATATAGGCTCTGCTCTCCGCTTCATCCTCAAGGATATGCTTCTCCACATTAGCAACATTGATTCTTACTGGAGCAAATCTACGATTTCCAGTTCTGTCCTGTGGAAGAAAATCCACATTATTGGTAGTACCTACAAACACACACTGTCTTGGTCTATCTTCAGGATGTGTCTCATATGGAATCTTGTAATTATCCCTCTGCCTACTAAGAAAGGATTTAATATCTTCGATGCTTCTTGCATTTACAGTCGCAAGCATTTCTGACATTTCCATAATCCAATGCCCCTGCAACTTACGATACACTTTTTCATCATCAAGCTTCTTAAGATCATCGGAGAACCAGTCATCATTAATTGCAAGTAATCTGAAGAATGTTGACTTTCCAGCTCCCTGACCACCAACAAGACATATCATGATTTCAAACTTGCATCCTGGTACATAGATTCTATGTATCAACGCCTGCATCAGAAGATGCATTACTTCCCTTGTATACTGACTGTCATCTGTTCCTAAATATTTTGGAAGCAGTGAATCAATACGAGGTACACCATCCCACTCAAGACCTTCAAGTAACTTTTTAATTGGATGATAAGAATTTTCTCCGGCAATAATATGAATTGCTTTATTGATATTTCTTTCATTGACAATGTGATAATTCTGCTCGAAATACCAGTGAATATGATATACATCAAAATCAGTTATGGTGGCACCAATCCTCTTCCATGGCATCGGTTTAACAATATCTTCTCTGCATGTAAGTTCATTTTTAGATATTGCACCTTTTAGCAAGGGATCTCTTTTTAGTATCTTCATACAGTTTTCAAGTGAACCCTTAACCTGATTGTTTTCAGAAACATCCAGGTCCGCTAAAATGCTATCCACACTGGCATATTCCTCGTCCAGTATCTGCGCTGCCTCCTGCCATATATCTGGCTCCGATTTCGAACAATTCTCTGACACGATTCTCCACCTCCTTCCTTCCATGGACAAAAAATTCAAGTTTATCTTCCATAGTTCCGAAGCAGAGAATATCCAGCCAATATTCAATTGTAGATTTCATACATATTACTGTCGCAAAGTCATTGGAATTCATAGCATTTACGCCGCACTGAGCAACTATACTATTTTCAACAGCTTCAATAACATCCTCTGCATCCTTTAACGATTCAATTTTTTCATTACACCATTTACGAAAACGTTCCTTCTGCTCTGCCTGGCGTTTCTTTTCCCTAAGTGCCTTTTCATATTGAATCTTAGCAATCTTAAGTTCTTCATGACTTAGCACCTTAACCGCTATTGGCAAAGAGAAATCTTCAATAATCTTGCATGCAGCATCATATGGTCTTAATCCTAACATTTCCGAAACATAATTAATTGCATCCCCATGTGCCCCACAGGCAAAGCAATGATAATATTCTTTAATGCTCATACTGGGATTGTGATCATTATGAAATGGACAACATGCCATATTATTTCTTTTCACATTAAGTCCATAATGGACTGCTACATCTTTTGCTGTAACACAGCTTTTTACTTCTTCAAAAATATTCAATTGTGCCCTCCTTTTTTTGTTTCCTTTTAGGAGAGCCTCTGCTATAATATCCGTGTCAGGGAATTTATAGAGAGGCTCTATGATTCTTCAACTAGCGAGTAACTGCAATTACTCGCTAATTTTTTTGTTTAATCTGTTGGCTAAATTGGCAATCTGTCTATCCTGCTCGGGACTAAAATGTGAATATGTATGTATTGTTTCTTCAATACTTGCATGTCCAAGCAATCTCTGAATTGCATACATATCAGCACCATTAGACAGATAGAAACTCGCACATGAGTGGCGCATATCGTGCAGCCTAATAATATTAGTGATACCAGCCTTTTTCATCTGTCTATGCATCTTGGTTTCCACAGCTCTTATAATGATAGGAAAGATTCTTTCATCATCAGGAAGCTCATACAATGTATCCAAGTATGCTTCAAGTTCTTCAAATAATGCATCTGGTAAAAACACCTTTCTCATTGAGTTTTTTGTCTTAGGAGAAGTAACAATATCTCTTCTCACTCTTCTATCGTAGGTTTTAGAAATAAAAATTGATTTTTCAGTATGATTAATATCAGCCTTTGTAAGCGCCAGTGTTTCTCCAATTCGAAATCCACAATAATACTGAATTCCAAATAGCAGATGGTACATTCTGTCTGTTTCCTTATCTATGGAACCTATGAATTGATCAAACTCTTCCTTGGTCCAATATCTAATCATCTGTTTCTCTGCATCAGCCTTTCCAATCTTCTTGATTCCTTTACATGGACTTTTCTCAAGATCATAGAAATTTACTGCATGGAGAAAAATTGCAACAATCTGATTATTCAATGTTCTGTTGTAGCAATCAGAATAACCTTTATTTAATATGTCATTTTGCCAGGCTATAATATCCTGAGCTTTTACTGCGTTCATACCCATCTTTGCAATTGGAGCATTTAATATATGTGTTCGAATCATATGTTCCTTTGTCATATATGTACGCTCCTTTACTTTCGCTTTAATATCCGGCATATATTTTTCATTAATAAATGTCTCTACCGTCATACCAAGGTCAGTTTTCATTGCCTTCTGTTGCTGTATGATAAATTCTTCCGCTTCCTTCTTTGTTCTAAAACCACGCTTTGATTTCTGCTTAGAGCTTCCATCCCTAAGTCTTACTCGATAAACAGCTCGCCATCTTTTGCCATCCTCATCCTTATACACAGGCATTAGCGATATCCTCTCTTTCAGTTAAGTTCAAACCAAAGTACATTTTTTCAAGCATTGGAGCTGGTATTCTACCAGGAATTACCTGATAGTTTTCCTTTGCTAAAAGTTCATTGCCTTTTCTGATGACCTTGTAACTGGTACTTAAGGATACATTCAATAACTGAGATACCTGCTCTGCAGATAAATAGTAATTCTTTGCCATATGTCTCACCTCCTTTCATATAATAACATTTTTGTAGTAGCATATTTGTTGCTGTTGTGTATTATAATATAGCACCTCATTTTTTACTTGTCAACACTTGTGTGTACTTTTTTGTTATCGCAAATTTGTATCTTTTATATTTACCTTTTGCTATATATGTGTTATATTTGTTTTATGTCATACAGAAAGGTGGTTTTTTCGTGAAAATAGGAGAAAAAATCAAGAAGTTCAGATTGATTCGAAAAGCGACTCAGTTGGATCTTGGTTATCATGTAAAGCTTAATGACTTACGAGTAAGACAATACGAGACAGGAAAGAGAAATCCTAAAGAAGATTTAGTTGAAAAATTTGCTGAAGCCCTTGATGTGGAACCAGCAGCTCTTTCTAATACAGAACCTGATACGATAGATGGATTAATGCACACTCTCTTTGATTTAGAAGATACCTTCAACATTACTATTGAAGAAGATTGTTCTGACGGAGAAGTTGATTATGTATTTAGATTCAAGTATTCTGATGAAAAACAAGCTGAACAGATGCGAGAAGCTTTTTCTTCCTGGTTAGCAGCGTATAAAAAATATCACACCAATCCAGAATCTGATGAAGAAAAGAAATATGAAAGTGATATGTATGAGCTTTGGAAAGGACAATTTCCTAAGAATTTAGTAGAAGATCCAGAAAGCGGAAAAATCATATGTCGCGAGAATCGTGAATGGAAATTATAGAAAATGTTGTCAAATTGTTGCCACTAACCCTGTGTTGGTGGCAATTTCTATTCTCTACAGAAAAAGGGTTCCAGAGACATAATCTCTGAAACCCTTATATTTACTATACTTATCAATAGCAATTATAATTATTCAATAATTGTTGCTAATTCTATCCCTCAATTCGGCAAAAGACCCTTTAAATTTAACAACAACAATTGCAAATAGTAGAATAATATATGCCCACCAAATCGCTTTTTCTATTTTATTTCTATTCATAATAATTTCTCCCGAAAATCACATGTTATTTTTCAAGTAGCATTGTGCAAGTACTTCTAACAAATTATCATCAGAGTATATCTTATCATAATCATTAACAGAAAGAGTAATAATCGCTTCTCCATCCCAGAGACCTGCTTCACTTTCCTCATAAGTTTGGCGGTCCACCTTTTCCCCAATAATCTCTTTTACATAACCTGTGTTTTCATCTCGTATAATATCCGAAACATTGACATAATACTCAACGCTAAAGGTGGCATCTGCATACTCTTCCTCAATATAATTATAAACAGCATGCACCATTTCAATATTAGCATTCGACGAGGTACAGGTCAAAGTATCCAAATCCCATATATCCATTTTAGACATAGAATCTGTTACATTATCAATCACATCTGTCTCGCTATCATATGTCGAAAAATTGTAAATATAATAATAATCACAATAAACCATACCCTTTCGTTCCACATAACTGAACGGCTTATCATATCCGTAGAAATCATCTACCGTTTTTTCGCCCGGAGTCAGAAGCACCGCATCCCCATCTTTATAAGTGTACAGATAATTTCGGAGATTACAATTATCATCATAATCAAAATCCGTACATCCATGGCTAAATAGCATTTCCGGAATTTCATCGTCATTCAGATATATAAAACAGACATTCGCATAGTAACGTTCTGGATTTTCATAATAGGTACTATTTTCTCTATAATACTCCCTCAAAATATCCTCATAAGCTTTTAACCATTGCTGGGATAAGATTTCATCATCTACTTTTACATCGGAATCCAAGGTTATAATTCTTTCTCTTTCCACATATTCTATATAAGGCCAATCACTTCTTATCCCACGCTCTATCTCATCCTCTATTCTTTGTCTGCAATAATCAACTTTTATTTGAAAATCAATTAGTTCTAAAAGCTGTTCATCGCTCAATTCATCATTCGGAAAATAAAAAGTACAATTATTAACACAAAACGCTATATCTTCCCCACTATATTCACTCTCCTTTTGAATTATAGGCATTGTGTTCTCCGGCTGCTTTTCTCCGCTTTTATAAAGCATTTTCAGAACTTTTCTTCTTCCCAATTCATCAAAGGATAACTCTCTATTGTAAAAGCTAGTCTCCGTATTGGCAGAACTATAATTTATGTATAATTCATCAACCTCCTGCATGGTCATTTGTTCTAAAGCATTCAAATAGTACAAAGGGTTGCTCGCTTTCACATATGCCTCATAATCAACATATCGTCCCAGCAGATTAAATACCACAAGCTGAAGGATTTCTTCGTCCGTCATTTCCTGCATAGGAAGGTTTAAGATACCCTCTTCTTTAGAAAACGCAATTCCCTCTCCATTGTATTCATCTTTTGAAGAAATAACAGCAACTTCTCCCTCCGGCTCTGCCATATCTCTACAATACAAATCATATAATTCGCTAAAACGTCTCTCCTCATCTGCAGACATGGCTCTGGACATATATTTACTATCATACTGGAAGATATTCTCATACAAATCAATAACTTCTTCAGCTTCCATGTTTCTTATTTTTTCTAAATGACTTATATAGGCTTTTACAGATAAAAATGTACCACCCGATAACAATACAACTGCCCCGAATACAACTGCAATTTTAACAAGAGCATTCACATTTTTCCATTTAGAAATTTTCACAATATTTTTATCTGTTTCTTTTTCCATTTTAATTTGTTTAATAGCATTCTGATATCCTTCCCATACAACATCAGGCACCTGCACATTATCACTAATTTTTTTGTATTCATCTATTTTCATAAACAAACCTCCAACTAATCCATTGCTCTTACCGTAAGAATCTGTTCCAGTTGCTTCCGCCCTCTGACCATTCTACTACGGACATTCACTTCTGTTATATGTAGCATCCTTGCAATTTCTTTTGTAGAAAACCCATCCACATAATACAGTTCCATAACAATCTGGTACTTTCCATTTAAATTACTTAATATTTTTCTCCATTCATTGGTAAAGTAATGATCCTCATGTATAAGTTCCGGAAACTCTTCAAGTGGAACAACCTTTTTTCTTTCTTTCAAAATATCTTTGCATTGATTTATTAGTATTCTAGTGAGCCACGTTCCAAAATACTCTTCACTTTTCAGTTGTCCAATTTTTTGCCAGCATTTAAGAACCGTTTCCTGTATTGCATCTGCAGCATCTTCTTCATTATGCAGCATAGAAATTGCAACACGATACATTCTTTGTAATTGTGGCTGTATAAGTTGTTCAAACGCATCCGGATTCTTATTTTTAGCATCTTCAATAAGACTACTCATCGCCCTCTCCTTTCAAAACTTGATAAGCACTAAATATAATTCATATCAAGTTCTTTGTTTCTGTCTATTAGACACTTGAAACATGCATTATGTGACAAATAAATCGATTTATGATTATATAAATATTTAACAACTTAATTTTCATTAGACGTAATGATTATATCACTATTTGTATAGTACGTTTGCCTAATCACCTTCTTCACGCAATTCAAAAGTGGAGCAGTTTTCCACTCCACTTTCTCAAATTACCTTGCTCCTCTATCACTCTTCCTTTGATATGAATTGCTTCTATGCTGTTCCTCTTCTTTTACTCGTTTTTGCATCTGTTGCAACTTCGCCCTAAAGCTATCATCCACCTTCTTACCGGTCTGCTGTTCTCTCCTTGCAATTGCCGACTGATAATCGCTATACGCTGCTTTGTAAACTCTATATTCAGCCAAGAACTCCTTCACATTCTTATAGCCATAACCCTGCACGATACTTGATAAATAATGCTTCATACTACCTATCTGCGTCTGCAACTGCTCTGCCTGATCCTGCAATTCCTTACGCTGTTTTGCCTTGAAGATGCCCTTAGCTCCAGAAAGCTCCTTCTCCACATTCGCAAACTGCTTCTTCCTCTCATAAATGGCTGTGTTTTGCTTCTCCAGCTTATGATAAATGTCAGTAAGTCTTGGATAAAGGTTGCCAATGTGTTGCCAACATATTCAGGCATATTACTTGACTCATTATTGGATCTATTTTTATATAAAATCCTGTTAAATCTTAGATGAATCAAGTTATTTTTTATTCAATAGCAAAAAATTGTTGCCAAAATGTTGCCAATCACTAAAATTTACAATAAAAATTTTATTTCACGGCAAGTAAAAAGGCTTCCCGAGAAATCTCGGAAAGCCTTGAATTTACTAGATATTTACACAATCAGCAAGTGATTACTCGATGATAGTTGCTACTCTACCAGAACCTACTGTTCTACCACCTTCACGGATAGCGAATGTAAGACCCTGCTCCATAGCGATTGGGTGGATGAGCTCGATTGTCATCTCTACGTTATCACCAGGCATGCACATCTCTGTTCCTTCTGGAAGGTTACATACACCAGTTACGTCTGTTGTTCTGAAGTAGAACTGAGGACGATAGTTGTTGAAGAAAGGAGTATGACGACCACCTTCATCCTTTGTTAATACATAAACCTGAGCAGTAAACTTTGTATGACATGTTACTGAACCTGGCTTAGCAAGAACCTGTCCTCTTTCGATTTCTGTTCTCTGAATACCTCTTAATAATGCACCGATGTTATCACCAGCCTGAGCCTCATCAAGAAGCTTACGGAACATTTCGATACCTGTTACAACAGTCTTCTTAACTTCTTCCTTGATACCAACGATTTCAACTTCTTCGTTAAGGTGTAATGTACCACGCTCAACTCTACCAGTTGCAACTGTACCACGACCTGTGATTGTGAATACGTCCTCAACAGGCATTAAGAAAGGCTTATCTGTAGCACGCTCTGGATCTGGAATGTACTCATCAACTGTAGCCATTAATTCCATGATCTTGTCGCCCCACTCACTTGCAGGATCTTCAAGAGCCTTTAAAGCTGATCCCTTAACGATAGGACAATCATTGAATCCGTACTCTTCTAACTGCTCTGTGATTTCCATTTCTACTAACTCAAGTAACTCTGGATCATCAACCATATCACACTTGTTCATGAATACTACGATGTAAGGTACACCTACCTGACGAGAAAGAAGGATGTGCTCCTTTGTCTGAGCCATAACACCATCAGTAGCAGCAACAACGAGGATAGCACCATCCATCTGAGCAGCACCTGTGATCATGTTCTTAACGTAGTCAGCATGTCCAGGACAGTCAACGTGTGCGTAGTGTCTGTTGTCTGTTGAATACTCAACGTGTGCTGTAGAAATTGTGATACCTCTTTCTCTCTCTTCTGGAGCCTTATCGATATTCTCAAAATCTGTAGCTTCGTTACCAGCAACTCTTGCAGCTAAAACCTTTGTGATAGCAGCTGTTAAAGTTGTCTTACCATGGTCAACGTGACCGATTGTACCAATGTTACAGTGTGTTTTACTTCTGTCAAATTTAGCTTTAGACATTTTTAATTCTCCTCCTTAAAATATAGGGTTATTATCAATTTTCAACCAATCTTGATTATATTAAAATTAGTCGATGTTTTCAAGTTATTTATTAAAACTGACTACTTAGCAGCCTTAGCTGAGATAACTTTATCCTGAACACTCTTAGGAACTGGCTCGTACTTTTCGAAGAACATTGAGTAGTTACCACGACCCTGTGTTCTAGAACGTAAGTCTGTTGAGTATCCGAACATCTCTGCAAGAGGAACGTAAGCTCTAACAATCTTACCACCACCGATGTCATCCATTCCTTCTACTCTACCACGACGTGAGTTTAAGTCACCGATTACATCACCCATGTATTCTTCAGGCATTGTTACTTCAACTTTCATAACAGGCTCAAGTAATACAGGAGCTGCCTTCGCCATAGCGTCCTTGAATGCCATAGATCCAGCAATGTGGAATGCCATTTCTGAAGAGTCAACTTCATGGTATGAACCATCGTATACAGTAGCGTGAATACCTAATACTGGGAATCCTCCGAGTATACCACTCTTAGCTGCTTCCTGAATACCATCACCAACTGCAGGAATGTATTCCTTAGGAATAGCACCACCAACAACAGTTGATTCAAATAATAATGTAGGAGGCTCGTTAATGAGGATGTTAGCCTTAGGATCAAAATCAAAGTGATCACAGTTAGCTTCCATAGGCTCGAACTTAACCTTACAATGACCATACTGACCACGACCACCGGACTGCTTAGCATACTTAGAATCAACTTCTACAGCCTTAGTAAATGCTTCCTTGTATGCAACCTGAGGTGCACCAACGTTAGCTTCTACATGGAATTCACGAAGAAGTCTGTCAACGATAATCTCTAAGTGTAACTCACCCATACCGGCGATAATTGTCTGTCCTGTTTCTTCATCTGTATGAGCACGGAATGTAGGATCTTCTTCAGCAAGCTTTGCTAAAGACTCACCAAGCTTACCCTGTCCTGCCTTAGTCTTAGGCTCGATAGCGAGCTCGATAACTGGCTCAGGGAATTCCATAGACTCTAAGATAACTGGATGCTGTTCATCACAGATTGTATCACCTGTTGAAGTAAGCTTGAAACCTACTGCAGCTGCGATATCACCTGAGTAAACCTTATCCAACTCTTCTCTCTTATTAGCGTGCATCTGAAGGATACGTCCTACACGCTCTTTCTTTTCCTTTGTTGCATTTAATACATATGAACCAGCGTTCAATGTACCAGAGTAAACTCTGAAGAATGCAAGCTTACCTACGAATGGGTCTGACATAATCTTGAATGCTAATGCTGAGAAAGGCTCATCATCTGATGAATGTCTTTCAATTTCGTTACCATCCATATCAACACCCTTAATAGCAGGTATATCTAATGGTGAAGGCATGAACTCGATAACAGCATCAAGTAACTTCTGTACACCCTTATTTCTATATGCTGTACCACAACATACAGGAACAGCTGTACACTCACATGTAGCCTTTCTTAATGCTTTTTTCATGTCTTCCATAGAAGGCTCTTCACCCTCTAAGTACATCATCATTAAGTCGTCATCTAATTCACAGATTTTCTCGACTAATTCTGTATGATATAATTCAGCCTCGTCCTTCATATCATCAGGAATATCTGTGATTGAGATATCTTCACCCTTATCATCGTTATAGATGTAAGCTCTCATCTCAAACAAATCAATAATTCCCTTAAATTCATCTTCCTTACCGATTGGTAACTGAAGACAAATTGCATTCTTACCAAGACGAGTCTTGATCTGATCTACTGCAGCGTAGAAATTAGCACCTAAAATGTCCATCTTATTGATGAAAGCCATTCTTGGTACGTTGTATGTGTCAGCCTGACGCCATACGTTTTCAGACTGTGGTTCAACACCGCCCTTTGCACAGAAAACACCTACTGCACCATCTAATACACGAAGTGAACGCTCAACTTCTACAGTGAAGTCTACGTGTCCAGGTGTATCAATGATATTAATACGATGTGCTAAAGCACCAGGTGCAGGCTTGTTGTCCTTCTGTAAGGTCCAGTGGCAGGTTGTAGCAGCTGAAGTAATAGTGATACCTCTTTCCTGTTCCTGCTCCATCCAGTCCATGGTAGCAGTACCTTCATGAGTCTCACCAATCTTATGATTAACACCGGTATAGTACAAAATACGCTCTGTAGTTGTAGTCTTACCAGCATCAATATGAGCCATAATACCAATGTTTCTTGTACGCTCTAATGGGTATTCTCTTCCAGCCAAAGGTTTTTCCTCCTTATATTAGTCTAAGCTTACGGCTTTCGTAAGCAATCTCATCACTCTTAGTACAAATATATATTTGTAATTAGAATCTGTAGTGTGAGAATGCCTTATTAGCCTCAGCCATCTTATGCATATCTTCTTTTCTCTTAACAGCTGCGCCTGTGTTGTTAGCAGCATCAAGAATTTCGTTTGCTAAACGCTCTACCTGAGTCTTCTCTGATCTCTTACGTGAGAACATTGTTAACCAACGAAGAGCTAAAGCCTGACGACGATCAGGACGAACTTCGATAGGTACCTGATATGTAGCACCACCGATACGTCTTGCCTTAACCTCTAAGTTAGGCATGATGTTGTTCATAGCCTCCTGGAATACTTCCAAAGCAGCTTTTCCTGACTTTTCTTCAACGATAGCAAATGCTCCGTATACAATCTTCTGAGCAACGCCCTTCTTACCATCTAACATAATGTTATTGATAAGCTTAGTTACTACCTTGTCATTGTACAAAGGATCTGCTAAAACGTCTCTCTTTTGAATATGTCCTTTACGTGGCACGGTTCTTCCCTCCTTAATCATTATTTTCCGTAATTCATACGGATTCGATTCTCTCATCGGTACTCACAGTGTGCATTCAATTTTCACTCTTGTGTACGTGCGGGTTTATCTGATAACAGAATTCTCCAACACTTTAAATCAAATACTTGTGATTCCAATTTGTTCTAAAGATGCTATTACTTACCTGCCTTAGGTCTCTTAGCACCATACTTAGAACGGGCCTGTTTTCTGTTAGCAACTCCCGCAGTATCTAAAGTACCACGAATAATGTGGTATCTTGTACCAGGAAGGTCCTTAACTCTACCACCACGGATAAGAACAACGCTGTGCTCCTGAAGGTTGTGACCTTCACCTGGAATATAGCTTGTTACTTCGATTCCGTTTGAAAGACGTACTCTGGCGATCTTTCTTAAAGCTGAGTTAGGCTTCTTAGGTGTTGCTGTCTTAACAGCAGTACATACACCTCTCTTCTGAGGGGCTGAAGTATCAGTTGCTTTCTTGTGAAGAGAGTTCCATCCCTTCTGAAGAGCAGGAGCTGTAGACTTCTTTACTGATGTCTGACGACCTTTTCTAACTAACTGGTTAAATGTTGGCATTCTGTTTCACCTCCTTGCATAAAAATATACATTACGAATAACATGCACAAAAGCGCATGCTCGATTATTATACGTTCATGCGCTTTTAAAGTCAAGTGGTCTGTTCAATTTTAATTATTACTTTTTCCGCTTTTCCCTGCACCTTTTTAGCAATGCATCAGGTATTTGCTTTCGTTTTTTCTTTAAGTTTTGCTTTTCGAGCTTTTTCTTCAGCCTTACGTCTTTTCTTTTCTAAAGCTTCAAAATATTCAGGATGAGCCTCTGCCCACTTTTCATATAGATCAGGACGATATTTCTTAGTCCTTTTAATAGACTCCTCTAATCGCCACTCCTCTATCTTTTTGTGATCACCTGACAATAATATAGAAGGAACTCTTTCACCCTCCCATTCTTCCGGTCTTGAATATTGTGGATATTCAAGAAGATAATCATCAAAGCTTTCTGTCATGGCTGACTCATTATTTCCTAAAACCCCGGGAACCAGTCTTGATATTGTATCCATCATGACTAGTGCTGGAAGCTCTCCACCTGTTAGAACATAGTCTCCTATTGATACTCTTTTAGTAACAATCTTATCAATAACCCTGTCATCTATTCCCTCATAATGTCCACAAAGGAAAACTATATCGTCACTTTTAGATAGTTCCTCTGCCATTTTTTGATTAAAGACTTCTCCTACAGGGCTCAAATATATAACTGGTGTATCTTCTTTAACCTTTAACGAGCAAAAAGCATCATAAACGGGTTGAGCCTGCATAAGCATTCCTGCCCCGCCACCATAAGTGTAATCATCTACACTTTTATGCTTGTCCTTAGTATAATCTCTTATATTTACTGTTTCTAACTGTAGTTTTCCATCTGATACTGCACGGCCTGTAATACTATTGTTAAACCCTGCCTCTATCATTTCTGGGAAAAGCGTTAATACATGATATTTCATATACTATAATAATCCGTCCATAAGATGAAATTTAAGTGTAGCATTTTCCAAGTCTACATCAAGTACACACTCTTTTATTGCTGGAAGTAACAATTCTCTTCCATCCTCGAGCTTTATGACATAAACGTCATTAGCACCTGTTTCTAAAATATCATCAAGAACCCCTTTATATTGTTCATCATCTGATATAGCCTTTAAGCCCAGAAGATCCGCCTTGAAATACTCATTCTTTTCGAGCTTAACTGCATTCTTCCTGTCTACTAAAAGGTCCATACCCTTGTATTTTTCTACGTCATTTATACTGTCTATATCTTTGAACTTGAGAATTGCGAACTGTTTAAAAAACTTAACGCCCTCAACCTCTAATGGTATGTTTTCACCGCGAAAGCTTACCATTACATCCTTTAATTTCTTAAATCTGTTAAGACTGTCTGTTGTAGGAAACACCTTAACTTCCCCACGAATTCCATGGGTAGATGAAATTACTCCAACTTTTAAAAACTGATCCATATAACTCCTAATCAAACTAACCCTCCGAAAAATCGGAGGGTTAATGTATTAGACGATTTCCACGTCCACTCTCTTGTTCTCTTTTGAAGAAGCAGCCTTGACAACAGCACGAATAGCCTTAGCAATTCTTCCCTGCTTGCCAATTACCTTACCCATGTCACCTTCTGCAACATGAAGTTCAACAACGATATGTTTTCCTTCTTCTTTTTGTGTAACTACAACTTCTTCAGGATGATCAACAAGTGATTTAGCGATTACTTCAACGAGATCTTTCATCTACTTCCTCCTGAAAAAATCTTACTTTGTGATACCTGCAACCTTGAACAATTTTCCAACTACTTCTGTAGGCTGAGCTCCATTAGCAATCCATTTCTTAGCTAATTCTTCGTTGATTTCGAATTTGCTAGGATTAGTATTAGGATCGTATGTTCCGATCTCTTCAATACATCTTCCATCTCTTGGAGATCTAGAATCAGCAACTACGATTCTATAAAAAGGTGCCTTCTTCTGTCCCATTCTTCTTAATCTGATTTTAACTGCCATTTTATTTTCCTCCTATTTGTTTCAACTATACAACAGTCTATCTAAATTTATCTAAAACTCCCTAAAAAGGAAATTTCATTCCACCGAAACCGCCGAACATTCCACGGCCTTTCTTTCCGCCCATCATTCCAGGCATCTGCTTCATCATTTTCTGAGTCTGTTCGAACTGCTTAATGAACCTGTTAACAACTGCAATATCAACACCGGCTCCCTTAGCAATTCTGCCTTTTCTTGACAAAGACATAATCTTTGGATTCTTACGCTCTTCCTTAGTCATACTAAGTATTATGGCCTCTGTCTGAGCAAGCTGCTTTTCATCAATCATTCCCTCAAGCTGTGAAGCCTTAACTCCGAATCCTGGAAGCATACCAAGGATAGAGCTTAGTCCACCAAGGTTTCGCATCTGCTTCATGCTCTCAAGGTAGTCATCAAAATCGAACTTGCCCTTCTTTAGTCGCTCAGTCATATCTTTGCCCTTGGCTTCGTCTATGTCTATAGCGTCCTGAGCCTTCTCGATTAACGAAAGCACATCTCCCATTCCAAGAATTCTATTGGCCATTCTGTCTGGATAAAACTGTTCAAGATCACTTAACTTCTCTCCCATACCAACATAGAAGATTGGTTTTCCTGTTACAGCCTTAACAGAAAGAGCAGCACCACCACGGGTGTCGCCATCCATCTTGGAAAGGATAACTCCGTCAATGCCAATTCTTTCATTAAAGTCAGCAGCTACAGTTACTGCATCCTGTCCTGTCATGGCATCAACTACTAATATAGATTGATGAACCTCTACTGCATTCTTAATCGCAATAAGCTCATTCATCATATCTTCATCTATATGCAAACGACCAGCTGTATCCAGAATAACAACATTATGGCCGTTCTTCTTAGCATGTTCTATAGCTGCCTTAGCAATATCAACAGGTGAATTATTATCACCCATGCTAAATACATCAACTCCGACCTTCTCACCATTAATCTGTAACTGTTTAATAGCGGCTGGTCTGTAGACATCACAGGCAACTAAAAGAGGTTTCTTACCTTTAGTTAGGAACTTTCCTGCCATCTTCGCTGTAGCAGTTGTTTTACCAGCACCCTGAAGACCACACATCAATATAGTCGTAATGCTTTTTCCTGGCTGGAATTCAACCTCAGTTGTTTCAGAGCCCATTAATGAAATCATTTCTTCATTAACGATTTTGATAACCATCTGTCCAGGATTTAATCCGTTCATTACATCCTGTCCAACTGCACGTTCCTGAACCGAATTAATAAACTGCTTAACAACCTTGAAGTTAACATCAGCCTCTAAAAGAGCCATCTTAACTTCCTTAAGAGCAACCTTAACATCTTCTTCAGTAAGAAGACCCTTACTTCTTAAGTTTTTAAATACATTTTGTAATTTATCAGTTAAGCTTTCAAAAGCCATTCTATAATTCCTTTAATAATAATTCCTTGTCTTCATCACTAATTGATTCAATTGCTTCAATCTTACTTTTTATTGAATCAAATCTGTCAACAAGCTTAAGTTTAGTTTCGTACCCTTCCAGAATCTTATTAATTCTTTTAATAAGGTCCGATGCTCCCTGTCTTGATATTTCATATTCTTCTGCTATCTCAGAAATCGAATAGTCATTATAAACATAATCTTCATATACCTTTTTCTGGTGGTCCGTCAAAAGCTCACCATAAAAATCATAAAGCAAACCAAGTTTTACTATTCGTTCCATAACAAGACCTCTTCTAAACGACATTTATCAATATATACTAAGAAAAAGAGTGTGTCAAGTATTTTTACTTGACACACTCTTTTTTTATTTCATTAATGAAATCCTTTATTATTTCGCATTTCATTAGTGAGTATTTCTTAATACATCTTTGAATTATTCTTCAACGATTTCAACAACCTCTGAATCAGCATCGATAACTTCCTCAGCGTCTTCTACGTTTAATAATTCTTCATCAACCTTAATATTTTTCTTAAGCATTGAATCTGTATTTAATGTTGTATTACGATAACGCTTCATACCTGTACCAGCAGGGATTAACTTACCGATAATAACGTTTTCCTTAAGACCGATCAATGGATCAACCTTACCCTTGATAGCGGCTTCTGTAAGAACCTTAGTTGTTTCCTGGAATGATGCAGCTGAAAGGAATGAATTAGTAGCCAATGCAGCCTTGGTAATACCAAGCATAACCTGACTTCCTTCTGCTGGTGTCTTGCCTTCAGCAATAAGCTCTTCATTAAGATCCTCATACTCAAGAACATCTACTAAAGTACCTGGTAAGTACTCTGTATCACCACTCTCTTCGATTCTTACCTTCTTAAGCATCTGACGTACTATAACCTCAACGTGCTTATCAGCGATATCAACACCCTGGAGACGGTAAACTCTCTGAACTTCACGAATCATGTAGTTCTGTACAGCTTCCTTACCCTTGATCTTTAATAAATCATGTGGGTTAACTGAACCTTCTGTTAACTCATCACCAGCTTCAATAGCCTGACCATCAAGAATCTTGATACGTGAACCATAAGGAATTAAATATGCCTTAGTTTCACCTGTTTCTTCATTATTAACGATAACTTCTCTCTTCTTCTTATTATCTGAAATAGTAGCAATACCACCAAATTCAGCAATAATAGCAAGTCCCTTAGGCTTACGAGCTTCGAACAATTCTTCTACTCTAGGAAGACCCATAGTGATATCATCACCGGCAACACCACCTGTATGGAATGTTCTCATGGTTAACTGTGTACCAGGTTCACCGATTGACTGAGCAGCGATAATACCAACTGCTTCACCAACCTGTACTGCTTCACCTGATGCCATGTTAGCACCATAACATTTAGCACAGATACCATCCTTAGATCTACATGTTAAGATTGTACGAATCTTAACTGAATCATTAACATGGCCGTTCTCATCCTTCTCCATATTGTTAATGATTCTGGCAGCTCTTGAAGGAGTAATCATATGGTTAGCCTTAACGATTAACTCACCGTTCTTATCTGCAATATCCTCGCAGGAATATCTTCCTGTAATTCTGTCCTTTAAGCTTTCAATTGTTTCCTTGCCATCATAGAAGCCCTTAACTGTTAATCCAGGAATCTTTCCTGTTCCTTCCATACAGTCTGTTTCACGAATAATTAATTCCTGTGAAACGTCAACCATACGACGAGTTAAGTAACCTGAGTCAGCAGTACGTAAAGCTGTATCTGAAAGACCCTTACGAGCACCATGAGCTGACATGAAGTATTCCAATACGTCAAGTCCTTCACGGAAGTTCGACTTAATAGGCAATTCAATTGTTCTACCAGTTGTATCAGCCATCAATCCACGCATGCCGGCTAACTGCTTAATCTGCTGAGTTGAACCACGGGCACCGGAATCGGCCATCATGTAGATATTGTTATATTTATCAAGACCAGCAATAAGCTTATCTGATAACTCTTTATCTGTTTCATTCCATGTATCTACAACAGCACGATATCTTTCTTCTTCTGTAATGAAACCACGTCTGAAGTTAGTTGAAATAGCATCAACTGTTGCCTGAGCCTTTTCAAGCATCAAAGGCTTATCAGCAGGTACTGTCATATCTGAAATTGAAACTGTCATAGCGGCTCTTGTTGAATACTTATAACCAATAGCCTTGATTAAATCAAGAACTTCAGCTGTAACAGAAGCACCATGTGTATTGATAACCTGCTCAAGAATCTTCTTAAGCTGCTTCTTACCAACGAGCTGATCTATTTCAAGTGCTAAGAAATTCTCTTCCTTGCTTCTGTCAACCATTCCTAAATCCTGAGGAATAATCTCATTGAAGAGGAATCTACCAAGTGTTGACTCAACTACACCTGTAACTTCTTCGCCTGCAGCATTCTTCTTAGTCATTCTGACTTTAATTCTTGCATGTAATGTACAACATCCGTTCTCATATGCAAGAATTGCCTCATTAAGACTCTTGAAGAACTTACCTTCACCTAATTCTTCTCTGGTATCACCAACAGAAAGACCTCTTTCCTGTGTCAAATAGTAGATACCAAGAACCATATCCTGAGAAGGAACAGCAACTGGACCACCATCTGAAGGCTTCAATAAGTTGTTAGGCGAAAGTAAAAGGAATCTACATTCAGCCTGAGCCTCTACTGATAATGGAAGGTGAACAGCCATCTGGTCTCCATCGAAGTCGGCGTTGAACGCTGTACATACTAATGGATGAAGCTTAATAGCCTTACCTTCTACTAAGATAGGCTCGAATGCCTGAATACCTAATCTATGAAGTGTAGGAGCACGGTTTAACATAACTGGATGCTCTTTAATAACATCCTCAAGAACATCCCATACCTGAGAATCAAGTCTTTCAACAAGCTTCTTAGCTGCCTTAATGTTCTGAGAAATGCCACGTCCTACGAGTTCTTTCATAACGAAAGGCTTGAATAATTCGATAGCCATTTCCTTAGGAAGACCACACTGATATATCTTAAGTTCTGGTCCTACTACGATAACTGAACGTCCTGAGTAGTCTACACGCTTACCAAGAAGGTTCTGACGGAAACGTCCTGACTTACCCTTAAGCATGTCAGATAATGACTTAAGTGCTCTGTTACCAGGTCCTGTAACTGCACGGCCACGTCTACCATTATCGATAAGAGCATCAACTGCTTCCTGAAGCATACGCTTTTCGTTTCTAACGATGATATCAGGAGCACCAAGATCTAATAATCTCTTAAGACGATTGTTACGGTTAATAATTCTTCTGTATAAATCATTCAAGTCAGATGTAGCGAATCTGCCACCGTCTAACTGAACCATAGGTCTTAAATCAGGTGGAATAACTGGAATTGCATCCATAATCATCCATGAAGGTTCATTTCCTGATTCCTTGAAAGCATCAACTACTTCCAATCTCTTAATAACACGAGCCTTCTTCTGACCTGTAGCTCCCTCAAGCTCCTCACGAAGAGCCTTTGAATCAGCTTCTAAATCAATATCCTGAAGTAATTCCTTGATAGCTTCAGCACCCATTCCTACACGGAACTTGTTGCCCCATGTTTCTCTCGCATCCTGATATTCCTTCTCTGAAAGAACCTGCTTATACTGAAGATCTGTCTCTCCAGCATCAAGTACGATATATGAAGCAAAGTAAAGAACCTTCTCAAGAATTCTTGGAGATAAATCAAGGATTAATCCCATACGGCTAGGAATACCCTTGAAGTACCAGATATGTGATACAGGAGCAGCAAGTTCAATATGACCCATACGCTCTCTACGAACAGAAGCCTTAGTAACTTCAACTCCGCATCGATCACATACTACACCCTTATATCTAATCTTCTTATACTTACCACAGTGACACTCCCAGTCCTTTGAAGGTCCGAAGATCTTTTCACAGAAAAGACCTTCCTTCTCAGGCTTAAGAGTTCTATAGTTAATTGTTTCAGGTTTTGTAACTTCACCACGAGACCATTCTCTGATCTTTTCAGGAGAAGCTAAGCCGATTCTGATGGCATCAAACGTCATAGGCTGATACACTTCTTTGTTTGTTTCTAACATCTTCTATGTCCTCCTATTCTTCGCCTTCAAAATCATCATTGAAATCATCTTCAACGAAATCTTCTTCGGCAGCTACCATTTCACCAGACTCATCGAATTCCTGCTGCTGATATCCTGCCTTAGATAATGAATCATTATCATAGTTCTTAGAATCATCGCCCATAACACTACGATAATCTGTATTGCCATAGTCAACGTTCTCTTTAATCTCAACTTCTGTGTTATCTTCACGAAGTACTCTTACATCCAAGCCAAGTGACTGTAATTCCTTAAGTAATACCTTGAATGACTCAGGAATACCAGATTCAGGAATATTGTCACCCTTGATGATAGCTTCATATGTCTTAACACGTCCTACAACGTCATCAGACTTAACAGTAAGGATTTCCTGTAATGTGTATGAAGCACCATAAGCTTCCAATGCCCAAACTTCCATTTCTCCGAATCTCTGTCCACCGAACTGAGCCTTACCACCTAATGGCTGCTGAGTTACAAGTGAGTATGGTCCGGTTGAACGAGCATGGATCTTATCATCTACCAGGTGATGGAGTTTCAAGTAATGCATGTGACCAATAGTAACTGGTGAATCGAAATACTCACCTGTACGTCCATCACGAAGTCTTACCTTACCATCTCTTGAAATAGGAACGCCCTTCCATAATTCTCTGTGATCTCTATTCTCTGATAAGTAATCCATAACCTCAGGAAGTAATTCTTTCTTATACTTCTTCTCGAACTCTTCCCAAGTTAAATTAACGTAATCGTTAGCTAAATCCAAGGTATCCATAATATCAACCTCGTTAGCTCCATCAAATACAGGAGTTGCTACGTTGAAGCCTAATGCCTTAGCTGCAAGTGAAAGGTGAATTTCCAATACCTGTCCGATATTCATACGTGAAGGTACACCTAATGGATTTAATACGATATCCAAAGGACGACCATTTGGAAGGTATGGCATATCTTCTACTGGTAATACTCGTGAAACTACACCCTTGTTACCATGACGTCCAGCCATCTTATCACCAACAGAAATCTTACGCTTCTGAGCAATATAGATACGAACTGCCTGGTTAACTCCTGGAGATAACTCATCGCCATTCTCACGTGTGAATACCTTGGCATCAACTACGATACCATACTCACCATGAGGAACCTTAAGTGATGTATCTCTAACTTCTCTTGCCTTCTCACCAAAGATTGCACGAAGAAGTCTTTCTTCTGCTGTAAGCTCTGTTTCTCCCTTAGGAGTAACCTTACCAACAAGAATATCTCCCGCACGAACCTCTGCACCGATTCTGATAATACCTCTTTCATCAAGATCCTTAAGTGCATCGTCACCAACACCTGGAACATCACGAGTGATATCTTCTGGTCCTAACTTGGTGTCACGAGCTTCTGCTTCGTATTCTTCAATATGTACAGATGTATAAACATCATCCTGAACTAATCTTTCGCTAAGTAATACAGCATCCTCGTAGTTGTAACCTTCCCATGTCATGAATCCAATCAATGGGTTCTTACCAAGAGCAAGCTCACCGTTACATGTTGAAGGACCATCTGCGATAACCTGACCCTCAACAACCTTGTCACCCTTGAATACGATAGGCTTCTGGTTATAACAGTTAGACTGGTTAGAACGAGAGAACTTAGTTAAGTTGTACTCCATGTTGTCACCATCATCACACTTAATCTTGATAAGCTTTGATGATACGTATTCAACTGTACCAGCCTTCTTAGCAACTACACATACACCAGAGTCAACAGCTGCCTTAGGCTCCATTCCTGTTCCTACTGCAGGAGCTTCTGTTGTAAGTAAAGGTACTGCCTGACGCTGCATGTTAGATCCCATGAGCGCACGGTTAGCATCGTCGTTCTCCAGGAATGGAATAAGTGCTGTAGCAACTGAGAATACCATCTTAGGAGATACGTCCATATAATCATACATAGCCTTTGGATATTCTGAAGTTTCTTCTCTATATCTACCAGCTACTACTTTACGAACGAAGTGACCCTTCTCATCGAGCTGCTCATTAGCCTGAGCTACATGGTAGTTATCCTCTTCATCAGCTGTCATATATACAACTTCATCTGTAACTACTGGGTTCTCAGCGTCTGAATGATCAATCTTACGATAAGGAGCCTCAATAAATCCATACTCATTAATTCTTGCATAAGAAGCTAATGAGTTAATCAAACCGATGTTAGGACCTTCAGGTGTCTCGATAGGACACATACGACCATAGTGAGAATAGTGTACGTCTCGAACCTCGAATCCGGCACGGTCTCTTGAAAGACCACCAGGACCTAACGCAGAAAGACGTCTCTTATGTGTTAACTCACCAAGAGGGTTATTCTGATCCATGAACTGTGACAACTGAGAAGATCCGAAGAATTCTTTAACAGCTGCCTGTACTGGCTTGATATTAATTAAGTTCTGAGGTGTAACATCATCAGCATCATGTGTTGTCATTCTTTCACGAACAACTCTCTCAAGTCTTGAAAGACCGATTCTGTACTGATTCTGTAATAACTCACCTACGCAACGGATACGACGATTACCTAAGTGGTCGATGTCGTCATCCTTTCCAATACCATACTCAAGATGGATATTGTAGTTAATTGATGCAAAGATATCATCCTTTGTAATATGCTTTGGAACTAATTCGTTAACATTCTTCTTAAGAGCTTCGAATAAAGCATCTCCATCCTCAGCGTATTCATTAATAATAGCCTGAAGAACTGGGAAGTAAACCTTCTCATTAATTCCTAAATCCTTAGCATCACACTCAACGAAGGCATTAAGATCTACCATCATGTTAGAAAGAACCTTAACGTTTCTTTCCTCTGTCTGGATATAAACATATGGTACTGCTGAATTCTGAATTAAGTCAGCCATTTCAGCTGTAACCTTAGTTCCTGCTGTAGCAATAACCTCGCCTGTATATGGATTAGTAACATCCTCAGCAAGAATCTGATTACGGATTCTGTTTCTTAATGCAAGCTTCTTATTAAACTTGTATCTACCAACCTTTGCCAGGTCATATCTTCTGGGGTCGAAGAACATTGCATTGATTAAGCTCTCTGCACTTTCAACTGTCAAAGGCTCGCCTGGACGTATTTTTTTGTACAACTCTAAAAGACCTGTCTCATAGTTAGTTGCCACGTCTTTAGCGAAACTTTCCTGAATCTTAGGCTCATCACCGAATAATTCAAGAATTTCTTCATTAGTTCCAACACCTAATGCTCTGATTAATACAGTAATTGGAACCTTACGTGTTCTATCAACACGTACATAGAATATATCATTGGAGTCAGTCTCATATTCAAGCCATGCACCACGATTAGGAATAACAGTACATGAGAATAATCTCTTACCAATCTTATCGTGATCAATAGCATAATAGATTCCAGGAGAACGAACTAACTGGCTTACGATTACACGTTCAGCACCGTTAATTACGAATGTTCCGGTATCTGTCATAATAGGGAGGTCACCCATAAAGATCTTATGCTCTGTAACCTCGTTCTTGTCCTTTTTAATGAAACGAACCTTAACCTGCAATGGTGCAGCATATGTAGCGTCTCTTTCCTTACACTTCTCGATGGAATATTTAACATCCTTTTCGCAAAGCTCGAAATCTACGAACTCCAAGCTCATCTGACCGCTGTAATCAGCGATAGGCGAAATATCGTCAAACACTTCCTTAAGTCCATCAGTCAAAAACCACTTGTAGGAATTCTTCTGAACCTCGATAAGGTTTGGCATTTCCAAGACTTCTTTTTGTCTTGAGTAACTCATACGCATGCTCTTGCCACAGGCAATAGGACGTATTCTGTTCTTTTCCATTGACTTCACCCCGTTCTTAATGATTTATTGCGTGGTCCATACGGCTATATGCTCTTAAAAAAGGGCATAGAAACGCCTACCACTCCACAATAGTGCATCATCCATTCTACAACAAGGGATATTTTGCTGTCAACAACAATTTGAGATTTTTATTAAAGATTTTTTAGAAATATATATTTATCGAAATTATCTGAATTATTAAGAACATGTATCTTTATCTAAAATATCTGATTATCACTTATATCTTAAGATACAAAGATATAAAAACAATTATCCCGCAAGGAAACACTTCCCTGCGGGATATAATTAGTAATTTTAAATTACTTTAAGTTAACCTTAGCACCAACTTCTTCAAGCTTAGCCTTGATATCGTTAGCTTCGTCCTTAGATGCACCTTCCTTAACAACCTTAGGAGCGCCATCAACTAAATCCTTAGCTTCCTTAAGTCCTAAACCAGTGATTTCACGAACAACCTTGATAACCTTAACCTTCTCAGCGCCAGCTTCTGCTAACTCAACATCGAAAGAATCCTTCTCTTCGCCTGCTGCTGCACCATCAGCTGCACCTGCTGCTGCAACTACTACTCCAGCTGCTGCAGATACGCCAAACTCTTCTTCACATGCCTTAACAAGGTCATTTAACTCAAGAACTGAAAGTTCCTTAATAGCATCAATTAATTCTGCTGTAGACATCTTTGCCATTTTATTTTCCTCCATATAATTTTATAATCTAAATTTCGTTTGTTTCATTTTCTCCTTGCGGAGTTTTGCTTAAGCTTCCTCTGCAGGAGCTTCAGCTGCTTCTTCTGTCTTAGCTTCTTCTACAGGAGCTTCAACTGGAGCCTCTTCTGTCTTAGCTTCCTCTACAGGAGCTTCAGCAGGAGCCTCTTCTGTTGCAGGAGCTTCACACTCTGCTGCGCCACCCTTCTCTGCAATCTGCTTAATAACACGAGCAAAGTTTGTAATAGGTGACTGGATGCTTCCAAGTAACTTTGAAAGCAATTCTTCTCTTGAAGGGATAGAAGCGATCTTAGCGATTCCAGCTGCATCGTATGCAACACCTTCAACTACACCAGCCTTAATCTCAAGCTTGTCTGCTGTCTTAGCGAACTTGCTTAATACTCTTGCTGGAGCTGTAGCGTCTGTTGTTGAAATAGCGATAGCACTTGGTCCTTCTAAATAAGGAGCTAAAGACTCGAAGTCTGTTCCCTTGAAAGCGAAGTTCATCATTGTGTTCTTGTAAACTTTGTAAGTAATTCCCTCTGCACGAAGAGCCTTACGAAGATTAGTATCCTGTTCAACAGTTAATCCACGGTAGTCAACTAATACAACTGACTGGGCATCTTTGATGTAAGATGAAATTTCTTCAACGATGGGCTGCTTTAATTCAACCTTAGCCATTTTTATTTCCTCCTTCTTTAATATTATGCCGAAGGGATAAAATAAACCCCTTATGCCAAAGCACAAGGGGAGTTAATAACAATAAAAGTTAATATATCTCTTCCTCGGTAGGAGCTATGCTTACACCCTTTCGGATTCCTACTGTCTTCGGCCTGGTCAAAACGACCTTTGTTAAAATATCATATCTTAAATATGTCTGTCAACACTTTTTCGCTTTTAAATTCATGTTTTCTCGCAATTCTACTGGTGAGAATCTTATTTTTTAGTTACGAATCCATCACTGGAAATATTGGCATCCGGAGATAATCTTCTCATGTAATCAAGAATTCTGTCTCTTTCTCCTTCGTAAACAAGATGAGTACTGTACGAAGACTGAACCGCTGGCAAAAACTCAAATGAATTAAGTCCACTCTTATCTATAGTAACTCTCACAAGTCCCGTATCCAGAGAAAACCCATTAAACCAGTAATTTCCGAGGCTATAGATACATGGAACATCTCCGAAATAATAGATTCCCTGAAGTCTGTGAGGATGATCTCCTATAATAAGATCAGTTCCTGCCTCAACCAGCTTTGGTGCAAGGATTTTTTGCCAGTAATCAGGCACATCCTCTTTTTCCGTTCCCCAGTGAATACAGGTTATTACGAAATCTGAATTGTTCTTGGCTTCCTCAATAACCTTAAAGATTTTATCTGTATTCCAGGATCTTAGTACCCCTGGCAATGTTTCTGTTGCTGCTCTCGTATCAGGAATATCAAGTCTTTCAATATCTGTTGCAGCTACAATAGCTATCTTAATATCATTAATAATATAGTATACTGGCGTCATCGCCTCTTCCAGGTTCCTTCCAGCACCGACTGGAACCACCCCGACCTCATCAAGTGTATCGAGTGTATCTAAAAGACCCTGCTCACCATAATCGAAAACATGGTTATTCGCCAGAATTGCAACATCAACACCCATGTCATTTAAATAATTAGCAGTCGAATAATCTGCCCTGAAGGTGAACTGCTTCTCGGGCTGCCTTACACCTCTTTCCGTATAAGGAAACTCATTATTGGCAACCATTATATCAACGCCACGCATTGCCTCTAACGTGTCCAAAGATATACTGTCTTCTATATTTCCACCTCTTTGCTTAAGCGCTGACATTACGGCATAATCGTCATCAAATAATATATCCCCACAAAACGCCAGTGTAACAACACCTTCCTGAGTCGCGTCCTTAATGAAAATATTGTGTTCCTTCTGGTATTCGAAATCATCCATAATTGAACCATATTTTCTGTCATCAACGAATGGTTCTGGTTCAACCTTTTCATCAACCTCAGCGGTCAGTGTCTCAGGTATTGTTTCAACGAATCCAATAAAGCTTATTTCCTCATTTTTGTGAAGCTTTAAATATTTAGGAAGTGCTATGGATACTATGACCACCATTCCTACCCCAAGCACTATGCCAAGAGTAATTAAAAACATTTTAAGAGGTGAGGATTTCTTTTCCTTTTTTTTAACACGACGCGTAGCAGCTGCATGCTGAATATCTCTTTTTTGTTCGCCTCTATTTCGAACGTCGTTATATTTATATGAAGATTTATCTTTATTACCACTATATTTTGTGCCCATGCACCTACCATAGCACAACTAATAACAAAAGACCACCCTCTTTCGAGGATGGTCTTCATCATATCTAACAGATATTATGTTTTAAATTAATACTTTGCAGTAGAGATCTTAACGCCAGGTCCCATTGTTGTAGCTAAAGAAACACTCTTTAAATACTGACCCTTTAATGCTGAAGGCTTAGCCTTTAAGATTGCGTCAAGTAATGCATCGTAGTTCTGCTGTAACTGCTCTTCTGTGAAAGAAGCCTTACCAACAGGACAGTGAATGATGTTAGCCTTATCAAGTCTGTACTCGATTTTACCAGCCTTAATATCATTAACAGCCTTAGTAACATCCATTGTTACTGTACCAGCCTTAGGGTTAGGCATTAATCCCTTAGGACCTAAAACCTTACCTAAACGACCTACAACACCCATCATATCAGGTGTAGCAACTACTACGTCGAAATCAAACCAGCCATCGTTCTGGATCTTAGGAATTAACTCATCTCCACCAACGTAATCAGCACCTGCTGCCTCAGCCTCAGCTACCTTATCACCCTTAGCGAAAACCAAAACCTTAACTGTCTTACCTGTTCCGTTAGGAAGAACAACTGCTCCACGAATCTGCTGTTCTGCATGTCTTCCATCACAACCTGTTCTAATATGAACTTCTACTGTCTCATCAAACTTAGCTGTAGCTGTTTTCTTAACTAATGCGATTGCATCAGCAGGCTCGTACATTACGCTACGATCAACTAACTTAGCAGCTTCGTTATACTTCTTACCATGCTTCATTATTCAATCCTCCATTAGTCTTCTACTGTGATACCCATGCTTCGAGCTGTACCAGCGATCATGCTCATAGCAGCCTCTAAGCTAGCGGCATTTAAATCAGGCATCTTTAATTCTGCGATTTCCTGAATCTTAGCCTTAGAAATCTTAGCAACCTTAGTCTTGTTAGGAACACCTGAACCTGACTTAATGTTACATGCCTTCTTTAATAATACAGCTGCAGGTGGAGTCTTTGTAATGAAACTAAAACTTCTGTCTGCATAAACAGTGATAACAACAGGGATGATAACGTCACCCTTATCTGCTGTCTTAGCGTTGAACTGCTTTGTGAATTCAACGATGTTAACTCCATGCTGACCTAATGCAGGTCCAACTGGAGGAGCTGGTGTAGCTTTACCAGCAGGGATTTGTAACTTAATATATCCTTCTACTTTCTTTGCCATAGTGGCACCTCCTATTCTAATGCATCTTAATATGCATCGTGGTCAGGCGTACTCACAATAAGTACTCCCACAGCCTGTCCGGTAGCTACTCCGGACAAACCGAATTTATAATTAATCCTGATAGAATTAATTCTGCTTTCTAACTTCAGCAAAAGAAATCTCAACTGGAGTTTCTCTACCAAACATTTCAACATTGATAGTAACTGTCTGCTTGCTAAAGTCCATACGGCGAACAACGCCAACTGTATCTTTCCATGCACCAGCAACTGCGATGATGGTATCGCCTTCCTCGAAATCTACAGAAATATTTTCTGTTCTTATTCCTAAAGGCTTCATTTCTGTTTCTGAAAGTGGTACAGGCTTAGATCCTGGACCTACGAATCCTGTTACACCACGAGTATTACGAACGACATACCATGTCTCATCGTCCATTACCATATTTATTAATACATATCCTGGGAAAAGCTTCTTCTCAACGGCCTTACGAACACCGTTCTTCATTTCAATAACATTTTCCATAGGAACTTTAACTTCGAGAATCTTCTCCTGTAAATTACGGTTAATTATAGTCTTCTCGATGTTAGCCTTAACGTTATTCTCATATCCAGAATATGTATGTACAACATACCAATTAGCATCTGCCATAATTAATCACCTCTTGATTCTTCAATAATATTGTTTCGGAATTATAAACTAGAAATATAGTTAATACCATACTGAATAGCAAAATCAAATAAAGCAATTAATCCGGCCAACACAGCTGAAATGCACACTACTGAAACAGTTTCTTTGATAACATCATCCTTTGTAGGCCATGTTACCTTATTGTATTCAGCCTTTACTCCTTTAAAGAAGCTTGGCTTTTCATTATTTCCTGCCATAGTTTACCCCTTATTAATAAAGACTAATCCTACTTTGTTTCCTTATGAAGTGTATGAGCCTTGCAGAATCTGCAGTACTTCTTTGTTTCCATTCTGTCTGGATGGAGCTTCTTTTCCTTAGTTGTGTTGTAATTGCGCTGCTTGCACTCTGTGCATGCTAATGTAATCTTGGTACGCATATCTTTATCCTCCTAAAACATTTACGCTTGTCTTATATTTTTAAACGACAAAAAAATAAGGCCTACGCCCTATTGCTTGGTAACTATACCATAGCAAAAAGGCAAAGTCAACATATTTTATTTATCTTTTCTCAACAATTTCACTCCCCATTCCACTTTTATATATAGAATCGGAAGGGACAACTCCACGAACAGAGGATGTAGGATAAATATTACTATGTGATCCAATAACTGTTCCCGGATTTAATACTGAATTACATCCAACCTCAACGAAGTCTCCGAGCATAGCTCCAAACTTCTTAAGGCCTGTATCTATAGATGTTTCTTTTCCTCTTACTGTAACCAGAGTTTTATCTGACTTAACATTAGAAGTAATTGATCCTGCTCCCATATGTGACTTATAGCCAAGAACTGAATCTCCTACATAATTATAATGAGGAACCTGAACATTATCAGAAATGATTACGTTCTTAAGTTCAACCGAATTTCCAACAACACAGTTGTCACCAACTAGTGCTGAGCCTCTGATGAAGGCTGCCTGTCTAACCTCGGTGTTTTCTCCTATTATACAAGGAGCACCCAGATAAGCTGTTGGAAAAATCTTAGCAGACTTAGCAACCCATACGCCTTCTTCTCTTTCTTCGTATATATCTTTGTCCAGGGTAGGTCCTATTTCTAAAATAATATTCTTGATATCCTTTAATATTTCCCATGGATACTCAACCTTTTCAAGATATTCCCAGGCTCTTGTATGTCCTGGCTCATATAATTCGCTAACCTTTAACTGTTCAGCCATCTTAATACCTCTATTTCATATTCTGAAAATGTCCTGATGCTTTCATGGCATCGATGATGTGGTCAACCCATTTCTCACATTCATCTAATGTTCCTGCCTCTGACATAACTCTGAGAACTGGTTCTGTACCTGAAGCTCTAAGGAGAACTCTTCCATTCTCGCCAAGTGCCACCTCGCACTCTTCAACAGCCTTCTTGACAGCGCTGTCATTTAATGTGCTTTCCTTGTCATCAACCACTACATTCTTAAGAACCTGAGGATACATTGTAACTTCAGAAGCAAGCACCGAAAGTGGAAGCTGAGTTTCTATAAGAACTCTCATAAGCATTATTGCTGTAACGATTCCGTCTCCTGTTCTTGCATATTCTCTAAAGATTACGTGACCAGACTGTTCTCCGCCGAGCATATGATTATTTTCCTTCATATTCTCATACACATATCTGTCACCAACAGCTGTCTTTTCATATTTAATACCAGCCTTATCGAATGCCTTATATAATCCGAAGTTACTCATTATAGTAGTAACTACTGTATTAGAAGGAAGCTTTCCAATCTGCTTTAGATGCTTCGCACAAATATACATGATAACGTCACCATTGACGATTTCTCCATTCTCATCAACAGCAAGACATCTGTCTGCATCACCATCAAAAGCAAAACCAACATCAAGCTTGTGATCCTTTACATATTCCTGTAAGCCTTCCATATGTGTTGATCCACAGCCTAAGTTAATATTAACTCCGTTTGGTTCATTATTAATAACGTAAGTCTTGGCACCAAGTGCATCAAAAACTGATCTTCCTATCATCCATGAGCTTCCGTTAGCACAGTCAAGAGCAACCTTTCTGTCTGAAAAATAATTGCTTTCAAGAAGCTTAACCAAATATCCTACATACTTGTTTCTTCCAGAATAGTAGTCCACTGTACATCCGATGTTCTCACCTACTGCCCATGGAACCTCAATTCCTTCTCCATCAATGAATTTCTCAATTTCGGCCTGAAGATTATCATCCATCTTCTCACCCTCGCTACTCATCAGCTTGATACCATTATCTCCGAAGGCATTATGACTTGCGCTTATCATAATTCCACAGTCAAAATCCTCCGTTCTTGTTATGAAGCTCACACATGGAGTAGTAGTAACATGAAGAAGATATGCATCCGCTCCGGAAGAAACAATTCCTGAAGCAAGCGCATTCTCATACATATATGAAGATCTACGTGTATCCTTTCCTATTACAATCTTAGCTTTATGATCTTTACTAAAGTAAAATCCTAAAAATCTGCCTATTTTAAATGCATGCTCCGCTGTAAGCACAACTCCTGCCTTACCACGAAATCCATCTGTTCCAAAATACTTTCCCATAAAAATATATCCTTTCGAATTCGAAACTGTCTTAATATATTTAACAATAGAAACTGTCAAAAGACAACCACAAGTTTTCTCCTTATGACAATCACATAACTAAATATCGTAATGCTCACAGCTATGAATATTGGTACTTGTATTGCTTGACTGCGTGTGATAAAATGTAGTCAACATAGTAGGCGCATTTCGCCCTTATGCGTGAGTCAGGGACGACTCTTTACTAAACGGATTTTAGTAAAATGCATGTATTCATGGAAGAAAGGAGGGGACGATATGGCATCGTATAATTCTGCTATTGATAATATCTATAATTATTATCTTACTCAGTATGCACCGAAGAATAACGTTTCTAAATACGACGCTCATAAAAAGAGCGAGCTTCGTGGCGTATACAATTCCATGCTTAAATTAAATAAGGACACCCCTCTTTATATTCTTGATTCAAGCAACGCATCAAGAGAGTTTGCTATTGACTTAAAAGAGAATGCCAGAGAATTAAGAAACACCATAGCATCATTAGGTGGTATTGAGAACGACAACATGTTCAACAAAAAATCTGCCTATTCAACAGATGATGATATGGTTAGTGCTGAATATATAGGTGAGCCAGGCGAAAGTGATAATGCTATCTCCTTCGACATCGAGGTAACATCACTTGCCTCCCCACAGGTCAACTTAGGATACGCACTTCCGTCTTCTGAGATAACCTCATTAGCGCCTGGAGAGTATTCATTTGATTTGTCCATTAACGATTTAAGCTATGAGTTCCAGTTCAATGTACGTTCAGATGATACGAACAAAGATATAGAAGAACGTCTTTCAAGACTTATTAACAATGCCGGAGTAGGTATTAAAGCTGATATATTGGAAAACGGAAAAGGTTCTTCATCTCTTAGACTTACCTCAGAAGCCGAAGGTCTAAAACCTGGAAAAGAAGAAATATTCAACATATCCGACGAGCATACATCAAAAACTTCCGGTGCAGTTGAGTATCTTGGAATAGATTATGTAGCGAAGGCTCCGTCCAACGCCGAATTCTATCTTAATGGTGAACCAAGAAGCACCTCTTCTAACCACTTCACCATTGATAAGCAGTACGAATTAACACTTAATGGTGTGAGCCGTGAGGAAGGTCATATGGCTCATATCGGAGTAAAAGCTGACACAGATTCAATATCAGAAAACGTAGGACGTTTGGTTGATGGATATAATAATTTCATCAACGCTGCCAACAAATACAGGAATGCGCAGCATTCAAGCACCAAGCTTCTGTCAGAAATGCAAAGAATCTCTTCTTATTATCAGGATAACCTCCAAAGAATTGGATTCGACTTTTCTGAAGACGGCAGTCTTAACATGGATGATCAGGCCTTTAAGTCATCACTTAATCAGGACCCTGAGTATTCACAGCTTTCAATTATCAAGGATTTCGCTTCTTCTATCCTAAGGAAGACTAACCAGATTTCATTGAATCCTATGGAATACATTGACAAGACTGTTGTTGCATATAAGAATCCCGGACATAACTTTACTGCTCCGTACGTCAGCAGTAATTATTCAGGAATGCTGTTTAATTCATATTGTTAATATCAAGAGGAAACGATGACTAAAGAGGAAATCTTAAAAAAAGAGATTTTAGAACGCTTCTCAAGCATAAGGCAATTCGCTATAGAAGCCAACATCCCATACAGCACTTTATCAACAGCTCTGGACAAAGGGATTGATCATATGTCTTTTTCGACAGTTATGAAGATGTGCTGCATGCTTTCACTAAATCCGATGGACTTTTCATCAATAGACAATGTCAGCGATATAAGCACCAAGTACCTTAACAATCAGGTTCTTACAGCCTTTATTAAGCTTAACAAGTTCGGAAGAAGAAAAGCTCTTGAATATATGGACGATTTAGGAAATATTTCAAAGTACATCAATGAATAATTAGAACATCATATGTATATTATTGACTAACAACAAAGACCCGCAACGGCAAAGCCTGCGGGTCTTTGTATTAGTACAAATATATAATTTTTCTTAACCAAGTAAATCCTTTAATGCATCCATACCTGAAGTATCAACAGCTTCCTTATTAGCTTCCTGAATCTGTACATATACTTCTTTTCTGTATACTGGAACATCCTTTGGTGCAGTAATTCCTAGCTTAACCTGCTCACCTTTAATTTCTAATACTGTAATTTCAATATTGTTGTTAAGCACGAGGGCTTCGTTTTTCTTACGTGATAAAGCTAACATATTACTCACCACCCTTCTTTGCTTTCAAGATTTCATAAATAGGGAATTTTACTGGATATTCATCTCCCTCAATAATAACCTGAACAGCTTTCTTCTCTAATGCATTAATAACAAATGGTCCTCTTAAATTAACAGTCATCTTAGTTAAATCAGATGGTACTGTAACTGTAACCAATACTAATGTCTCATCAGGATCTAATTCTCCAATTGGCTTTAAGATTTCATCATCTACCTGTGGGTTATAATCAGCCTTAACAGTTAATGGATCCATAACTGGCATTGCGAATGCAGGCTCCTGCATTGACTGTAACCAGTGAATTCCGCCAACACCTTTCTCTTCATCGTGAACTAATGCAAAATCTGTCAAATCAGGAAAACCTATAATACCTGAAGGGAACTTAATGATTTTGTCATCTGCGATTGTAATTTCTCCGAAATTTTTAGTCGTAATGTTCATACTTTTCTCCTATCTGCGCTCCGCGCGTAATGTTTATATTTATAATACTATATCTTTAGATATAATTCATCAATGTTGTCTGCATAATTTTACTTGTAGCCATCAGCGATGACTCATAAGTAAGCTCCGCAGACGTAAGATTAACTGCAACATCAGCAATATCTACGTCTTCATTTTCTGACTGAAGTGTCTTAAATGTTGTCTTCTGGTCTGTTAATCTGTTCGAGATAAGCTCAAGTCTTGAGGATCTGGTACCATTATCAGTAACTGCAACATTAGTTACGTCAAGATATGTATGCATCTTGGTAATAGCACCACCCATAAGCTCATGCATGTTCTGTCTTATATATTCATATGACTTATTGGCAGCATCGAGCTGATTCTTGGCACTTTCATATTCAGCTGGCTTAGCATCCTTATCAATACCCTTTACGATTCCCTTAAGGCTTTCCTTAATAACTTCTATATTCTTAAGAGCTGCCAGAGCATTCTCTAAATCATCCATGTCACGCTTTAAATTATGAGTGAACACTTCATCAGCTGTTGTATTAACCTCTATTGTCTGGTTATATCCAACATCATAAGCAATAACCTGCTTTTCTTTTCCTGATGTCAAATATTCAGCATTGTATGCAACAGTTTTGGTTGGATCCAGCTTGTCTGTTGATGTACATGCAAAATAATGCTCTGGTCTTAAATCACCGTTATTCCATTCACTCTTGGTATATCCGATACGAATTTCTGTATCAGCACCATTGGCACCCTGAATGGCCGTATCAAACGCCTCATATGCAGCATCTGAGAATAAAATCTCTCCTGTATCTGGTATATACATAACCTTCGCATCAGTTGCCGCAGCTATGGCCTTGTAGGCTTCTTCTGCACTTGAAGCGATTTCAATTGAAGGGGTTGAAGTATCATTAAGAGTTAACGCAATATCAGGTGTATAAACCTGTGTTGCAGGATCATAATCAACCTTCTTTACTATTTCGATTGTAGGCACATTACCTGCAACCCCCGAAAGATTATCATATGCAAGCCTTACTCTATGTATATCTTTGTTCGTTATTGCTGTTTCAACTTCATCATGAGTACCATCTGCATAGTTATACTCTGAAAGTCCATCAAGAGTACCTATATTCGTATAGTTCACCATATCGAATGAGCTTATTGTCGTCTGCTCTGTAATTCTATACGAAGGAATTGGATTTTTCTGGTCAGCTACATCTGATGCTGTGAACTGCATCGGAGTATTAGTTCTGTATCCAGTAAAAACATATCTTCCTGCGTAATCAAGATTTCCTGTTGAATAGAATTCATCTGCCAGAAGCTTCATATTCTCAACAATGATATCTAAATCATCTGCAGTAAGATCTTTATTAGAACCCTTATTAGCGTTAGTTGAAAGCTGTGTCAGGATATCTGTAACAGTACCAAGACCACCAGCTGTAACCTTAAGCCAGCTGTTAGCATCAGGAGAGTTCTTCTCCTGGTACTGTGTAAGCTCAGATACTGATGTTCTTAATCTTAACGCTCTGATTGCTACCACGGGATCATCTGACGGACGTGTCAGTTTCTTCTGAGTGGACATTTGAGTACTCAATTTGTCCTGTAAGACTTTATTATTATTAATATTATACAGAGAGTTATTCTGCATAATTTTATTGGTCATACGCATAGGATCACCTCTTATCCTTATCCCATGCATCCTTGCACTTAGTTATTAGACATCCTTGTCTAAACTATATATCGGCTAGTTATACTCCTGTATTTAGTATTAACTGATCATAAATTTCAGTTAATGTCTGAATCATTTTAGATGCAAGAGTATAAGCATTCTGATACTTAACCAGACTTACAGCTTCTTCATCTTCATCTACACCTGAAATAGATGTTCTCTGATTATCTATAGCTGTCTGAAGCCCCTTGTAAGTACCTTCATATGTATTAGCATTACTTGCATTAAGTGCAACATCCGAAAGAACTAATTCAAGCATCTGATTAGCAGAAGCATTTCTGAAGCTGAATTCATTCTTATTAGTCAGCATTGAAATAACCTTTTCAATCTGTCCGCACTCTTCAACACCATTATATGAATATGTTCTTGAGCCTAATCTGTCGGCATCGCGTAACAATTCTGTATTGATACATACATTACCGCAGGTCATATAATAGTAGCCCGGTTTTCCATATAACATTTTGGAAGCATCAGTTTCTTCGAGTTCTTCCTGAGTTAACTGACCTTTTGGAATTTCACAGGTAAAAAGATTAGTTCCTGCATTTCCATAAGCATCTACACCATTTCTTATGTATTTTTCACCTGTAGATGGGTCAGTATATTCAGAGCCTTCGAAGGTATTATTAATTGCCTTAAAGAAGCTTCTTATGAAAGCATCCATCTGCTCCATGTAATAAGGAATTCCCTGATACTTAATAGCTTCCTGATTCTTAGCTATGGTACCTGCCTGAATTTCTGTTGTTGAGCTTGGATATATATCATCATTAATTTTGAATGTGTACTGCGATGTAGCCTCATCATATGTCCAGTCATCGTAATAATATGAAGCACCATTAATTCTCAATTCACCGCTTGTTGGAAGTGTACACTCTGTCATATCCATAAGATAATCATCTGTAACTTGTATAACTACATCTCTTGAAGTTCCAGGAACTGTAAGCGCTGTTGAAGAAACAACTCTTCCGTTAAAATTCTGCGAATTATTACCATCACGCATTTCAACGAGACCCTTAAGTTTACCGTTCATTGATGCGTTATTTAAATTAAACTCATTGCCATTATCCCAGCAAATCTTATACAATCCCTGAGCATCCGTCTGATTAATCTGCTCATAGCTTTCTCTTGCTTCACACTTGAATGTAGAATAATCATTAGAATCAAGAAGAATCTGTCCACCGGCTACCTTAACAACATATCTGGTACCACCAGTTTCTCTTGTTGGATCATTAGTATCATAAATTGGTGTTTCCTGAATGGTAACATCTATGAATTCCGAAAGAGTATCTACCAAAACATCTCTCTGGTCTCTTAAGTCATTGGCTTTCGAACCTGATAACTCAATTACATTAATCTGCTTATTTAATGTAGCGATCTGTTCAGATATAGAATTAATCTGATCTACTGCCTGCTTAATTTCAAGGTTGATATCCTTCTGAAGCTCCTGAAGGTTACCATACAGGTTATTAAAATAATCAGTCATCGACTCAGCTGCTGCTACGAACTGAGATTTAGTTGATGCTGAGCTTGCGTTAGTGGTAATTGACTGAAGAGAGCTTGAAAGCTTGTTAAAAATAGTAACAAAGCCTGTAGCACCATCATCCTTGAAATAGTCTTCAAGTGACTTACAGTAATACGCCTTAGCTTCAACCTGTCCTAAATTAGCATTATTATTCCAGTACTTTACATCATAAAAATCATCGCGGATTCTCTCGATTGCGAGAGTTTCAACACCTGCACCTGCACATCCATATGTTGTGAAGGTTCTAAGTGCATCTGCTGCCTGTGCGTCAACCTGTTGGCGAGAGTATCCCTTAGTCTGAACATTAGCAATATTATTAGCTGTTGTATTTAATGCAGCATTCGAATTACGAAGTCCTGAACCTGCAATATTTAATCCAAAAAATTGTGAAGGCATATACTCTCTCCTTTCCTGATTACGCACACTGCATAACCAAATATTATATCGTCATCAAAATTCTATATCTTTATACTAGCCGAATGTCATGATGAGATGCTCTATCATCTCGCTCATCGCGTTAATGTATCGGCTCGAGGCGTTGAATGCATTCTGGAACATTATCATGTTACTTAATTCTTCATCTGAAGATACACCAACAATCTGCTCTCTGGCTGCTGATATATTAGTAACTGTAATTTCCTGATTAGCGCTTATACCTCTCATTACATATCCTGTGTTAGCTACCTGAGATACTAAATTGTTATAAAAGTTATAAAGGTTGGTAGCTGTCTTAACTTCAGGGTTTAATGTATGTGTTGGATCTGTGAATACTTTTTTAAGATTATCTGCACAGGTCTGATCTACTATTCCATCTTCTCTTATGAATCCTAATTTCGAAGGAGCCATCTTGAGCTGTTCATTAATCATGATGTTATTGGTAGTATAATCATCCTGCCATTTGCCACCTTTAAGAGATTCTTCATTGCTTGATACTACGAAAATTCTGAATGGTTCTCCATTCTCATCTCTTAAATAACCATTAGGTGTAGGTGTTGTGCTGACTGCATTAGCAGCGTCCTCAATCACCTTGTTAATTTCTGTTGTTATATCATGAATGAGCTGATCGAATTCAGCCATTACATTCATTACTATTGAATCAGAAATTTCACTATATTTCTTAGAAGGATCTGGATCTTCGAATCCTAAATCCTTGTAGGTTGCTCTCTTATCTCCTCTTGCGACTAAAGTACTCTTTAGTGCTCCGATATCTGTATTCTTTTCAATAGATATTTCCTGATCTAAATCAAATACTCTGGCTGATGGAATTGATGATTCAATAACCTCTTTGGTAATTGGATCATGCTCTGCCAACGGCTCCCAGAATGGTGTATAGAATCCGGTAAGTGGATCCGCATAAAGACCTATTTCTTTGCACGAACCAACTGTTACGAAGTCAACACCCTCAATCTGTATGATGTAGTTTCCATCAATATCTGTATCAACACTAATGCTGGCATATGTCGAAAGTTCATCTATAAGATCATTTCTTTCATCCCTTAAATCATTAGCATGCTCTACCTGTCCAGATTCAATCTTTAAAATCTGTTCGTTTAACGTTTCGATTCTCTGACCAATTTCATTGATTTTGTCTGTCTTTTGCTTAACCTTAAAGTTAAGGTCATCCTGATAATCGCAGAAGTTCTGGTAAACTGCCTGAGATCTTGTAGTGAATTCAGAACATCTTTGGATAAAGATACCCTGATTAACAGTACTTGAAGGATCCTTCGCAAGCTCCTGCACTGACACCCATAATTTTTCAAGTGTATTAGCAAAAGCCTCTCCATCAAGCTCCTGGAAAATGTTTTCTACTTCTTCTATTGCATCACAAGACACGTCATAAAAACCTCCGCGTCCTGATTCTTTTCTATATGATTTGTCGAGGAAAAAGTCTCTGACCTGCTTGACTTCGGCGTATTTAACACCGAGACCGACCTGCTGATAAGAAACGGCTGAACCGTTCTTAGAAATGGTATTATAAGTACGGGTTACCTGAGACACCTGCTGTCTTGTGTAACCTTTAGTATCTACATTAACCATATTATGCGCTACTGTATTTAGTGCGTTTTGAGAAGTCTGTAGGCCACTGTTGCCTACGTATAATCCACCAAATAAAGACATAATCTAAATCCTCAACAAGTTAAATACTACTTTACTGTTTGGCATCGAAACCTGATTGTTCAACGCCCATATGCATTCCTGTGTTATAAGCACCACGATTATAATTCGCGGTTTCCGGAGCAGTTCTCTGTGCCTGAAGGAGATTTAAATTGAATTCCACAAGTTCCATGGCATTCTGAATTAATTCTCTGTTCTGCTCATTTGCTCTCTTTACAGAATTTACAGATGCACGTAATCTGTCATGCACTTTAGCCAGCCTTTGTTGCTCTTCTTTGCGTGATGACAACATATCAACCAAGTCGCCCAGCTTAAGAGTATTAACATCCTTGTTAATTACATTAGCTATATCTTTGTAAATAACCTCACGGTCCTTCTCGATACGGTTAATTCTGTTTACAACTAATTGTTCTTCATCCGTGATGCGGGCTAATTCTTCCAAGTCTCCTGCTACGATAATTGGAGTCTTGGCACTAGATAGCTCTAGCAAGTTCTCATACTCTTGACATTCGTTTTCTAATACGGTCATCAAGTTTTCCATCAAACTTGCCATAGTCGAGCTACCTCATTTCCTGAAATCTTGCAAATAACTTATCTGCTAAACTTTCAGCATCAACCTCATAAGTTCCGTTCTTAATCTGCTCCTTGATAGGGGCAACAACGTCTTCTCTGATATCAGGTGCGTTATTAACTGCGCTCTTAGCAGCCTGAATATCCTTACCCTGCGAAGAAATCTGTAACTGATCCATAAAGCTAGGTGCTTTCGCAGTCTGAGTTGTCTTAGGCTTGCTTGCCTGATATAACTGCTGAATCTGTGTATAAGCTTCTATACGCATATCTTACTCCTTCCCGAACCATACTGGTTCATGGTCATTTCTATTTCTACATACTATTTATCGGTTAGATTTAGAGTTTCTTAACCCCTATTTTTAATTTTTTAAAGCTTTTCTATATACAATAACAGAACCCCTAATGTTTATCAAACATTAGAGGTTCTATTTGTCATTTCATTACTCAAAATTTGTTATCTGTTATTTTCAACAGGGCTTAAGGTAACCATTACATTCTTAGCTTTATATCCTGTTGGAGAACCCTGCATAATGGTAATTTCCACAGTATCTCCAGCACTACAGTATTCTAAGGCCTTTTTAAGTTCATCCATAGAAGATACCTCTTCACCTTCAATCTTAACGATTATATCTCCACGAACAAGTCCTGCCTTATCAGCACCTGTACCATCTGTGACAGAAGAAATATATACACCTACAGGCATTCCATACACTTCCGAATACTGTCTTTCAACATTAACTCCTGTGATACCAAGCATTCCTCTTGAATTTTCATCAACCTTAATCTTGGTTTTCTTCGTCATCAGCTCTTCTATAATAGGTTTGGCATCAGAAATTGGAATGGCATATCCAACACCCTCAACTATTGAGCCACCTATCTTATTAGAATTAATACCAATAACCTCACCTCTCATATTAATAAGAGCACCACCTGAATTACCTGGATTAATAGCCGCATCTGTCTGAATGAAAGTAGCGTCTTTATTAATTTCGCGGTCAGAATTTGCTGACGCAGCGGCTATTGGTCTGTCAAGAGCACTGACAACACCAACCGTTACCGACTGTCCATAGCCCAATGCATTACCTATCGCAACAACAGGTTCTCCAACTGTCAATGCATGGGAATCACCAAGCTTCGCAATAACAATGGAATCCATTGTCGAAGGCTTAATATCAGAAAGCTGAACTGCAATAACTGCCAAATCTCTGTCAGAATCCGTTCCTTTAATCTGAGCCTTAACATTTTCATCATCAGCGAAGGTTACTGACAGTTCTTCTGCCTTATCAACCACGTGATAATTAGTAACTAATAAAAGCTCATCATCATTCTGGCCAACTATAATTCCAGATCCTGCAGACTTACCTTCCTGAGAATATGTTTTTCCGAAGTAATTCATTTTTTCAACATACTTATTACTTACTGCAACAACAGAAGGCATTGTCTTCTCAACTACACTCGTTACATCATTAACGTAATACTCTTTTTTAGGAACAGTTGTAGACTCTTCGATCTGAGGCGGAGCAATAGCCGTATCCTCTTTAGCATCTATACCTGCCACAGCTTCATTTTCAGGCTTAACGTCTTCTCCTGCTTCATTCTTAGCAAGCCTGTCTTCTATTCTTCCTTTAGGCTGTCCATTACCAATCACAAGATTAGTTGTGTAATTAACTGCCCAAAATCCAAGTCCAGCAAATATTCCAAACACAAGACCTACCAGCGCCCCCACCAGTAGCTTCTTAGCGGTTCCGTTTTTCTTCTTAGGAGCCTTAGTTGGAACAGGTTGCTGATAATAACTGTTGTAGTTATTATTCATATCCATCTTAATGTCCTCCTCTTAACAAGCAACTTTATCTGATGAAATATAATTTAATTTCAGTTTGTGTTTTTCCTGTGAACAAACTCTGTCCTAATTGTGTTCATTCATTGAAGAAATTATGTATTGTTTTCAATGTACTTTTTGTTTGATGTAAGCTTAAGCGCCAAAGACTTCGGAATATTCTTATATTTTTTGCCCAGTCGATAGCCTATATATTTGCACCCGGATTGATATACCAGTTTAATAACCATCCACGGCATAGCCTTCTTACAAAGATATACTGCCGTTTTCTTAACCAGGCTTACTCCTTCTCCTTCAGACTTAACATCACCGAAAATGTCCGGATTATCAGCCTGAGATACTCCAAGGTCAAAATTTCTTTTTAGATACTGCATTCCGGAATAATTGTGTGAATGCCTAACCTCAGCTTTTGGTTCATAACTTATAAGGAATCCATCATTAATCATTTTCCTTGCGAATATCATATCTTCATTGAATATGGCAGGTTCATCAAACGGACCTATCTTATCAAAAACTGATCTTCTATACATACAGCAGACATCTGATGCGAAGAAGGTTTTAATTCCCATATCCTCTAAATCAGCAATACCCTTAATTTTGGGCTCCAGAGGATAATTAAAGGTTCTGGTGTATTTTTCAATTGCATGACATCCCTTGTGTGGAATCTGTCTTGCGTAGCACATTCCAATTTTATTATTATCAAAGGACTTTAACATTCTTTCTATGAGATATTCATCCTTTGGAACTGCATCATCCGTCATAAGGAGAAAATAATCCGCCTTTGAAAGGCTTATGCCATAGTTCCTTGTTTTCGCATGGTCGAATTCTTCCTTCGAAATATGATGAAGCTCAATAAAAGGATATTTTTTCAGAATATCAAAGCCTTCAAAGAACTTATCCCAATACTTTTTTTCGGTGTTAATTACTATCACCTTATTGGGAAGAACCGTCTGCTTACTCAGTTTAAGAAACAGCGAAAGAATATGTTCAGTTGGTTTATATACCGGAATTATTACATCTACCATATTTTGTTCCAAAATTTAATTATCATATCAATCAAATCTAATCCGTATTTCAGCCAAAGTATATTTTATCACTTTTAGAATCTATTTTTAATACATATATTTATTCGTCACCAAATGTCGCATTGCGACACAATTATTCATTGCTGCTTGTTGACCATTAAATCATGTGCGGTTGCCCTGTCAAGGGTGCTTCGCACCGCATCGCGGCATGCCCTTGACTGGGGCAACCCGCTACATGATTATTATTAGACAAGCCAGAATGAATTATTATGTGCTTCCCAGCACTTTTTACAGCACCATTTTCCAATTACATCAATTTTGCTTACTCTTATCCCATTTGTTGCTTTTCTTTCCCGAGGATTTTACTGGATTCTTATCTTTACAACAAATATTCTAATCACTTCCTGTTTTGCTGTTTTTCTTCCTCCAGATATTAATCTTTACAACAATTTTTCTGATTGCTTCCTGATTTGATGTTTTCCTTACTTTATTTATAGTAATGTCCTCATCAAAATTCCTTATATCTTAATATATTGTTGTTTTTTCCTTTTTGAGCTTTAATTTTTGCAACAATTCTTCCTACTACTATCAATTTTGATGTCTTTTGGTAATAAGATCCTAATTTCTGAATATTTTATTACCTACCCTAAAATCAAATAATGGTAATCGTATACGGATTATTGCCTTTTTATTACCATAATTTTAGTCAAAACTTGGTAATAAAACCTCATAGTTGTAGAACTTTATAACCAAATAGTTTTATATGACGGTAATAAGATTGCAGAAGCACTGAATCTTATTACCAATTTTGACACTTTGACAGGTTATAAGATGTCAGAAGCATTAAACCTTATTACCAATTATAAAACCTTGACAGGTTATAAGATGCCAGAAGCATTAAACCTTATTACCAATTATAAAATTTTGGCAGGTTATAAGATTTCATTATATTAGACTTTATAACCATTTATAAATAACTAGTGGCAAAAAGATGATAAGCACACTTCCTACAAAAATAAAAGCCGGAGCAAATTTACTCCGGCTTTTCGTATTAGCATTTTCATATATCCAATTTTGATATAAAAATGAAGTTAAATATGAGATTTCGTATCTTCCTTAACCTTCTCAGAATATGACTTAACTGCTGCCGATGGTTCATATCCTTCTTTTCCGAAGAGGAACTTGTGAAGCCATGCAACATTATCATAAAGATCAAGAGGAACAACACACGATCCCTTAGCTCCAATGTTACCAACTGCCAGCTTCTCTGTCTGTGGGAATCCGGCCTGGTCTACGATACTATACTTGGTAACATCCTTTAACAGGCTGATAATCTCTGACAAATCTAATGATGTATATACCTCATCGAATAATGATTCTGCAACAGATGGAAGTTTACCCGGATTAGCCTTAGCCTTTTCAAGAATTGCAGCAATTACACTTCTTTGTCTTTCAGCACGCTGGAAGTCATTACCTACATATCTGATTCTACAGTAAGCTGTTGCCTGTAATCCATTAAGTACCTGTCTTCCTGCATTCTTAACAGGAATATAATCCTTACCGGCATCTGCAGTAAATGTTTCACCATCTGTAGTCTTACCTACCATACTAATCTGATAATTGTTCAAGTGAATGATTTCACTATCAAGGACATTTACTTCTACACCACCAAGTGCATCAATAACATCAATTAATCCATCAAATCCAACAGTAATAAAGTCTGTGATATTCATATCAAGGTTCATGTTAAGCATGTTGATTGCCTGAATAGGACCACCCTTGGCATATGCAGCATTACATTTATTATATGAATCATTACTAAGGTTAAGATATGTATCTCTATATACTGAACAGAGCTTAACCTCACCAGTATCTTCCTTGATAGATGCAATAATAATTGTATCTGATCTGGTATTTTTAGTAAGTGCCTTTTCTCTTGAGTCAACTCCGAATAATGCGATGTTTCTATATCCAGTCATATGAGTTGATGTCTGGGCTTTCTCTGCGGTTCCTTCACCGCCTTCACCATTACCACCAGAGGAGGTCGTCTCCATCTCAAGTGGCTGAACACCTTCATTAAATACTAAGTCATCTAATGAAATCTTCGCTTTACCAGCCTTAGTACCAACAAGAACGAAGTACAAAAATACTCCCATTCCTACTAATACTAATAATTCGATTATCAATAAAACAATCTTTCCAGCTCCTGACTTTTTCTTTCCTTCAGATTTTCTGTTAGCCTTGCTGTTTTTAGAATTTCTAGGTCTGTCCTGTCCCTGGGCTCTTCTTGGGTCTGGTCTTGAACCCTGAGTACGTCTTGGATCCCCCATTGGACGTTCTGTCTGTGGGCGTCTTGATTCTCCCATTGGACGTTCTCCCTGAGCTCTTCGTGGATCTCCCATTGGACGCTCCCCCTGCGGACGTCTTGGTTCTCCCATTGGACGTTCTCCCTGAGCTCTTCTTGGATCTCCCATTGGGCGTTCTCCCTGTGGACGTCTTGGAGCACCCTGATCCATTCCTCTATTTACAGGTCGTCTTTCATCTACTGCCATTTCAATCTCCTCACCATATAATCCTGTGATTCATATTATTCACAGATAATAGACTTATTAATCAATTCAATGCAATAAAAAACTACATAATGTGGATAATTGTACATAGCTATCCACATTATGTAGTATTCTCTCACAGTTTATTCTTTTCGTCAAGTTCAGAGGAATATCATCAAAAGCTAATAAGCATTCTTATTATGGAATCCCTTAAACACAGTCATGAACATAATCTTAATATCTAATGAGAAAGTCCAGTTCTCAATATAGAAAAGATCAAACTCAATTCTTTTTCTTATAGAAGTATCTCCACGAAGGCCATTAACCTGTGCCCATCCTGTAAGTCCCGGGCGAACCTGATGCTTAATCATATATCTTGGAATTTCTTCCTTAAACTTATCAACGAACTGAGGTCTTTCAGGTCTTGGACCAACTAAAGACATCTCACCAATCAATATATTAAAAAGCTGAGGAAGCTCATCAATAGAAGTCTTTCTCATGAATTTTCCAACCTTGGTAACTCTGGCGTCATCCTTGGTAGTCCAGCCACGTTCCTCGTCTGTAACCTTCTGAACAACCATCGATCTGAACTTATACATTTTAAACGGCTTATTATGAAGTCCAATTCTTTCCTGTTTAAAAATAATAGGGCCTTCACTTGTGAGCTTAACCGCAATTGCACAAATCAGCATTACTGGACTTGATAGAATTATTCCTATTAACGCACCAAGAATATCCATAGCACGTTTTACGAACTGATTAATTGCATTATTAAGAGGAACATATCTTATATTAATAACCGGAAGTCCAAGTACATCCTCTGTATACGGATTTGATGGAACAAGTGAATTATAGTCAGGTATGAATTTCGTGTGCACACCGAATTTTTCACATACATCTACGATTTCACCAAGCTTTTCATAATCCTTAAGCGCTATTGTAATAGCAACCTCATCAAGCTTGTTCTCAGGAAGAATATATTTTAAATTATCAATTCCTCCTACTACCTTAACACCCTTATACATAGTACCTCTTGGAACAGTATCATCCAAAATACCTCGAATAACATATCCCCACTGAGGATTCTGATTAATTCTCGTAATATATTCTTCAGCTGCTGTTGAATATCCAACCAGAAGCACATATTTTTGGTTATAACCTTTTCTTCTAAAGGTTTGAAGTATTGACCTTATTAATGATCTTACCAAAGTGGTAAGCACTAAATTCAGGAAATAGAAAATTGCCAGCATACTTCTTGAAAGATCATACTGCTCTACCAAAAAGAGTATCATCATGAAGATAACTATGCCGACTGTATTAGCCTTAAAAATTCCGAAAAGCTCATACCTTCGCATCGTTGCACGCTTAGGCGCATACATGTTGAACATATAATAAAGCACAACATACAATGGTACCAAAAACCACAAAACGCCAAAATATGTATCTTTGTCCAGGGTTCCAACTGTAGGATTTTCCTGTGAGAATCCCGTTGCGAACTTAAGATACCATGCTAAAAGATATGATATTGCAACAACTACCGCATCGACCACTAAATGAAGTCGGTTGAATAGCTTCTGATTATCCTTAATCATATATATTCCTAACTGTAAGTATTAACATACTTCCTTATATCTAAACAAAACGTCGTATCATATTTCCAATCAGTTTAAATTCTATAATAATATATCTTCCCAATCTTTTAAACCTAAACTTGATTTTATGTGCTTTACATTCTTCTTTATGGCACATCGAAAAACCATCTTTTATTCCTCTAAAATATGTTTTTCCAAGACCCTTTCGAACGAAAAACATCCATTTAACAAAATATCCTAAAAGAAGAAACGGAAGATTAACTATTTTTTGAAGTAATGGCATATTCTTATATATAAGATATATGCTGTTTCTTGCTGAATGTATCACCTTGAATTCATTATACCTCGAGCCAGAAAATCCGCTTCCGGCATGGTATATTAAAGAATTCATATCTGCATAATTCTCATAACCGAAGATATTGGCTCTGTAGCCTAAATCTACATCCTCAAGATACGCGAAATGATTTTCATCAAACAGTCCTATCTCATCTAAGACTGACTTTCTGTATATGGAAGCCCCGCCACACGAAGAAAATACTCTGTGAAGTCCCTGGTATTTTGATGCCTTTTTGTCTTTTCCTATAGCGAAAGCCCATCCGAGCGCACAATAGAGGTCTCCTGCGCTGTCTATTTCATCCGGATTCTGCATTTTCACCATTTTAGACTGAACAGAAAACGCCTTTTCGAATTTTTCCATATCCTTTTCAAGTACTTCTATAGCATCTTCTTTGATAGTCGTATCATTGTTAAGTAAAAAGACATATGGTGTTGAAGCCGCCTCAATTCCTACGTTTACAGCATGGCAAAACCCCGTGTTTTCACGAAGGGCTATAACCTTTACTTCCTTGAATTTTTCCAAAACAAGTTCTCTTGATCCATCCTCTGATCCATTATCTACCACAATAATATCAACAGGAACCGTACTTGTTCTAAGCGATTCAAGACAGGCTTCAATATATTTAATTCCATTGTAATTCGGAATAACAACTGTGGTTTTAGACATCTTTGCTTCTCACTATAACCTTCGGATCATATACGAACTTGAAACCATTCATTCGCATTATTTCACTAAATTTAATACTTAAAGCCTTAATATCCTTTGAAAGATCAGGCTCCTCATTAAGAAGTTTACTAAGCACCTTCACTGCTTCATCAGATGGTATCATACTCTTGACATTAACATATGGAATTTCCATCTGGCATGCTGCCCTGTGAAGATATCCACCTGAAAAGTGTTTATTAAGCCCCTTAAACATAATCTCTTTATCTTCATCATAAATACCATCTACAACCGTATTATGATTATCTATTATTCTTAAACCTATAGCCCCTACTTCTTTTCTCTGGGCAAAGATATCAGTCTCGTACTCAACGTAGAAAAAACCTACATGAGGTAGCTCATGAACCGTCCCCTTGATATTCTCTCTAAGAAGATAGTCCTCAACAGCTCTTTTTCCTGCAAGATACGCATACTCTTTACTTTTAGGATTAGCTGCTGTCGACATTTCATGACATCTCCAGTGATAAAGAACCTTGGATATATTGCCAATAACCTTCTCATATTCCTGGCCATATGTCTTCTTTAGTGAAGAAACAGCCCGTAATAGAAGGTCATGATCCTGAGCACCATCATATTCCTTCCTGAATCCAAGCGATTTTAAAAGTTCACTCTCCATACAAAGGAAATGACATATATAGTTATTAGACATTAATAAATCAAGATTAAATGAAGGCTTGATATTAGGCTCAAAATACTGTGAATTGTCAGAATTAGTCTTATCCTCATCAGAATATATGACCTTAACCTCCAATCCTTCTGCCTTCTTATTCATGATATACTGTGCGAATTCAAAAAGTGCGTCACACGTTAAAATATCATCATGATCCAAAAGCGCTATATACTCCTTCGTACAGTGCTTTAAGCCTTCATTGGAATTGCCTGAAATTCCATCATTATTCTGAAGGCGAACATACTTTATTCTGGAATCGCTAAACTCACCAACAACCTTTTGGACGCAGTCTGTCTTTGATGCATCAGCTATGATAAGCTCCCAGTCCGGATAAGTCTGACCAACAACTGAATTAATCAAATCAATAAGATACTCTCTTTTCGTTTCATACGAAGGAACAAGAATACTGAATGAAACATCCATATCCTTTGACTTTAAGATTTCCTCTTCTCTTTTCGTATCGCTGACTGGTACAAATATATAGGGATCCTTTTTATTTTCTTCAAGCCTTTCCTTGACAGCATAGTATCCCTTAATGAGACCATTACGTTTTATGAAATTGATAGTTTTACCTATATTTCCCATACTAATAATAAAGTCCGCTTGCACTGCCGCAAGCGGACTTATCAATCAAACAATTATACTAATGCTTTAACAGCTTCTGTTAATGCTTCTACCTTAGCCTTGGAATCCTCTAAAGAAGTTCCCTTAACACCCATGTAGAACTTAATCTTAGGTTCAGTTCCTGAAGGACGTGCACAGCACCATGAATCCTCAGTAAGATCAAAATAAAGAACATTCGATGTAGGAAGACCTGTCTTGGTAACCTCACCAGTTTCATTATCAACAATCTTATCAAGCTTGTAGTCACGAGCCTTTAATACCTTTAATGAACCAAATTCCTTAGGAGAGTTAGTTCTAAGCTTATCCATAATTTCCTGAATCTGCTTAGCACCATCCATACCCTTCAATGTGATGGTGTACTGTGTCTCTTTGTAATAACCGTACTTCTCATAAAGGTTAATCATCTGATCCCATACAGTTAAGCCATTCTTCTTACACCATGCAGCCATCTCGCAAAGACACATTACTGCAACAACAGCATCCTTATCTCTTGCATGAGTTCCTGCAAGGCATCCATAAGACTCTTCAAGACCGAATACATAATTATATGTATTATTCTGCTCGAACAACTTAATCTGCTCACCGATATACTTAAATCCTGTTAATACCTCGATGAATTTTAAGTTATAGTCTTCTGCTATAGCCTTAGCCATATTGGTTGTAACAATAGTTGAAACCATGGCTGGATTCTTAGGCATAATGTTCTTATTAGTTCTTTCACGAAGAATGTATTCAGCAATAAGCATTCCTGACATATTTCCAGTGAAAGGAATGTACTCACCGCTCTTAGTATCTAATGCATAGATTCCAAGTCTGTCAGCATCAGGATCTGTTGCAAGAATAATATCTGCATTCTTTTCCTTAGCAAGCTTAAGTGCAAGTGTGAATGCCTTAGGATCTTCTGGATTAGGATACTCAAGTGTAGTGAAGTTAGGATCTGGCATTTCCTGTTCCTTAACTACATACACATTCTTAAATCCAAGTTCACTAAGAATTCTTCTTACTGGAACATTTCCTGTACCATTAAATGGCGAGTAAACAATCTTAATATCATCAGCAACCTCTTTAATGATATCTTCATTAATGATCTGCTTTTTAAGTTCTACCATATATTTGTCATCGATTTCTGAACCAATAACATTATATAAGCCCTTAGCCTTAGCATCTGCCAGATCCATAGTCTTAGCAGTAGTAATATCTGTGATAGCCTTAACTTCATTAATGATATCCACATCATATGGAGGTGTAACCTGAGCACCGTCCTGCCAGTAAACCTTATATCCGTTATACTCTGGAGGATTATGAGAAGCTGTAACAACAATACCAGCTGTACAGCCTAATGTACGAAGTGCGAATGAAAGCTCTGGAGTAGGTCTTAATGCATCGAAAACATATGCCTTAATACCATTAGCTGCAAGACAAAGTGCAGCGACATCTGCGAACTCCGGGCTCATTCTTCTTGAGTCATAAGCGATGGCAACACCCATAGCCTCTGTACCCTGCTTTAAAATGAAATTAGCAAGTCCCTGTGTTGCTTTTCTTACTGTATAAACATTCATACGGTTCATACCAGCACCGATAACCCCACGAAGACCTCCTGTACCAAATTCAAGCTCTTTATAGAAACGATCTTCAATTTCCTTCTCATCATTGGCAATTGCCTTTAGTTCAGCCTTAGTATCCTCATCGAAGTAAGAATTCTCAAGCCAAAAATTGTACTGATCCTTGTAGTTCATTCTGAAACCTCCATTTCAATTTTATCCTGTCCACTAGTTTATCATATTCTAAGTGAAAAATCACTTTTATCTAAAGAAAAATTAGGGTTGTAATATGGATCTCCGGCGTCTAACACTTCCTTCCATTTATTCCTGAAATATTCAGATTCTTTGTTATATCTGTCAGCGTTATCACCTGTCATATCAGAGCCTCTTGATGCTGACTCATAATGGAACAGCTCTGCAAAAGGAGTAAACACATTAAGATATCCTTTCTGCCTTGCTTTTAAACAAAAATCAACATCATTAAGCGAAATGGCGAAATCCTCACCAAGACCGCCTACTTCATCATAAATAGCTTTCTTAACTAAAAGGCACGCTCCCGTCACTGCAGAAACATCCTGTGTATAGCAAAGTCTTCCCATATATCCAAGATTCTCTCTATGCTGCATATAGTGACTATGTCCTGCAGTTCTATGTGCACCAAGCTTCAGAACAACACCTGCGTGCTGAATAGTTTTATTAGGATAATAAAGCTTGGCACCTACACATGCCACATCTTCTCTTTGAGCATACATCAGTAATTCTTCAATCCAGTTAACAGTAATTACCTCTGTATCATTATTTAATAAAAGAACATACTCACCCTTGGCAAAAGATACTCCATAGTTATTAACCTTAGAATAATTAAAGGTTTCTCCCTCTTCCGGCGTGTATGTAACAACTGTTATTTTACTATTTTCAGCAATCTGCTTATAGTATTCGAAGGTTGTATTCTCCTTACTGTTATTCTCTACCACGATTATTTCATAATTATCATATGTAGACTTTTCAAGAATTGAGTTGATACATCTTTTAAGATCATCAATATGATCCTTGTTTGGAATAATGATGGAAATCTTTGGTGTTCCGATTATCTCATATCTAATCTTAAAGATGGTTTCGAATGCTCTTGTTGATGTAATTTTAAAGTGATCATATCCATGACGTCTTAGGTGATCTGCTACCGCTCCCTTGGCAGCCTCTATTGCATAAGGCTTGGCATCAATATTAGAAGCAACCGAACCCTCATGACATCTCCAGTAGTACATCAGCCTTGGTACATGCACAATATTCTTAGCCTTATCTGTGAGTCTTAAAATCATATCATGATCCTGGCTTCCATCGAACTGGGATCTGAAGAGTTCATCTCCTTCTAATAATTCCTTTTTAAATACGCTGAAATGACAAATATAGTTATTGGCTCTTAAATTATCTATTGCATAATCAGGTTTAAAATGCATTGTCAGCATCTTATCGATGTTACCTGATTTAAACGTTGTCTCATCACAATAAATATAGTCAGCATTCTTCTCATTAATAGCCTTCACATATTCGAATAATACCGAAGGATGAAGAATATCATCATGATCAAAAAGACCTATATAATCTCCCGTCGCAAGCTTAAGACACTGATTGGTATTGCCCGAAATTCCTTCATTTTTCGCCAGTTTTTCATAAACAATACACGTGTTATTTTTAGTGTTAAGCCTGTTCTGATACTCCTTAACTATAGTTGCCACATATGAATGTTCTTGATCTGATCCATCCGCAAGACACAGCTCCCAGTTAGAGTAAGTCTGGTTCACTACAGAATCAATCATCTCCTTAAGAAACTGTTCCGGAGTATTATATAAAGGAACTAATATACTAATCTTAGCCATATATGGGAAGACGGTTTCTGACTCAAGCTTTCTTTGCTCTTCATTAGGAAAGCTTTTAGTTCCAAACTGCTCCATAGCAATTTTTTCATTCTTTTTATATTTGACCTTATGAGCTATTCCCTTAATAGATCCACAGTTTTTCACTCTTCTTGCCTGCCTTATAGTAAAGTGCATGCACTTTCTAAGAGGCGCTGAAGCTTTCCATACCGGATTGGTCTTAATTCTCTCAAGCTTAAAATTAAGATCATCTACCTTGGCTTCAAGCTCTGCAACCCTTCCTGCCAAATCTGCATTTCTTAAATGTTCCTGTTCGTATTGTTCCTTATAATCCATATTCATCCTGTTTCCTGTTTTTATTCTGCAAATTTATACTTTATTTTGATTATATTCTGTTTTCATTAACCTTGAAATTCGATTTATCCTGAATATCAATAGTCCAGTTACTCCAATTATACAATCTCGCACTCGATGTGCAATCCTTCATATACATTCCGAACTGATATGTTCCAGAAGGCACAGAATCGGCTTTAATTTTAGCATTATATCCAGCTAAATCTACATTTAGCTGGTCTGGAACGTTACCTGCTATGTCTGGTCTGTAGCCTATATTTACGTCTATACCAAAAACCTGCCCGGATGCCCTGTTTTTCAGCAAAAGCGTCCTTTCATAACATGCGTTATCGGAGCCAATTACGAAGGTATAACCCTGGAAATAGAACCCAAAATCTTCATCCTCAGCATCCATTCCGCTCTCATATGAAACACCATACTTCCATTTGAAGATGTCCATTGCGCATTCCATGCCAACGCGAACACATTTATCCTCTCTTGCGGCATCGATAACACCTGCTATATCCTGTATTTTGGCCCATTTCTGGCCTAAATCTACTTCATAATGGAACTTTGGCGCATATTCTGATTCAAGCATGTCCGTTGTGAGATTGATGTTATAAAATGGATCCTTACCATACAGCGGCTGATGCTTGGAATATAAATAATCCTTTTCTCTGTTTAGTCTTAACTGCTTGGCTTCTGATTCAGAATCATTTCCTCTGCTTAATGATTCATGATGAAGAAGAACTACATCATTCCTTTGGATATTGTAATAGCCCTTTTCATATATTGAATAGCATAAGTCTACATCATTAAATGCAACTGCCAGGTTCTCATCAAAACCATTAACCTCATTAAAGACTGTCTTTTTAACTAAAAGGCACGCTCCAGTAACTCCCATCATGTCATGACAGTATCTGTTTCTTCCATAATAAAGATCATCCTTGTCAGACATGAACTGAAGCTTATGAGCAGGACCTATTCTTAGATTAGTAATTCCTGCATGCTGAATTATATCCCCTTCTTCTTTAATGCTCTTTGGATAAAGAAGCTTCGCACCAACGCATCCGGCATATGGAAGATGCGCCTTCATAACCATTTTCGTAAGCCACTCTTCCTCTACTATCTCCATATCATCATTTAAGAAAAGATAATAATCACCATGAGCACATCTAGCACCTAAATTACACATATATGCAAAATTGAATTCTTTCTTTTCATATATGTATTGAATTGAATCAAATCCACACTTTCTATTCTCGTTTTCTGGTAATGAAGAATAGTTATTAACCAGCGACTCTATAAGTGCCTTATTTGTTTCATTGCTTCCATTATCAACAATTATGATTTCATATTTGATTTTTTCATCAACTCTGGTAATTTCAAGCAATGAATCAATACATTTAAACAATATTTCAGGATGATCCTTTGATGGAATGATTATAGAAACATATTCATCCTTCAATTGCTCCTTCATTTCGAATCTTAGCTTATAATTCTTGGCATATTCATATCCAGGCACATTGAAGGTATGAAACAGCACCTCAGGAATATGTCCAACAACCTTCTTCTTATTATGAAGATCAAATCCATTATTCAAAATTAGAAGCTTATAAAGATACGAATACACGTCGTCATCCTCTTTTGGTTCTGCTTCCTTCATGGCAGCTACTTTAATTGCTGTTAAACCGCCAAAATAGAAGTACGAAAGGAAGTCATCCGGTGCCCACGAAGGCTTATACCATGGATTTAATCGCATTTTGCCTTCGTTATACATATCTTCATCCGAGTAAATCAAGATTAAACTTTTGTTTTTCTGGAATTCTGAATAGAATTTTAAAAATGCATTTTTTGAAATTTCGCCGTCATAATTCATTAAAATAACAGCGTCTATACAATTTCGTGCATCTTTAGCATATTCATAGGCCTTGGATAGGTATTTTGCCTCACATACAAGATATTGTGTTTTGCAATTTAAATCTTCAGAAACATCAAAAATCTCAATTAGTTTACATAACGAACTTAATTCTGCAAGTTTTCTGTCATTCTCTTTTGAATCGCCTTCATTGTCTTTTTTGAAAATATCAATTGTCTGACATTTTTCTTCAAGACCAACTAATGGATTTTTCATTTTTTGAAGTTGTTCCTGTCCAACTACCCACTTGTTGTAGTCCATCTTTTTGGACTTTAGTTGCTTGTTGTACTTTATATTCTGTTTTCCAATCAATAGTTTTTTTAAACCACTTTTTAAGGGAGCCAAAACGTTATTTCCTCTCTTTTTAGTTAAATCTAAAATATCTTCTTAACAGAATTGATTACATCAACTACTAGTTTCTCTGTCATCGGAGTAATCTCCATAACTACATGAAGTTCGTTTTCTCCTCTGATTAAAACTTCATTTAACTTAATATTAATATTAGGATCCATTGTATTAAACGCGAAAGTGGCGCTATTTAGCGCTTTTCCATTACTTTCCATGATTTTCTTGTTATTAAGTATATTTTCTCCATTTAATACAAGTTCAGTAACCTTTACCAGGCATCTTTGATCTGCAGGATCAATTCTAAGCCCTTTTACATTACCATCAAAGTTAATATCAACACTTATATGACTATTATCTTCATATACATCTGGAATATACTTTGAGTTTTCTTCAGAATACCCCTGACCATAGTCATAATAAACCTGTATTCTCTTATCTATAATCTTCTTTAACTCCTCATTGAAAAGCTTTTCTGAAGATATAGCGTATGTACCTATTGTTGCCCTTATTTCGCCTATTGCCTTGTGATTTCCAGTAACCTCTTTCTGGAATGCTTCCTCTTCTTCAATATAATATGAAGTCTCACGCTGGGTTATGCCAAGCTTATTAAGGATACTGTCCATATCAATGCTGTTTCTTCTGTCATCCTCCAATACATAGCAGTACAATGCTCTGAACGCAACCTTCTTAGGGTCAATTATCTTCTCATACGACCATTCATAGTCAATTACTGTCCAGTTATCACCATTAACCAATATATTGGCAAATATCATATCAAAATCTGTTATTTCGACATTATTAGGATTATATGAGATAAGATTAATGTACTTATCAATAAGTTCATTGAATCTTTCCATATTACCATGCTTAACTGCTTCATCAAGCAAATTCTCCAAAGTTTCTCCTTCTTCGAAATCAAATGTTGCAATACCTGTCTTTTCATCGAATGAACACTTATTAATTTTAAGCGAAGAGCCTTCATACCTTTTAACAAGCTTTTCGTATATATTACTAAGCTTCTTCAGGTGCAAAGCCGCTTCAGAATTTAAAGGAACCTTTTGAACACACCTGTTATTTATTCCTAAAATCTCCGTTTTTATCGCAAATTCTGGCTTTCTGTCATTTGAATACTTCGCATATATCGTGTCAATCTTAGGACCTGTAATCACCATATATGAGTTAGAGAATAATGGATATTCACCATCATCGATTATCTCATCAAATGCCCTGCTTTCATCAAACAAAAGCATTCTGTCTCTATCTAAGTTTCTTAGATTATCAGTTAACTCTCCCTTTAGCGGAAGTCTGTCATCTGAAAAAATGGTATGTGGAAGCTTGTAGTCAGGATATGGATAATAAAAATTGTAATCCGACACATTACAAGCCTTAAATATCTTCCTGAATCCATTAATCGTGAATGTTCTTGCTGATCCTCCATTAGGATAGCCCTCTATAGAGCTGAAAAACTCTCCATTATGGTCTTCCTTGCATCCAGCCCAGTATTTCAGGCCATATTTATTCTCTATCGCAATTACACAACGCCCGTTATCCTTCTTGTGTTTTAGTATAATCTTAAGAAAATCCTCATATGGAGTATCGGTATTAATATAGCTCGAACCATATTCGAACACACCTATCAGACATACATAATCATAGTCAGTATCTAAATGAGGCTCTATGTCACTAAAGTTACCTACATATATATTGATGTTGTCACAATCCTGGTTTCTGTATGCATTAATCTGGCTTCTTCTTGCTGAGAGGTCAACACAGGTCACACTCTTAGCCTTTTTAGCCAGAGTTTCTGTAATAGCACCACATCCTGAACCAATCTCAAGTACCTTATCCTCCTTAGTTATAGGAAGAAAATCTACTATATTTCCTCTTATAGCAGAAAGATGATAGAGAATAGGCCAGCTCATAGACTCTTCTATTATCTGCTGATACTCATACTTAGAGCGGTTCTTCACTATATCAAGGAGTCTGTCTTCTATGTCACCATCTGAATACAGATCTGACCCTCCATAATAATCATAATTTAAGGAAACCTGCCCAATTAACTTGGGCAGGCGATTAATAAGTTCATCTTCATTTAAATGTATCGGTGTATATGCCATTATGCATCCTCCACAACTACCTTCGAATTCATATCATAGTATCCAACTGAATTCTTATCTGATATTACTGTTATATTCATCACATCATATAATCTGTGATAAACCTTAAATTCCTCGTTTTCATACCCTGTAACGCCAAGGGAAATAAGATATTCACCCCCCTGAAGGTCCATTTTCTGTGTGAATGATATATGCTTTTTATCACCCTTTTTGACACTATCGAAGAAAACCTTCTCGAACATGGTATTAGTCCCTGTTATTTCAACACCTTTAATATTTTTAATAGAAAAGGCGAATATTGGGCTCTTAATATCCTCTAAAATATCAACAATCATGTGCATTGTACACTCTGAACCCTTGATTATTGCTGAGGTTTTAATTCCTTTTTCATCAACAAGATAATACTCACTAATAACAGCTGCTTTCGTTCCATATTCAAGTAAATCTGGATTTAGCACGTTAGAGTTATCCCCATTAGCTGTTTTATCCTTGCTATCACTGGCTTTTTCTGTATTCTCACCATCAGATGCCTTAGAATCCTCGTCATCATCATCGAATCCTACTTTAACCTCAGGTAATGGATACTGACCAACCAAAACCTGCTTATAGGCATCAATCATAGCCTTAGGAGTACCTTCTCCAAGCTTAACACCCTGATTTAGAAGTACTACTCTGTCACAATACTTGCTGATAGAGCTTAAATCATGGCTTACGAAAACTATGGTCTTGCCCATTTCCTTGAATTCTTCGAATTTGTGATAGCATTTTGCCTGGAAGAACACATCTCCAACAGAAAGCGCTTCATCAACAATTAAAATCTCAGGATCTATATTAATAGCTACAGCAAAAGCAAGTCTTACGAACATACCTGATGAGTATGTCTTAACAGGCTGATTCACATAGTCTCCAATATCAGCGAATTCCAGTATTCCAGGAAGCTTGGCATCTATCTCCTTCTTAGAGAATCCCATCATCGTTCCATTAAGATAGACATTCTCTATTCCGTTATACTCCATGTTAAATCCTGCTCCAAGCTCTAAAAGCGCTGAAATTCTTCCATTTACGCTCACATCACCACTTGTTGGATTTAATACTCCTGTTACAATCTTAAGGATAGTAGACTTACCAGAACCATTAGTTCCAATAATTCCAACAGTTTCACCTTTGTATATGGTCATATCAACGCCCTTTAGAGCATCATGCTCTTTATAACGCTTCTTTTTGCGACCAAATCCAAGTGCTTCCTTAATTCTGTCCTTTGGATGATCATATAACTTATAAGTCTTAACGACGTTTTTTACTTCAATTGCTATATCTTTGTCCATAATTATAATACGTCCGCGAAATGCACCTTGAGGCGCTTAAATATTAGTGTACCTATGCAAAACAGTGTTACTGTGAATATCCAAAAATACGTTGAGCTGTAGAAATGCTCGAAGAACCATTCTCCACCATATATGGAGCTTCTAAATCCATTAACTATATAAACAATAGGATTAAGCTTAAATATACTAATCAGTGTAGGATCATTTATCATATTAATGTCCCATAGAATTGGTGTTGCCCACATTCCAACCTGAAGAAGAATATTGATGATCTGTCCCAAATCCCTAAAGAATATAACAATAGCGCATGAACAATAGCTCATAGCAAGTACGAGTACGAACATGCAGAACGTGTAGTAGATAAGCTGTATTGTATATACTGTAGGAAAATATCCATAGCATGATGCTACTATAAGCAAAATCACTGTAAAAAATACATGTATGAAGGTTGCTGCAATCAGCTTGATAATAGGAAGAATACTTATCTTAAATACAACTTTCTTAACTAAATAGCTATATTCAAGTAAAGCATTAGTTCCATTAGTGATAGCCTCTGAAAAATAAAACCATGGCACCAGTCCTGCTGTTAAATAAAGAACATAAGGAACTTCAACGCCTGAAGCTATCATCTGAGACCTTGTGTTAAACACTACATCAAACACTATCCAGTACATAAGCACTGTAATAACAGGCTGAATTAATGCCCAAAGAAAACCAAGATATGATCCTGCATATCTTTTCTTAAAGTCATTACGAGCAAGCTTCCATATTAATTCTCTTGACTGATACAATTCTCTCGGGATAATGAATATCCTGTCATAGAAGAATCCGAAGATAATACAGGCCGTTGCTAACAATAAACATGCACATCTTTTCTTTAGGTTTTCTGTAACAGGATCCCCTAAAGGATTATCATGCATTACAATAACAATTGCCAGTGCAATACACGCAGCATAAAAAAGTGTTATCGCAACTGGCTTTGTAAGTACTTTTTTAATTGAAAATTTCTTAGTACTGTTTTCTTTCATAATTTAATAAAGTCTATTAAAGACCTCTTTCCTTTTTATACTCAGAAAGTCCACCCCACTTGGTGTCTCTTTCTGATAATACTAAAGCATCCTTGTCCTCAAATGGCCATTCAACGCCGATTTCCGGATCATCAAACGCTATACCACCCTCATCATTTGGATGATAAAAATCAGAAACCTTGTATGCGAACTCAGCATAGTCACTCATTACATAGAATCCATGTGCGAATCCCTTTGGCACGAAGAACTGAGTCTTATTTTCTTCTGAAAGAACTACACCCTTCCATTTTCCGAAGGTTTTTGAACCAGGGCGTAGATCAACTGCAACATCAAAAACTGTTCCCTTAATAGCTCTAACAAGCTTATCCTGTGGATAATTAATCTGAAAATGTAATCCACGAAGTACATTCTTAGTAGATGCTGACTGGTTATCCTGTACGAACTCAACCTCTATGCCAGCCTCGAAGAACTGCTCCTTCTGATATGTCTCCATGAAGTATCCGCGCTCATCACCTCTGACTTCTGGATGAATAATCTTTAATCCTTCAATTTCACATGTTTCAACTGTAATCTGTCCCATTATAATCCCTCTGCAACTTCTACTAAATATTTTCCATAATTGGTCTTCATTAAAGGTTCAGCTAACTTAAGAAGCTGTTCCTTATCAATGAACCCACGCTTATATGCGATTTCTTCTATACATGAAATATATAATCCCTGACGCTTCTGGAATGCTGCCACGAAATCAGCCGCATCAAGAAGTGAATCATGATTTCCTGTATCAAGCCATGCGAATCCTCTGCCAAGAGTCTCAACTCTTAATGTTCCACGTCTTAAATACTCGTTGTTAATGCTTGTTATTTCAATCTCACCTCTTGCTGAAGGCTTAACATTCTTAGCAATTTCAACAACATCATTATCATAAAAATATAATCCTGGTACAGCATAATTACTCTTTGGATTCTCTGGTTTTTCTTCAATAGAAATAGCCATTCCGTTCTCGTCGAACTCAACTACACCATACTCTCTTGGATCTCTTACATAATAACCGAAGATAGTAGCACCGCTTTCTCTTGAAGCAGCTGTCTTCAATACCTTCGAGAAGCTCTGTCCATAGAAAATATTGTCTCCTAATACTAAAGCAACATTATCATCCCCTATGAAATCAGCACCAATTATGAATGCATCAGCAAGCCCTCTTGGTTCTTCCTGAATTGCATACTCAAATCTCATACCAAGTGATGAACCATCTCCTAAAAGCTCTTTAAATACTGGAAGATCTCTTGGTGTTGAAATAATCAGCACCTCGTTTATTCCTGCCAGCATCAGTGTTGACAATGGATAATAAATCATTGGTTTGTCATACACTGGCATTATCTGTTTACTTATCGCTTTGGTAAGTGGATATAGTCTTGTACCACTTCCACCTGCTAAGATGATTCCCTTCATATCAGATTTCCTCTTTTTCTATATCTTTGTACAAATATACAGTTTATTTAATCACAGTACTCTTTACTTATTAGAGTACATATCCTCATAGTACTTCTGGTAGTCACCACTGGTAACGTTCTTCATCCATTCTTCATTTTCGAAGAACCACTTAATTGTAAGCTTAATACCATCCTTGAACATAGTCTCTGGCTCCCAGCCAATCTCCTTCTTAATCTTGTCAGGAGCGATGGCATATCTTCTGTCATGACCCTTTCTGTCCTCAACATAAGTAATGAGATCCTTGCTTACAAGCTTCTTTCTTGGATCTGAATCTGGAAGCATTTCCTGCAAGGTATCAAGAATAATATTAACTATCTCGATATTCTGTTTTTCGTTATGACCACCAACATTATATGTTTCAAACAAACGTCCATTATTGATAACCATATCAATAGCCTTGGCATGATCTTCAACATATAACCAGTCTCTTACGTTCTTTCCATCTCCATACACTGGAAGCTTCTTTCCCTGAAGAGCATTGTTAATAATAAGTGGAATTAACTTCTCTGGGAACTGGAATGGTCCATAGTTATTAGAACAGTTCGTAATATTAGCAGGGAACTTATATGTGTCCATATATGCTTTAACAAGCATATCTGATGATGCCTTGGATGCTGAGTATGGGCTATGTGGCTGATAAGGAGTCGTCTCATAGAAATATGCATTAGGGTCGTTATCAAGTGAACCATATACCTCATCTGTAGAAACATGAAGGAATTTCTTTCCTTCCTTGAAGCTTCCATCCTCTAATTCCCATGCAGCCTTCGCTGAGTTCAGCATTACAGCTGTTCCAAGTACATTGGTCTGAACGAAAACCTCTGGTGTTTTAATAGAACGGTCAACGTGTGATTCTGCAGCAAAATGTACTACGTAATCTATATCATTTTCGGCAAAAACCTTTGATATTGCGTCCTTATCTGTAATATCAGCCTTAACGAAGCTGTAGTTTTCTCTGTTTTCTACATCCTTTAAATTCTCAAGATTTCCAGCATATGTAAGAACATCAACATTAATGATTCTGATATCATTATCATATTTCTTAAACATATAATGAATGAAGTTTGATCCTATGAATCCGGCGCCTCCGGTTACTAAATATGTTTTCATTTCTTTTCCTTTCTAATATCCGAGGAAGCTGATATCCATATCAACATTTCCCTTAATTCCATTGACACTTCCCTTGGAAGTATACTGCCATATATCATATCTTGTTCTATTATAAGTTGGCGCTGCTGCATACTGAGCAAGCCAAATCTTATGACCTGAGATATTAGGTGTATTAATCATGGATGTGAACCATGTTTTGTTAGCATATACACCTGCACGGTATCCTGAGTTCTCAATAGTCTTACAGAACGCATCGCAGACCTTCGTTCTCATATCAGCGCTGATACCATCTGCTCTTCCACCACTTGACTCCACGTCCAAAAATACACCATATGGAAGGCTGTTACCCTTTACTAAGCTAAGTACCATTGATGCCTCTTCAACTGCTTCTATTTCATCAACTGCCTGAGAGAAGAAATATACACCAATTTTTAGTCCTGCTGCCGCAGCACCCTTTGCGTTAGCCTTAAACATAGGGTCTTCTACAAGTGCTCCAACTGTCGAGCCTCTGTATCCGCATCGAATAATTACATAGCTTACACCGGAATTCTTAACTGCGTTCCAGTCGATATTGCCATTCCATTTCGAAACATCAATTCCTAAAACACCTGAGTTCTTATTCAATCTACCTTCAGAGTCAAAGGTATACTTCGCACCCTGAATTACCTGTTCTCCTGTGACATAGTTACCATTCTTGTCATAATAGTATCTGTATCCATCAATATCCTGCCAGCCAGTGTACTTATATTTTCCCTGGGTCTTCTTAGGAACTTTTTTATAGAACTTTATTCCTTCCTTATAGTAGTCAGCATAATGAGCTTCTTTATATTCATCTCCAACCTTAATATAGAGAAGATATCCATTTTCTCTGGCCTTAAGAGGACTTGTTGTATCCTGCTTGGCTTTCTCTGCACCAGATGGTGATGGAGAAGGCGAAACTGAAGGCGAAGGTGAAACCGTCGCTGTTGGTCCCGCTGTCGCTGTAGGTGAAGGAGTCGCTGCTGGTGCCTCTGTAGGAGCAGGTGTAGCAGTTGGCTGTTGTGTAGGTTCTGCTGTTGGCTCCGCTGTTGGTTCAGGAGTAGCTGCAGGCGCCTCTGTAGGTTGGGGTTCTGCTGTTGGTTCTGCTGTTGGTTCCTCGACAGGAGGATCAACAGGCTCATAACGCTTACCAAGTAATTTCATGCCAAGATAAGCTGTCTTTCCAGGATCCTGAATATCCTCTTTCTTCACCTCTTCATATGTATACTCTGAACCAGAAGTTTCTGATCCCTCTATCAGAGTCTTCGTAGATTCTACATATTCAACCGTATCAGTAAGTGTTGACTCAATTACTGTATCATTCTTGGCTGTATCTTCTTTAGCTGCATTTATTTCTTTTTCAGACTTGATTTCATCTGAAATATCTACCTTCTTATACTCAATGCTGTCCTTAACTGTAATTGAAACAGGATCCTTTAAGAAGCTTAAATCATCATTATCAGGACCTACGAGAGCAACTGTATATTTGCCCGGGGTAATGTTCTTAAGATAGATGATTCCATCCTTATCTGTGTTAGTCTTGGATATCTTCTTGCCTGAAGGATCTTTAATATCAACCTGGAACTCAATACCCTTAACAACCTTGTTAGTCTTATGATTAACGAATTTAATCTTTAAATCCTTCTGAATAGATGTAAGGTTAAGTACGATTACTGTCTTTCCTGCATCCACATTCTCTGGAACCTGTGAATCATCAGCAATCTCCTCTTCCTCATCATTCCAAAGAGTTTCAGAAAGTGCATCTATCTCGGCTTTCTTGGCATCAAGTGCTGCTAACAGTCCACTTTCACCAATAACCCCGATATTCTGAGCATCTGCGCCAAGAGTTGCGAATCCATCCTCTGCACCCTGACTTGAAAGTGTTGATTTAAAGAATATCGTGCCTGCAACCACCATGATAACCAGCGCAAGTGCACCGAATCCCATCATGACCAGGTCAACCTTGCTTCTTCTTGAAAACCACGAAACAATGGTATCCTTAATCGCGCCAAAGCCCGTTTCATCACGATGATAATCTACACGACCATACGAATCATTATAGTCATCGTCGTATTCATCATAACGCTCATCGTAATCGTCGTAATCATCCTCGTACTCATCAGCATAACGGTCATCATCATAATCGTCATACTCATCTTCATAACGATCATCTCTCTGATAATCATCCTCATAGTCATCTACATATTCATCCGCGTAGCGACCACCGTCTTTATAATTATCTTCGTAATATCTGTCATCCTCATACTCGTCGTATTCATCATATCTGTCATTACGAGCATAATATTCTTCTTCACGTCTTTTCGAAGATGCTTTAGTTTTTTTATTAACATCAGAAGAAGCCGAAAGCATCTTCGCTTTGGCTCTTTTTCTTTCCTCTATCTTCTTTAAATCAGACTTCTTTACGCCCTTTCTTTTGGCATCTGATTTAACATTCTGCTTAGCCATCAAGTCATCCTTTCCTACATCTGAACATGATTACGCATACTAAATCAGTTTACCATATAATAGACGAAAATTCCACTCATTATAACCACTATGCCGATGAACTTACGCATAGTGATTTTCTCCTTAAAGAACAGTCTTCCAAGAATCATTACAATGATATATCCAACCGACTCTAAAAGCGGAACATTGGTGAAATCCTCGAACCCCTTGTAAGCAATCATGGTCAGGAACAAAGATATAAACATCATTCCATAGCCTATAATCACATACCAGTTAAGGTATTCCTTAATCCAGTTAGGATATGTACGCATTGAGCTTTTCTTTAAAAGAATCTGCGAAAATCCTGCAACAAAGGTTGAAGCAATAACTATAAGAACTGAATAATTCATTACGCTTCCTCCTTTTCTTTATCATCCTTAGAAGGCTCGGAATTCAGGATTACTATTCCTGCCATAACTATTACTATTCCAACGACCTGATTCCATTTCAAATCGTCATGGAAGATTACTATACTCCAGACAAGTGCCCACAAAAGGCAGATTGCCTTATTAGCATATGCTACTGACAGCTCGAACTTCTTAATGACCTGCTGCCAGAGGATGGCATATATACCAAGTATTACTAATTCAAGTCCATAGAACATTATGAACTTAAAGCTCATTACATCATTTCCTGACGCAAATTTCGCAACCAGTGAGGATACGCTGTATATCAAAAATACAATTTGCAGCATCAATAGATCTTTTATGGATACTTTCTTTTTCATCAATCTTCTCCTTCATTTTCATGATATCCGCTAAGAGTCCGTCTAAGGCCTGAAAAATCATATTCATCAAGCATTATCATAAGGTCCTCCATATAATCTTCCATATGGTTGCCTTCTTCACTCTCTTTTGCTATATAATACATCTTTCCTTCATAAGAATTTTCATTCCTGCCATCGTTAAAGGCCGCGAAGCACTCTGTCATCATTCTGTTTACTTTCGGATGATAATGAGTGTAATCCGCGTAATTATTAAGATCACAGACGATATCCTTCATATCAGGAAAGAAAAACATCTTAACATTCTCATATGAATTAAGTTTTTTCTCTACGCACCTGTAGGCATTGACTGTTGCCTCAAAATGGTTGTCCATCATAACATCACTCCAGAACAGTATGCTGTATGGCGGGAAAAATATAGTGAACGTAGTCTCAGGATGGTTCTCTATATAAGGAATTATATTAACATCAAGATTAGCCTCAATAGCTTCATCAAAAGCATTTTCATCCATCTTAACCGGATTAGGTTCTAAAATAGCATCGTGATTGCTAAGCACCCATTCTTCGTTATAATAATCATCTGTCCACCAGCTCGCATAGATATGCGAAAGATTCATAGGCTCCGGAGCAACTATAGGACGAAGAACATAATTTAGAAGAACATCCTTGTTAAGAAGATAATAAACATCATTAATTATATTATCATCATAAAGATATTCCGGAATCGGATACTTCGTTTCGTTGATATCACCAGAATAGGTTATGATATCAAGTCCCAGGAACACATTCTTAATATTCCGGTTATTTCCATCATCACCAGGCTTATATATTTTTTCCAGTATATTACTTATGTCTTTTGGATATGCACTTGAATAGCTAAGCTTTAGAGTTTTAAGATCCATAAGTTCGCTAAACCAGTCCGTCTCGAAATTAACTGTCATGGACGAACCAAGAATTACACTGTCATAATCCATATGCTCTGCCATGCCGGGATTCTGTGTCAGCTGATTATCTACAACATACGAAAAGCCCTCTATAGGCGCATGATAGTGAAAAAACGGATCAATATAATACACCAGTGTTCCAAGCAGTGATAGTATCACTAAAACTGACACTGCTATCACAATTATTAAATTTCTAATCTTCTTTTTAGTAGTCATTAAAGCACCTAGAAATTCACGTAAAGATATGTTGCAACCCCATTAAACGAAAGAATGCACCATACTAATAAAACAACTATTAAAGCTGTACTTAAAAAACCTATTTTACAATTTTTAGAGTATTCAATCGCTGATTTTTTGAAAAACACTGTCAACAAAAGAATTACTAAAATAAGAACCATTAATATGTAAGAGCCCCACCAGAATCTGTCTAAATGAAGCACCTTAATCACATACCAGAATTCATCTATATTAAATGTGTTGGCAAGGTATATGTTAAACCTTGGAAACCACATTTCTCCTATTCCGTCAAACAGCTTAAATGCTTCCTTTAAAGATGGTGCCCTGAAGAATACCCAGGCCGCATTCACATATAGGAATGTAAGAAGAACACTTACCGCATTCTTTAGTCTGTTACCATTTTTCACAGGGAACTTATTTGAATACATCCTATGTATAACATAAAGCACTCCGTGCATCATTCCCCAAACTATGAACGTAAATCCTGCTCCATGCCATAATCCACTCACCAGAAAAATCAAAAGCAGATTGATATACATTCTCACCTTGCCTTTTCTGTTTCCCCCCAGAGGAATATAAAGATATCTGGTAAAGAAATTCGTAAGTGTCATATGCCATCTTTTCCAGAAATCATTAATATTTCGTGCCTTATATGGAGAATTGAAATTAAGAGGAAGCTCTATCCCGAAAAAGCCTGCAATCGCCATTCCCATATCACAATATCCGCTAAAGTCAAAATAAAGCTGAAGTGTATACGAAAGCATAATAACTATAGATTCTAAGGTATGCATTCTTAAAAGATTGTCAAAACCGTAATCCACAGCACTTCCCAAAGTATCTGCTATTATAACCTTCTTAAAGCAGCCTATCGAAAATAAAAGAATCCCTCTGTATACTGCTTCAATATCAGGTCTTTTTAGTACTACTTTGGACGAATCCATCATATCCTGCGGTCTTACTATTGGTCCCTGGATCATTTTAGGGAAAAATGTAATCAAAAATGAATACTCTCCCGGGCTTAAAACTCCTATATTCTTCCTATACATTTCCATCAAAACAGCAACCTCACAGAATGTATAAAAGCTTATTCCAGGAGCAGTTATACTATCTCCAATCTGAGGATAGAAAAAATGTCCATACTTAAATACTAAAAGCACAGCAATATCAATAATTATTCCTGATACCAGTGCCCCTTTAGTATTAATTCTGATAAGTCCATAATTAACGAGAAGGCTGATTATTAATATCACAATGCCTTCCGGATAACTGATTCCATAAAAAAACAAAGATGCCAAAGACAAGAACCAAAGAGAAAGTGTATCTTTGGCCTTCTTCCTGAGCATCCAGAATATCAGTAATGTAATTGGCAAAAATAGAAACAAAAACGAAAAAGAATTAAAATTCATCTTAATAATACTCTTCTAAAAGTTCAATCTGCTTGGATATCACAGGATCCTTATATATAAGGTGATCCTTAACCTCTCCTATGAACATAAGTCCTGCGTCTTCTGGAGAGTCATCTAAAAGTCTGGCACTATATACAATATAATACTCAACCTCAAATTCTCTTCCAGTCTTAACAAGGTCATTAAAATTAAGTCTTGGAGTCTGCTCGAACACCTCATACATCGGATGATAGTAGTTTAAGGACGCATTAAACATATCTCTTCCATAAGGCATTCTCATTTTAGAATCATACTGTCTTATTGTGGTTATCAAATCAGCCGAAGGACAGATATTAATGATTTCATGACTGTCCTGGCTCCTTATATAATCAACAACGTCAATCGTCTGCTGTGGAATTCCATACAGATTCTCAGACTCAAAAAATATAGGACTGTTATAAATATACTGACCTGAAAAAACAATCAAAGCTGTTGTGAGAACTAGGCCTGCAATTCTTGTCTTAAAATTCTTACCTATAAGCTTCACAATTGTGTAGACACTCATCATACCAATTGGAACAATCCAGAGCATTCTATAGTACGTGTCAAGATCAAGGCCTGCCTTGTCGAATGCCCACATTGTTAACGGACAGATAAAAATAAGCATCATAATTAATGGCATTGCCACGAAAACAACCCTGAGTGACTTATTCTTCTCTCTGAAGAAAAGATAAAACCAGGCTATAACGGCAATTCCAAACAATGGTTTAAGTCCTGTGAAATTTTTAATTGCCCTTAAGGCATCAAGAAAATATCCACCCATAATCAACCACTAATAACATACAGTAAAATGTACAATACTCCCGGAATACAGCATAGAATTTCCAAAAGAGCAGTCTTAAGCTTTCTTTCCAATATTGAAAACAAAAGAGCAAGAAGAACTATCAGGCCGCAGCTTAGCATGACCGCAAGTGAGCTTGAAGCACCGCTTGCAATAACCAGTGCCGCAAGGAGCATTAAAAGTCCTTTAGAAACTGTATCTTTGTTCTCATGCATCAGCAAAAAGATATAGATTATCGCAGGAATAATAAAATTTCCGGCAACCGATTTTCCCTGCCAGGTTCTAAGAAGGAAGAATGTCTCTGTCGTAAAATACGAAACAAACCCAAACACTCTCCACACGTTGATAAGTATAGTAAATATAAACTGAAGCTCTTTCTTTTTTGGAAACAGCTTTTCACTTATTTTAAACACCAGAAGATAAGAAAGTGGAATCAGAACAATCGGCATAACCTTATGAGCCAGCATCACCACATGAATATCAAATACCGAGCTGATATATGCCTCCAGAATTGGAAAAAGTGCCAGCGCATGTCTGATATCAAGGCTCGTAGAGCGACCTGTATTAACATCAATTCTGTAAAGAACATCATAATCCTGAGCCTGAAGAGCCTGTGCATTATAATAAAAATCATCTGCATCCATGCTTGCCAGCAAAAAGCACATAACTACCTGAAACGCTATACAGCCAAGTAGCACAAAAAGATAGACCTTCGACTCTAATGAATATGACTTAAAGCTAATCGGAGCTTCTGGCTTTAATATATCCTTTCTGCCAAAGTACACCCCTAGTGCTGAAAATATTAAAATTGCGATTGAAAATGCGGTGACGAAAACATGATATCCGGAATAATCCATCAAAAGAACTATGGGAATACCAACTATTTCCAAAAGAGCCAATAGCATGACAAACCCGTAGATTAGAGCATTTGAAATCTTATTAGATGAAATTTTCATAAGACTTACTGGCAACAATCCCATCATATACATTACTGCAATAAGACTAATTACTGCTGCCACAATTTTCACAATAATCATAAATTCATTCTATCATAAATCGTATATTTTTGTATCTATTTTATGCCATTAACGCTAACGTGGTTTATTCATTTTCTTACTATGAATCAAGCCATATATAAGTGAAGGCACCATCACTACCAATGCAAGATTTATAATGTGTGTTGCATGATACCCTGCATAAAGATACTGGTAGCTTACATTGGTTGAATACTCCAAAGCATCAAAACCTTCAGCTCCAAGATTATACTTAAAGACAAAAAAGCACACGCTGTTTATTAAAAACAGTACAAACATATGGTGCATCATAATCCCGAAGGTCTCCCTTCCAATCAAGGTGAAAAAGGAAGATATTTTAGTTCCTATACTGGTCTTAAATTCTGATATCAGTTCTGCTATTCCCAAAAAGAATAAAACTCCGGTAGTTACTGACAAAAATGGTCCAACACAGGTTGATGCAAAATTCTGACACCATACTGTACTAAAAGAAAGATTTTCAAGCGTATTAACCATAGCAAGCTGCACTGCCAAAATAACGCCAAAATATAATATATAATATCCTGCCTTGCCAAATTTCTTTTTAATCACATTATTAATAAAAGGCTCTATAGCTTTTTTGTATACTCTTCCAAGATAAATTCCAGGAAGCATGATAAGGAATCTTCCAGGTGTCTTCCAATACCCCCAGACATGTCCTCCCATCGCAAGGTATACTGTTGCTATTCCAACCAAAAGTGAGCCTGCTCCCATAATTAAATCTACTTTACCGGCAACATTACTACACTTTAATTTAGTCACTATGGCACCTATGAATGCTCGTCCTGTGACATTAATTACTTCAACTATGAAAAGTGCTGGCACGAACCATGCAGGGAAATTAAACATGAACTGGTGACCACCTAAAAAAGGCTCCACGAAAAGTGTCCTTAAGCTTGGCTCCTGACCTATCATGATATCAAAGTTTCGAAGCAAAAGACTTAACAGTCCATATACTAAATTCCAGCAAAAATATGGAAGTAACAGTTTTTTGGTCTTCCGTACAATGAATTTTCCAATATGTTTTTCATCATCAGTCTGGTAAAAATATCCCGAAACAAAAAGAAAAATATAGACATGAAAAGAATAGTAGGGAAAAAGCCCTCCTAAAGTAAAATAGTCAAGTTCCAAATGGCCTGCAGCTATCAGGATAATTCCAAGTGCAGACAATATTCTCATTTTCTTATTTTCAGTCATTAGATAATTTAACCCAATTTCACGTATTTAAATAATTCCAATTATTACTGTCCAGCCTTCTTCTAACACTTCTTATTTGATTTCCCAATTAGAAATGGAAGAAACCTTACAATAATTTCTATAATGAGAGCCTCAAGCAAAAAGCTTGAAACAAGTACAACCAGCATAAAGATATAATCTTTCGCGCGAGTTACATACATATTAACTAAAAATGCAAGATTAATAGCACCAAAAAGTACATAAAATCTTAAATGCGTACACATTACTATCAAAGAATTTCTTCCAAAGTACGTCAGAATACGAACATTTTCCATAGCCTTCGAAAGAATGATAATTCCAAAGGATCCTAAAATACCGGCCAATAGGAATGATGCATAATTTCCTAAAACTACTCTGTGAAAATCAACCGTATCATTAAAATACGAAACTCCAAAAGTTAAACTTAGTAAAGCAATACCTTTAGCCAGATCCAGTAACTTATTGTTCTTGCTATCAGCTATATATTTGTACCCGAAAAATCCAAAAACAACGAAGCTCTCTGCTATGATTCCTCGAAGAAACACTCTCAAAAAGTCTATCAGATTAACTATTAACAAAGAATCCGTATGACTTGCCCATACTGGTGTTATAAGCGTCTGAACAGTAAAGGCAATAACACCCGAAAGTACGGATATTATAAGTACCAGCTGTCCTTTCATACGCTTCATAAGGAAGATGAATAATACTTCACTAATCAAAAGAGCCGGAAGAAACCAAAGCGTTGAATCTCCATAAAACGTGCACATATAAATTATTCCCTGAATGAGTTCTTCCTTTGACATGACTCCAAAATAATTCTCAACCAGTGAAATAATAATATATATGACACTAAATGAAAGATACGGAATCAGTAAGGCTTTCGCCTTCTTCCTGATAGTTTCTCCAAAATCCTTATTCTCCTCATGTTTAAGGTTAATAAGCATTCCTGAGATTACGAAAAATAAAGGCATATGGAAGCTGAAAATATATTTTGAAACAGCATCCTTCAAAAAACCTGTATGCCCCATAACTACCAGGATAATTCCTATCCCTTTGGCTACATCTAAATATGAAATTCTGGAGTTTTCTTTCAATTTTTCCATATTATCTACTTCTATAATCTATGGCTCCACATCAACCGTTTTTAGAGATCATTTTAATGAATAAACCGTGTACTGAGCTGTTGCTGCTACTTCCTCATAGCAATTATTTAATGAATCAAAATCAAAATTATTCTCATCAAAAAGCATCGGCCAGACACCATTTAAATCCTTTGGAAGGAAAATGTACTTCGCCTCACCCATTGGTTTTTCTTCCAGATCAAGGTCATAATAGAACTTAAATACATACTTTTGGTAATCATCTGCATAAAGAATAGTATCACCCTCACCAAGTGGTTCCTTATTCGCCGCCAAAAGCTCTGACGCTTCATAGATGTCGTTTTCTCGTGATGCCATAGGTGCCATATAATCAGGTGTAAACAGCAAAACCAGCAACAAAAGTGCAATTATATAAGCAATAGATTTAGGAATCTTAAGCTGGTTAAGCATCTTCGAAAAGCTTAACGCCACAACAACACCAAAATACGAAAACACTCTGTAATATGGCTGCTGCGACTGTATTATAAGCATAACAGGAAGCATTACTATCGAAACCAGAAGAAACATTTCAAGGAAGCTTTCTTTTTTCTTAATTACACATACAATCGAAAGAACTAAAACTACCAAAAGGAAGATTACAATAGCCTCCCCAAGCCCTGAATAGTACTGTCCAAACAGTGTACTAAGATAGCCGAACATTCCACTAATCACTTCGCTTCTTTCAATGCTCTGGATATAAGGAGTTGCAAGCATATACTCAATTCCTGTTGAAAGAGCCTTGATGGGAGCCTCTTTAATTATCGAAATCTGATATACTCCAGTGAATCCACTTCCATCTGTCTTGCTAAGAAGATTAGACCCTATTGCAAGCCATACCACTGAATACAAAAACATAGCTATAAGTCCGGCCACAACGCCTGCCATAACAAGCCTGAGGAGCGTCTTATATTTTTTGTTAATCAAAAGGTACAAACCACCTGTCAAACATACTGGTACTATGAAAAATGCCGAGCTTGCAAGTATATATGCGCTAAAGGAAAGAGCTCCTGCGAAGAGAATGTAATATCTTCTTTTCGCCTTTTCTTCACTGCATATCATATACATGCTAAGCAAAGCTACCAGATAACAGGTTGTCGCCAGTGTATATCCACGTCCCTGAACTGAAATATTGTGTACCAAAAACATCGTTCCATAAAGAACTGGTGGAATCAGACTGTATTTTTCCACAAGCTTTTCACTAAGCTTATATATCAAATAGATGTTCAAAGTCGCTGCAATGAACGATACTCCTCTTAGTGCAATCGTTGCCTGGCCAAATATGCCAAAGCATGCAGCCAAAGCCGAATAACCCATATGGTTATTAGGAAGCGGCCAGTGAATTGCAGCATATATAGGACCCTTGCTTATGAAGGAATAGTAGGTATATAGCTCATCGTACCATGGATGATTTAAAAACATTCTAAGAAGATAGACAATCCCGAAGAAAGCTACTATTGGATAGATCAATGTTTTGTTGGATAGTTTTTTAATATTTTTTAGCATAATTTTTTATTTTCATATCATGATGACAGTTACAAAATACTATATTCCATCATGTTTGAGTTCCCATATATTTATCCAGTAACGTTCTATAAGAATTGAAGCCTGCTCATTTGAAGTAATCCCCAAAGAAGACCAGTCTTCAAGGATTTCATCACGTGAATTAAAGCTTCCGAAAAAGTACACATTCTGATTAGTTGCAACTAAGTTTTCAATTTGAGAACGCTGCATTGTCTGATTGGGACGGTTAAACATATATTCAACCAGCGGATCCAGTTCACCCTCGTACAGGTAAATATCACAATTCTCCTTATAATAATCCATAAGCGTTGTTACATGATCAAAGTTAGTTATAATAACGCTGCCTTCTGGAATACTTTCCAATACCTGCATCGCATTCTTTGACTGTTCAAGCTTATTATTTTCTTCATTCAGTATAGCATCAGTAGTGTAATATCCACCAACAGCATAAATAATAATCAGTACAACTAAAATATTGCATTTATTAATTACCCTTCCCAGCATGAAAGCAAGTGAAAGATAAAAGACTCCAAGAACCGGTATCATATATCTGTATACGAATATTGGCCGGTTAAGCCACGAGAGAACAAAGCCTGACAGAATTACTGTTCCTAACACGATAATCCCTGACATTCCAATAATCATATCGCGTTTAGATGGCTTCATAATAAAAAACATAACCAGAACAAGAATTGTCACACATATCATCAGTGCCGTAATAGCATATATCATAATGCCTCCCCAGCCAGATGGGAGAAACATATATTTGACGCATCCCAAAATGCTTCTTAAGGTAAGTGGCTGTATCCAGTAGCTTTCTGAAACATTCGCCATCTGATTAAGAAGTGACGGAATCCACGGAACATACATAATTATGGAAAATACTGCCATAACATATATTTTTTTGTCCTTAATATTCTTATTAATTACCTGATGAACAAAAAGGACAATATATAAACCTATCACTCCAATCAGGGCATAGTACTGAGTGTATGCTGTTAATATTCCGGCTACAAAGAAAACAATCCAGTTAACTTTCTTCGAAGAGTCGTCAATAATTCCTATCAATGCCATAAAGCTAATCGTTATCAGCAATAGGGCAAAGGCATACATTCTTACTTCTACATAGTAATAGCCAATCTGTGGCATCGAAGACACCAAAAGAGCGAACATCCCTGCCGTTATAATTCCGAATTTCTTTCTGATTATTGTGACAGCAAGAATCATTATGACTATCCACGGTATCACTGATGCCATCTTCGCACATACTGTAAAAGACATTCCTGGCGCTAAAAAAGAAAGAAGTGTGGTCACAATTTTCAAATAAAAGTAATATAGAGGCGGATGAACGTCCTTAGCTGTAAGGCTTACTATATCCCCAAAGCTTTTTTTAGCAAAATTGAGTGAAAACACCTCGTCGTACCATATATCATCACCAAAAGCTGTCCTTACGATTAAAGACATCGAAATACATGCCATTATGAATAAAGATACACCTATTAAATTGTTTATATTCTTTCTATTAATTTTGTTCACTATGTTTACTCTTAAAAGGAAGTTCCTTTAATCTCGAAAGTGCTATTGCTCCGAATAAAAGGGAAATAATAATGTACCTAAAATCGCAGCTGCAGGTATATGGGTACTTGATTACGAAAACCATATATGTCAAAAGTACAGCACACCATCCAGACAACACTAATATTCCAAGCTTTCGATTTCCCTGCCTTATATCCTTCATGGCTGTATAGATAGTGATGAATGTAAGTAACAGTCCTAAAACCACCGTCGCTATAAGTGCTATACGACATAAGAGAATTGCAAAAGAAGAAATATCAGGTCTTATTTCTCCGAAAATTGAAGTCTTAAACATAATAAGCCATGCATTATCAGAAACAGAACCATATTCATTATGAAAAGGATATTCAAGTTCCCAGTTCATGGGAATTCCAAGTCTTGTCAGAACTGAATAATTCCCCATATATTTAATATCTTCCGGAGTTGCTGAAGCAATTCCTGGCTTAGTACCAAACAAAATGAAATTGCGTACAGTCCACGAAAGTCCGAGTCCTATCGAGATTACAGCGAACACCAGATATTCACGAATGCATTTTGTTAATGCACTTTTATTTTCAGAATCGGAGGTCTCATTTTTCATTTTTTCATCATTTCGAGCAAACCTTATTGCATCTATCAAATGCATCAGCATCAAAACGCCCATCGGAACTGCTATAACTATCGCACTAATTTTGGTACACATTCCAAGGCCTAAGGATAGCGCCATAAAAATGAGATATTTGAACTGATAGTTCTTCATCCATTTTATTGTATAGTAAATTCCAATAGTCTCGAACATAACTGTCAGCATATCATTATTAACATATCCACACATTAATATCATTGAAGGATGGAAGGTTATAAGTAATAGTCCAAGAATTATCTGCCAGTCTCTTTTCGAAACCTCTTTCAGTATTTTATATGAAAATATAAGTGTTATAACCGAAAACAAAAGAACAAGCAGCTGTATATTTTCAAAGCACGCATCAACAGAATCAGTAAAGAACGAACTGATTTTAACAACAATTGCACTCAGTATATGATGAAGTGGAGGATGATAATAGCTGAATATTGTGAACGGATCAAAATCCGGCAGATGATTAAATTTCGCAATGTATTCTATGTATCCTAAATGCCCCGGATTAACTATGGAATCTGTGAGAGCTGAGTATGCTCCAACATCATGACTCCTTTCATAAACCGAGGTGTTTAATACATATATTAATCTTATAATTGCACCTAATGCTATTATGCATAGCGAGGTGAACTGAACCTTTATTCTTTTCATAGAAATTCCTAACTAAACTACACAAAATATATTACCACAAAATGTTTACTTTGAGCTAAGTTTATGTTAACTTTTTATTGGTGTGTCTTTTGGGTAATCTATTGTATTTTTGGACTTTTCAAAGATTATTCACGTTGAATTCACATATAAAAACTAAACAGAGGATAACAGAATATGAAAAAGAAAATTTTCGGTCTTTTGATGACCGTAGTTATCGGGGTGTGTTCCTTTACTTCTTTTTCTTCAACCAATGCCCTGGCTGATGAGACTCCTGCTATCAATCAGACAGTATCACCAGAGGGCTGGTATGCTCAGAATCTTAATGCTTCAACCAAGCTTACACCTGAGCAGTATCTTGAATTGATGTACAAGGATCCCACTTTCAATGTTAAGGCTTACATGTTCTATAATGAGGATTTAATGAGCCTTTATACCTATGATTACTGGAAATACTACAAGCATTATCTTGAAAAAGGAATTGCCCAGAATCGAGTTCACTGGTTCCCACCTGAGGATCCATATAACACAGTGACTCTTGGTAGATATTCAACAAGCTATAATGCCAAGATTCCAAGAGCAAAGAATGTGGAACTTGCTGCAAACTATATGGATGGAACTGTAATTCTTCCTGGCGGAACCTTTTCATATAATGAAGCTGTTGGAAAGAGAACTACACAACGTGGTTTCACCAAAGCTCATATCTATGTAGGAAAGGAAGTAGTAGATGGAATCGGTGGTGGAATATGTCAGGTTTCTTCAACCACATATGTAGCCATGATGATTGCCGGAATTCCAGCTTCTGAACGTCATGTTCATTCGCTTCCTGTTTCTTACCTCAAGAAGAACCTTGACGCTACAGTTAACTGGGGATTACTTGATTTAAAATTCGTGAACCCATTTAGCTATCCAATAGTAGTTAATGCTTACGCAAAGGATGGTGTCTGCACTGTAAGTATTAATACAATGTCATTGAGCGACATTAATATAACACCACAATAAGGGGGAAATATGAAAAAGACACTTAAAAAATTAACTGTATTAGTTACAACACTTATTGCAGTTATCGTACTATCAAACACAGTAAGTGCCAAAAGTGCAGTTACTAATTATGCTGTAGCAGCGCGTTGTGCATTAACATCAGCCGGAACTGTTTCATACTCTGCTACATTGACTCAGGTTCCTTCGTCAGATGATGGACTTATGTACCTTGTTGCCATGCAGCCATACGAGTATTCTGTTACAGCTACAGACTATGTCGTAGCACAGGCTCCAGCATCAGCTACCCCATCATTCTCATTCAGTCTTAATAATCAGGCTGGCGTAAGTCAGATCTGTAACAAATTCGGGCTTTGCGTTAAGGTTGGTGGAAAGTATCAGATGATTGCCAATGCTCAGTACATAACCAATCCTGAAGTTGCTGCAACGAGAACCAGACAGCCTCAGAATGTTGGATATGTTGAACCTTATGACAAGATGGTCCTTTACAGAGTAGGTGAAGTTAATGAAGCTTTAGTTAATCAGGGAAATTACTCAACTGCTGTAATTGTTAACTGTGCTAATCCAACATTAATTAATCCATCATGTAAAATTCGCGATCCACACCCTATGGGCACTAAGAAATATTATCAGTTCAATGCTGCAACCCTTGATGGTGTTAATACTCTAAGAGCTTCAATGTATGGTCTTGCTGCCAATACAAGGGTAGATGAATTCATCTTCGGTAATGAGGTTAATACAAGAACATGGAACTATATGGCGTTTACAGGCTGGGATAATTTCGTAAGAGAATATGCTCAGGCCTTCAGAGTTGCATACAACGCAATTAAGAGTGCTAACGCCAATGCCAAGGTATATATTTCACTTGACCAGATGTGGGATAGAAACAGAGCAGGCGACTACACCTTTATGGATGCTGCAGACTTCATGATTAAGTTTAATGAACTCATCTGCGCTGAAGGTAATATCGATTGGAACTTAGCATTCCATCCATACCTTACACCACTTACATATGCTAAATTCTGGGATATGTCAGGATGCCCTAACGGTTCCTACTACGTTAACCAGATTAAGACTAATAAAATGGTTTCATTCCAGAACCTTCCTGTAATGACCAGCATGATGACAGTTCCTGGAATGCTTAATTCAAAAGGTCAGGTTAGAGAAATTATTCTTCCAGAAATCGGAATCACATCAGCTCAGGGCTATGAGGTTCAGGCAGCTGCTATGATGGCCTGCTACCAGGCTTGTAGAAACAATCCTTTAGTTAAGAGAATTTACTTCCACAGAATGAACGAAGGTGGACAGCTTAACTTCGGTACAGTTGGTATTTCAGAGCAGGTATATCAGTCCCTTGTTCGTGGAAATCCTGGTGAATATAATCAGTGGGCTCTCAACTACATCGGTATCTCCGACTGGAGACAGATTATTATGTACTAGTTGACGAACTAAATATTACACGCTATTTAAAGCGTGACATGCAATATAAAAGCGTGTGTCAGTTACGACACACGCTTTTGTTATACCTTCTGATTAGTCTTAGCTACTTCATCAGTTATGATCTCTTAAATCCTTACTCTTTTTTACTAATTATTATGTTCTTTCATAAACTTAATGAATTCATCTGCTGGAAGAGGCTTGCAGAAATAGAAGCCCTGAATCAGCTCACAGCCCTGTAATAAATCCGCTCTGAGGTCCATGAATTTCTTCGCTACATGTTCATCCTCAACACCCTCTACAATAATCTCCTGACCCATTTCCTTAAGCATCTTGATTGTATCCTGAATTACTATCCACATCATCGGATCATCAATCATATCAACGAAATTCTTATCAAGCTTAACCTGATCAATAGGAAGTGACGTTACACGCTTAATATTAGAATAGCCTGTACCATAATCATCAAGTGAGAATCGAATTCCGAATTCCTGAAGTTTCCTTACATTCTCATCGACTATCTCAGGGTTGATATCTGCTGCCGTCTCAGTAATCTCAAGCCTCAGCATGCTGGTTGGGACATTGCAGTCTTCAAGCTTGGTAATTATCTTGTCAACTAAATCTACCTCAATACACTGAGCTGCCGAAAGGTTCATATCAATGTAATCAAGGCCTAACCCTTTCATATCTGTGCTTGCTATGAACTCTATTACGCTGTTAGTTACGTAATCTCCAATTTCATGAATAGAACCATTAATTTCAGCAATTGGAAGGAACAAACCAGGAGATACGAAACCATACTCCTCATCCTTTAATCTAAGAAGCGCCTCAGCACATACGAACTTCTTCCTTCTCGTTGAATATATTGGCTGATAATACATCTCGAAGTTATTATTTCTAAGACCTCTTGCTATTATCTCCTCAATATCATTTTTAAGCTTGTAATCCTTGTCTTCATGATAATCACTGTATATTATCACATCGTCCTGAGCATTCATGTTTCGGTGGAAGGTTCCACCGATAGTGGACAGTGTGGCAAAATCATTAATATCTTCCGGATATCGTACAATACAAAGGACCTTATTAACTATTACCTTAAACTCATTAAGCTCTATTTCAGAGCTTAAGTATTCATTAATTCTGTCAGCTGTTTCTTTCGCAAGTTCATAACTGTTTCCTTCATCTAATAAAGAATACAATCCGTTTTCCAAATAATATACGTCTGGTCTCCAGCCTGTATCTTTGCAAATACGTCTTAGATTATCAGTTATCGAATGAAGGAATTCATTGTAGTTATCCTGACCAAGATACATAAGAATGTTCTTATGATTTCGTATTTTAATGAATACTACATTCGATGGCTTTCTTGATACGAAATTCTTGGATACTCTCTCAACGCCTTCGTTATATTTAATCGCACCTGTAATTGGATCAACCTGTGCCTCTTCACGCCTTACAACAACCATGAAGAACATGAATGCCAATGCAATACTAAACATCTCTATGGCCATTCCCGGTATGATAAACTGAACAATTACACCGCCCATCAGAAGGAATGCTATGAATATAAGAACCATCATCTTATCCTTGTTGATGATTTTTCTATATTTTGCAAGTATTACGAATACCCATACTGCATGTATTGCTGCACAAATATAAAATACTGCTATCCATGGACCTCTCTGGTATTTAACGTCAGGAGTAATTCTGTATACATCAAGTAAAAATCCATTAAGAAATAGAGCCAGCGCATCCACACCTACTACAGCCCACCACAATACCTTAAGTGCTTTCTTTTTAATGAAAAGATGCCAAATATCAATACTGCTGTAAATATACAATATGTATATAGGCATAATAATGTTATGCATTAAAAAGTACAGAAAATTCAGCACATAGCAAAATGTTCTGCTGAGCCTTGTGGCAGAAGCGAAATCTTCTATCATGGCCCCTCCAAGGTCTCCTATCGTAGCCAGAATAGACACCGCCATCATAACAAACATTATGTAGTTGGTTCGACCGTACATCTGCTTTCTTGCCAGCACCGATCCCATAAATAGCATAAGGATAGCAAGTGCACAGATATCATAATAAATGTTAGTCATTAATCTATATTTCTTTCCTTAACAAATTTAATGTATTCATCCCTAGGCAATGGTTTCGAGAAGAAATATCCCTGAATGTAATCACATTCAAGATCCTCGAACCTCTGGTACTGTCTGAATTCCTCAACACCTTCAACCAGAATTTTTTTATTCATACGTTTAAGCATGCTGACCGTGTTATTAATAACCGTGGACATTACTGTTGTATCCATCTCATCTACCAGTGTCTTATCAAGCTTAACAATATCAAGTGGCAAAGATACAACTCTTGTGATATTCGAATAACCAGTACCATAATCATCAAGTGAGAATGTAATACCTGCCTCATGAAGCTTGTTTATATTTTTGTCCGTGGTAGCTGGATCATAGTCTACAGAGGTTTCTGTTATTTCAAGGTTAACCTGATCTGGTCTAACATTATACTTCTTCATAAGACCATCAATCTTCTCAAAAAGATTAGCCTCAATGCACTGAGCAACCGAAAGATTAATCTCTATATATTCAAGTCCTAATTCCCTGAAATCGGTACTTGCGATGAAACTGAATACTTCCTCAAGAACATAATCTCCAATCTGGTGAATTGCTCCACTTTCTTCTGCTGCCGGTATGAAAAGTGCAGGAGATACGAAGCCATATTTAGGATCCTTTAATCTGATGAGAGCCTCAGCCGAAACATACTTTTTCTTCTTAATCGAATATATTGGCTGATAATACATCTCGAAATTCTTCGTCTGAATTCCTCTGTTGATGATTGCATCAATATCATTCCTTAATCTGAAATCTCTTGATGACATCAGCGATGAAAGTAAAATTAACCTTCTCTCTTCCGGGACCTTATTCTGGAAGTTCTTCGCGAACAGTAAAAGTGCGGCCTCATTATCTATATCCTCAGGAGTTGTAGCAACACACACTCTTGCATCCAGCATTACCTCTAAATGCTCCATCTTCATAGGTTCCTGAAGATATGCTGCAATAATTCTGCCCATATCAAGGAGCTGTTCGTACTCACGCATAGAAGTCATAACAGCGAATGAGCCATTATCAAGATAATATATTTCGCCATGAACCTTCATAATCTTCGAAATACGGTACATTTTGTCAGAAATATTTCTAAGAAGTTTTGAATAATAATCATGTCCTATACTTCTTCTTAGAACATAGTAATTCGTGAATTTTACGAACATGAATACCATTGGAGTCTTAGCTATATAGCTTTTCTTAACATCAGAAATGAAAGCACTATAGCTATTGGCATTAACTATATAATCTACCAAATCCTCCGGTCTTTGGACTGTAATAGCCATGGTAATTAATAAAAGAGTTGTAATAAAGAGTTCGAATCTTACATCACTCCATATCATCTGAAGAACTACAGATACTACATTAATCGGAAGAAACATCTGTAATACAATCATTTTTCCTTTTGTTAGAAGCTGATAATTCTTATGAATAATAACGAATGCCACAACTACAAAGTAAAAGCCAATAAAATAAAGCGCGAATGTGAGTGGTCCACGATAATATTTAAGATCATCACCTATTGAAAATACCAAACGAGTAAATGGATTAGACAAAATAATTACAGAAGCAATAAACACAGGAATTGCCAGTATTCTTCTGAAAATTCTGTCTTCATAGAAAAGATATGAAATGCCCATATGCGAACAGACATACATAATGTACAAGGGTACAGTAATACTCCTGAACATAAAGTAAAGAGTATTAAGTAAATATCTTGTAGGAGTAGCATATTTAGTGACTTCTGTAGAATAATCAAGACTTGTGGCTATGATATCAAAAAAGGCCGTAAGAAAAACAGCCACAACAAGCATCATAAAGAGAATATTGCTGCGGCCCTTGGTTAGTTTCCTCGATATTAATGCGACAATTAAAATCACACAGACAACAATCGCGCAAAGATCAAAATAAAAAAACATTTTTTCCACGAAAAACCACCCGACCTTGGTCTTATATTATAGCATCAACGCTATAATCTATCAAGAAATCGGGTGGTTTTTGATTGACTAATTGTTAACTACCAATTATTTATTACTAATTAGTAACAGTTGTATCTGTATTAGCTGCTGTAGTGTTAGTATTTGCGTCCGAAGAAGGTGTTGAGCCATCACTTACAACAACCTCATTCCATGTATCATCAGGAATGATAGCTATATATGTTTTTCCTGTATTGAGCTTAATCTTCTCGCCTGTTTCAGGAATATAAAATTCAGTTATAGCTGTCTCTTCAGGCTTAATCCATGAAATAGGAATAGCTTTTCCATTAGTCAGGAAATATCCATGGTCACCTTTTCCTATAACGTTATAGATAAGGTATCCGTTAGCATCCAGCTTAGTATGACTTACACCATATACGATAGCATTCTTGAATGCTGTAACCTCACCTGTCAGAGCATCTATATGAGGCTTACCATATTCATAATATTCATAAAGGTTAGTATCTTTGTTATATTTAAGCTCTGAACTGTTATGATAAAATGGCATTTTCACATATGTTGCATCTTTTGCATTAGTTGAAGAAGATAAATCATTCTCTTCTTCTGCGAACTCAAAATGAGTTCCTGGATAAAATTCATTATATTCAGTAGAATACTTGGCATCTTCTATACGCTTATTAAGTCCGTCGTACTTCTTGCCCTTTGTATTAGTGTATTCTTCAGCTGTTACATACTCTGTGAACTCCAGATTCTTACCATTAATAAATCTTGCGAATCCACCGCTTAAATTATTAACATAGCTCTTCTTATAGTATTCATCATTGTAGAATGGACCGCCATCATGGATCAAAATTGCATTGTACTCTGCTGCAATCATGAAATTGGTTGGTCTCGTACTTCTGATTGAGCCCAACTGTTCAACATTTTTCCAATCCTTCATGACAACCATGAGTCTTGAAATTCTGTCATTTTCTGTACTGTTCATCATTTCATAAACAATATCAGCAGAATTAACTCCGAAATGGTCAAGCGCTGTTCTTTCATTATCTACCATAACTGCGATAGGACGCTGATTCTTTAAGGTTTCGTCTATCCACTCATTAGTAAGCTCCGAGCGGTACATTCCCTCTGGATCCTTTTCTTCCTCAACTTCAGGTTCTGGTTCTTCAGTTGGTTCTGCTCCCTGGTTCAATGTATCAACATCGTTAACACCTGGAACTATTTCTTCAACTGCTGGCACTTTAGGAGCTTCCTTTTCCTCCTGGCTGCAGCCTGCAACAACCATAGCCATCAAAGCAATGATTAATGCACTTATTTTCAATTTTTTCATTAATGTTCTCCTCTTGTACTTCTTATAAAAGCTTTTTATGTTTCTATATGTTTGTACTTATGTAAAAAATTTACATACCACGTTATAATACCACATTTAGTTTAAAAACAACAGAAAAAACACAATATTTTGAGTCATTCCTATTTCTATCGCGATATAATCCTTTTAAAATATAGTCTGTCAGCTACTTGGAAGCACGCGTAATACGGCGAACTCTGTTAAGATGCCTCTCAAAATCACCATCATTAATAATCTCTGCAAGAATATACTGGTTAAATGTTGGAACAGTACAGTTATAGAATCCAACTTTTTCCTCAAATAATGGTTTTAGCCTTTTAGGAATGACCATATACGCAATTCTGATAGCTCCACCTATGGTTCTTGAAAACGTATTGATATATATTACTCTACCTTCAGTATCTATGGCATGAAGCGTCTCTTCCGACTTTCGAAGTGGCGAAAATTCAGATTCGAAGTCATCCTCTATGATAAAACCATTATTAATCCTGCTCCATTCAAGGTATTCTCGTTTCTTGGCTGCTGTTGCAGATATTCCGGTTGGGAAGCTTCGATACGGAGTAATATGCAGAACATCGGCCTTCGTTTTTTTGAGTGCCGAACTTTTGATACCGTTGCTATCAAGCGGGAGCAAATCGAGCCTGACCCCTTCAGAGCTATATATTTGGGCTATTTTCTGATAGGATGGATCTTCAATAGCAAATTCCTTATCACGTCCAAGCGCCCTTACGATTAATCCATAAAGATATTCCGCACCGGAACCTACTATTATTTCCGAAGGATCAGCTTTTATGTGTCTGCTCCTTTCAAGATACATCGCAATAGCTTCTCTAAGATATAAAGCCCCGAATCCCGGAGACTTCTTAAGTATCTCTTCCTCGAAATCTGTGAGCACTTTTCTTGCCTTTTTAGCATATATGTTATAGGAAAACATGGTACCATCATTAATAGTCTGTGTATTATCTGACGTATTTTGGAACGAACGGTTGGATAACTGTGTTCCAACTGGATTTTCATTTTTCGCACCAAGATTACCTCTCCTTAGCGGAATATCCGTTTCATTAACATCATATGCCACGAAATAGCCACTTCTTTCCCTTGGCGTTATATATCCTTCCTCGCACAAAAGCTCATAGGCATGCTCAACAGTGATTAGACTTACACCATAATTGTCAGCTGTTACCCGCTTGGATGGGATTTTGGTGTTAGGCTTATAAATTCCATCGATTATATCCTGACGCATTTTTTCATATAGTTCTATATATTTGTTCATGTAAATACTCCATTTGTTTCCTAAGTTATCTGTTAGGAATGCTTATGCTCCAATATATAATAAAGTGTCCGCATGCGGACACTTTATATTTTCTAATCACTCTGTTTATAATAATTTCCTTTATAACAAATCTTCGTCATAATTGGCTCTCGCACCACCGATAAATTTAGGTCTGACTCTGGCAGCCACTACATGTGCTTCACCAATTTTATTATTTTCAAGTCTTACTGGAACCGCAACTCTTTTTAAGTGCATTCCAATAAGCGTATCGCCAATATCAATTCCTGCGTCAGCTTTTATTTCCTCTATTGCTACCGGATCACTAAATCTTTCATAAGCAGTTGTTGCGAACGAACCTCCGGCCTTAGGTTTAGGCACTACATTACATACTTCATGATAAGGAACAGCGCTTCTTTCTATAATAATGGCACGATTTAAGTGTTCGCAGCACTGAGCAGCGATATATATACCATTTTCCTGGGTTGCTTCATATATCCCCTCAAATATGTCCTGTGCCACTTCCAAATTAGAATCACTTCCTATTTTCTGACCACAGGCCTCAGATGATGAACAACCAACTACCAGAATCTGCCCCTTTTTTAATCCTGCTACTTTTATTATTTCTTCTGTGACCAATTTGGCCTGATTGCGTATATCTTCGTGCATTATCACACGCCTCGACTTTCCATTACTTCATTACTTGTTTAAGCTTGAGCGAAAAGCATTATTGAATTTCGCTTTTTCTAAAGCATAATACAGTATAATACCTATTGCAAGACTTGTCACACCCTGAGCTATGTTACTAAAGACTGATGGAATAGCAGCTTCAAAGCCCTTTCCAAGAATCAATGCCTTGTAGAAAAAGTATCCCACAATCATGATTAATTCAGCAACTAATCCACTTAGCAAAAGACCAATAATTTCTTTCTTTACCGTCTTGAAAATAAGGAATGCAATAAAAGCCATCAAAAACTTTATAATGAATGTACCTGGTACATAATATGCATAGCCTGCCAACAAATCTGCAAGTGCAGTTCCAATTCCTGCTGCCAGACCTCCATATACTCCGCCTAAGAGCCACGCACTAATAAGTACTATGGTATCTCCTATATTTACATATCCAACTGATCCTACCGATGGAATTCTTATTATCATAGTTGCCACACATGCAAGTGCAGCAAGTAATGCACTATATACCACCTTCAATAGATTTTTATTCATACTACATCCTGTCTCCTCTCAAATGCCAGTAATTAATTTGTTTTGTCGACTCAACTCTTTCACTTTATGTTACAGAGTATACTTGTTAAACTGGCATTCGGAAATGACCTGTTTTTGTTTTTTTTATAAGACCAGATGTTGTTTTTATTTTAATCTTCCCAGAAGAGTTCGTCCAGTGTTTTATTTAAAGCCTTGCATATTGCTATACAAAGATTAATTGTTGGATTGTAGTCACCCTTTTCAACTGCACTTATAGTCTGTCTTGAAACTCCGACAGCCTTCGCTAAATCGTCCTGGCTTAAATCCATTCCGGCCCTGGCAGCCTTTAATTTTAGATTTTTCATTGGCTACTCCTCACTTTCTTTCTTATTTCTGAAAGAATCAATTGCGATTGCTACGCCAATGATTACTAACATAATTCCGCACATAAGATTAATTGAAGGTGGCTCCAATTTACCATCAACGACCATCTCCCCATTAACTATAGCCATAATGGCAGACATAAAGTTTATTAATCCTGCAGCAATGAATACAGCAATATATCTTTTTCTATTGTTATTCATTCCCCAGTAAGCACCTTTGAATATACAGTAAAGAGCAAGCACTATTCCTGCAATCATTATAGATGCAAAAGCTGCAAAAAATAATGGAACTATATTAGGAAATGCCATATCAATTATCATAAACACAGCTTCACAAACTGAGAAAGTCCAAAATGCAAATTTGTATCCTTTTCCTCTTACTAACTCCTGTCTTTCATCATACTGAGATTTCATTTTCTTATCCTTGTTGGCGAATTTGAATATGATTGCCGCCAGAATTAAACCTATCATGAAACCTGCTGCAATGCCTACTGATCTACCTAACATTATTTCGTTACTCATTTTCTTATCCTTCTTTCTTAATCATTTTTCTTGTACTTTGCTTTGCACAAGCTTTTTTGTTTTTGCTTTGTGCTTTTGTATTATGTTTTGTTTTTAGATTAATCTAGTTTATGAGTATAAGATAATATATGTTTGATATAATGTCAAGTATGTTTTACATTTTATTTTTTATTTTTTACATTATGCTATTATACAACATAATCCATAACCACACGGTTCTTCATAAATGGACGAACCTTGCTATTGGCAACATCCACATGGTCAGGATTCTTCTGATAACCCTTAAGTGCATCCTCGCTTTCAAGAGTTGAGTCAAGCATCAGATCAGCATTAGAGCTCTCAAGACCCTCTGTATAGACCTTAATCTCTGTAAGACCAGGCACTTTTCCTAAAAGACCTTCTAATCCCTCTTTAACACCTTTTTTAATTTCAGCCTTTTCACTGTCTGAATATTCGTCCTTAATCTGCCACAAAATTACATGCTTAACCATTTTTCTATCCTCCATATTTTTATACAATAATCTATATCAGCTCTTCATCACACTTATTTAATGCCGCATCTACGACAGCATCCATGTCATAATATTTGTACTCTGCAAGTCTGCCTCCAAATATTACATTCTTTTCCAAAGATGCCAGCTTTTTGTATTCTTCATAGAGTTTTCCGTTCTTTTCGTCATTAACTGGATAATATGGTTCATCTCCAACCTTCCATTCAGAACTGTATTCTCTACTAATAATAGTTTTAGGAATATCATTTCCATCTTCGTCTTTTCCGAATTCGAACCATTTGTGCTCAATTATTCTGGTCCATGGAGTTTCGGCATCAGTATAATTAACAGCCGCATTACCCTGGAAATTAGGTATATCCAGCGTTTCATTTTCGAATCGTACTGATCTGTATTCAAGATTACCTAATGAATATTCAAAATATGCGTCGATAGGTCCAGTGTATATAACCTTATTTGCGAGTTTATTAAGCTCCTCTTTATTAGCTAAATAATCTGTATTAAGTCTTACCTCGATACCCTCTAACATATTCTCGATCATTTTCGTGTATCCACCAATTGGGATTCCCTGATAAAGGGCATTGAAATAGTTGTTATCAAATGTTAGTCTTACAGGAAGTCTTTTAATAATAAACGAAGGTAGATCCTTACATTCTCTTCCCCACTGTTTCTGGGTATATCCTTTGATAAGCTTTTCAAATATATCTTTTCCGACCAAAGATATAGCCTGCTCTTCAAGATTCTTAGGTTCTCCAATTCCGGCTTCCTTCTTCTGCTTCTCTATCATTTCATAAGCTTCATCAGGAGTTGTTACTCCCCACATTTTATTAAAGGTATACATGTTAAAAGGTAATGAATAAAGTTCACCCTTATAATTAGCAACCGGACTGTTGGTAAATCTGTTAAAGGTTGTGAACTGGCTTAAATAGTCAAAAACCCTTTTATTATTGGTATGAAAAATATGTGCACCATAAACATGCACATTAATATTCTCTTCTTTTTTAGTGTAGATATTTCCACCTACATTAGGTCTTTTCTCTACTACCAGAACCGACTTTCCTTTTTTAACAGCTTCGCGCGCGAAGGTCGCACCGTAAAGACCTGAACCTACTACCAAGTAATCGTACATACAATACCTTCTTTTCTTATTTCATTTCACCTGACTTCTTACCCAAGTGATTCTCTATATCTTACCAGATAAATCTCATATCCTTCTTAAATATACCCTAAAGTTCTTAGAATGAACAACCAGAACGTTAATGAGAACGCACTAAGGAGAGTCGTCAGCATAACTGCACTTGATGAAATAACTCCTCTATGCCCCATATTCTTAGCCATGATATATGAGCTACTGGTTGTAGCACTTCCAAGCATAATAAGCGCTGCCACGAGTTTATCATTTCTAAATCCCATATATATTCCAAGTGGAAGAAATAGAATACAGAAAAGAAACAGCTTGTTAAAAATAATACACAGAATCGGCTTAAGCTTTTCCTTAAACTCTGAAAATTCAAATGATGCTCCCAAGCCTATTAAGGCTAATGGGGATGCCAGATCACTCAAATATCCTAAAGACCTTTCCATAATAACCGGCTGATCAAGCTTTAAAAGCGACCATATAAGTCCGACCAAAATTCCAAGAATAATTGGATTAGTAATTACATTTTTAAAGGTTCTCTTAATAACTAAACCATGGTTTTCATTAGGTTTATTTTCAGGGCTTGTCAGTGAAAGCACTATTACTGCCACTACATTATATATAGGAACTGACGCAAGAATCATCAGAGCAACCATAGCTACGTTATCATATATATTGGTCATGAAAGCTATACCTAAGGTAGCCGCTGCACTTCTGTAGGACGCCTGAATGAATTCACCGCGATCACTTTTATCTTTGTCCACAAAGGATAAGAAAAAAGCAACAACTATACTCACAAGTGTGCTTATTGAACAAAACAGCACGAAGGATCCATCCCACATACCGACGAAATCCTGCTTTGCAAGATCAGTAAACAGTAACGCCGGCAAAAATACTCTGAACACCAGCTTATTAATGTCTCCAACCGTCGTTTCTTTAATGAAATTTATCTTCTTTAAAACATAACCAGCCACCATCATAAGGAAGATTGGCATTGTTGCATTAAGGCTAAAAAGTAAATTTTCTAACATTTTACTATTCTAAATTACATTTTTCCTTTTCCTGAATTTCTTTAGCTGCATAGATACATCTTTGGAAAGTTCGTATCTTGTCCATACCATAATACTTAACCCTGAAGTCAATGAATCCACCCGCATATTCCAGTGATAGGATAGCGTCTTTTCTAAAGAAATATATAACACTAAGTACAACTGCCGCAGCAATACCTATGAAGATGAACGCCTCTTCCTCAGATGCTCCAATAACTATACCTGCTATAAGGCAGATTACAGCCAGAATAATTAGCCAGATTGGTGAGCGGTTAACAATTTTTGTGCCTGTAATATCCTCTAAGTTAACAATTTCTTCATCCTTGGTTCTGTCAAAAAATCCAACATTGCATGAATAATAAAGTCTCTTATTCGTAATTATTGCATCATCACTAACCCAGCCTCTTCCTGATACGAGATGAGCCAGAGTTCCATTATTCAAACTATATAAAGGCACTTCATCTTCTGATACGAATCCTCTCGAACCGGTTGATGAAATATAATTCATATTGTTGCCGAATTTCTTCGCATATGGGTTATTGGCCGCAGCATTCCCACTCTGTCTTACATTTTCATTATAAGATGCACCAGCACTCTGGTTTTCCCTTTCATCATAAGACGCACCTGAACTCTGTCCAGGGTTTTCAACACTAGCCCCACAGTTAGGGCAGAATTTTCCTGAGTCATCAAACTGACAACCACACTTTCCACAAAACATCTCTATTCTCCTTTTCAATAATTTTTTCGTTATTATATTTTCGTTATTTCTTTATGCCGCCATCATAATTGCTCTTTGAAAAGTTCTGCCTCCGAAAAAGAAGTAGGCAGCTACACATATTGCAATGATAATCAGCAAAAATACTATCACACCTAATTTTGACTTTCTTGAAACATTCATACGGCTTCGTTCATGAGTACGCGATACTCGTCCATTTTGTGAACCAAAAATTGATGCAATGAGTACTAATACGAAAACCGCTAATATCATAATTCCTGTAGATGCAAATATCATATTTCCTCCTACTTCTCATCCACTACCTGGAAAATAAAAAACTTCAAATAATAGCTTTCATTCGCCGCCCAAAGGATGGGATGGTCTGGAGACTGGGTTCTGAATTCTACCTGTCTCAACCTTTTATGAACAGCCTTCGCTGCTTCCTTTATAGTCTTGGCTAAAAGCTCCTCTGTCATGAAATGCGAGCAGGAGCAGCTTGCAAGATATCCTCCATCCTTAACCAGCCTTAGTCCCTTCATATTAATTTCGCGATAACCCTTTATCGCGTTTTTAGTAGCCTCACGTGACTTGGTGAATGCCGGAGGATCCAAAATTACTACATCAAACTGTTCTCCATTTTCATAGAGTCTTGGCAATTCATCCAAAACATTGGCACATCTAAACTGTACTGTATCATCAAGCTTATTGAGCTTGGCATTATTTCTTGCCTGTTCAATGGCATATTCCGAAATATCTAAGCCTGTTACTTCCTTAGCTCCTGCGATTCCGGCATTCAGGGCGAAAGTTCCCATATGTGTGAAGCAGTCAAGAACTCTCTTATCTTTACAGATTCGCTGCATCGCAAGTCTGTTATATTTTTGATCTAAAAAGAAACCAGTTTTTTGACCGTTCACTACATCAACCATGTAACGAACTCCATTTTCTACAATTTCAACGTTGGTCTCGAATGGCTCGCCAATGAAATCCTTAACCTTCAAAAGGCCTTCCTTGATTCGCTCATTGGCATCGCTTCTTTCATATACTCCACGAATACTGATACCATCTTCTTTCATCAGCTCTTTAAGCATATTCACGATTTTTTCTTTAAACTGAACCATACCAAGGGCCAGACATTCTACGACCAAAACATCCTCATACTTGTCAATAACGAGACCTGGAAGAAAATCTGCCTCGCCGAAAATCACTCGACACGATGAAGTATCTACTGTAGTTTTTCGGTATTCCCATGCATTCTTTACACGCATTCTAATGAAATCATCATCAATTGAAACATTGGGTTTTCGGGTCATCATTCGAACTCTTATCTTCGAATTTTCATTAATGAATCCTTTTCCCATAGGATAACCATCAAAATCGTTAACCTCTATGATATCTCCGTTTTCGTAGTTTCCTTCTATGTAATCTATTTCATTGTCAAATATCCAGGCTCCGCCCGCTTTAATCGTACGGCCTTCGCCCTTCTTTAATATCACACATGCCATAATAATTATTCTTCCCCAAACAATTTATTATTCATCCTCAAGCAACTTACGGATTCCTGTGTAATCTCCGTTAGGATATACTGAAATATCTATATTTTCTTTATTAATAAGATGATCAGTCAAAAGATACACCTTAATTCCAACCTCGCTTGCTATCATATCTTCTTTAGCATCATTTCCTACCATCAGGCATTCCCGAGCTGGAACATTAATACGTCTTAAAATTTCTCTATAGTACTCCGGATTAGGCTTCGAAAATCCAATATTTTCATATGTTGTGATGAGTTCAAAATCATCCCTTGAAAAGCCAGCCCATTCTATACGGTTTAGGGTAGCAACCTCAGGAAAAATAGGGTTGGTAGCAAGTATTATCCTCTTGCCTTCTTTCTTTAGTTCATGAACCAAATCAATCAGATTCTGATTATAACCACATACGGCTTTTGCTCCATTAAATTCATTACGATAAAAATCATCAAAAAGATCTATATCTTTTCTGGCCTCTTCGCCCATTATTTCACAGAACTTATCCCAAAAAGCCTTCTCGTTGGTTTTAGTTCCATCATTCATGACCATAGCCGCTGTCCCTGTCCATATAGAATCTATTAGTTCCTTAGCCTCATATCCTCTAGGCGCAGCCTTTTTGCATAACAGCCCGAAATAATACTTAATGAATTCGTCATTATCCATAGGAAGCAGTGTGCCATCTAAATCGAATAATACTGTAGTTATCATTTTAATCCTTTCCACAACAAATCGAGTAGGGAAAATCCCTACTCGATTGTATATGTTTTGCTTTGAAGTCTGTCATCAAACTCTTCTTTAGGCAATGGTCTGTCGAAGTAATAGCCCTGAACATAATCGCATCCTATCGTCGATACGTAATCAAGCTGTTCCTTCTCTTCTACGCCTTCAACTAAAACTTCCATGCCAACATCTCTTGATATTTTAATAATGCTCTCTAAAAGCATTTTAGCCTTAACACTGTCACTAACATCATCAAGAAGTGACTTATCTATTTTGACTATATCCGCCTCATAATCCTTAAGCATATTAAGAGATGAATAGCCAATTCCGAAATCATCAATGGCAACTGTGACGCCATTAGCATGAAGTGTATTAATGAATTTAATCATTTCCTTAACATCATCAACTCCAGCCATTTCAGTTATCTCAACCTGAACATATTTTCCATCAACATTATGCTTCTTCATAATATCGATTATTCTGTTTGCTGTATCCGAATTAATGAAATGGTCTCTGGAAAAATTGGTTGAAATACGTACTGGTTCTATTCCATCATCCAGCCATTTTCGTATATCCATACACACTTTTTCGAATACATAGAAATCAAGTTCTATAACCAGTCCATCTTCTTCAAGTGCTGGTACGAAATCGTTAGGCGGAATAAGCTTTCCTTTATGGAACCATCTAACAAGTCCTTCTGCTCCTATAAGCTCACCATTTTTAGCATTCGCCTTTGGCTGATAGTAAACCACGAATTCATTATTAGCCAGACATTTGGTAAATATAGATAAAAGTTCTTTCTTTCTGGTATATTCCTGCATTAAATCGTCTGAATGATAACATATAAGTTTGGCATTCTTATTCTTCTTAGAACTAAGTAACGCAATACTTGCATTCTCGATTGCCTGATGAACAGTAACTCCAGGCTGAATATCATAAACACCAGTCCAAAGATCCACATGTACATCGTGTTCACGTTCACCCAGTTTGGTATGATAGTATACATTCTCAATGCCGTTAATGATTTCATCAAGGTGATCCTTTTTAACGAGCATAATCATGTTATCACCACCTGGTCTTGCCAAAATTTCATCCTCATTACAAAGGCTATAAAGAAAATTGTTGGCATGATGTATCAATTTCTTTCCGTTTTCTTCGCCTTCAGTTCTATTGAAATTCCTAAAGTTCTTTATATTCATGAATATCGAGCAGTATTCATGTGTTCTTTGATGGATACCTTTTATTTCACAGAACTTGTAGAACCCAACCATATTAGGAACCTTGGTTTCCGGATCCTTGGATGAAATCTCTTCAAGAATCGTTCCCATTCTGGTCTTTGCAAGCCGTGTGAAAATCACATCCGAAATAGCTTTAAGCATCACATCATCCTTAGTCGACCATTTCTTCTTAGGAATTCCGTAAAATATAACCTCAAAGCTTCCGCCATCTCCAGTCTTGTATCTAAACGTCCTGTCATTTTCAAGTTCAACCTTGTCTCCTTCGAAAATATCCATAGAACGCTTATCACTTTTCGTCATCAAAGGCGTAATTCCAGATTCAGAGTTGATATGAAGCTTTCCAACCTTCAACACATCAGAAATTTCCCCAAACTTCTGACCTATCAATGCTGACATCTCGACAAGACCAATATTGTCCACACATATGCCAGATATGAAATTACATAGTAAACTCTCCCTATTCACTAAGTCCTCCCTAAAACAACCTCTTCCTTTACCAATAATTTTACCAGCCGTAATAACAAAATTTCTTAAATCACTTCGTTATAGCTTCCAAGATAAGTAAAGTTATCACATATCATGGAAAGCTCGTCTAAAAGGCTGAGCAATCCCTTTGTATACACTGATGTTTCTAAATCAAAATAGAACATAAACTCGAATTCCCTGTTCGGCAATGGTCTACTTTCAAGCTTAATAAGATTAACTCCCAATGCATAAAACCTTGAAAGAATTTTGTATAATGATCCTGGTTCATGTGGAAGCGTCAGCATGACACTTGTTTTACTTGCGCCAGGATAGATTTCCAACTCCTTAGAAATACATATAAAACGTGTATAGTTGTTATCAGTATTCTGGATAGATTCTTTTAACGAAGAAAGATTGTACAAAGATATACATGCCCTAGATGCTATCGCTGCCACATCATTCCTGTCTGATAATGACACCCTCTTAGCTGCAATCGCTGTATTCTCACAAGGAATAACCTTAACATCCTTGAGACTTCCTAAAAACTCTGAGCACTGGTTAATTGCCTGCTCATGAGAATATATCTCTCTGATATCCTCTAATTTCGTTCCAGGTTTAACTAAAAGATTATGATCTATCTTTAATCTGATGCTTCTTACTATTTTAAAATTATGCTTACTCATTAAGTCGTATGCAGAATTGACAGAACCTGCAATACTATTCTCTACTGGAACAATTCCATATCTGCACTCACCATTTTCAATTGCTTTAAATACGCCCTCAAAAGACTTATAGTAAGTAATGTTAGCGTTTCTAAAAAGCTTATCACATGCTATCTGGGAATTAGCACCCTCTACACCCTGGCAGGCAACCTTGGCATGCTGAGGGAATATCTTATCTGTTTTTTCCATAGCATTCTCAATATTTGATGTAATATCGGAATTCTTAGCTATGAATGTACTCTGATATGACTTGGTCACATCAAAAATCATTGAATAAAGAACTGACATATAATCCTTAAGGTCTTCTTCTGACATGTCAATAACTTCATTCATCTTCTGTCGCTCTTTACTTACATCTCTTAATGGAAGATTATTTTCTACCTTTGTTTGGGCGATTTTCTTAGATATCGCCATTCTCTTATTCAGTAAAGAGACTATATCTTTGTCAATATTATCTATTTCATTCTGAAGATTCTCTATATCCATTACGATATCCTTAATCCTATTTTTAAAGTGCTAAATCTAAATTAAATAGTTTATAGCCCATACACTAAAATCATACCATTCTACATAGGCTATAGTCAAATATACTTAACCAGCATTTCATCAAGCACTCTTGGTTCAACCGGCTTACTTATATAGTCTGTAAAGCCATTTTCTAAGTAATATTCCTTGGCGCCAACAATTGCATTCGCTGTAAGTGCAATAACCGGTGTATCCTGACATTTATTACCATCTAAGTAATGTGCACGCTCCAGAGTTTCAACACCATCCATATTAGGCATTCTGTGGTCTAAAAGGATAATATCAAAATGCTCCTTAACCATCTCGTCCAAAGCTTCCTGTCCGCTTTCCACGCACACAACCTTCATTCGGTTTCTTTCAAGAAGCTTGGCTATTACCTTAAGATTTAATGGCATATCATCAACTACTAAAACTGATGCACCCTGCACCTTCTCGATATTTTCAACTGCCGAGGTTTCATCAGAAGATACATGACGGTATTTTCTATAGTCACCAATTCTTTCATCGTTAACGATCATCTGTGGAAGCTTAACCGTGAATGTAGAGCCTTCACCATAGACACTTGAAACCAAAATTTCTCCGCCCATCAGTTCAACAAGATTCTTCGTAATAGAAAGGCCAAGGCCAGTTCCTTCTATGTTTTTGTTCTTCTTATTATCTACTCTTTCGAAACCACTAAAAATCTTGTCTAAGTCTTCTTCTCTTATTCCCTGACCTGTATCAGTTATCGAGAACGTAAGATTAATGGTCTCCTTGTCCTTATCCCCATCCAGCTTTAATCTGATTTCACCATTTTCAGTGTATTTAACAGCATTATTAAGAATATTGATTAAGACCTCTCTTATTCTCTTATCATCACCTAATAAAACGCTTGGAAGTTCCGGATTAATAAGTATTTTTAGTCTAAGGCCCTTGTTCTCTGCTCTTACATTAATCATGGTGACAACATCGTTAATCAGTTCACCAAGCTTATATTCATCATGCATTATTTCAAGCATTCCTGATTCAATCTTCGAAAAGTCGAGAATATCATTAACTATTTCAAGAAGATTCTCACTCGCGCCCTTAATATCACTTGCATATTCTTTAATCGACTCCTCATTACTTTCGCGAAGAATCATCTCATTCATACCCATTATGGCATTAATAGGTGTTCGAATTTCATGTGACATGTTGGCCAGAAATTCTGACTTGGCCTTAGTCTTAAGAAGAGCTTCTCTCGAAACATCCTGAACCCTGATAAGTACTTTAATCTGATCGAATACGGCACATCCAAGAAGTATATACATTCCAAAAATGATAATCATTCCATCGGTGTCAATGGCCAGATGTGTTGCTGACTTAAAGAGAAGGAATAGAATTTCTCCAAGGCTGAAAACAACGAGACCCAAAAGTCCAAGATAAACATATTTGTGTTCACGAAGTTTATATACGAAATAATCCTTCGCAGAAAAATATAAAACACTCAGAATGAAGATGACTGTGCAGCCATTAATATAAATAAGTGCATCCGCATATCTTAATATATTCGTAAAATGCAGAGCTGTAAGAACAATATAGTTAATTGCTATCAGGAACAAATATATATCAAACTGCTTCTTATTCCTGCCATCTCTTATGGCAACAAAATATTTTAAAAACGGAGCCGGAATAAGTATTGCCAGCATATATCCTATATATCCGTCTATATAATACTTGCCAAATGCAAACTGAAAGAGTGTACTGTCAAAAATAATCCAGATTGAAATAGCCAGTATACCTTCCGCAAGATATATCAAAGGAAGAGACTTCTTATTCTTCTTCGCCAATCCCATGAATATAATAATTGTAAATATCGAAAATACGATAAGAACAAGTGCTGATACATACTGAAGCATCTGATTCTTAGCAGGTATCGATACTATTCCTAAAAGATTACCTATATAACATTTATTAAAGTCTCCCAAAACTCCGTTAGGGTCATATCTGTATATAGTCATCTTCTTTCCTGCGTATGAGCTTTTAAGCTTAACAGGAACATATATAGCTTTAACTACATCACCAGGAATAGCCTTATTAGAATTATCAAACGTATATATTTCTACATCATCTATGTATACTGTAAAGAATCTTGAAGACAAAAAGCAAAAGTACTCATCATCATCAATTTTGTCTGGAAGCATAGTATATACTGTTACCGGAACACCTTTTTCAATGCCAAGATTATATGGCATCTTAAAGGTTTCTATACTTCCATCCTCTTTTTGATAAAACCAGTCTCTGTCGTACTCACTCGCATGCCCATCAAATAGTGTCATCTGGGGAGACACTATCAATCCGTAAATTCCGAACAAAAAGGCAAATACGAAACATGCCGTTATTAATATTTTTATTATCGAAGTATTGTATAGCTTCGTACCAATATCTTTTTTCATGAAATAGTTCCACCACCTATAACTACATCTTCCTGATACATTACAACTGCCTGTCCTTTAGTAATTGCTCTTACAGGTTCATCAAACTTAATATGAACTCTGTTTCCCGGCATTGGATAGGCTGTTGCATCAACTTCCTTGTGAGAATATCTGGTCTTCGCCTTACACCTTATTTCATTAGGAAGGCATTCACTAATATCCTCTGGCATTTTGCCTGTAACTTTTCCATCTTCATCAACTTCAGGGCCATATGCTATCCAGGTTACCCCGCACGCGTCAAGCTCACTTGAAAACAGTGCCTCATTTCTTGACAGGTGCACCTCATTTCTTTCAATATCCAAATGATGAACATATAAGGATTCTTTCAACGACAGTCCAAGACCTCGCCTCTGACCCAGCGTATAATTGATAATACCCTTATGCTGCCCCAAAACCTCTCCGTCAGGACCAATGAAATTACCCGGCTCATATTCCCTTTGGGAATACATTTTAATTACTGCAGCATAGTCACCATCAGGGACGAAACAAATATCCTGGCTGTCATGCTTTTTAGCATTAACGAATCCCTGTGCATCAGCAATATTTCTGGCTTCTTCTTTAGTAAGATCTCCAAGTGGAAAAGATATATGTGCGAGTTTTTCCTGATCAAGTGAATAAAGAACATAGCTTTGATCTTTCGTATGATCCAGTCCCTTTTTTAGTAGGAACCTTTTTCTTTCAGGATCATATGAAACCCTGGCATAATGACCTGTGACAACCATGTCACAATCAAGCTCCATGGCCTTTTGATAAAATCTGTTGAATTTCATATGCTTATTACAGTCTATACATGGATTAGGAGTATGACCATTTTCATATTCACATATGAAATGATCAATAACCTTCTCCTTAAACTCATCCTTAAAATTAAGCACATAAAATGGCATATCAAGCAAATAAGCTACAGCTCTGGCATCTTCCACATCAGATATAGAACAACAGGTCTTTTCAAGCTTGCTTTGGTCTGTATCTTTGTCATAAAGATGCATGGTAGCTCCTATACACTCATATCCTTTTTCTTTCATTAAGTAAGCAGCAACTGAAGAGTCAACGCCTCCGCTCATTGCTATCATAGCTTTCTTAGTCACAGTCTCCTCCCACAAAACCTAATAGCTAATTAAACATTAGGCAATGATGCAAGACTTGCTGCTATTTCAGCATCTGTTGGAATATAGTCTTCCATAGTCTTGTCATGGAAGGCTTCATAAGCATACATATCGAAATATCCAGTACCTGTAAGGCCGAATACAATAGTCTTTTCTTCTCCAGTCTCCTTGCACTTTAACGCTTCATCAATAGCAACCTTAATAGCATGAGAGCTTTCAGGAGCTGGAAGAATTCCCTCAATTCTTGCGAACATCTCGGCAGCTTCGAAGACTTTAGTCTGTGGAACTGATACAGCCTCCATAAGACCATCATCATAAAGCTGAGAAAGCGTTGAGCTCATTCCATGATATCTAAGTCCACCAGCATGGTTAGGTGCTGGGATATAGTTACTTCCAAGTGTGTACATCTTCGCAAGTGGACATACCATTCCTGTATCGCAGAAATCATATGCATACTTACCACGTGTTAAGCTAGGACATGAAGAAGGTTCAACTGCAATGATTCTTGCATCATGAATACCCTTAATCTTGTCACGCATGAATGGTGCAATTAATCCTCCAAGATTAGATCCACCACCCGCACATCCAATTACGATATCCGGCTTAATTCCATATTTGTTAAGTGCAGCCTCTGTTTCAAGGCCTATAATACTCTGGTGTAACAGCACCTGATTTAATACACTTCCTAATACATATCTGTAGCCTTCTGTAGTAGTTGCAACTTCAACCGCTTCAGAAATAGCACAACCAAGGCTTCCTGTAGTTCCTGGATGTGCCTCTAATATTTTCTTACCAACTTCAGTAGACATTGAAGGAGATGGCGTAACTGAAGCTCCATATGTCCTCATAACTTCTCTTCTGAAAGGCTTCTGTTCATAAGAAACCTTAACCATGTATACCTTACAGTCAAGATCCATATACGAACATGCCATTGAAAGTGCTGTTCCCCACTGTCCTGCACCTGTTTCTGTTGTTACACCCTTTAAGCCCTGCTTCTTAGCATAGTATGCCTGCGCAATAGCAGAATTAAGCTTGTGTGAACCACTTGTGTTGTTTCCCTCGAATTTGTAAAAAATCTTCGCCGGAGTCTTAAGTTTTTCTTCTAAACAGTACGCTCTAACTAATGGAGCTGGTCTGTACATCTTATAGAAGTTGAATACCTCATCTGGGATATCAAAATACGCTGTCGTATCATCAAGTTCCTGCTTAACTAACTCGTCACAAAAAACAGGTGCAAGCTCTTCAGCTGTCATAGGCTTTAATGTACCTGGATTAAGTAATGGAGCAGGCTTATTAATCATATCTGCTCTAAGGTTATACCATGCCTTAGGCATTTCATCCTCTGTTAAATATGTTTTGTAAGGTATGTTATTCATTTTATTATCTCCCCCTTTTAATTATCTTTCGTCCCCTAAAAATACAAGTCCAAGTGTTCCTGGACCAGAATGTGCACCGATGCTTGGTCCAATTGGCTCTATGAAGAAATCTTTATATCCGAATCTTTCTTCTATCATAGACTTCATTAATAATGCATCCTCTTCGCAATCACCATGCATAATACCAATAACTATCTGCTTGTCCTTAAACGAACCAAGCTTATTTTCCATATTGTCAAGCATTGCAGCAATTGACTTCTTACGTCCACGAATCTTGGCAAGAGCCACAAGCTTTCCTTCATCATCAACATGAAGAACAGGCTTTAGATTAATTACTGTTCCAAGAACCGCACTTGTCTTAGACAGTCTTCCTCCACGATACAGATATTCAAGATCATCAACTGTGAACTGAATACAAATATGTGGTACAAGACTCCTTATTTCATCAGCGATTTCATCAACAGACTTACCTTCAGCTACTCTTTGAAGTGCAAGATGAATCATTAATCCTTCTCCTAAAGAAGCGGAAAGAGTATCAATAACTATAATCTTACAGTCTGGATATTCCTCCATAATTTCGTTAGCTCCATTGACAATGTTCTGATATCCACCTGACAAGCCAGATGAGAAGCTGATGTGAATTATATCTTTGCCCTGCTTGGCAACTTCTTCAAAACGTTCAAGAATTACAGCTGGGTTACTGGCTGCTGTACCTACTGATTTTCCGGCACGCATTTCATCATAGAACTCTTTAATAGTAAGACGGTTTCCTTCTTCACCATACATAGTTTCCCCAACATTATAATAATGAGGAATTACAAGCACACCGTTCTTAACAAGATATTCTTCAGACAAATCATTGTTAGTTTCAGTAGATATAACAATCTCTCGCATTATTAAATTCTCCTTTTGTTTTTGTTTTGTTTTCATATTGTTTTTAATTTCGCCTAAAGGGCATAAAACCACAAAAATATTATACAGTAAAACAGCCCGGATACAAAGATATATTTGCATATCAGTTTCAGAATGATGCCATAAACAAACGAAAAAGAGCCTCTATATCAATAGAGACTCTTTCTTTATAATTTAATTTTTACAAGCATTACTTATATCAATTTAAAGCTTCGTAATTCTATCAACAGCTTCAACAGTATTTTCGTATGTTCCGAACGCTGTCAGTCTGAAGTATCCTTCACCACTTGGTCCGAATCCTGCGCCAGGAGTTCCAACAACATTAACCTCATTTAAAAGATAGTCAAAGAAATCCCAACTGGTCATCTTATCTGGTGTTTTAAGCCAGATGTATGGAGCATTAACACCACCAGATACTGTGTAGCCTGCCTTCTTCAAGCCTTCCAGAATGTAAGAGGCATTTCTCATATAGTAATCAACTAACCCTCTGATTTCCTTCTTACCTTCAGGAGAGTAAACTGCTTCTCCGGCCTTCTGGACAATGTATGGAGCTCCGTTATATTTGGTTCCATGACGTCTTGCCCATAATGCATGAAGCTTCACTCCATCGAATTCAATGTCCTTAGGAATTACCGTGAATCCAAGTCTTACACCTGTGAATCCTGCATTCTTCGAAAAAGATCTAAGCTCAATTGCACAGGTTCTGGCACCCTCACACTCATAGATCGAATGAGGTACATCATCCTCACTGATATATGCCTCATATGCTGCATCATAGATGATTACTGCACCAATTTTATTAGCATAGTCAACCCACTTTTGTAATTCTGACTTAGGAACTGTGGCACCTGTTGGATTGTTTGGGAAGCACAAATATATAATATCCGGATTCTCATCTGGAATTTCTGGAGCAAAATTGGTGTCTTTAGTACATGGCATATAAATTACCTTGTCAAAACGACCTTCTTTTTCAACATAGCTTCCTGCTCTTCCAGACATTACGTTAGAATCTACGTACACAGGATATACTGGATCACACACTGCTATTTTACAGTCCTTGCTGAATATCTCCTGGATGTTACCAGAGTCTGACTTTGCACCATCAGAAACGAAAATTTCATCATCCTTAATGTCACATCCTCTATCAGCATAATCATTCTTTGCAATCGCACTTCTTAAGAAATCATAGCCTAAATCTGGAGCGTAACCTCTGAAGGTTTCTGCAACAGCCATCTCATCAACTGCATCATGAAGTGCTTTAATAATAGTTGGTGTTAATGGTCTTGTTACATCACCTATTCCTAATCTAATTATTTTCTTGTCAGGATTAGCAACGCTAAATTCGTTGACCTTTTTTCCAATAGTAGAAAAAAGATAACTTCCTGGAAGTTTTAAATAATCGTCACATACTTTTACCATTTTTATTACCTCTTTTTATATTTTCCAGACTCAGATTTTCAACATTGTGCCTGGTTTTATTTGTTATGCCTAGTCGCTACTCAGCATTCATCATAATAATCATCTGAGCAGTTTCAACCATCGTTCGCCCTGAATCCATACTGGTTTTCTGAACATATCTAAAAGCCTCTTCCTCAGACATCTCATTTCTAACCATCAGAATTTCCTTTGCCTTTTCAATCAGCTTCTGTTCTTCTAAGGAACGCTTCGGCTTAGGTTTCGATTTAACCTCTCTTACCGGGGTTAACATATTAATCGTATTGATTAAATCCCCTGATCTAAAAGGCATTAGAAGCTTAATTATATTACTTGAAAAAGGAACAAGCTCTGCATCCTGCGTCAATAAAACCATATTAACGAACGAAGGAAGATAATCTGAGAGTTCTTCATAGCCCATATCCTTTAGCTTTTTAGTGCAAACGACTATCGAAACATCACGTTCCTTCGAAAGGTTCAATGTTTCGGATCCCAGTGAACACACTATAGGATCTTCCCATATGGAACTACGTTTTATGATATCTGCTATTCTGTTGGCATCATCGACTTTAGGCATTGCTACAACAATGCTTCCCATCAAGCTACCTCCTGGCTAGATTCTTGTTAGATATCTGTCTAATTCCCATTCAGATACTGTTTCCATATAATCATTCCACTCATTATTCTTAATCTTGGCGAATATATTCGTGAAATCTTTGCCCATGGCATTAATTATTACATCATCTGCCATAAGTTCCATAATTGCATCCTTTAAATTTCCAGGAAGCTTATTTTCTGACGTGCATGTCACTTCTTCGTTATTTGCATCCTTTACCTTGGTAATATCCTCACCTGGCTCAATCTTATTTTCAACGCCATCGAGACCTGCTGCTATACAGCTTGCAAGCATAAGATATGGATTACTTGAACCATCTGGAAATCTTAATTCAACCTTGGTATCCTCCATATCTGATATGAACTTAACCAATGCATTCTCACCCTTTGACGACCAGCATATATTCTGTGGTGCATCGAATCCTGAAATAAGTCTTTTATAAGAATTAACTGTTGGATTAGCAAAAGCAGCAAGGGCTTTCGCATGTTTTAAAATACCACCCATGAAATAAGCACATTCCTTAGTAAGCTCGCCCTTCTCACCTCTAAAAACATTCTTTCCATCCTTGAACATAACGATATTAGTATGCATACCAGAGCCTGCCATGTCTTTTCTTGGCTTAGGCATAAATGTTGCATATAATCCGAATCTTTTAGCAACTGAACGAACTGCGAACCTGAAGGTCTGAATAGAATCAGCCATTTCAAGAGCTTCAGCTTCTTTGAAATCTATCTCGTGCTGTGCAGAGGCATGCTCATGGTGAGATGATTCAACCTCGAATCCCATTTCCTCAAGCATCAGAACGATATCACGTCTTGCATTCTCGCCAAAGTCTACAGGTCCAACATCCATATAACTTGCCATCTCATGTGTAAGAGTTGTTGGAAGGCCGTTTTCATCCGTATGGAAGAGGAAGAATTCACACTCAGGGTCAACCATGAATGTATATCCTTTTTCCTTCGCATCCTTTAAGACTTTCTTTAATATATTTCTTGAGCTATATTCGAAAGCCTCTCCCCCTTCTAAGCACACATCGCATGTGATCTTCGCAACCTTACCTGTCTGTGGTCTCCATGGAAGAATTGTGAATGTATCAAGATTAGGATAAAGATATAGTCTTTCGTCATAATTATATCTTTCTCCAAAAATGGCAGATCCCTCAAAAGAGCATCTGTTAGAAAATACTCGGTCTATCTGTCCTGGAGTAACTGCAATGTTCTTAAGTTTTCCGAAAATATCCGTAAACTGTAGTCGGATGAACTGCACATCCTCTTCTTCGATTAATTCAATAATTTCTGACTTAGTCATATCCTGATCCCTTTCAATAAATGTATTAAAGATTCGAATATCCCATCAATGACTCATCAACTGCCTTGGCAACCTGTCTTCCTTCAGCAATCGCCCATACAACAAGAGACTGTCCTCTATGCATATCTCCAGCAGTGAATACTCTGTCAACTGTGGTTTCATAAGAACCTTCATTAGTTTTTACATTAGTTCTTTCATTACATTCTACATTAAAAGTATCTCTAACGTAACCTTCTGAACCTAAAAATCCTGCTGCAATCAGAACTAAATCAGCTTTAATTTCCTTTTCTGAACCCTTAACAGGTACCATATTCATTCTTCCTGTCTTAGGATCCTTCTTAGACTCTAAGCTGACAACCGTAACGCTCTTTAAATTACCCTTACTGTCCTTATTAAATTCCTTAATTGTAGTCTGATAGATACGAGGATCATTTCCGAATCTGTCAATAGCCTCTTCCTGGCCATAGTCTGTCTTTAAGACCTTAGGCCACTCTGGCCATGGATTAGACTCAAGTCGCTCCTCTGATGGCTTAGGCATCATTTCAAGCTGTGTTACATTCTTAGCCCCTAATCTTATGCTGGTGCCCACACAGTCATTTCCTGTATCTCCACCGCCTACTACTACTACATTCTTTCCATTAAGATGCTTGAAGCTAAAATCCTTGGCTGAAACAAGTTTGTCAACATCATAATCAAAATCCATTAGCTTCTTACTTACTTCTTTAAGAAAATCAACTGCGAAATAAATACCCTTCGCATCTCTTCCTTCTGCATTCAAATCTCTTGGATTAGAAGCTCCACAGCAAAGAATTACTCTGTCAAACTTCTCAAGCAGCTCTTCGCCTGTGACATCAACGCCAACATTAACATTGCATTTAAATTCAATACCCGCTTTAGTCATCAGGCTGACACGTCTGTCAATCACTCTCTTGTCAAGCTTCATGTTAGGAATACCGTATCTTAAAAGACCACCTACACGATCATTTCTTTCGAATACTGTAACCTTGTGACCTCTTCTGTTTAAAAGCTGTGCAGCTGCAAGTCCTGCAGGGCCACTACCAATAATGGCTACCGTCTTTCCTGTTCTTGTTGCTGGCTCTTCTTCCTTAACAAGATCATGATCGTATGCGTACTCGATGATGGCTCTTTCATTTTCCTTAGTAGAAACAGGCGCTGTATGAAGTCCACATGTACATGCATTCTCACATAATGCAGGACATACTCTTGATGTAAATTCAGGAAGACCATGAGTGATGCTAAGTCTCTGGTATGCCTGCTCCCAGTTTCCCTGGTACACTAAATCATTGGTCTCTGGAACAAGGTTATGCAATGGACATCCAGAAGCCATACCAGCTATCATTACACCTGCCTGACAGAATGGTACACCACACGCCATACATCTGCCGCCCTGAATCTGCTGATCCTCAAGTGACAATGATTTGTGAAACTCATCAAAATTAGTTAATCTCTTTGCTGGTTCAACTACTAAACCATCTTTTCTTTCAAATTCTAAAAATCCTGTTGCTTTTCCCATTTTTAGGCACCTCCCTTATTTCCTGTGCAAGCATAGAATGCTTCAATTTGTGCATCTTCTCGGCTCATTCCCTGTTCCTCGAAGGTACCTGTCATTACTATAAGCTTCTTATAATCTTCAGGAATAATCTTCTTGAAGTTCTTTAATTCTTCCTTGTAGTTATCAAGAATCTTTTTAGCTTTAATTGATCCAGTATATTTTACGTGCTTTTCAAGCATTGATTTAAGTTCTTCATAGTCGGTCTTATTATCAACCTTCTCCATCAATACCATTTCCTTATTAAGGTTACGATACAGGCAGTTATTTTCATCATAAACATATACGATACCGCCACTCATACCTGCTGCAAAGTTCTTTCCAGTAGGTCCAAGTATTACTGCTCGTCCACCTGTCATATATTCACATCCATGCTCGCCTACACCTTCAACAACTGCGTATGCGCCTGAGTTTCTTACACAGAATCTCTCACCTGCCATACCTGCAATATAGGCTTCTCCAGATGTTGCACCATAAAGAGCAACGTTACCAGCAATGATATTATTTTCTGCCTCGTATGCTGCATTTTCTGGAGCCTTAACGATTATCTTACCGCCTGAAAGACCCTTACCTAAATAGTCGTTAGCATCTCCTGTCAAAGATATAGTTAATCCCTTAGGAATAAATGCGCCAAAGCTCTGTCCTCCTGCACCATTCGCATTAATAACAAGAGTATCCTCATCTAAACCTTCATGATGATTTCTCGTGATTTCAGCACCGACTAATGTACCAAAGGTTCTGTCTGTATTACCAACACTAACCTCAACCTCACAAGCCTTTCCATCCTTAATGGCCTTTAAAACATCTTTATTCTTAAGAAGCACTGCCTCATCGAGTGTCTTTTCAAGTTCGAAATCATACTGATACTTAGCATCAAATGTGCAGTCTGTATCAGGTGTTGACATTAAGATGCCTGAAATATCAACACTGGCACCAGCGCCCTTAAGATCATCCTTCTTCTTAAGTAAATCTGTTCTACCAACTAATTCATCTACTGTCTTTACTCCAAGGCGTGCCATGTATTCACGTAGCTCTCTTGCTACGAAAATCATGAAATTCTCTACATACTCTGGCTTTCCGATGAATCTCTTTCTGAGTTCAGGATTCTGTGTTGCCACACCCATAGGACATGTATCAAGATTACATACTCTCATCATTACGCATCCTAATGTTACTAATGGAGCTGTTGCAAATCCGAATTCTTCAGCACCTAATATTGCTGCTATAGCTACATCACGGCCACTCATAAGCTTACCGTCTGTTTCGATTACTACTCTGTTTCTTAATCCATTCTGAATAAGTGTCTGATGTGTTTCAGCAAGACCAAGCTCCCATGGAAGTCCGGCATTATGAATAGAACTTAATGGAGCCGCACCTGTACCGCCATCATAGCCTGATATTAATACTACCTGTGCACCTGCTTTCGCAACACCTGCAGCGATGGTACCAACACCTGCCTCAGATACCAGTTTAACTGATATTCTCGCATTCTTGTTGGCACTCTTAAGGTCATAAATCAACTGTGCCAAATCCTCGATTGAGTAAATATCATGATGAGGTGGAGGTGATATCAAGCTTACTCCAGGAGTTGAATGTCTGGTCTTGGCAATCCAAGGATATACCTTCTTAGCTGGAAGATGTCCACCTTCACCAGGCTTAGCACCCTGTGCCATCTTAATCTGAATTTCCTTAGCAGAGCCTAAGTATCTTGACGTAACACCGAAACGTCCTGATGCTACCTGTTTAATAGCAGAGCTTCTGTCATCTTTAGTTCCGGCAGACTCAATTCTTTCATCTGACTCACCACCTTCACCAGAATTTGATTTTCCGTGAAGACGATTCATTGCTATCGCAAGTGCTTCATGTGCTTCTCCTGAAATAGAACCGTATGACATAGCACCTGTCTTAAATCTCTTAACAATTTCCTCTTCAGATTCAACCTCATCCAAAGATATGCCGTTTGCTGGATAGTTAAAGTCCATTAAGCTTCTTAAATATCCAGTTTCTTCAGCATCTACCATTTTGGTATACTGCTTGAATTCTTCATAATTTCCATCTTTGGTAGATTTCTGAAGCATATGAATAGTCTGTGGATTATATCTGTGCAATTCACCCTGTGAACGCATTTTGTGCTTACCTACAGACTGAACACTTAAGTCTGTTGCTAATCCTAATGGATCAAAAGCCTTAGAATGCTGCATATCTGTAGCGTCTGCTATATCTTTTAATGTAATTCCATCAACAGGGCTTACTACACCTGGGAAATACTTGTCAATTACATCCTTCGCAATACCAATTGCCTCGAACATCTTACTACCCTGATAAGACTGGATAGTTGAAATACCCATCTTGGAAGCAATCTTAACAATACCCTGCAATACAGCATTATCATAATCGCTTACCGCAGCGTAATAATCCTTATCAAGAAGGCCAGCATCTGAAAGCTTCTGAATAGAAGCATGAGCAAGGTATGGGTTAACAGCACTCGCACCAAATCCAAGAAGTGTTGCGAAGTGATGAACCTCACGTGGCTCTCCTGACTCTAAAATAAGTGACATTGCTGTACACTTCTTAGTCTGAACTAAATGTTTATGAACTGCCGCAACCGCCAATAATGAAGGAATTGCAACACGGTTTTCGTTAACACCTCTGTCTGAGAGAATTAAAATGTTTGCTCCATCTCTGTATGCTTTATCAACCTCTACGAAAAGGTGATCTAAAACTCTGTCAATCGGAGTGCTCTTATAATAAAGAATAGATACAGTAGCTACCTTAAAGCCCTTCTTGTCCATCTTCGAAATTTTAAGAAGGTCAAGATCTGTAAGAATTGGATTCTCAATCTTAAGAACCTGACAGTTTTCTGCCTTTTCATCAAGAAGATTACCGTTCTTACCAACATAAACTGTTGTTGCTGTAACGATCTTTTCTCTCGCGGCGTCAATAGGTGGATTAGTAACCTGGGCGAATAACTGCTTAAAGTAGTTAAACAGTGGCTGATATTCCTTAGAAAGTACAGCTAATGGTGTATCTGTACCCATCGCACCAATCATTTCATTTCCTGTAAGTGCCATGCTCTTAATTTCTTCCATATACTCTTCATATGAGTAACCAAAGGATTTAAGCAGTCTTAAGAATTCCTCATCCTTGAATGAAGGAACCTTTGCATTAGGAATCTTTAATTCTTTTAATGTTAAAAGATTAGAGTCAAGCCACTCACCATATGGCTCCTTACTTGCGTATCTAACCTTTAATTCTTCATCCTCAACTATCTTTCCAAGCTTGGTATCAACTAAAAGCATCTTACCTGGATGAAGTCTTTCTTTCTTTAATATATGTGCTTCATCAATCTCAAGTACTCCTACCTCAGAGCTTAAGATTAATCTGTTATCATCTGTTACATAGTATCTTGATGGACGAAGTCCATTTCTATCAAGAATAGCTCCCATTACATCACCATCACTAAAGAGGATTGATGCAGGTCCATCCCATGGCTCCATCATTGTTGCATAATACTGATAGAAGTCTCTTACATCCTGAGGAATCGTATCATTATGTGCCCAAGGCTCTGGAATAAGCATCATGGCAGCAAGTGGTAACTCCATACCACTCATAGTCAGGAATTCAAGAGTGTTATCAAGCATTGCAGAGTCAGAACCTGAAGAAGAAATGACAGGGAGGATTTTCGTCATATCTTCTGATGTGAAGGAATCTGTATACATAGTTTCTTCACGTGCAAGCATCTTATCTGCATTACCCTTAATTGTATTAATTTCACCATTATGTACTAACATTCTGTTAGGATGAGCTCTTTCCCAGCTAGGATTAGTATTAGTTGAGAATCTTGAGTGAACCATAGCAATGGCTGATTCATAGTTCTCATCCTGAAGGTCAGCAAAGAAGGTTCTAAGCTGTCCTACTAAGAACATACCTTTATATACGATAGTTCTGCATGAAAGAGAAGGAACATAAGTATTATCATTACTCTGCTCGAATACTCTTCTTATAACATATAACTTTCTGTCAAAATCAATATCTTTGTCGCAGCCATTAGGACGCAAAATGAAAGCCTGCTCAATCACTGGCATGCTGTCAATGGCCTTCTGACCAAGAACGTTCGGATATACTGGAACCTGTCTCCAGCCAAGCATCTTAAGGCCTTCCTTTTCAACGATAACCTCAAGCATCTTCTTAGCTTTAATTCTCTTAAGCTCATCCTGTGGGAAGAAGAAGGTACCAACACCGTATTCGCGCTCATTACCAAGCTTGATACCTATCTTATTGCAGGCCTTCTTGAAGAACTTGTGAGGAATCTGGGTTAAGATACCAACACCATCTCCTGTTTTTCCTTCAGCATCCTTACCTGCTCTGTGCTCAAGGTTTTCTACAATTTTAAGAGCATCATCAACAATCTGATGACTTCTTTTTCCCTTAATATTAACTATGGCTCCGATACCACAGTTATCATGTTCAAAGTCTGACTGATATAAGCCTAAATTTTGATTTTCCATAATGTTCCTCCTGGTATATTTATGACATATACGTCATTTAATTAATCACTATATCTTGCTGCACATATCTTCACTTTCGAAGTGCAGCTTCTATGAGTCCCTTAAATAATGGATGTGGTACATCAGGTCTTGATTTAAATTCCGGATGTGCCTGTGTTGCTACGAAGAATGGATGATCCTTTAATTCAATCATCTCAACTATCCTGTTATCAGGTGACAATCCTGAAAGAACCATTCCTCCAGCCTCGAGCTTTTCTCTGTATGCATTATTAACCTCATATCTATGTCTATGGCGTTCTGAAATATTAAGTGTTCCATACAACCTGTTTGCTATAGTTCCTTCCTTTAAAACACAAGGATATGCACCAAGTCTTAATGTACCACCTATGTCCTCAACGCCTTCCTGTTCTGGCATTAAATCAATTACAGGATTCGTAGTTTCTGGATCAAGTTCAATGCTTGATGCATCCTTAAGACCCAAAACATTTCTCGAGAACTCTACTATTGAAAGCTGCATTCCAAGGCATAATCCTAAAAATGGAATTTTGTTTTCTCTAGCATATTTAATAGCAAGTATCTTTCCCTCTGTCCCTCGAACGCCGAAGCCTCCAGGAACCAAAATTCCATCAACATCCTTCAAATAGTCTTCTACTGTATCATCAAGTAATTCTTCAGAATCAATCCATTTAATAGCGACATCCGCCTTATTAGCTATACCGGCATGTCTTAATGATTCTGCAACACTTAAATATGCATCATGAAGAGCAACATACTTTCCAACTATAGCTATTGTAGTCTTATATTCAGGATGCTTTTGATCTTCAACCATCTTAATCCAGCTTGTTAAATCAGGCTCAGGACATTTGATGTTCAGACAGTCACAGACTGCTTTTGCCAGATTTTCCTTCTCCATCATAAGAGGCACTTCGTATAATGATTCAGCATCAAGATTCTGAAGTACATGCTCTTTTTTTACATTACAAAAGAGTGCTATCTTCTCGCGCATATTATCATCTACAGGATAATCCGATCGACATACTAAAATATCTGGCCAGATTCCCATACTCTGAAGGCTCTTAACTGACATTTGTGTCGGTTTCGTCTTCATTTCACCAGATGCTTTAATATATGGAATCAGCGTAACCTGAATAATTATTGCATTCTCTCTTCCAACTTCAGCCTGGAACTGTCTTATAGCCTCTAAAAATGGCTGCGATTCAATATCACCGACTGTTCCTCCTATTTCTATAATTGAAATCGTCTCCTCATCCTCTGACTTCGCCTTATAGAATCTGTCCTTGATTTCATTAGTAATATGAGGAATAACCTGAACTGTTCCTCCGCCATAATCTCCATGACGTTCCTTATTTAATACTGACCAGTATATCTTTCCAGTAGTTACATTCGAATTGTAATTAAGGCTTTCATTAATGAATCTTTCGTAATGACCCAGGTCAAGATCCGTCTCCGTTCCATCATCTGTTACGAAAACCTCTCCATGCTGTATAGGATTCATCGTTCCCGGATCCATGTTGATATATGGATCAAACTTCTGCATGGTCACATGATAGCCTCTGGCCTTTAATAATCTTCCAAGCGATGCTGCTGTTATTCCCTTTCCAAGTCCGGAAACAACTCCGCCTGTTACAAATACATACTTAACCATATTCTCTACGTTCTTTCCTGATTTTTACTTTATCTATATGTTTTTCAACGAAAAAAGAGTCAGTCGGACCACACCGACTGACTCCTTTGTCATTCACTTGTATTATTGTATACATGTGAACACTTTTTGTCAATATCAAATTTCTATTATTATTCTACATCCTGTAAAGCATCGAAGTCTTCTTCACCTGTACGAATCTTAACAACCTTATCAACATTGTATACGAAGATCTTACCATCTCCGATATGTCCTGTATAAAGTGCTTTCTTAGCAACTTCGATAACTTTCTCAACTGGAATCTCACTAACAACAACTTCAACCTGAACCTTAGGAAGTAATGTTGCATCCATTTCAACTCCACGGTATCTTTCACCAGCACCCTTCTGGATACCACAACCCATTACCTGAGTTACTGTCATACCAGTTACACCTAACTCGTTCAAAGCTTTCTTTAATGCGTCGTATCTTGTTAACTTAGCAATAATTGTAACTTTGTGAATACCTGTATTAATGTCTGGAGCCATAGCAACCTTAACTGCTGCGTTCTTAATTGTTTCAGAAGCTTCCTCATAGTTCTCAACACCAAGGTTAGTGTTCTCATTAACGCTCATAGTCATTGTGTTAGATACATCCATGATAGCGAAACCTGAGTATGCTGATGGAAGACCATGCTCTGTAGCATCAAGACCTGTGATTTCCTCTTCTTCTGTAACTCTTAAACCAACTGTTTTCTTAATTGCATAGAAGGTAATTGAGATAGTAACTACTGTCCAGAGAATTGTAATTCCCATACCTTCGAACTGTAATAATAACTGATGGAATCCGCCACCGTAGAATAAACCTTTTTCAATTCCTGCAGATGCGAATCCAGGAGCTGTATCTGTTGAGAATAAACCAACTGCCAATGTACCCCAGATACCGTTTAACATATGAACTGAAACAGCACCAACTGGATCATCTACATGTAACTTGTTATCAACGAACCATACGCCGAATGGAATTAATAAACCTGCAACCAAACCGATGATAGCAGCACCGATACAGTCTGTAACATCACAAGGAGCTGTGATAGCAACCAAACCTGCTAATGATGCGTTCAAACACATAGATACATCTGGCTTACCATATTTAACCCAAGTGAAAATCATACATGTAACTGTTGCTACTGCAGGAGCAACTGTAGTTGTTAAAAAGATAGATCCTAATGTAGGAACATCTGTTGCTGCAGCTCCGTTGAATCCATACCATCCAAGCCAGAGAATGAATACACCCAAAGCTCCAATTACCAGGTTATGTCCTGGGAAAGCATTTACTTTAACAACTTTTCCGTTTTTGTCCTTAACGAACTTACCAATACGTGGACCGAGCATCCATGCACCGATTAAAGCACAGATACCACCTACCATATGAATACAGTTTGATCCAGCATAATCATGGAATCCCATCTGATATAAGAAGCCATCGCCCCATACCCAGTGAGCTTCAATAGGGTAAATCAATGCTGAAATAATTGCTGAATAAATACAGTAGCTAGAGAACTTAGTACGTTCAGCCATTGAACCTGAAACAATAGTTGCTGTTGTTGCACAGAATACCAGGTTGAATACGAAGCCTGAATAATCAAAGCTCATATACTGTCCGAATACTTCGAAGTTAATTCTTCCGCAAAAACCAGCTACATCTGTCATTCCTTCTTTAGCTGGAAGCATAAGTGAAGCACCAATAAGGAACCACATTACTGCACCAATACAAAAGTCCATAAGGTTTTTCATGATGATGTTTCCTGAGTTCTTCGCTCTTGTGAAACCAGCTTCACACATTGCGAAGCCCGCCTGCATCCAGAATACCAAAGCAGCTCCGATAAGGAACCACACGCCATACACTTCATCAGTTATGGCTTTCATAATCTCCGCTGTCATAATAATCTCCTCCTATAACTTATAGAAGCTTATCGCTTTCTATATCTTTATTAATCACAAAGGCACGCCGGGGGATAGTCCCAACGCGCCCTTGCGTTAAAAACATGTATATATTTTTCTTATCTTTATACGTAGAACAGGATCTTGCTGTATGTAGGATATGGAAGATCCTCATCTGGAATGTATGCTTCGATGAAATCTGTGATTTCTCTGATAGCACTCATATCCTCAAAGATAACATCATGATAGTAATTAGCAAGTTCAAGCTCATCTGTAAGTCCTTCAGCCTTAGCTACATCACTCTCAAGCTTAGCTGTAGCATCCAAAAGTGCTTCATACTTAGATGTAATCTTAAGAAGCTCTGACTCCTCTGAAGCTGTAGGAATCTTATCTGATACCTGCTTCTTGCTAAGAATGCTCTTAGTTAATGAATCAGTAAACTTAACTACTGCTGGAGCGAAATCATGATAAATCATCTCAAGTAATGTCTTAGCCTCAATGTGAAGAATCTTAGAATAGTTCTCAAGTAATACTTCATATCTTGACTTGATTTCTGTCTCTGTATAGATACCATGCTTAGTGAATAACTTAATATTCTTCTCATCAAGTAATCTTGGAAGAACATCTGGTGTAGACTTAAGGTTATATAAGCCTCTCTTCTTAGCTTCCTCAACCCATTCATCTGTATAACCATTTCCGTTGAAGATTACTCTCTTATGCTTAATAATAGTAGACTTAATAAGTTCATGTACTGCGTTGCTCATGCTCTCTGCCGGAACCTTACTAAGTACCTCATAGAACTGAGAAAGTGCTTCTGCAACTGCTGTATTAAGTACAATATTAGGTGTAGCAACTGATGCTGATGATCCTAAAGATCTGAACTCGAACTTATTACCTGTGAATGCGAATGGAGATGTTCTGTTTCTATCTGTATTATCTCTTGTGAAATGAGGAATAACAGAAGCACCTGTTTCCATTACTACACTATTAGCACTATTAAAGAACTTATCGTTCTCAATTGAATCAACTACAGCTGTAAGCTCATCTCCTAAGAAAATTGAGATGATAGCTGGAGGAGCTTCATTAGCTCCAAGTCTGTGATCGTTTCCTGCTGAAGCAACAGATAATCTCATCATATCTGCATATTCATCAACCGCCTTAATAACAGCTGCGAGGAAAACAAGGAACTGAGTATTTTCAGCAGGTGTCTTTCCTGGATCTAAAAGATTAATACCTGTGTTAGTAGACATTGACCAGTTGTTATGCTTACCTGAACCATTGATTCCTGCAAAAGGCTTTTCATGTAATAAACATACGAAATCATGCTCGTTAGCAACCTTCTTCATGATTTCCATTGTTAACTGGTTATGATCAACTGCAACATTAGTTGTATCAAAGATAGGAGCTAACTCATGCTGAGCTGGAGCAACCTCATTATGCTTGGTCTTAGCTGGAATACCTAACTTCCAAAGCTCCTTATCAAGGTCTGCCATATAAGCAGCTACTCTTGGTCTTAATGCTCCGAAGTAATGGTCATCCATTTCCTGTCCCTTAGGAGATGGAGCTCCGATTAATGTTCTACCAGTGAAGATTAAATCTCTTCTCTTCTTATAATCTTCCTTATCAATTAAGAAATACTCCTGCTCAGGTCCAACTGTTGTTGTAACACTTTCAACTGCTGTATTTCCAAGAAGATTAAGAATTCTTGTTGCTTCCTTGCTAAGTGCATCCATAGATCTTAATAATGGTGTCTTCTTGTCAAGTGCCTCACCTGTATATGAGCAGAATGCTGTAGGAATACATAATGTACCATCCTTAATAAATGCTGGTGAAGAAGGATCCCATGCTGTATATCCTCTAGCCTCGAATGTAGCTCTAATTCCACCAGAAGGGAATGAAGATGCATCAGGCTCACCCTTAACTAACTCTTTTCCAGAGAACTCCATGATAACCTGTCCATCATCTGTTGGAGAAATGAAACTATCATGCTTTTCTGCAGTGAAACCTGTAAGTGGCTGGAACCAGTGTGTAAAATGTGTTGCACCGTTCTCAACTGCCCACTCCTTCATTGCTATAGCAACTGCATTGGCAACATCAAGTTCTAAGTGTGTTCCCTTCTCAATTGTCTTTCTTAATGCCTTGTAGATATCCTTTGGAAGCTTATCTCTCATTATCTTGTCATTAAATACTAAACTTCCGTATAACTCAGGTACTCTTTCCATAACTTCGTCTCCTTCCTTCCGGTCCGATGTGAACCTAATAAAAAAAGCGCTACGGGTCCTACCCGAAGCGCCTTTGCTTCATAATAATTTTCTAAAAAAAGAGACGCCTTGGAATAACCCAAAGCGCCTTTGCTTTAACAGAACTATATAACATGGTTTGTTTATTGTCAACAATTTTTTTGAATTTTTATTATCGTAGTTTATCAAGAAAACCTATGCAGATATATCACAACATCCCTATAAACTAAAGAAAATGAACAATACTGGATATGTAAACAAAACTTTTACATTTTTCATACAAATAAATCTCAATCATTATATGTCGCGCTGCGACACTTTTATTCATTGCTGCTTGTTGACTATTGAATCATGTACGGTTGCCCTGTCAAGGGTGCTTCGCACTGCGTCGCGGCTTGCCCTTGACGGGGCAACACGCTACATGATTATTATTAATCAAGCAGGAATGAATAACTTTGTGCTTACCACCACTCTTTATGACACCATTTTCCATTTACATCAATTTCGCTTACACTATTTTCTTTGTTGCTTTTTCTTCCTGCAGATATTAATCTTTATAACAATTTTTCTAGGTTCTACCAATTTGTTGTTTTTCTCCCCTGCTAAATGCTTGTCTTTACAACAATTTTTCCATTTCTTTCTGTTTTGTTGTTTTCCTTATTCGAATTATAGTGATGTTCACATCAAAATCCCTTATATCTTATATATTGTTGTTTTTATCTGTTTTATGCTTTGATTTTCACAACAATTCTGCCCTCCACTATCAATTTTGATGATTTTTCTCAACATCTTATTTCGATAAATTAGAACAGGAAATCAAATAACTCCATCCCATTTTCTGCTACTTACATTTTTATAATAAAAATATAGGGCTGTGCTTTTTATTCATTTGCGTAAATGCCTAGTAAAACATGAATTTGTCTCAACAATCAGCAAACCGAGTACAGGACGTACGAGGTAGGTCAAACTGAGCCCGGATGGCGAATTTTGACCGATTGCGTACGTTAATACCCATTTGCATACAAATTCATAGTTGCACTTGGCATTGAAGCACCGAATAAAAAGCACAGCCCTATATTAATTTTAAAAAGTTAAGTAGTATAACTACTTCTACGCATCAATAGTTGAAACTGAAATAGTTAACTCCTCCAATACATCAAGAAGTACTCTTACAGTATCAAGTGACGTGAACATTGTTACATTATTTTCAGTAGCACACTGTCTTATGGCTACACCATCTTCATAGTGAACACCCGAAAGGATAGCTCTTGTATTAATTACATAGCTTACGTAGCCTGCGCGAATAGACTGAAGTACCTCATCTGATCCTTCGGAAAGTTTGCGCCTTACCTTAGTTCTGATTCCATGCTCTTTCATGAACTGTCCTGTCAATGAAGTAGCCTCTATATTGTATCCTAAATCATAGAATCTCTTAACAAGAGGAAGTGCCTCTTCCTTGTCCTCATCAGCTAATGTAACAAGTACAGTTCCATAATTCTTCAATTTTATTCCGGAAGCAACAAGTGCCTTGTACATGGCTCTATGAAGCTTCTCATCATATCCAATCGCTTCACCAGTTGACTTCATCTCTGGGCTTAGATATGCATCCATACCCTTAAGCTTAGAGAATGAGAATGCAGGAGCCTTAACATACCAACGTTCCTTTTCTTCAGGATAAAGCTTAAAAATTCCCTGCTCTTTAAGACTAATTCCCAGAATTACTCTGGTTGCAATATCAGCAAGCTGATAACCTGTAGCCTTCGAAAGAAATGGTACTGTTCTTGATGATCTTGGATTTACTTCGATGATAAATACATTGTCTTCGTCATCTACGATGAACTGAATATTAAACAGACCAATAATTCCTATTCCAAGTCCCAATTTCTTAGCATATGTAAGAATTGTTCCCTTAACCTTGTCAGAAATGCTAAATGGTGGATAAACACTGATTGAGTCTCCGGAATGTACTCCGGTTCTTTCAACGAGCTCCATAATTCCAGGCACGAACACATCAACACCATCACATACAGCATCAATTTCAACTTCTCGACCCTTTATATATTTGTCAACTAGAACTGGCTTGTCCTCATCGATTTCTACAGCTGTTTTTAAGTAATTTCTTAAATCCTTCTCCTTGGAAACGATCTGCATCGCTCTTCCTCCAAGCACGAATGAAGGACGAACAAGTACTGGATATCCTATTTCAGATGCTGCCTTAACTCCATCCTCTATATTAGTGACTGCCTGACCCTTAGGCTGTGGGATATTAAGATCCGAGAGAACCTTTTCGAAGGCATCTCTGTTCTCAGCCTTCTCGATAGCATCACAGTCTGTACCAACAATGGTTACTCCATACTCTCTTAATGGCTCTGCCAGATTAACTGCTGTCTGTCCACCTAATGTTGCAATAATACCCTTTGGCTTCTCAAGCTCTACGATGTTCATAACATCTTCAACACAAAGAGGCTCGAAATAAAGCTTGTCAGAGGTTGTATAGTCCGTCGAAACTGTCTCAGGATTATTATTGATGATAATAGCCTGATATCCAGATTCCTGAATAGTTTTAACTGCATGAACTGTTGAATAGTCGAATTCAACACCCTGACCTATTCTGATAGGACCGGAACCAAGTACGATAATTTTTTCTTTCTTATCAACCAAAGACTCGTTCTCGCCTTCATATGTTGAGTAAAAATATGGAATGTAGCTCTCAAATTCCGAAGCACAGCTGTCAATCATCTTATAGCTTGGGAAAATATTAAGCTCTTTTCTTAAATCGAAAATTTCATGAGGAGTCCTGCCCCAGAGCTTAGCAATTTCAATATCTGAGAATCCCATTTTTTTGGCTTCAAAAAGAACGTCTCTAAGATTTTCACCCTCTGTATCTTTGGCATTACGTACGACCTCTTCCATATCCACAATATGTTTAAACATACGTACAAAGATATCATCTATGCCAGTATTATCATGTATTAAATCAAGAGAGGTTCCTCGTCTTATCAATTCAGCGATAGCATAAATTCTATCATCAGTTCCCTTCTTAATATACTCAAGCATCTCATTAGTATCAGCATCATCGAACTTCTCACTATGAAGATGATGAACACCAATCTCCAAAGAACGAATTCCCTTAAGAATACTCTCTTCCATGGTTCTTCCAACACTCATGACCTCACCTGTGGCCTTCATCTGAGTTCCAAGTGAATTATTAGCATCTGCGAACTTGTCGAATGGGAATCTTGGAAGCTTCGAAACTACATAGTCCAAAGATGGCTCGAATGATGCCAGTGTGTTAGCTAGATGAATTTCATCAAGGCGATAGCCTACTGCTATCTTCGCAGAAACTCTGGCAATTGGGTATCCAGATGCCTTGGAAGCTAATGCAGAAGAACGTGATACTCTAGGGTTAACCTCAATGAGATAATAATTAAATGACTTGGGATCAAGTGCGAACTGTACATTACATCCACCCTCGATTTCAAGTGCTCTTATAATCTTAAGAGCAGAGTCACGAAGCATGTGATATTCTTTATTAGTCAGTGTCTGTGATGGGCATACGACAATCGAGTCTCCTGTATGAATACCAACAGGATCGATATTTTCCATATTACAGATTGTAATGGCAGTATCATTAGAATCCCTAATTACTTCGTATTCTATTTCTTTGTATCCCTTAACTGATTTTTCAATAAGAACCTGATGTACTGGTGAAAGTACAAGCGCATTCTTTAATATCTCTTTAAGTTCTTCCTCGTTGTCTGCGAATCCACCACCAGTTCCACCTAGCGTGAATGCTGGACGTGCAACAATTGGATAGCCGATTTCCTTCGCAGCCGCAAGACCTTCTTCCATAGATTCAGCAATTAAGGATGGAAGAACAGGCTCACCCAGGCCAATACACAATTCTTTAAATAATTCTCTGTCTTCAGCTCTTTCGATACTGTTAAAGTCTGTTCCTAAAAGCTCTACGTTACATTCCTTAAGTACACCCTTCTGAGCAAGCTGCATAGCAAGGTTAAGTCCTGTCTGACCACCAATTCCAGGTAAAATAGCATCAGGTCTTTCCTTTCTAATAATCTTGGCCATATACTCAAGTGTTAATGGCTCCATATATACCTTATCAGCAATTGATGGGTCAGTCATAATTGTTGCAGGATTCGAATTGCAAAGGATTACATCATAACCTTCTTCCTTAAGAGCAAGACAGGCCTGTGTTCCTGCATAGTCAAACTCTGCTGCCTGGCCAATTACTATAGGGCCAGAACCTATTACTAATATTCTTTTAATGTCAGTACGCTTAGGCATTGATTGATCCTCCCTTCATAAGATTCACGAATTCATGGAAAAGATATTCACTATCCTGTGGACCCGGTGCACTCTCGGGATGATACTGGATACTAAACGCCTTATCTTCAGGGCAACATACGCCTTCTATTGTATTATCTAACATATTAATATGAGTCTTAATAAGCTTCGTATTCTTAAGACTCTCGTCATCAACAGCGAACGAATGGTTCTGCGAAGTGATTTCAATCTTGTCCGTAAGAAGATTCTTAACCGGGTGATTTCCACCTCTGTGACCAAATTTAAGCTTATATGTTTTAGCTCCATATGCTAATGAGAGCATCTGATGACCTAAACAGATTCCGAATATAGGATATTTTCCCTTGAGTTTTTTGATAGTCTCAATAGTTTCTACTACATCGGTAGGATCTCCAGGTCCATTCGACAAAAATATACCATCTGGCTTCATATTCTCAATAACACCAGCATCGGTATTAAATGGAACAACTGTAACCTTGCATCCAAGCTTATTAAGTGAACGCACTATATTAAGCTTCATTCCACAGTCTATAGCCACCACGTGACATGAAGCTTTTCCTTCATCTGGCGTAGTACCATTAGGTTCCGATACCCATATTTCACGAGATGTGACACGACTTACCTGGTCATGTGCGAAATCCCATTTTTTGAGAATTTCAACACCTTCTTCAAGTGTTGTGCTTTCTCCTGTAAGTAAAACCTTACAGCTTCCATAATTTCTTATTTTTCTTGTGATTTCTCTGGTGTCTACACCCTCTATTCCTGCAATCCCTGTTTTTTTCATATAGTCGCCCAACGATATTGAACATCTGAAGTTCGAAGGGATTTCTGTATATTCTCTGACAATCAAAGCTCCAATTGATGGATTCTTAGTCTCGAAATCATCGTCGTTGATTCCATAATTACCTATAAGCGGATACGTCATAACAACCGCCTGATCAGTATAGGATGGATCTGAGATAATTTCCTGATAACCAACCATTGATGTATTAAATACAAGCTCTAATTTCTTATCCTCAAGGGAACCAAAGCCTGTACCAATATACTGTGTTCCATCTTCTAAAATAATTTTCCTAACAACATTATTTTTCATTTTCGTCTCCAATGAATATATTTAAAACTTAGTTTCAGTAGGATATACTCCATCAAAGCATGCCTTACAAAGAGGAAGATCACCTGTCATTTCGCTAAGATCCTCAACTCGCATATAGCCTAAAGTATCTGCTCCTATCATCTGTCTTATCTCATCAATAGACTTTTTGTTCGCGATGAGCTGACTATTATCAGGTACATCAGTACCATAATAGCACGGATGAAGGAAAGGTGGCGAACTAATTCTTATATGAACCTCTTTTGCTCCTGCTTTTCGTAGCATAGTAATAAGATTCGCCATAGTTGTTCCTCGGACGATAGAGTCATCAATCAAGACAATTCTCTTGTCTTTAACAACATCTGCCAAAACATTAAGCTTCATATGTACTGCGGATTCTCGCTCCTTTTGAGTAGGTTTAATGAAGGTTCTTCCTATATAGCTGTTCTTATGAAATGCCTGAACGAAAGGGATTCCTGATTCCTTCGCATAACCCTGAGCCGCACACATTCCAGATTCAGGTACACCTGTCACAATATCTGCTTCAACAGGATAAGCCTTGGCAAGAGCCTGACCGCCCTTGAACCTCGCACTAAACACACTAATATTATCAATTACCGAATCAAGTCGGCTAAAATAAATGTATTCAAAAACACAATGAGCCTTCTTCTTTTCGCACAAAGATTTGTCAGATTTAAGACCATCCTTCGAGATGACAATTACCTCACCCGGCTCAACATCTCTTATAAGCTCTGCCCCTATGGCATTAAGTGCACAGCTTTCAGAAGACACAACATATTTCGTGCCCATTTTTCCTATGCATAACGGCTTAAGTCCTAAAGGATCCCTAACCACTATTAGCTTTCTTGGGCTCATAATAATAAGTGCATATCCACCAACTAATTTTGGTGCAGCCTTAATAACTGCTTCCTCAATAGATGATGAGCATGCTCTTTCCTTAGATATAAGATAAGCTATCACTTCAGAATCAGTTGTTGCTCTGAACATATATCCATCATCATAAAGCGATTTCTTAAGTTCCATAGAATTAACTATATTACCATTGTGAACGAGTCCCATCGTTCCCTTCTTATAAAAATAAGCCAATGGTTGGGCATTCTCAACACTGCTTACACCAGTGGTCGAATACCTTACATGGCCTATTCCCATATTTCCTTTTAATTCTTTTAAGTTCTTTTCATGAAAAACCTCTGTCACAAGTCCCATCTGTTTTTCCAGACAAAGATTCCCACGTTCTCCATGAGTATCACAGGTTGCGATACCACAGGATTCCTGACCTCTATGCTGCAAGGATAGTAGGCCATAATATATATCGTGAGCTACATCCTCGCCTGAGTTATCAAACACTCCGAACACTCCACACTCTTCGTGAATTTCATCATAATCCTGATAATATAAATTAGATTCTGAATTAATATTTTTCATTCTGTCACCATATTATATCTTCATAAGCATCTGGTAACGGATCGACCTTTCCAGATTAAAACAAAAGGGGGGTTGACCTCGGCCAGTGTGCTTCTGGCCTCGGCCATGTTTTGGGTTTACTTTAAATTTACGGGTTAAAGAATTTTGCCCACAAAAAAGGGTGCTCTGAGTACAACTCAGAACACCCTTGTTCCGTTTTTTAATATATATCTTTTAGTTAATGACGTCAATGACTTTCTTAATTACTTTCATCCTGATTTTTCAATTTCTCAAGATATTTTGTACCATCAGCTCTTCCTATCTGGTACAATGCCTCAAGCTTTTCAGGATCCTTCTCTGTCTTCTTGATTTTAATCTCTTTATCTGTCTGAATAATCGTTGCAATGCCATTTTCCTCAAGTTCTTTTAGCTTTTCCATCTGGGCATTGTACATATTATGCCTGTTTATTACTGCGTTAGCAAACCTTGGATATTTTCTTTTGTAAAACATATTGGCAAGATACGAAGGAATTGGAGATTTAACGTATCCTTTTTTCTTGGTAAGAATTACCAAAACTCTGTCATAACCATTATCAAGCATATACTGATAAGGGATACTGTCCGTAATTGCACCATCAAGATATAGTTTTCCATCTATAGGAACAGGCGTTGATACGAATGGCATAGAACCTGAAGCCCTAAGCACATCCATCTTTTCAAACACACTGTCTACCTTAATATACTCAGGTTCTCCTGTTTCAATATTCGTAACGACAGCAAGGAATGGAACCTCAGACTTTTTATAAGTTTCATCATCGAATATATCAAGTTCGTGAGGGACTCTGACATAGGCGAAGTTGGTGCTTACAATATTACCTTCCTTTAATAAAGGACGAATTCCCATATAATTCTTATCTTTATTATATTTTTTGTTATATCGAATAGCCCTTCCGTTCTGTCCCGACAGATAATTCACTCCGAAAAGAGCCCCAGCAGATGCACCAATAATAGCGTCGAACTTAAGTCCATTTTCCATGAACACATCCAGAACGCCTGCTGTATACATACCGCGCATCGCACCGCCTTCTAATACTAATGCTGTTTTCATATTCATTCCTTTTATTTAATACGCATCTTGACTCATCATCAGCAATGTAAACATATATATAGCGTCTTAATCGATAATGTCATTCTGAAAGCGTGACAAATGCTCGAATGGAAGAATGAGTCTACCCCTGAACAGACCACAGCCATCATTTACTACACTATTATTAATCGCTCCGAACATATTAACATCAATCTTAGACAGATCCAGTTCATGAAGCCTCTTAACTCTTTCATAAGCGTCATCAAAATATGGACATTCACCTAATGGAATTTCATCACGTCGGCTTCTCTCAGACTCCTGTCTCTTTTCATATCCTAAATGATTCGCTGCACCTATCTCAGCGTAATCATCCATTTCCTTCGTTCTAAGCTGAACCTCAATATAGCTTCTTGCAATATTATCATACAATGTAATATGAAGCGATCTATAACCAATAGGACTTGGGTTCTCTATATAATCGCGGTAATATGGGCGAAGATTTTCATTAAGCTTTTCTGATTGCTTGGCTCCATCTATTTCTGATATCTGAACGCTAAAGCCTCTCTCTTCCAAGAATTCTGGGATAATATTTGCTATTTTATAGAGATATTCAAGCTCGATGTCCTCTCGCTTTTCGCCTTCATTAATATGACATTTAGGCATCGAAACAACAATCCTATATGCAATAAGGTCTCTAAAGCAGTTTAGTTTTTGTTTTAAATCTTCTACCGGAGGAAATGAACCTGTATCTTTGAAATAATCATAAATATATTCAACTATATATCCATTAAACTTCTCCTCCGCACGAATAAGCGATTTGATTCTTCCCTTAAAAGTAAAAGCCAAAAATGGATATTCTTTCGCCATAAGCTTATATAGTTCACGGATTCTTTGTGACTGTGAAGTCAGGAAATCATTATGTTCTAAGATATCAATTAACTGCAATAAAAAATTGCAGTGTACCATATCAACACTGTTATGATTATTAATTGACTCTTCTCTTAAGTCATGTGAATATTTCTGAAGAATTTTTAGAACCGTATCTCCGTTATATAAATAATCATTTAATGTAATCATCGCATTTTACCCCTTATAGTTTTTCCCCTTTTATGTGCACACAATTTCAATCGACGAATCTTGTGTTAAAAACCATGCCATACACCATAATCATTTACCGAATCCTATGAACTCGGTCAAGCTGTGACTTCGGCATAATATACATATCCCCAGTCGTTAAATTATATACGCTCGTCCATTCTGCATGGATATGTGGATCTTTAACCGAAGCGAGAAGTTCAAGCGCCTCTTCTTCACTAAGTACCCCCTGCTTTTCTTCAAGTGCTTTTTCTATATATTTGTATCTGGCCTGCCCTATACCGCTTGAAATCTCATCATTAAGATAAAAATTAGTAACAGTCATATAATTATCATGGATTGGTAATACTACGCTAGTTTTCCCATTATGTAACTCTACTACTACCATTTTACCTGATCTGTCTGCTATTAAGAAATGACATGCTGACAACTGTTCTAAAGGAGAAGCATCAAGGTTAAACTTCGAAAACAATTCTACCGCCTCATCTACTGATCCAGCCTGATCCAAAACCAGTCTGCACACCTGGTCAGCTGAGAGAAGTGGTACATCACCATTATCTGGAAGAATTGAATATGGTACTGAAAGAAGACTTATAGCAACTCCTGTTTCATTCATACCATCTGCTGTGAAATATGGTTCTGTCAGCATATTAATCTTCCTTTTTAGTTCAGGCATTTCCTCATTACTATCTACTAAAAATGCAGTTCCTATAGTGTCATACTTTCCTGCATGAGTTGAAACTACAACTGGAGGGCAATACCCACCCTGCTCAAGATTACGGCCATAAATAATATCTCCATTTTCATTTCGGCATACAAAGCACGTGCACATAGCTGTCTTCCTTGGAGTTATTTTACCGTCATTTTCAACCAATCCTCTTGTAACTTTATTCATAAAGAAGGCTGAAAAATCTCTGTGACTCACCATTCCATTAGTTTCCATGAACTCTTCGAACCAGTACGTTCCCTTATAATCCATGGTGTATATAGGATAATCATCTATCTTTTCAATGGATGCAATTGTTAATACTTCATTTCGAAAGATAATTAGAATCACAATGCAACACACTACGGCCAATGCCGCTAATATTCCCAAAATCTTTCCTATAATTTTTAATACTTTCATTTTTCTATAATTATTTAACTTTAATTTCTCCTGGTTTCAAAAATAAAGGCGCTCCACCCCTGGTAGAACGCCCTGTCCACATAATAATTATAATATATTTATTATCCTTCAATCAACATATCATTATAATATTCTGAATAGTCAGATCTCTTATCTTTAATGAACTGGATTGCTGTTCTTGGATGCTGATTTAATAACCCTGTTACAAAATATGGAATATCATATCCCCATACAACACCCTGCTCCTTTAATGGCATCATATCCTTCTCGATGAACTTAAGTACAGGATTAAGCTTGTACTTAGGGTTCTTCAAGAATCCTGTAAGCAATTCCATAGAACAGTTTCCTGCTCCACGTCCCATTCCCATGTATGTAGCATCAAGCCAGTCAACACCGTCACCACAGCACTCAATAGTATTGGCAAATGCAAGCTGCTGATTATTGTGAGCATGTATTCCAAGCTTTTTTCCATACTTAGAAGTAATGTTAGCATAAAGATCTACGACTCTGGCCATTTCTTCTGGATAGATAGAACCAAAGCTGTCCACGATGTAGATAACATCTACAGGAGTCTGACATACCATATCAATTGCAGCCTTCAAATCATTCTCCTGGTTAGTTGAGATAGCCATAATATTACATGTTGTTTCGTAGCCTTTCTTAGCTGCATCCTCAATCATATCAATGGCTTCGGGAATCTGATGAATGTATGTTGCTACTCGAACCAAATCAACTGGACTGTTAACCTTCTCATCGAAGTCGTTCTTATCATGTCTACCTATATCAGCCATAATAGCAAGCTTAAGGTTGGTATCATTCTCACCTACGATTTCACGAATATGATCATCTGAACAGAATTTCCACTTACCGAACTTTGACTCATCAAATACCTTCTTAGAAGCACGATAACCCATTTCCATATAATCAACACCAGCATCAATATTAGTCTGGTACAAGTCTTTAACGAACTCATCTGTAAAGAAAAAGTCATTAACAAGACCGCCATCTCTTAATGTGGCATCAACTAATTTAATGCTTTCTCTGTAACTTAATAAACTTCCTACTTCTTTCATTTTTTCATACCTCTTTTTGTTATTTCATGCTTCGCTTAATCTTGCCACACAAGACTCTATTATATCAAATATTTGTCATTATACATTAGCAATCCAAATATCTTTATCCAATAGACGCTTTAAAGCGTTAAAGCACTTTATCCAATATATAGCTTTTTCTTGGATTCGTCAAGCATATCTTATCTGCCCCTATTGCATCATGGCAATAAAGTAACTAAAAGTGAATTTTATAACCAATAGAAATTTGTGTTAACAGGACAACCTATGATAATATGTTGTCGTCACTTTTCAGAATACATTTTGTTAAGCACATACATTTGATTAACAAAAATATTTCGGAAGGATCTTAAGAATGAAGATTATAAATATATTAAAAAAATCTGGAATTACCCTATTAATATTGGTAATTTCCATTATCAGCACACCTTCAATTTTGCCAGTTAAAACATACACAGATGAAATCTCATCTGAAGCTAATGCTATTGCAACGCAGTACCAGATGGTTTGGGATTATTACTCTAATGCCTGCTTTATTGGTGACTCCTTAATGGTGGGATTTCGAAGCTACTCAAAAAGAAACGACATCGCTTGTGCCAGAAATTCAGAATTTCTCGCTGCAACAAGCTTTGCTTCTTATTATGCCCTAAAACCTGAAAAGACTTTAAAAAGGCAGCCTGAATACATGGGGCATAAAATGGCTATATGGGACAGCATTTCATTAATGAAAGCCGACAAAGTATTTATTTATCTTGGGACAAATGATCTCGTTGGGATCTCGCCTGAAAAGACATCAGATAATCTAATTACACTATGTAATACTATTAAAGCTGCAAATCCTAATGTAAGTATCCATATAATTGGAATGGCCCCTGTATACATAGGAGTTAACAAGGGCCATTTAAATATTAATGATATAACAATTTATAATACACTTTGCCGGGAAAAAGCTGCAGTTTTAGGTTATGGATTCATCGATTTAAATCCATATCTTTCTGATTCACTTGGAAACCTTAAGCCTGAATACTGTAGTGACAAATATGTCCACATGAATAACAAAGCATATGGTGTATGGAATCAGGTTTTGTTTGATTATGCTATTAATCAGATAACCGCACAACTGCAAATGTCATAGCTGCAATACTAAAACTTCCCTCTAGTTTAGTATTGATAACATCAATTTTCGATGGTTGTGGAAGATTTTCTGGTTCTTCACCTACCGCACGAAGGACTTCAATATGTGCATTCTTTTTTACTGGTGAGCCATCTTCATCTTCTAATTCCAATGTAAAATCTTCATTCGTAGTATTAACGACCTTTAATATAACCTCTCCATCTTTAGTTTCAGATAATGCAATATAGATTCCCTTCTTTCGTAGCTCAATAGCCTCTTCATCAAGTAAAAGGGTATGTGCGCCCAGATTATTAGCATATAACTTCTGGACATAATAGTTAGGTGTCAATGTAACTGAATCAGCGTCGAACCAAATCATATCAGGCTTCCACTGGCTGTGACCAATTCTATTAAATAATGGAGCATAGGATGCTAACTTAACAACACCTGCATTCTTCTCAATTCCGGTTAATATAGCTGCTTCCGCTAACGCAGCTTCCATGTTATTTCCTCTGTTTTCAGTATGAGCGGCATACTCACCTGCGAAAACATACAGATTCCTGTCATATGTATCATAAAGATCCACATGATCATACATCCACTGAGGTTCCTTATAATAATGCTCGTCTACCGCATAGCAAAAATCATCCTGCTTTGCTTTTCCTTTCCTATAATATTCCCATGCCTGATCACATGCGACCATATCTATTACAGGTCCAGCTGTTCCAAGAAGCTTAAATCCAGGATAAACTTCATGAATTGCTTTTTCGAACTTATCGTTTCTTTCGAAAAGATTAAGGCTTTCCGTTTCCCACTGCTCATTTCCTACAGCAATCATCTCCAAATTAAAGCTTTCAGGATGTCCCATTTTGGCACGTAATGCACCCCATTTAGTGTCAACAGATCCATTCGCGAATTCGATTAAATCAATTGCATCCTTTATATACTCATCTAATTTTTCATCATTTACGTCTATAATTTCAGTTGATCTGAACTGACATGCAGCTCCCATACTAAGTACTGGAACCGCCTTTGCACCAAGAAGTTCACACAGAAGAAAATATTCATAAAATCCAATTCCATATGACTGCATGTAATGTGCATCAGGTCTTTGGGATTCAATATCAAGACTTCTGTCGTCTATGAATGACCAAAGATTAGGAATTACCTTTCTGTCAATCACATCACCAACAGTTCTTTTCCATCTATATCTGTTCTCAAGACTTATTCCCTCTACTATGCATCCTCCTGGAAATCTTATAAAACCTGGATTAATGCCTTTAAGAGCTTCGAAAAGATCTTTTCTGAAAACACCTTCTACAGCATCGGTTGGAATTACTGAAATGAAATCGAATTCCACTACACCTTCATCGTTAAGTTCTATTACGAACTTACCTCCTTTTATGTCCGAAGAAGCAGTAAGGGTTGTTTCATACTTAACCCATTCACAAGCCTCAACCATATCAGACTTGTCCATAGCACGAATCTTATCTATATCTGCCTTCATCCCCCAGATATCTTCTTTAAGTTCAACTGTAAGATCTTTGAATGGCATGAATGGTATTTTCTTTTTCAATGTAATTGTATCTTCGCAGAATGTATCTTTGACATTAGTATCCTTAATACTAATTGTGACAGAACTGTCATATTTGACCGACCTTGCATAGAATACCACATTAACCGAAGCACCCTTCTTAAGATATATTCCATCATATGCTTTATTAGCGAATCCCTGACCCTTTTCAGTGGCCGTGAATCTTAAATAATGTGGATTAGATTCGCTAAGAGGAGTTCCTGTCACATATTTCATAACTGGAAGCTTTGAAGTTTTGCTGAATGCTTCCCATGCATATCCACAATCTTCCACTGAATACAGATTCGTTGGTGTACCAAATGCTTCTCTTGCTTCGAATGATCTGTTTTCAATAAGTTCCGCATACAGACCACCATCTGCTGCGAAATTAATATCCTCAAAAAATAATCCAATCATATCTGGTGATATTTCTTCACCTTTTCTTCTTAAGATTTTCATATATTACTCTCCAATTTTTCTTATGTTATTGCACGAAACTTCTGAATTAGTATTTTACCACACTAACCTCTCCCGAGGATAGTTCTTCTTCCTTCCCATCATCATACTGAACTTGCAAGTGATAATCCTCACTAATGCCTGTTACCATGGCATATCTATAGTTTCCGTCAAAAGAATTGATTTTTACATAATTACCTACGAGAAACAGTTTTTCTTCATATATCTTAAAGTACTTTTCTTTTTGATCATTGTTCCTAAAATATGAATAAAAATCTGTAATGATTCTATCAAGAAGCTTTGTTCTAATATCTTTAGGCGCCTCTTCCAGGTTCTCAAGAACTGCTGCCGCTGTTTTCCTAAGTTCTTTAGGAAAATCATCTTTGGGTACATATATATTTATACCAATACCGATAATAATATGACCTTCATCCTCGTCCTCAAGTGTACCGAAGGCTTCTGAAAGAATTCCAGCAACCTTCCTTTCATTAATAAATATATCATTCACCCACTTGATTTTAGCTGTGTTGACACCATTAAACACTATGTCATCAATTGCCTTCGCAATAATACTCGCTGTAACAGCAGTAATTCCTGCAGTATCTATCTGATTTCTTTTGTTATGAAGAAGAACGCTAAAATAGAGTCCCGTTCCTTTAGGTGAAAAAAAGTCTCTTCCCCTTCTTCCTCTTCCCTTACTTTGAAAGTCTGAAACTACTATGAGCTCTTCATGATTCTTTCTTTCAAGTTCATGTGCCACATCATTGGTTGAAGTCGTCTCTTCCAAATATATAAGGTTGGTATTGATTTCATTTTTGAGCAATGTTTCCTTGATACTCTCAATATCTATCAAATCGATACTACCACGCAGTCTGTACCCTTTGTTCGTAACAGCATCTATTTCATAACCTTCCTTCTCAAGTGATTTAATGGCCTTCCAGACGCTCGCTCTGGTCACGAATATTTCATCCGCTATTTCCTGACCAGAAATAAAGGATTCGTTGTTTTTCCTTAACAGTTTTAGTACTTCTTCCTTCGTCGACATTTTAAAATCCTTTTTTATTTTAATTGTAAACCTTGTGTCAAGTTGTGTTGACGCAGTTTAGAAGTGATTGTAAACTTTGTTTTGCAAATCAAATATTTAGTTCAGATTTGCGGGCAATTATCAAATGAATAAATATTTAGAATAATGAGGAGATTAGAAAAATGAAAAAACTATCTTTATACCAAATGGTAAAAATTGCACTTCTTGCTGCGGTACTTTGCATTTTAGGACCTATTTCATTTCCATTAGCAATAAGTCCTGTTCCCATTTCTCTTGGAATATTAGGAATCGCACTTGCAATAGTAATTCTACCTACTACGGAATCTGTAATCAGCATATTAATCTATATTCTTCTTGGATTGGTTGGATTACCGGTCTTTTCAAAGTACACAGGTGGATTCGGTGTTCTTGCTGGACCAACAGGTGGATACATTATAGGATACATTCCTTTAGCTTTAATCGCAGGAATCATAATTAAGAAAACCAATCGTAATATTGTATTTATGTGTCTTGGTATGCTCCTTGGATTAGCTGTATGCTATGCTTTCGGAACAGCATGGCTTGCGGTAGCTGCTTCAATGACCTTCGGCGAAGCACTTGCAGCCGGCGTAATCCCTTTCATTCCAGTTGACCTCATTAAATTTGCTATAGCAATAATAGTTGGGCTCCCTGTTCACAAGGCTATACAGAAATTTTCGTAAGGCTTTTAGTATCCTTATATCCCATACTAGCCTCCAAAATTTTATACCTAAAGAACTGATTTCGTGATTTTTCTCCAAACAAAATTATATATTTTTATGATATTACCAACTAATATGGCTGCGATTATACTTCCTTCTCTGACTCCCTTAAGGCCACCTAAGAAGCACATTCCCAAAACACCCGAGATTAAAATATAGGCTATATCAAAAAATATCTTTATATTCTCATACTTCTTTCCTGTAACAGTACTAATCGCACGATTCATTGCTTCACCCGGAAGCATCGCAACATTCCCTTTTAACTGAATCCAGATTCCAAATGCCAGCACGAAACATCCTGCAAGCATGCAAATGAATTGCCAGATATATCCTTCAACCTTCATTCCTTCTATTATGAAGCATGCAAAATTCGTCAGGTATCCATATAAGAATGCTAACGCTGTCTGTATAGCTATCTCAACAGGGTTACACTTACTTCTAAGTAGCAGGACCTGCACACTGATTTGAATCACGCTCCATACATTAAGCCATCCTCCAAATGTGAACAGCCCACTCATCAAAGAAACTGAATATGGAACCGAAGCAACTGGTGATGTTCCAAGGCTTGCCTTGGTTGAGAGTGCAACTCCCATGGCTGCTATGAATAATCCTATGATAAATAATATATATCTTTTCAATAATGACATATGTGTCACAATAATCTCCTGTTCAACTGTTAGTAGAACTAATCCTATCTTATAAACATCTTCAATCACTTCATTTGATAAATCTTCAAATTTACATGATTATCAACAACCTCAACACCCTCGTCTTCTAGTAACTGCTTTTGTATTCCTACTCCGCCAAACGCGAATTCATCTGCAAGTTTTCCTTTCGAATCAACAACACGATGACAGGGAATAACTCCTGGTTCTGGATTTTTATGAAGTGCATTTCCTACAGCGCGGGACATTCTTGGATTACCGGCAAGCGCTGCGACCTGACCATATGTTGCAACTTTTCCCTTCGGAATCTTTTTGACAGCCTCATAAATCCTTTTTGTCGGAGTATCTGTAACTATGTCATAGCTGTCCGCAATCATTCTTTCAATATCCTTTGGTGGAATTGATCCATCAACCCTCACCAGCTGCCAATTCATATCATGAAAAGGTGCATCCTGGTAGGTATTAGGAAAAGAAAGTGCATATGCAAGTGCTTCTTCTCTACTTGTCATCCTATTCTCCAATCAATCTGACTGTTGTCATCTTGTGTCCAAGTTTTTCAAGTACACATCCAAATAGATCTTCTGTTCTAATTTTTAGGCTTGTAGTATTAATACATGGATGGCATCCAACATACTCATCCTTTAAAACGTCCTCGTCTACAAGCAGATTGACAACGCCATCCTTATCATTCATTAATCCTAAAATACTCACTGATCCAGGTGTAATATCAAGATATTTCTCCATATGCTCAGGGCTTGCGAAGCTAAGGCGTGCAGTTCCTATCTGAGAGCTTAACTCTTTAGTCTTGAACACCTTATCGCCTGGCATCATTAATAGATAAAATTCCGTCTGCTGCCTGTTACAAAGAAACAGGTTTTTGCACACTGTGGCTTCTAATATAGCATCTATTTTAAGACAATCATCCATAGTGTTAGCATTAGCATCAGGGTGATCACATCTATAATATTCAATTCCTAAAGAATCCAGGAATTCATAACAACGTATTTCTTTTTCAAGCCTTCCGCCTATATTTTCCGGACTTCCTTTTTCTAATACTAACTCTTCCATATATCCACCTCTTCACGACATTTCATGAATACATTTTTGTTTGAATAGCTTATGTCCAGTATGGTTTTTGATCCTTATGACTATAACCATCAAGCTTAAGTCTATAGGTTTCAAGTGTTTTCTCATACTTTTCCAACACTTTTTTCATTCTTTGATTTAAAAATTCCCATATTTATCACTCTAAGACAAATTCCACCATTTCATATTCTGTGCTGGTAGTATAGATTTTTTCTGTATCATAAGTATAGCCCTCAGGGCACTTGATAATATGTACCTCATAAGCCATAGGCTCACCATCATATGTAACTGTTCCATCGTCACCTGTAACCAGCATCTGGCACATTTCATCATTGCAGACCTGCATCCTGACCCCAGGCACACCTACTCCGTCTTGATTCTTTACCAAGAACGTATAACAATTTAATTCCTGCTTTTGTTCGTCACCATTTTCGGCATCATTCACTTCTTCATTAGTTGATACTTCAGATGCCACCTCTTCATCAGATGATGCTTCAGACAACTCCAAGTCCTCAGATGAGACCTCTTCACCAGCCTGAGACTTATCATCACTCTCCATACCAGCTTCACTTTCAGAGTTTTCAACAGCTGAAGATTCCACTTTGTTTTCCGACTTTCCGCATCCTGTTATCATACTGAATGCCAAAGCTCCCACTAATAATAAACTAATTAACTTCTTCATAATCACTCCTCAACAACTTTCTCTTTTAACTTATCAAGTGAAGAAACAATAGCCCCCTTTGGACACACATTCTTACACTTTCCACATCTGATACATTCTGGTGAATTCGGTGTTTCATATACTTTAATATCCATTCCACAGGCTTCCTGACACAACCCACACTTCACACACTTTTCATTATTAACTTCATATCTGTACAAAGATATAGGATTTGCTATCGAATACAATGCTCCCAGCGGACAAAGATATTTGCAAAACGGCCTGTATGCCTTAATTGCCGAAACTATTACAGCTAAAAGAATCGCCAGTTTCAGATAGAATCTCCATCCAATGGCACTTCTTATTTCAGCATTGGCTATAGCCAGCGGTATGCCTGCTATTAACGTTCCATCTGGACAAATATACTCACAAAACCAAGGTGCTCCAGTTCCTGATTTATCAATTAACAATAGCGGAAGTAAAATCACGAACACCATAAGAACGACATATTTTAGATATTTTAAAACATTATGTCCCGGAAGATTCTTTTTCTTTTTAAACAACGGAATCTTATATAGTAAGTCCTGAATGAATCCAAACGGACATATCCATCCACATATAAGTCTTCCAAAAAACATTCCAATAAGACCAATGAATCCTAAAACATAAAGTGAGAACTTATATCCTCTGGCTCCAAAAACTGCCTGAAGAGATCCTATCGGGCAGGCGTATATTGCCCCCGGGCAAGAATAGCAGTTAAGACCAGGAAGACAAATCTTTTTAGTATTTCCAGTATATATTTTTCCTCGAATCCATCCGTTAACATAGCCGTTGGAAAAGGCAAAAGATATAGCCTGAACTATTGTCCTTAATTTATTCATATCATCCACCCAATCCTATACATTCAAGACAAATATTGGCAGCCTTCTTTAGGACTACAGAGGCTTCGTCATTATATATCCCTGCTATAATCATCAAGGTAAAAACAGTAATTAAAATTATCCTTTTACCTCGTGGATTACTTTCTTCTTTTAGATTGATTTTATTTAATAAATGACTCAAAATATTCTCTCCATGCTTCCTTTGACTTCGAACCGGCTGTGAAATCAAGGATTTCTCCTTTTTTGTTTAGCACAAAAGTTCCTGGGAATGCGTCCTTTAATATAGGCAGAATCTCTTTCGAGAATCTTTCATCTGCCAACAGCATAGGCAGTGACACTCCTATGTCATCTATCAAATCATATCCTAACTCCACGTCTTCCGGATAAACATATGCATTTCCCTGAACCTCTACTACCAAAAGCCCCTTATCCTTAAGTTCCGAAGAAAGTTCATCCAGTACAGGCATTTCCTTAAGACATGACTTGCAGTATGGTTCCCATATATTAACTATGATTACATCATACTCTTCAAAATTTACATTAGAAAATTCATCCTGTGAAAAACTTTTCAGCGTAAAATTCTCGAAATAATCTATATCTTTGTACTTACCATTAGGAGATGCGCTAATGTCCATATTCCCACCGTCAGTCACATTAATATACACCAAAAAGGCCGTCATTAAAGCGAGCAGTAAAATGCATCCTATTATTCTGATTAGATTATATGTTTTCTTACTGATTTTCATATAATTAAAATATCATTACTTATCTTAGTTCGTCACTATCTTCGTATATGAAAACAAGGGAACAGCATACGCCTTCCCTTGTATCCATAATTCATATTATCAAAATATATTATTTAGCTAACTGCTTAATCTTCTGTAATGTGCTAGCTTCAGATGAGCTTCCAATGAAGTTACCCTTATGCTTTCCATCTTTGAATACATGGAAGTTAGGGATTGAACTTACACCATATTTACTTGCAACATAGTTATAGTCAACATTAACTTCAACTATTTTATACTCAGGATGATCCTTCGCAATTTTCTCCATAACAGGCTTCATTCTCTTACATGGTCCACACCAGTCAGCGTAGAAATCAACGATTACAATACCTGGTGCATTCAAAACCTCAGCCTCGAAAGTATCATCATTAGCAATGACTGGCTTATTAACAGTTGCTGGTGCCTTAGGTGCGCTCTTTCCCTGCTTAGCCAATGCTGCATAGTACTGTGCTAATAAATCCTCGTTGCTGGCAGGTGCCTGACCATTCATCTTAGCTAATGCTGCATAATACTGTGCTAATAATTCTTCATTAGTATCAGCTAATGCAACCATAGATCCACTCAATGTTGTAACCACTGCTAAAATAATAGCTAATATTCTTTTCTTCATAATTCAGTTTCCTCCATTCCCTTTACAAATATATAGATTTGTTGTATTCAACTATAACACACCTGGAATCTGGTCACAATAAATTACTTATTATATTTATCTACCTTTATGTCTCTTCTTATAGTCCTCTCTTATAGGTGCACAGCAAAGGGCCATAGCATCCGCCACCTCACTTCTATTTTTTGATTTTCTGACAGCAGACACTGCATCCGAAAAGGCCATGTAAGTAAGGGCAGTTCCTCTCTCATCACACTCATAATTAATTGCTCTGTCTGGTGCAATACCGAACTTTCCCGCAACTTCAATTGCATCGATATTAGCACCCAAAAATAAAAATTCCCAACCTAATTCTTTCTTTTCCTCAACCATCTTCTTTACTGAATCATAGTTATATCTATGACTAGCATTTTCCATTCCATCTGTGGTAATGATGAAAAGTGTCTTTTCAGGTCTGTCTTCTTCCCTAACGTATTTGTGAACATTGCTGATGTGATGAATTGCTCCACCAATTGCATCAAGAAGTGCTGTGCAGCCTCTTACGTAATACTGCTTATCACTCATCGGTTCTATCTTACTAACTGGAACCCTGTCGTATATAACCTCCATTTCATCATCAAACAAAACTGTTGAAATGAATGCTTCTCCTTCCTCCTTTTTCTGCTTCTTAATCATAGAATTGAATCCTCCGATTGTGTCAGCTTCAAGTCCGCTCATAGATCCGCTTCTGTCCAAAATAAATACAACCTCTGTTAATCCTTTACGCATATCTTTGTCCTCCTTATCAACTGTGTATCAGTTATCTTATGGACTCATTATATGTGTTGATCATAAAATATAGGTCGCATCTGCTGCGACCTTCATTAGTTCTTTATTCTTCACCCAATAATACATTCCAGCCCATGTTCCTCGAGCTGAATATCAATATCAATCAGATCATAATGTTCGTGTTCAATGAAAAAGGAAAATATAATATCCGTCAGATCACATGGGGACAAAGCATACCCTGCTCTGGCCAGCAAATCCTTCGTCTCATCAAGATTCAGCTTAGCACCTATGCATAAGCATAATGCTTTAATTTTCTCTGGATGAAAATCCTTAGTGTTCTTAATCTTCGAAAAATATCTTTTATCCACCATGGCTCTTTTATAAACATCAGAGTTCTTCATTCCTTTGCTTTCAATCAGATACATCAAATATTCTGAGAAGGTATCCGACGTATGAAGAAGTCTCTCGCCAAGCTTCCTTTCCAGTTCTTCCACTTTTTCATCATACGAGCTGGCGCATAATGAATCCTCCATATCTTCGAAGCATGATTCAGTATAGCTTTCTTTAGCTTCGGATCTAAATCCTGAAAACTTTTTGTGAGTTTTCGGTTCAGGTGCTGATGAAGAAGCTGACAACATGGCAGGAGTGTCCTGCATAGGAGCTGACGGTGCAGCACAAGCATCAGGTATAGAATCTGACGGCGCGGCACAAGGCGTCGGCATAGGTTCTGCCTGTACTAAATCGTCTCCTTCATAATTTTTATCAATATATTGATCCAAAGAAAGTCTAAACGCTTTTCTTAATGCAATTTTCCTATTATTCTTTTTCGCAACAATTTTCTTAATAAACTTAATCAGCATCCTAACGACCTCGCTTTTTGAACACTTCTATGCCTTGAGCACAACCCTAAACACCTCATAATTCTCAGTTTCCTTTGGTGTGCAAAATACTGCATACTCTATCGTATCAAAATTTTCTCTGTATTGGTCCTGCATCTCGCCAAATGCTTTCGCAACAACTCTAGGTGGATTTCTGAATGCTCCACATCCAAATGCTCCAAGTATTAAAACCTCTGCTCCATTTCTAATTGCTACTTTAAATATTCTTTCTATTCTTTTTCGATGCAACGCCAATAGCTCCTCGTCCGAAATATTCGCCGCCTGATTTCCTGCGAAAGGATTCATGTAATTACTTGGCATATGTCTCAAATTCGGTGCAGCCGCAGTCAAAACATCCACATTATACCAGTTCATCTGAAGCATTTTCTTAGGTAATTCCACATCACTTTTAAACACTGTAACCCCCGGCGTATAGATAATATCATCATTATATAGTGGATTATTAGCACCCCTATGCGGAAGATAGAATCCACTCCATAATTCTTTCTCCCTAAGACAAGGATACAGTGTACTGCACCTGCAAAGTGCTTCCTCCTGTGCCGAGCTTCCATTCTCTACCCCTCCGCCAGGATTCGTCGCAGAAGCAAAATTAAGGACACATACTTTCTTGTTCTTAGCATATTTCGATGCTGCCTCGAAGCTTCTTTTCGTCGAAACAACAACCTTTCCATCTCTTTTTTTACCTTCTTCAAATTCAATTACATCATTCTCCAAATATAGCTTCTGTGATTTAATTGATTTTTGAAGTGATTCCTGAAGCATTTTATTACTGTTAATATTCACAATCGTATCGTTAAATACTTCTATATTGTTCTGTCTTCTATCTATTTTTTGAAACATAATGATTTCTCCTCGACCAAAAAGCCAGCGCCATCTCACAATAGCACTGGCAATCTATTAAGCCCTTTGCGTACTCTTATTTTGTACAATAGTTATTCATCTTTTCTTTGAATTCTTCGACGGATATCCCTATCTCTTCAGCTGCATCTTCCACTAATATTTTACCTTTAGCCACCATGGACATTAACAATGACCAGCGTTCTTCTTCTCTTCCTACCTCTATTCCTTCTTCTCTTATCTCCATAATTGCTTTACA
>JAKSHY010000059.1 GCA_024399135.1 Lachnospiraceae bacterium | reverse complement strand
TGGAAAAGACAAGCAATATGATGATACGAAGGAACGAATGGAACTTGAAAAAATATCGAATAAGTTATTTGGTTAGAGTCATATTTAAAGAATTACGTGAAGGAAAGAAAATGACATATTGTGGAAATGATTGACGAGTTAAACATAGAGGGATTAAGTGTAAATGATCTCTATCTTCTAACTGGAGGATATGTTAATTTGGCTTATCAGTTACCAAATGGAGATTCCGATTTTGTTAACCGAGAGGGGGTAAGTGATGAAGATAGAACATATTGCTTTTTCTGTAGGTTCAAAAGAAAAGATTGATGCTTTGACTGATAGGCTGAAAGCGGATGGATATGATGTGATTAGTGGGCCGAGAACAACGGGCGATGGATATTATGAAAGTTGTATTATTGGAATAGAAGGTAATCAGGTAGAAATTACTATATAAGGGATAAAATGAAAATAAAATATTTTGTTGCAGGAATGATTAGTTTAATTGTATTCGGATTACTGTTGCCTCAACCAATACAGGCACTATTTGTATATACTTCGCTAAAATCATTCTTTGATAGTCATTTGGTATTGTTGTGCATTCTTGTGGGTGCTGTGCAAGGCGTATCAGAAGAGTGTGGCTATTATATTATTATGAAAAAACTATATAAGAAAGATAAAAAGGAAATCTTATCTTTTTGGTTTGGCTTAGGAAGAGGAGTCTTGCATACGATTTTCGATATAGGTAGTGTAGTGTTTGTAATGACAAGTTTAGGAAGTGGCATGGTTGCCATTATTTCTAGATTGATAGGACTAGGTGCTTTGCTTGTATTAAATAATTTAGATTTTATTGCTTTTAAAAATAATAGAATTTATATTGTTGGAATAAGTATCCTTTTACATTTAGTAATGAATGGCACAATCTATGCGAATGAATTAGAATTATTACACTTTTCAGATTCGCTATTCATATTTTGTTATTCTGCCTTTGTTATTGTTTTGGGTGGCATAATAATGAGATTAAATAGGGTATCCGTAAAAAAAGAGATTAATGTATAAATTCTAATTTCAGTGCGAAAGGATATATTTACTTATATCGGATTATAGGGGAGATATTAGTGTATTTTTTATGTTTGGTTTTAAAGACAGTAAATGGCTTCATCTCTGTTGGGATGACTTTATATGTTATTTCAGTTGCGATTATTAGCCACATTCTTAGTAAGAAAAATAAGTATTTTGTAGTAAAGATTTTATCGGTGATTCCTATAGTTTTTGCGGTGGTCCATTTCGCTATTTATAGATTGATTTTGTTAGATCATTTCTGGCCGCTTTATGTCATGTCATTTATTCCACTTATATTTTTGTTCGAGGGCAAAAAACTGTCTTGGAAAGTGCTAAGAACGGTTGTAGCATCTGTATTGGCTTTCTGTCTCTTTGTATATTTTACGGTCGACTCCATTGGGCGACCTATGGTTCATAACTATAGTAATTTAAGCTATACAAAGAGCTTCGAATTGATGCTTGATACTCTTGAGGAAGAGTACTGTCTGAATTCCTGGAAAGATATTGATTATGAGTATTTGCATAATAGGTATTACCCAAGGGTAGAGGAAGCAGAACATAATAGTGATAAAGAAGAGTTTCTTTCTGTAATCTATGAAGTAATTCATGAATTTCATGACTCACATGTGAATGTTAGGTGTCGTGATAATTCTTTATTTAAAGAGTATTTAAAGAATCATCTGGGATATGATTATGGATTTTCTATGATTAGACTTGATGATGGTAATATTGTGGCGGTAGCTGTTGAGCCAGATAGCGATGTTGCTAATGCAGGTATCCATGATGGTACGATTATTCTTGCCTGGGATAGCCAGGAGATTAATGAGGCTTGTGATGCAGTGGAGTGTATTGTACCTTCATATCAATTTCCTGTAAAAGAGAATGAGGATTTTATTCGACCACTATACCTCGCGTGTACAGGTGGAGAATATGTAGATATCACTTTTCTTAATGATTCTGGTGAAGAGCAGAAAGTTACAGCTCATAAGGATACTTATAACTGGCAGTATCCATATCGTTTTTTCTTTGCATATTATGGAGTGAACAGGTCGATTTTAGACTACGATAACTTTGATCACTTTATGTTGGATGATCAATGTGGCTATCTTAGAATTTCAGCTGAATCTGTTGATGTGATTAAGGATAATATTGCTTGTTTAAATGAGGGCTATTATCCTGAACTCACAGAGATGTATGCTTCATATATTCAGGATCTCAAGAATCAGGGAATGGAATACCTAATAGTAGATATTCGTGATAATTGTGGTGGATATGACTGTGTTGCTGGTGCTCTGGTCTCTCTTTTTACTGATGAGAAAGAGCATATGGTATCTTTCGGATATGAAGATGACGATGGATATCACATCTGTGAGAGTCAGTATATTTTTCCCGATGGAAGATATAAGGATTTACCAGTGGTTGCATTGGTGAATTCCGGATGTGTGAGTGCCGGCGATGGTATGGCCAAGTTTCTTGGAGATTGTGATAATGTCACATTGATGGGTTTCACAGTAAGTAGTGGCGTCAATCAGAATGATGGTGGATATGTTTATATGCCAGCGGATATCTGTATTGCTTATCCAGTATTTTTAAGTTTGTCTGAGGATGGTATACCTTTAATTGATACAGATGCCAGCAGAGAAAATAATATTCCTATAGATGTGTATGTGCCTATTACTAGTGAGAATATTGATGATCTATTCTCCTTGGAAGAGGAATACAAGGATGTAGAACTTGAATATGCGATACAGTATCTTGAAAACTAGTATGGATTGAGAACCTATCAGTGATAAAGTAAAATTTTGTGAATATTTTGAAAGAACTAGAAGGTTATATCAACTATAGTAACGATGCATTTACGTTAGTTAATAAATTCAGATTTTATAGACGAATTCAAATTTAAGGCGAGGAATATATGTTATGAAAGCAGCAATATATCAAGGAAAAGAAAATATAGAGATA
>JAKSHY010000058.1 GCA_024399135.1 Lachnospiraceae bacterium | reverse complement strand
TTTGTGATTATTTTAATTTCCAGATTTCTTCATTATACTGGCGAATTGTTCGGTCAGATGAGAAGAAACCGGCTTTTGCGATATTTACCAGCATTTTCTGAGCCCAAGTATTAAGATCGCAATAATCATCGTAAGCCTTATTTCTGGTATTACGATAGTCTTCAAAATCAGGGAATGTCATAAACCAGTCTTTATTGATTAATTCATTATGAAGACGGCGCAGGAACCATTCATCACCTACGCTGAGTAATTCATTACTTATGATAAAGTCAACGGCACGTTTGATACGTTCATTGTTCTCATAATACCAATGTGCATTATAATCACCACGGGCATAGCGAGAGATGACTTCATCGGAACTTTCTCCGAAAGAATAAATATTGTCCTCGCCGACCAAATCACTGATTTCTACATTGGCCCCATCCATTGTTCCTAGAGTGATCGCACCATTTAACATGAATTTCATATTTCCAGTACCGGAAGCCTCCTTAGAAGCAAGAGATATCTGTTCTGAAATGTTGCAGGCAGGAATCATTTTTTCTGCCAGGGTTACGTTGTAGTTTTCCACCATAACAACATTAAGATATGGGGAAACATCAGGATCCGATGCGATTACTTTCTGCATACAGAGAATCAAATGAATGATATCTTTAGCAATCGTATATGCAGGTGCTGCTTTTGCACCAAAAAATACCGTGATTGGTTTTGCAGGAAGTTTGCCTTCTTTGATTTCAAAATACTTATCAATAACGTAAAGGATATTCAACTGCTGGCGTTTATATTCGTGCAGTCGTTTTACCTGGATATCGAAAATGGAATCTGGATTTATCGTGATATTTTGTGTTTTCTTCAGATAACTGGCAAGTTCCTTTTTCTTTTCTGATTTTATGGAAAGGAGTCTGGCAAGTACAGTAGGAGAATTTTTATATTCAAGGAGTTTTTCAAGTTCAGAGGCATCCTTTTTCCAACCATCACCGATAAGTTCTGTAATTAAAGCAGATAATTCTGGATTACAGGACATGAGCCAACGGCGGAATGTGATACCATTCGTTTTGTTGTTAAATTTCTCCGGATATAGCTGATAGAAATTGTGTAACTCTGTCTCTTTCAATATTTTTGTATGGAGATAGGCTACACCGTTTACGCTATATCCATAGTGGATATCCATATGAGCCATGTGAACAAGGTTATCCTTGATGATATAAGTGCTCTCATCCGTTACTGTTTGACGAATGCGGTTGTCTAATTCTCTGATAATTGGCATAAGCTGAGGAACTGCTTTCTCCAGGAAATGGATTGGCCATTTTTCTAAAGCTTCTGAAAGAATGGTATGATTGGTATATGCACACATTCTTGTTACGATGTCGATGGCTTCGCTCATGAGAATACCACGTTCTGCAAGCTGTCGGATTAATTCCGGAATGATCATGGAAGGATGAGTATCATTGATTTGTACCGTTGCATAGTCAGGCAAATCATGAAGGGTACATCCTTTTGCAAGTGCTTCATCAATAATCAATCTCGCAGCATTGGATACCATAAAGTACTGTTGATATACACGAAGGAGACGACCTTTTTCATCAGAATCATCTGGGTAGAGGAAAAGAGTAAGATTTTTACGGATGTCTTCTTTGTCAAAATCGATTGTTTCGCTGACAATGCTTTCATCGACGCTCTCTATATCAAATAAGTGTAATTTGGTTGTATGATTATCATATCCAATAACATCGATATCATAAAGACGAGATTGTACGGTGAAACCACCAAAAGAAACGGGATAGGTAATGTCTGTTTTGGTGAGCCAACTGTTTTCGGTAATCCATGGATTTGGTGTTTCTTTTTGGAGATTATTTTCAAAGACCTGTTTAAAAAGTCCAAAATGATAATTGAGACCAACACCATCACCATTCAGGCCTAAAGTTGCAATGGAATCAAGGAAGCATGCAGCAAGGCGGCCAAGTCCTCCATTTCCTAAAGATGGTTCCATCTCTAATTCTTCAATCTCTGCAAGGGAGCGGCCTTTTTCTTCGAGTAGTGCTTTTACCGTATCATAAAGACCAAGGTTGATCAGGTTGTTTGAAAGTAATTTACCAATCAGGAATTCTGCAGAAATATAATAAAGTTTTTTCTTATCTTCATTCGTCACTTTCGATGCAGCTTTTTCTTTTATCATTTGAAGGAGCGCAAGATAAATCTCCTCATTGCTGCTTTCATTAATGGATTTCATAAGTTTTTCTTCAATCATGTTTTTCGTATTCATAATGAATCCTCCTGGTTAAAAAGTTAGATATTGTTTTAACGAGTCAATCCTTTTATAATACGAAATTTGCTCTCCTTCTTGCTGTATACTATCTAAAAATTGTACAATACTATCTTTTTTAATAAAAAAATAGAAAAAATGAGAAATATATGACATTATAGTATTATCTCGAGAAGGGAAAGGAGAAAGGCTATGCTGATTCCTGAATATGAGAATTACCAGGAGAGTAAAAAACATGGGAAAGATAGTTTTCCATATGATACTTATTTGTGTACGATACCCAAAGATTTTCATATGGTGCCTTTGCATTGGCACGATGAAATGGAGATGATATATATCAAAAAAGGAAGGGGTATTATCTCCGTGGATCTCGTGGATTATGAGGTTTCTGATGGGAGTATCATCATTATTCTTCCTGGACAATTGCATTCCATACGTACTGAAAAATTACAGACAATGGAATATGAAAATATTATTTTTTCATTGGATCTGTTACAGTCCAAACAAATGGATGTTTGTTCGACATCATATCTGATGCCTCTTAGAATGGGGAAGATTACAGTTCCTGTACATTTTGGGACAGAATCCGACAATTATCGAGATATTGCGGATATTTTAGATAACTGTGACCATATTGGCAGTGAAAAGCCTGAGGCAGCAGAATTTTTCATTAAATCTCAATTATTTTTATTGTTTTATGTATTAATGAACCGTTGCCGAATGGATTGCTGTAATGTTGTCGGATCAAAAAAGATTGATCGTATGAAGGCTGTTTTAAAATATGTTGAGATACATTATGCAGAAAAAATAACCATAGAAGAGATTGCAAAAGAGGCGAACTGTGCACCATCCTATTTCATGAGAATGTTTCGAGAAACCATTGGTTCCACTTTTATTGAATATCTTAACGATTACAGACTAACGATGAGCGCAAGGCTTCTAAAAGAGACGGAAGAGAGTGTGCTGGAGGTTGCCATGGGTGTAGGCTTTGATAATCTATCCTATTTTAACCGGTGCTTTAAAAAGAAATTTCAGATTACTCCTGGAAAATATAGAAAA
>JAKSHY010000057.1 GCA_024399135.1 Lachnospiraceae bacterium | reverse complement strand
GGAGAATAAGATGATTTATATAATCATAGGATTGATTGGTGCGATAGTCATGTTCTGCGGAGATATGACATTATACTATACGCCAGATGACTTCGATTATGAATCTGGTAAAAATCAGAATGTAATGCAAGCAGTTGTGGATGTTATGAAAAAACTTCCTGCTAGGCGAGTGGCTATAGGAGGCATGATAGGTCCTGTGGCTGCATTTCTGTATTGTATAGGTTTTTTTCATGTAGTTGTGATAACAAATGATACATGGAAATCAGTAGCTTATGTAGCTTTCTTTCTATTATGTCTAGGAATAATAAGTGGTGGAGCTTACCATAGTCATTGTGCATATCTAGGATTGCTTGGAGATGAAGAATACTCGGATGCTAGAGATATTGTGATTAAATATTTTTCGAAACTTGCACTTGTTATGTATGTCGGAGAGGGAGTAGGTTTTTTATTACTTCTTGTTTTAATAATCACAAATAACACGATTCTTCCTGTGTGGACATTTCTACTAAGTCCCGGAGTTCTGTTTTTATTAAAGAAACCACTTCGAAAATTGCCAAAAGGAATTAGAGTGATTGTTTCGGGTGGTTGGACTAATTTGATATCTGTTATTTATTACATTATGGTATTGATTTATACTCTATAGAAATTCAGGTTTTGTAAATGAGAGGTATTGTATGAATGATTCATTAAGAGAAAATCTTAGTTACTTTGGGTTATACTTGAAAATGTTTTCTGCAAAGAGAACGGTGCAGCCTGAGTATATTTCTTATGGTAAGCATAAAGATCAGTATTTTTTATATTATGAACCATTAAGTAGAATTAGCGATAAAGTATTCGTATGGATTCATGGTGGAGGATGGAACGCAGGTTCTCCTAAATTTTTTGATTTTGTTGGTCAGACTATGGCTGCTTGTGGATACAGATTTATTTCTATTGGTTATCGCTTATCACCAAAGTATAAATATCCATGTCAAATTGAAGATGTTTGCAGTGGCTATAATGTGGCAATTGACTATTTGAAATCTAAAAAAATAGATGTTAACAAGATTATTATTTCGGGACCATCTGCAGGAGCGCATCTTGCATCAATTCTTGTTTATAACAATGCTATTCGTGAGCGTATGGGTGTTGATATTTCGGGGGTCATAGGTTTTATTGGAGTAGGTGGACCATACAGCTTTAAGACCAAGACAACTACAGCTATAAAAATGCTTTTGAATCAGTTGTTTGAGAAAGAATACAACAGAGATGAAGGCGAACCTTGTCATTTAATGGATAAGAGTGATATACCAATGTTGCTAATACAGAGTAAACATGATGGATTAATTGATTATTCATGTGCTGAAATGTTTTGTAAAAAAGCTACAGAGATAGGGAATAAATGTGAATTGTATTCTGTAGAGGATAAGAAAAATACGCATTCCTGGTACACTGCGGGAATGTTTTTAGAAACGAGAAACCAAAATAAGAGCTTAGATAGACTTTTATCATATGTTGAGAGTCTATAAAATTTTTTCGCACTAACGCTTAAGATTTGATAAGTGCTTTATTACATCCGCATGCATTTCGGCAGAATTTGGTTTGTCTATTCAGAGAACTGGGGCAATAAGCTTTTGGAATACGCTTATTACAGATTGGGATGCCAGTGAGGAAGATTTACAGAAATACGATGAGCGGGGAATAGAAGTTATTGTTGTTGATAAAGATGAATAATTAGGTGAGAGATTGCTAGCCTTTTATTGACTACCACCCAGGCTGCTATCGCCAATAAATAGGCACCGTAATAATTATTAGGTAATAAACATGACTCCCAAGGAAGAAATTCCTTGGGGGTTTTTATATACTGTTTTTGATTCAGATAATATGCTCCATGATTTTTGGAAATGTTGAGAAGGATCCGTATGGTCTTAAGAAGAGATTCTGCAATTTCATGGATAACATGATGATGGGCCCATACCTTTCTACAGGCAGAATCTTGAGGAAGTATGATGAGGTATTGGATGAATAAAATATAGCTATTACTAGAGATGGAGTCCGGTTTGAACCGGACTTTTTTCTTGTGATGACATAATAATATTGGTATAGTGAAAGTGAAAACTAAAATTCCAGTTTTTAGAGGGAAATTATGGAAAAAGCTATTATATATATACATGGGAAAAACGGAAGTGCTGATGAAGCTTATCATTATTCAAAATTGTTTCCAGAAGATAAAGTGATTGGATTTGACTATAAAGCCAATACACCTTGGGAAGCAATAAATGAATTTCCAGTATTTTTTGAAAATATTAGAAAAGAGTATCCTAATATAATTTTAATAGCAAATAGTATAGGTGCCTATTTTGCAATTAATTCATTAGGAAATATTCCAATTGAAAAAGCGTATTTTGTCTCGCCTATTGTTAATATGGAAAATCTAATAATGAGTATGATGCAGTGGGCTGGCATAGATGAAACTCAATTAAGAGATAGAAAAAATATAGAAACATCATTTGGAGAAACACTATCTATTGAGTATCTTGATTGGGTTAGAAACCATTCTGTTTCTTGGAATATTCCAACATCAATTCTATATGGTGCCAATGATAACTTACAGACTATGGGTGATATAAAACAGTTTTCCAAGAAGTACAATGTTGAATTATCAATAATGAACAATGGAGAACATTGGTTTCATACGGAAGAACAAATGGATTTTTTAGATAAATGGATTTGTAGATAAATTCTTATTTTACAATTAATTCGATTATAATCGAGCGGCTGGGATCCTACCGCACAACAGGCCAAATTACTTATTTTACAGGAGGGACTATTATGTTCAGTTATGTTTGGCCATTAGGTCTTGTAGTATTATCAAATGTATTTTATCAGATTTGTGCAAAGGCGGTTCCAGATAAAATGAATCCATTTGCATCACTAACTATAACTTATCTGATAGGTGCGATTGCTTCGCTAATTATGTATTTTGCATTAAATAAAGGTGGAAATATTATTCATGAATATCAAAAGACTAACTGGGCACCATTTGTTTTAGGATTTGTTATTGTTGGATTAGAAGTTGGATACATTTATGCGTATAAAGCAGGATGGCCAGTAAGTGTTGCTCAAATTGTACAGGCAGCTGTTCTTGCAGTTATATTAATATTTGTTGGATATTTGCTTTACAAGGAGGCAATTACTTGGAATAAAATAGTTGGAATAATTGTTTGCTTGGCAGGGTTAGGATTGATTAATATGAAGTAAACAGGGTAAAAATTCTGATTGAACCGTGAGAGGATATATTCAAATGATAATAAAGAGTGAGAGATGCAGGATAAGTAGATTCTAAATTTTAAGGGAGAAGAATCAATGAACAAGT
>JAKSHY010000056.1 GCA_024399135.1 Lachnospiraceae bacterium | reverse complement strand
TCTTTTATGATAAGCGTATCGTTATGAGAAGTTATCCGGATTGTAATACTGATAATCATGGTTTTACAGAGTTACTTCTCCGTTAGACTTCTCATAACAAAATCATTGACTCAGACCTTTTAGCCAGTCTTTCAGGTTCTTGTTGCCCTCCCATGTCTTCTCCGAGGCATTGTTGGGTATGAGATCTGTATATGCTTTTTCGAGTGCTTCACGCTTGGCTTTTGAGTCGGCACGAGCATAGATGTCAGTTGTTTGTATAGATACATGCCCGAGTATATCACGTATGTAAACAAGATTTACACCAGCCTGCAGTAGATGCATGGCTCTACTATGGCGCAAAGAGTGACAGCTGATACGTTTAGGTATCAAATCAGGCTTTAATGCCCTGGCCATATCTGCATGTTTAAGCAGGATATAAGTGATGCCTTCTCTTGTCAGTTTCTCACACCTGTTGTTGTAAAACAGAGGATATGCTGTCTTATTGCTGTCATGCAGATGATTCTCATCCATGTATCTATTCAAGATTTCTACCTGCTCCTTTACGAGAGGTACTATACGAGCCTTGCGTCCTTTCCCTACAATGCGGATTGTATATGGTTCGCTACGTATTCTTACACTATCCACAGTAAGGTCTGCCATCTCTGTAACTCGCGCACCTGTATCATACATCAGAGATAATAAAGCCAAATCCCTGCGTCCTCGCCAGGTGGTAGTATCGGGCTGCTCCAAAATGAGTTTTATGCCTTCTACGGTAAGATAGTTCAGTGAAGACCCGTCAGTCTTCATCGCTTTGATACTCAATATCCTCTGCCACTCATCCATCTTGTCAATAACTACATATTGTAGATACCAGCAGAAAGAGTGTATAGCGGCAAGACGATAATTGCGAGTGGCTGGAGAGCATTTCCTGACCTCAAGCACCCACTTGAGAAAGCCACTCACATTGCTGAGAGTCATATCCTTGAGTTGTAGTTTATCTACACTTATGGACTTCACCTCCTTCATATAGTCTATATATTGTAGGAAAGTATCACGATAAGACGCAATTGTATTTGGACTTACGTTTCGCTCATGGGGCAGATATTCAGACAGGAAGCGGCTTAGATGCTTTGCAAAATCAGTCGTCGTAATCATAAGCCACATTGGTTTTAGGATATACGAAAGCGTTGATTTCCGAGCATTGCTCTTCCAACTCTGGATACATGGCGCAGGTCAAGCGTACATATTGCTCTGTAGCACTCAAAGAGTGATGACCAAGGCAGGTGGACAGTATAGGCAGGCTTGTATAGAGGTCCATGCCTTCATGTCCCATCTGTACTAATGCATGTACAGCATTCGTATGACGCAGGTCGTGCACACGTGGTCCCATGTGATTACCTTTATGAGGTATTCCGCATATGTCAAGCAGCTTACGCATGTGATTATATACACAGCCAGCATTAAACTCCGTACCGTCTGTCTTGATGAAAAGAGGACTCTTGCTTGCGCTCACACCCTTGATTGGCATCCTGTCGCGATGTGCCAGGTAAACATTAAGCACATCCTTCATCGATTCACAAAGAGGTACTACACGCTCGCTCCCATTCTTGGTCTTGCGTATATGGATGTAGCACCCATCCATATGTACATCTTCGTTCTTGATGGATAAAGCCTCAGACACTCTTAAGCCGGTACTGTAAAGTAGCCTTAACAGGGTCGGCATTGCAAAGAGTGCAGTACCCATCCGTATGTCATAAAGTCTGCAGTCATCTGCCGCCTTGAGAATGGAGGCAATCTGTTCATGCGTAAAAATGTACGGAGTGAAGTTTGGCTTAGGTTGCTTTGGCAAACGTGGAATAAAGCAAGAGCATCCACTCCTTGCCATCATGGTTGTAAGCTGATGCCATGCGGAATACTTCGCATAAAGTGTCCTTTCGCAGTCGGATATGCGCGTTGCACGCCACTTCTGTATAAAGGCATCTGTGATATGTGGATCCTCAAGATGTTCTTTGTTCGCAAAGTCATCAAACTCCTTCAAAATCCATTTCATTCGATGTGCACTAATACCAGCAGAGGACTTTATATCAAGCAGGTGCTTCATGTGTGGTGCGAGCACACTCGAGTAATTGAATTGCTCAGCCATAGAAAACACCTCCTTTCTGCATGTAAAACTCTTCTGGCACAGGTGGTACTGGCAAAGCACACTTCTGCAATGACTTGATGTCTATCTTAAGATAGGTCATCGTTGTCTCTGTACTGCGATGTCCAAGGGCCTCAGATATTACTGGAATCGTCGTACCACCTTCGAGCATTGCGCTTGCTAGCGAATGGCGCAGAGAGTGAGGTCCATGATGCTTGCTTGTAGTATCAACTCCAGATTTGCAGATGATGGTATTGATAGCAGCGCAAACCATTTCCTTGGTGGCTGCCACATAAGGAGCTCTGCTTGATATAAAGATGTTCTGCAACTCAGATTTGGGTCTGCCATGCTGAAGATAATCGATGATGGCATTACCGACATCTGCAAGCAGAGGCAGTTCGATGATCTTGTCAGTCTTCTGCATTACAAGAGTAATAGTATCCTTGTCCCAGTCTATCTCAGAAAACTGAAGTCCAGCAATGTCTGACGCCCGTAGTCCCAAACGTGATGCTAGAAGAACCATGGCATAGTTACGTTTGCCGGCGCAACTGCTTCTTGATATGGAGTTTTCTATAGTCAACACCTCTGCGGATGTAAAATACGAAGGAACTCGCTCTCGTTTACGTACCTTATAGGTGTCAAACAGTCCGTCATACCTGTCGTCCACAATATGCTCTTGTTTCCAGAAACGGAACAAGACACGTAAGGCTGAAACGACGTTGACCTTGTTCGTTGGATGGGAAGATACGAAAGTCAGAATATGATTGTCTGTAATCTCACTTACAGATTTGACACCTGACGTATTAAGATGGGCAAGAAACTCGCTGAGATATAGGCGGTAATCCTTTATTGTCGTCTTGCTTCGACGCAGATTTGTAAGATGAGAAATGAGCTTTTCCATCTCATAACCGATCTCACCGTCTAAAGAGCGATGCACTGGCGTTATACATACCTTGCGGATGTGGCCAAGCTGCAACATGTCATCCAGTACTTGAACACTGCGAATTTTCTCACGCTCCTGATGCCTGACCTCTCCTTGATAATGGCAGGTGGATACAAAGTCAGCTCCAACGGAAAGCGAGTAGCATTCAATGCCATGCTCATGCATGTAGCGGATGATGCCAGTACGCCAAAGACTTTTGTATTTAGAGATTCGGTTCTCCGTGTAGCAATTGTCTTTGAAGTACTTGATGCAACGATCCGTCAGGTCTTGAATCTTTACTTCTTGCATAATGATTATATTTAAGTTAGGGCATATGCCTTTCACCTATAATATAATATTATGAGAAGTAATTATGACAAGTAATAAAGATAAAAATCACACAATCAGTAG
>JAKSHY010000055.1 GCA_024399135.1 Lachnospiraceae bacterium | reverse complement strand
GTGAAAATAGTATCTCGTGGTGTTTCTGCAAACTGTCCAAGGAATGCAAAGTTCACAGCTCCCTTTGGTACTACAAGTGGTCTGTCTTCTTCCTTTCTAGGCTGGAAAAATGCATTAATAAATGGCATGAAGCAGGTTGTTGTATTACAACGGTTCTTTGCCCAGTCGTTAATCTTGTCGGTTGGAACACCGATGTGATATAACCACTCACGACATACTTCTTCGCCGGTGCAGTCTCGCATTGCCTTCTTTACATAGTTACCTTCCTTGTTTGTTGTAAGAGAGTATACCCATACAAGAACCGTATCCTTATCCTGTGCCTTAAACTGAGGCTGGCGGTTTATAGTCCAGGAAAGATACCAATTCTCAGTGCTGTCCTTTACAGTTACGATACCACCGGTAGTAACCTTTCCTTCTCTTGGGTCTCTCTTGCAAATGCTGATGATTTTCTGAATGATTTCTTCATCCTTCGTTTCAATTGTTGCACTCATCCAGTTGGTGGCTTCATAATCACTGCAAAACTTGTCAGGATTACCATATTCACCATGCTTAGCCTGAGCTGCTATATTCTTCCAAAGGTCCCAGGACTCGCCAACACCGTTTCTTACATTACTGATATCAGGTGCTGTATTCTGGTCACCATAGCAAGATGTGTCAGTGCAACAACCGTTAGTAATAAATACCAAATCGTCCTCAACCAGATCAATGCTGTCCTGCTTGCCGTCTTTATTATAGATAATCTGAGTTGCAACCTTTTTTCCGTTAGTATCTTTAATGATTACATTCTTTACATCAACACCGTATTCTACAGTTACCCCATGACTTTCAAGATACTTGATAAGAGGTAAAATCATGCTCTCAAACTGATTATACTTTGTAAATCTGAGTGCCGTAAAATCAGGGAGTCCATCAATATGATGGCAGTATCTACAAAGATATCTCTTCATTTCCAAAGCAGATGACCATCTCTGGAAAGCAAACATTGTCTGCCAGTAAAGCCAGAAATTAGTACTCCAGAAAGAATCAGGGAGAATATCGCTTATTTTTTTATCCTCGAGGTCCTTTTCAGGTGTCATAAATAACTTTGAAAGTGCAAGTGCAGACTGCTTATCAAGTGTGAAAAGTTTATCTGTATGAGCATCCTGTCCACATTTTTCAGAAGCTCTGCAAAGAGAATAGTTAGGGTCATGCTTATTAAGCCAGTAATATTCATCAAGTACAGAAATACCCGGTGTCTCAATGGATGGGACATCTCTGAACATGTCCCACATACATTCGAAATGGTTGTCCATTTCTCGACCGCCTCTCATATAGAAGCCTTTTCTAAAATCCTTACGTCCGTCACAGCTGCCACCGGCGAGGTCAAGCTTTTCAAGAAGATGAATTCTCTCTCCCTTTACCTGACCATCTCTTACCAGATAAAATGCTGCTGATAAACCTGCCAGACCGGTTCCGATAATATATGCCGACTTTCTGTCTGCTCCTTCCGGTTTCTCAGGCTTTGCAAATGATTCATAAGTTCCTGCTGAATAATACATAATAATCTCCTTTCAGGTCATGTTGTCCTCGTCTCTTTAGACGAGCTGTGTTCTTATGAGTACAATATAAATACCCGAAAGAAAAAATGCCATGAACAATAAATGGGGGCTGTCAGATTAAACGACAGTCCCCTAAAATTGCTATAGATTACGACAAAAGAGATACTTTGTCGTATTATTTATTTACTTTGGCATTATTAAGAGCGTGGTTAAAGCTACCCTGAATAAGTGAGTTAAGTCTGTCTATGATAACCTTTGGCTCCTCCTTCATGCCGCCATCAATCCATTCAAGTACCAGTCCTACAAAACCATACTTATAAAAATTGGCTATGAAAGCCTTGTCCTCATCTCTGACCACCATTCCATCGGCAGCTTCTTCAAGGACATTATACAGAAGCTGATACGTCACTCTGTAAAGATATCTGTAAAGATAGTCCCGCGGAACATTATGATAAATATTAATGATAAAAGCCTGATCCTTTTTTATCATATTAAAAATAGATAAAAAACCCTCCTGCCAGGAATCATAGGTCCTGTTTTCCTTAAGGGCACGCTCTGCATCCTCTTCGCAAATCCATTCGGTTAATTCCAATATATCGTGGAAATGGTAGTAGAAGGTCTGGCGGTTCATCTCACATTTTTCCGCAATATCATTTACGGTTATCTTATCTAAAGGCTTTTCAAGTAATAATTCTTTAAAAGCAAATGCAATAGCCATCTTTGTTGTAGTCTTGCTCATTATTATCGCTCCTTCTCAACAGTTTTCGTGTGGCATTTTCAATGAAGCCAAGATAATGTTTTCGTGTTGTTTTGCATACTCTTCTAATGCAGGCGAAAAGCCGTTTTTGCTGAAAATACAGAAATATTCTTTTCGAAATTCTTTGTTCCAAGTAACACTATTTGCTTTTTCTTTTAGAGCTTCTAATACGTCCATTCCTTTTGGATTCTTTGAATATTTACATTCCCCGAACAAAATATCTGTTCCAACAGAATCATAGGCAACAATATCTATTTCTATGTCTCGATTTCCCCACCATCTGCCGACGCGGTTAAAAGTGCATTTATCTCCAAGAAAATCCCATATTTTTTCTCTACATATATCTTCATATACATAGGAAACATGGTTTTCAATAAAAGACTGCTTGATTTTGCTAATAACAAACTCGTCCCGGTCTGCTTCCAATAAGCTTCTATAGGGATAAACAAATTGAAACCAAAACTTAATGAAATTATCTTTTATGAAATATAGTCCCATTTTACTTTTTTCCGGATTTTCTTCAGTGATTGGAACCTGTCTTTCCAACAAATCCAGATCTGTTAGTACACTTAAATATTTGCTCAGACTGGTTTGCGGCTGATTAAGTGCTGTTGCGATTTTACCAAGCTTATGCTGACCGCCTGCAATTACCTTCAGAATTGAAAAATAACTTCCAATTTCGGATACTTCCTTTTGCAATAAGAACTCCGGCTCTGCGTATAAAAAGGCATTACGAGATAATACATTTTTTCTGATTGCTTCATAGATGTCTGTATCTGATTCGAAAAGTTCAACGTATTTTGGAACACCTCCGGTTACAGCGAACCGTTCTATCTGCTGTTCTTCGCTGTATGATTCGTCAAACTCGTGATAATACTTGAACGCGATTTGCTTTAACTTGATTTGAGCTGTTCTTCTACCATACAAAGGGCTATCATAGTTTAATACCTGAGAAGTCATCATATTGATAAGCGAACCGCAGAGAATTAACATTACATTGCTTTTGCACAAGATTTTGTCCCAAATACCCATCATTACGGACGGAAAAGACTTATTCGCTTTACCAAGATACTGAAACTCATCAATAACCAGAATTAAACGTTCGGAAGGATTCTCTCTATTCTGTACCACTGAAAAAATGTCTTCCCATCTATTCACGGAGGCATTCAAGAGAAGCGTGTTATCAAAATGATTTCCGACAATATTTTTGAAATTTTCTCGATTTTCATTTTCGCCTTCTTCAGTTGCCAAAAAATAAATAGCATTTTTCCCTTTGCAAAAATGGTTAATAAGTGCCGTTTTCCCAACTCTTCTACGTCCATACACCACAACGAAAGAGGATTCCTCACGGCAAAATTCTTTCTCTAGTGTTTCTAGCTCTTTTGTTCTATCGACAAATTTCTCCATATAATCACCTCTTATATCATTATACTTCATATTATTATAATTTCAAGTATAATAATTTATCGTGAATCAGGCGTAATTCTTTAAGGTTAAAGTAAAACCAAATTTTTATTCTTTAAGTCTGGGTAT
>JAKSHY010000054.1 GCA_024399135.1 Lachnospiraceae bacterium | reverse complement strand
CCGGCCGGCGAGCACACCTTCAAGATCACGGTGACCGACGAGGAGACGGGCTGCGTGAGCGAGGAGGGCGATTTCACCGTCGAGGTGAAGGCCATCCCTGACGCACCGACGACGACTGACGAGGACTACGTGGTGAAGGCCGGCGAGACGCAGAGCCTCGAGAAGCTGGCCACGGCGGCGGAAGGCGCCACACTCCACTGGTACAAGGAGAAGGGCGACGTCTACGGCAGACCGAGCACCACAGCCATCAGCATCCCGCTCGACGAGGAGAAGACATACACCTATTGGGTTTCGCAGAACATCGACGGCTGCGAGAGCGACACGGCCAGCCTGACGGCGACGGTGAACGACGCGCAACCGCCTAAGACTGAGAACACCAAGATCTGCGTCAAGAGCGAGACCAACCCTAACCCTAGCGTCGACCTCACCAAGCTGGTGACGGCAGGCGACCCAGCCGACCCGACAGCCCAATTCACGCTGAACTGGTACACTAAGGCGGACGCCGCCAAGGGAACAGGCTCCGCGACGGCACCCGAGGTGGACTACACCAAGACGGGATTACAGACCTTCTACGTGAGCCAGACCAACGAAAGCACCAAGGCCGAGAGCAACAAGGCGGCCATCAAGGTGGAGATATACAAGGCGAAGCAGCTCAGCCCGTTGAAAACCGACACCTACTGCGACGACGAGCAGAACCCGAACTCGTTGACACAGTACGTGGAGGAGGGCGCCGACTACGAGAAGGCGAACGAGATCGTGTGGTACCTCGACGGCGTGAAGTGCGACAAGGGCGCGACGCCGAAGCTCGGCAACAAGAAGGACGCGACCTACGAGTACAAGGCGGTGCAGGAGTACTACATCACGAACGCCGACGGCGACGTGGTGGAGACCTGCTACAGCGACACGACGAGCTACACGGTGAAGTCCTTCTACACCGCGCCGGCGGAGGACGCCCAACTGGCGTACATCGCGGCGGAGGTGGGCTCCGACGGCATGACCTTCCCGGCCCTCGACACGAAGGAGCAATGGGAGGAGGACAACGACTACACCTACTACTACTCTCTCTCGGGCGAGGAGAACTACACGACCACGGTACCGCAGCCAAAATACGACGTGAGCAAGCTGAACGGCGGCAGCCACCAGATCAGCTACGACGTCAAGCGAGTAAGGAAGGACGCGGCGTGCGAGAGCGAGTTGAGCAGCATCACGGTGACCATCAGCGACGCGATGCCGCCGTCGGTGAAGGACTACCACTACTGCGAGGGAAGCGACCTCGAGAACCTGACCGCGACGGTCAACGAGATGGCGGGCCACACCTACACGCTCTACTGGTACACGAGCAAGCCGGCCAACACGACGGCCGAGCCTGACCACAAGGGCGACGAGTACGCCTTGAGCGGCAAGGCTCAGACCAAGGACGGCAAGATCACGAGCACCTCCTACTGGGTGGCGCAGCACGACAACGAGACCGAGGCCACGAGCGTGGCGATGGAGCTCCACGTGGTGGTCTACCCTAAGCCGACGCTCAAAATCACCGACCCTGCGGCGACTTGCGGAAGCGACGACAAGTTCGTGGACATCACCAAGACGTGGGAGGCTGACAACACCGACGAGAAGGTGACGGCGTCGTACAGCACGGACGTCCCTGAGCGCGTGGAGGAGAGCGGCACATACCAGATCACGGGAACATACGACATACCGGCCAAGGCGCACGCCGGCGGCAACCAAGTCACCGTCGTGGACGATCAGTGCCAGGGCGAACCGTTCGACGTGAACGTCGAGGTGAACTACCTGACCCAGCCGACCATCGGCAGCCAGCCGAACGTCTGTCCGGGCAAGGAGATCAGCCTGAAGGCCGAGGCGACGAGCACGGATCCGGGCGACGGTGAGATCACCTACGAGTGGGGCGGCTACTCCAGCGACAAGGGAGCGACCACGACCAAGACGGCGTCGATGACGACCGGCACCACGCACATCTTCACGGTGACGGCCAAGGCGGGCGTCTGCGAGAGCAGGTCCGAGGAGTACGCCGTGGAGGTGGGCAACGGAAAGCTTGCCGGAACGGTCGAGTTCACCGAGGAGGGGAACGAGGAGTTCCCAGCGTCGATCGACGAGAGCAAATACGACGGCGACGTGAGCCACCGCACCTACTACAGCTGCGGCGGCGAGATCACGGTGAAGAGCAACATGACGAAGAGCGAGGGCGAGTTCGAGTGGTACGAGGGAAGCAAGAAGATCGCGGAGGGCGACCTGCTCGACATCGCGGCGACCGACAAGTACGGGGAGAAGACCTACACGCTGAAATACATCAACGACTGCGAGACCTCGATCGACTTCAGGATCATCACGGTTCCGTTGTCCGTCAGCGCGGTTAGCCAGGAGACGAAGGTGATCTGCGAGGGCGAGGTGTTCGAGACCAAGGCCAAGGTCACCTGCCAGGAGAACCCCGATATCCAATGGTACAGGGTCGACGAGGACGGCAACAGGACGCCGGTCGGCAACCGCCACCAGGCGGGCACGGCGAACGCCGAGTCCTACGGCATCGAGCGCGCGGTCAAGCTCGACGATGGCACCTACTCGTGCGAGGTGTCCAACAGGGGCTGCAAGGCCTCGGCCACCGCTGACAAGCTGATCGTCCACCCTAACGTGGAGGCGGTCTTCACGCTGGGCGGCGAGCCGGTCGTGGTGCAGCGCCACGACGACAAGACCCTTCCGATCAACATCACCAAGCCGGCCGACGGCCGACTCAGCGACATAGCGTGGTACAGGGACGGCGAGGAGGTTCAGCGCGGCTACGACGCCGAGTTCACCGAGACCGACGTGACGGCCGACCACGAGTACCGCATCGAGCTCAACGACCCCGACTACTGCGGAACCGTGCTGAACGGCACGATCTGGGTAGACGCCCTCGTTCAGCTGAGCGCGGAGGCGAAGGACACCATCTGCGAGGGCCAGGAGGAGAAGCTCTACATAGACACCACGGGCACCGGCCTCTTCCGCTCCAACTTCCCTTACGAGCTGAAGGTCGTGGAGGAGGTCAACGGCATCACCACGGAGCTGAAGAAGCTCTTCCCTACGGGCGACGGCAGACTCTACACGCAGATCAGCCCGAAGACGCCTGCCACCTACACCATCACGGCCACCTACGGCTCACAGCACGAGCAGAGGGTCGAGAAGGTGCACGTGATCCCGGCGATCACCTTCGACCTGCCGGCCACCGAGACGCTCTGCGAGGGCGAGGAGGTGACGTTGGCGGTACAGAACGTCTCCCCTAAGGGAACGACCATATCATGGGAACGCGACAACACCATCGTGTCGTCGAGCGCCGACTCCCTCGAGATCACCGTCGCTCCTACCTACGACAAGGAGCGCGGCGAGAACCACCAGTTCCGCTACACCTACAAGGTGTGGGCGAAGAACTCGGTCTGCAAGTCGGAGACCGCCAAGAAGTCCGTCTACGTGCTGGTGGACGAGCCTATCACGGGCGAGATGGAGGGCAAGGCCGTCATCTGCGACGGCTTCGGCACCTACGTCGACGCAAGGAACTACGGCGCGGCGACCTACCGCTGGACGAGCTCGGACGGCGAGGAGCTGGGAACCTCGTCACGCATCGAGCAGAAGCCAAACCACTCCGTCTCCTACAGGGTGGAGATGACCCGCGGAACCTGCACCGCGAAGGCGGACTACCTCGTGGAGGTGAAGAGCCTCCCATCGATCATCTCGATCGACTCCGTGGGCTACCACGACAGGGACGTCGTTCTTGAGGCCGGCGCGGGCGAGCCGCCATACGAGCTGTGGATCGACAAGAGCAAGACGACGACCAGCGACCTTCACTTCGAGAACATAGCGTTCGGAAACCACACCATGCACGTGAAGGACGTGAACGGCTGCGAGACCTCGATGAACTTCACGCTGGAGGCTCCGGCGATCGTCATCGACGAGTACTTCACCCCTAACGGCGACGGCGTGAACGACACCTGGAAGGTTCCGGGCTTGGCAGAGGTCTACCCAGGCGCCATCGTATCGATTTACGACCGCTACGGCAAACTGTTAGCGCAGTTCCTCGGCGCGGAGGCTGACGGATGGGACGGAACCTACAACGGCAACCCGATGCCGTCCACCGACTACTGGTACCAGATCGACATCGAGGAGATCAACCG
>JAKSHY010000053.1 GCA_024399135.1 Lachnospiraceae bacterium | reverse complement strand
GGATTATCTATATTCCCTGTGTACATAAAGAGTTTTGCTCTTGTCCACGCTTGAAACTTCGACACTTTCATGGTTCTTGGATAAGGCGACGCTCACGCTTGCTATTGGGCTTTGCTTAATGGCATCGTTTTGCTACATGCATTTTGTTATATCTGCCTGTGCGCAATGCGACCCTTTTGGTGCTTTATGCACTAGCTGCCGTGTTTACGGCACGCTTTTGGGGCGTGGGTTGTTTGCGTTTATTTGAACCAGGCAGTCGAAGGCCCCAAGCGAGTAGATGCATTCAACCTCACGCCTTTTTTCGTTTAAATCGTGTGGAAGTTTTGCGACAAGAACAGCTCTTGCTGGGTTTGCTCTTGTTGTTGCTTGAAACTTCGACACTTTCACGGTTCTACAATAAAGCAAACGTTCGTTGACCTATGGTTGCATAGGCCATGCTGTACCCTGGGCGTACTGTATCCATTCGGTGCCCGGGGAATTCGTGCGTGTATCCACACGTGCGTTTGCGAGCGTTTTCTTTGCTTGTTTTGACATCGCGGTTTCTTGCTCCCGACTGAGGGTGAACTCGTTCACCTTCAACTCGAGGAACGAGAAATGTCCGAAATTGCAAATAACGAAACCGTCAAGGCAATCATCCAAGATATTGAGAAACGAGTTCAAGATAAAATTCTTGAACCGACAAATGCGGAACTCCTCAAGAAGTTGATAAGCAATGCCGAATCCCTAAACGAGGCTATCTCTATTGCAGAATTGGGTACATCATATAAACGGACGGGATTGCATTTTGACAAGCGACTCGAGAAGATGTCGAATGATATCAGATATTTTAAGAAGAATGAAAAGTTAAGTTTCCATACAGATGATGCAAAGCCTATTAATAAACTGATTATAGGCGATAATTATGAAGCTTTGCAAAATCTCTTGATTCAGTATCGGGGGATGATTGATGTCATTTATATCGATCCACCGTACGGGAAAGACAGTATGGGGCAGTTTGCAGATACAAACTATGAAAACGCCGTTACAAGAGACAATTTATTGTCCATGCTATACCCAAGGTTGATCTTAGCAAAACAGTTGCTTTCCAGCGATGGGGTTATTTTCTGCAGCATAGATGATAGAAATCAAGCGTATGTAAAATGTTTATTCGATGAAATATTTGGAGAAACATCATTTCTTTTAAATGTTCCTCGAATAACTAAGAAGGGTGGGAAAACAACCACTACAATCGCAAAAAACAATGACTATATACTTGCGTATTGTGCTTCTCAAATACAGTTTAGTCAAGAAGAAAAAACAGATTTACAGAAGTACAAATATGAAGATGAGTTTGTAGAAACTAGAGGAAAATACTCCTTAACTCAAACTCTTGATTATGACTCTCTTCAATATAGTCAGAATATGGACTATGTGATAAACTTTGAAGGAAGGAAATTTGTTGCAGGTGGTAGTGAAGAAAAAAGAAACCAAAGACTAAAAGGGTTTCATGGAAAAAAAGACTGGATATGGCGATGGAACAAAGAAGCTTTTGAATGGGGAGTAAAGGAAAAACTCTTTGTGCTAAAAGGTGATCGCATATATACAAAATCGTATTTGAATTGTAGAAAGAAAAGTGGGAAATGTGAACTTGAAGAAATTGATGCGACCAAGGCTTTCACAACATTATCTTATCTCGATAATAAATACTCAAATGATAATGCGAAAAAAGAATTAGATGGCTTATTTGAGAATGGCAATACCTTATTTAGAAATCCAAAGCCTACTATTTTGACTGAAACATTAATTAAAATGGTTGCACCGGATAAAACTAATGCAAAAGTTCTAGACTTCTTTGCCGGTAGCGGTACAACGGGACATGCCGTTCTTGATATGAACGAAAAGGACGGAGGCGAAAGAACTTTCATCCTTTGTCAAGTCAATGAGATTACAGAAACGAATCCTAACGGAATTGCCATTGATGTTACTACAAAACGTTTGAAGCGAGTCATGACCGGCGAATGCTATGATGGATCCAAGGACTTCAAGTGGGCTCAAGAGAATGAACCCTATGGAGGAAACCTCGAAGTATACGAAATCGATAGTGTGTCCAACTTTGAATCATCGAAGGACAAAACTCCATTTGATGTAATTGATGAAACTCTATATGGGGAAAATAAATTTCAAACGCTGCAAGAAAAAGTAGAATGGGTTTGCAGAAACTTTAGAAATACGCAAAAGGTGTTGGAGGAAAAATAAATGCTACAAGAAGCTAAGAACCTTCAGCAAAATGCGGTGGCGTCTCTTGTTGAAAAAATCAAGAAAAGCAAGGAGATTACGTTTCGGGCACCGACCGGTAGCGGAAAGACAAGAATGATGTCCGATTTTATGAATCGGATTCTTTCTGAAAATAGTGATGTCATTTTTCTTGTAAGTACCCTTTCTAAAGGAAATCTTGCAAAACAGAATTATGATGTTTTTAAAGATTGTGTTGACAAGGGTGATTATACCCAGTTAAATCCATACTTGATATCTTCTGAAATAAGTGACGAAGAAGCGTTGTATATTCCTACAGATTACAATGTTTATGTTCTTCCGAGAGACTTGTATAAAGATGGTAGCCGTTTAATGCAGGGGTCCCTTGAAAAATTTTTGAGGACCGTAACAGAAAATTATTTCGGCAGGGGACTTAACAAGAAAATCTATTTAATTAAGGACGAATGCCATCAGGCAACCAATAATTTGGATTCCCTGTCATCAAATTTCTTTTCAAAAATTATCAATATGTCCGCCACGCCAAATTTAAAACGTGGACAAAAACCGGATGTTGAAATTTCTGATGAAGAAGCCGAAAAAGTTAAGCTTATCAAGACTGTTGTGAAAGGTGACGAAAACGATTCTGTAGAAGTTGCCGTTCAAAAATTTGAAGAGATAAAAGAGCAGTACCGTAATTTACTGGGCGTAAATCCATGCCTTATTATCCAGATTTCAAACAAGGATAAGGCCGAAGAAGAATGGACGAACATAGAGTCTATCTTAAGTAAGCCTGAACACCAGCATTTGAAGTGGATGAGTATTGTTGACAAAAAGGAAAAATGCAAGACAAATGACAAAGTCGGAAAACTTCCACTAGAAAAATGGAAGGATTATGCAAAGTCAAATGGTTCAACAATCGACGTAATAGTTTTCAAGATGGTTATTTCTGAAGGTTGGGACATTCCTCGAGCCTGCATGTTGTATCAAGTTCGCGATACCAAAAGTAAGCAGCTTGATGAACAGGTGATGGGGAGAGTTCGTCGCAACCCCAGATTACTTGATTTTGAAACGCTATCTTCGGATGCGCAAGATTTGGCTATGACTGCGTGGGTTTGGGGAATCACTCCGGAATCGCGTAAAGTCCTTCGTGTAAAACTCTGTGGTGCAAATGCATCTAATATCACATCAAATCTTAAAATTAAGACAACTGTAATAAAGCCGTTAACACAGCGCAAGGATTTTGATTTAGATAGCTTTGTCAATTCCCAGAAGGAAGCCGTTGCTCATAAAGGAATTTTTGAATTGCAATCCAAACTAGAAAGTTGCGATTCAGAAATCAAGAAAATGTGTTACAAATATTGTGGAGACAACTTTCAAAAGTGGTGGAAATTTTGCGAAAATATTGATGCAATACAAAATGAATACAATAAATTCATCTGTAATTACGAAGAGAGCATGGATCTTCGCAAGGATGACCATGGGAACGTAGTATTTTCTTCATTTCCCTCAAGTTCATCCTATGTAGATAACGGTAATTACAATAGCGTCAATAATTGGGCGTGGAAAAGAACAGATGGGTTAAAAAAGTTTTCGTTTGATAGTGAAGCGGAAAGGGAGTGGTGTGATGTATTGAAAAATCTTGCCGAGGATGGGTTGGCAAGAAGCGTAAATGTTGCTAAAGAAATTGAACCAAATTTATTCGATGACCAAAATGTGGAAACGAAACTTCTTTGGGGTAAAAACTTCCTTGAAATGTCTGATGTGAAGTTTGAATACTATTCAAATGGTATTCATGCGTCTTATCCGGACTTCATTATGGAGGATTGCGAAGGTCGAATTCATTTGTTTGAAGTTAAAAGTCTTAATTCGTCTTCGATGCAGATAGATTCTGATGCCTATCAAGACAAGGTACGAGAATTAAAGGAGTGCTATAAGCATGCGTCAGTAAAAACAGGTCATATATTCTACCTGCCTGTATTAGACGGCGACATATGGCATATAACCCGTTTTGTCAATGGTATAGAAACAAATCTTACGGAAATCAAGATGAAGGACGAATTTTTAACTTGTTAAATATTTGGAAATTTTTGACAAGGTATTGTCTGGTGAAACAGAAAAGGATT
>JAKSHY010000052.1 GCA_024399135.1 Lachnospiraceae bacterium | reverse complement strand
GGAGAAATAAGCATGGCATCTAGCAAAAAGAAACCTATGGAACCACCTAAAGTTGTTGGTGACCTTTTAAGTACATTAAGTAAAACTCCTGTTTCTCAGGATTCTACAGAAACAATCATTCCAGCTCAGGAACCTTCAGCCGTTGTTGCTCCTGTAGTAGAAAAAACAGTTGAAACTCCTGCTCCTAAAGCAAAAACACTTCTCACAGAAGAACAGGCTAAAAAAACAGCTGTAAACTTGAGCATTCCTGCATATATTAAAAATGACTGGAAATCTTTCTTTGCGAGCCATGGTCTTACAATGACAGACGGCCTTATTGCTGCAGTAAAATATCTTGAACAACAGGTTGATAACGGAAGCGTTACAATCGGTGCCATCTCTGTTCAAAAACTTTAATGTTATTAAAAATTAGGACTAATAAATGCCAAAGTCACTAGAAGAACTATTAAAGATAAAGAAATGGACTGGAAAAGATGCCGGCCTGCTTTATCTTTATTCTACTAAAAATGATATTTTAAATTCTCGATTTGAATCTTCTGTAAAATTTCCTGTCAGTCAGGATAAATTCAATACAATCCTGAAAAAAATATCTGTTGTTCCAAAAGAATATAAAGAGTTTACTTTCTATTCAAAATTTCAATATATGGTAATGGATATTGAAAAACTCAGCCGCTTCTATAACGAACAGCTGAATCATCATATACTCAAACTTAATACACTGCTTGAGACAATTTACCACGATAAACAGACTGAAAAGAAAATAATGAACCTAAATATTTCAGATGAAGAAAAAGCTGATATTATTTCCAATTTAGATTCTGCTTCATTCCAGGAAACTTTATTTAATACTTTTGACAAAGAATATATCGAAGAAATTACAGAAGGATATAAACTTTCAAGAAAAATAATTATCAAAGATCTTTCATATTTTTACTCTCTTGAATTTGTTTTCAGTAATATTCTTAAGAGATATGATCTTGAATTTCTAGAAGAAATAATGAGACAACAGGTTCCTTTCCATGGATATATAAATAATTTAAACCTTAACTATGAAAAAATTCAGGACTGTCTGACAAACAAGGAAAGAAAAACATTCAACGAAATATACATACCAATTGATTACAACAAACTTTATCCCACTAACGAGGATATCCCTGACAGTGAAACTGGAGAAAAAATCACCATTGAAGAATTGGACTTTCTGACTCCTGAAGATATAAAAACATTTGTGCTTGAATTATCAAACATAATGACAAGCAAGTATTTGGGTAGCAAATGAAAAAAGAAAAAGTCGTAAAAAATACTGATATTGAATCATCTCTTAAAGCTGACGAACTCAGCAGTGATTTTGCTTCATTTTATCAAGGGCAGATAACAAACTCCGTTACTGCCATCAGTAAAAAGTCAAAACATGAAGTTGATCCTGAAACTCAAGCCTGGCTTTTCCCTGTTGAAGAATTGGGAGGAGGTAAGGTTGTTCTTGAAAATGCTGATAAAAACGAACTCACACTTTCTTCTGCAAAGCTTCTTGATACCATTACTCTTGTTCTCACAGGAATCCTTCCTTATGGTGCTTCTGATGAAAAACTATCAGGCTATCTTGATTTGGAATTAGATGTTTATAAATACATGAAGTTCTGCGGCCTGCAGGATAAAAATCAAACTGTAAAGCAAATGAAAAAGGATCTTGAAGCTCTTTTCAATGCTTCAACAACTGCAAAGATTATTCGCCATGTAGGAAAAAAAGAGGTTGAAGAAGTTCAGGATATTCGTTTCATTGATGAAAAACCTCACGGCCAGATTAGAGATACTGCAAAAATTCATATTGCTCTTTCCTTTGCTCGTTATTTAACCCATAACCAGATAATGCAGTATCCTTTGAAAATCCTTCTTTCTTCGAAAAACCCTAATACTTATTATATTGGAAAAAGACTTGCAGAACTTTTTAATATGAATCAGGGAAAAACAAATGAAGACAGCATCAATATTGAAAACCTTCTGAAATTTACTCCTAATATTCCAACTTTGGAAGAAGAAAAAGGAAAGGGCAGACATTACCGAGAAAGGTGTATCCAGCCTCTTGAAAATACTCTTGATGAATTGCAGCAGATTGGATTCCTTTCTGAATGGTATTTTATGAAGGCTGACAAACAAATGATCCCTAATGAAGAATTACATGCATGGTCTGTAGGATATAATGACTGGAAACAGCTTTATGTTCACTTCGTAATTAAGGATTATCCATTAAGGGAAAATACTACAAATCTTATTGAAGACTTAAAAAAGTAGGTGAGGTTTGTCGCAGTAATAGGTCCTGATTGTCGCAAAAAGTAGGTGAACTTTGTCGCAAGAAAATAAAGTTTATCTCAAAAAAGTAGGTCTGATTTGTCGCAAACTGTGTGATTTTCCCCTTAAGATATATAAAAAGTAGGTGGAATTTGTCGCAAAGGTAGGTGAGGTTTGTCGCAGAAGTAGGTCTAGTTTGTCGCAAAAGTAGGTGAACTTCGGCGCAAAAAAATAAATTTTTCACTTTTCTTCTATATTACACAGTGATCAAATTCCCTAAGACTTAATAAGACTATTAAGACTTATTAAGTAGCATTTGAGCCACTTCTTGAAAAGTGGCTCATGCTATAATCCCTATAAACGAAAAACGCTTGAATTGGAGGGGAAACATGCAATTCAATGAATCCATTAAATATATAAATGAACATGCAACTGACTATTTGAAGCCAGATGCTTCTAAGAAGGGATATATTTGTCCTATTTGTGGAAGCGGATCTGGAGCAAAAGGGACTGGAATCACAGAAAACCCTAAAAGTCCGAATCACTTTACTTGTTGGGCCGGATGTTTCAGCAGCAAAAGTTATATTGATATCCTGGCAATAAGAGATGGCATAAATGAAAGTGATACAAAGGCTGTTGTAGAAAATGCTTGCAGAGAATGCGGAATTACATTGGATGAAAACAAAGACTTTATGAAGAATGAAAATAAATCAAAAATTGAAAAAGCTGTAGAAGAAAAAGAAGCTGATTATAAGGACTTTTTTAAGAAATGCCATGCTGATGTAAATAAAACAGATTACTGGCAGAAAAGAGGGCTTGGTGAAGATGTCATCGAGAGATTTAATATTGGTTATTGTGAATCCTGGTCCCATCCAAAAGTTCCTAAAGCTCCAAAAACAGCACGTCTTATCATTCCTACAGGTGATGGAAGTTATCTGGCCAGGGCTGTAGATGAAAGTGTAGATAAGAGATATTCAAAGCAGAAAGTCGGAAATACGAAGATATTCAATATTAGTGCATTGGAAAATCCATCTCAGCCTGTTTTTATTGTTGAGGGTGAAATAGATGCAATGAGCATTATTCAGGTAGGAGGCGAAGCTGTCGGCCTTGGATCCTTGAGCATGACAGAAAAACTCCTGGATTACGTTGAAAGTGTGTTACCTAAGCAGCCTTTGATTTTTGCGTTGGATAACGATAAAGGCGGAAGTGAGGCCGGAAACAAGGCTCAGAAGAAAATTGAAGAGAGAAGGGAACAGCTGGAAGAAAAAGGTCTTATCATTCATTTTGCAGATGTTGAAAATCTTTACAGCGGCCATAAGGATGCAAACGAAGCTTTATGTGCAGAATTCTTTGAGTTTGCTCCGAAGGTAGAAGAAGAAAAAAGACTTTCATACAGATCAAAGGAATTGAGACAGGAAGCTCTTGTTGCTGAATTAAGAAAAGATAGTGTTCTTCACAGAATGCCAGACTTTATGCAGTGCATTGAGGATTCAAAGACACGAAGTTATGTTCCTACAGGTTTTCCAATATTGGATAAGGAACTTGATGGAGGTTTGTTTCCTGGACTTTATATTGTTGGGGCTATCAGTTCTCTTGGAAAGACAACTATGTGTCTGCAGATTGCGGATCAGATTGCACAGCAGGGAAAGGATGTTCTTATTTTCTCTTTGGAAATGTCTCGAAACGAACTTATTGCAAAAAGTATAAGCCGAATTACAAGTATTGAAGATGTGAAGCTTACAAGAAGCAATACAAATGCAAAAACAACACGAGGAATCCTGACTGGCAGTCGTTATGAAAATTACAATGAAACTGAAAAGAAGCTTATAGCATCAGCAACTGAAATCTATAAATCATTTTGTGAACATCTTTATATTTATGAAGCAAGCGAAGAGATTACAGTACAGACAATCAGGAAGAGGGTAGAGCTTCATACGAAGGTTACTGGAGAAGCTCCAATTGTTTTGATTGATTATCTGCAGATTATCGATCCTTCAAATGAACAGCAGTTCCTGACAGATAAACAGATTACAGACAAGAATGTAAAGGCATTGAAAATCATAAGCCGTGATTTTAATACAACTGTTATTGGAATCAGTTCTTTCAACCGTGACAATTATACTTCAGTGGTAAATATGGCCAGCTTCAAGGAATCAGGAGCAAT
>JAKSHY010000051.1 GCA_024399135.1 Lachnospiraceae bacterium | reverse complement strand
AATCAGTGTCTTGGTAAAAAATGTCCATTTTCAAAAGTTAATCATTAAGATAAATCTTTCAGTTTTATGGGATAACGAATCGGAAGTTATGGAGAGAATATGATTAAGAAATATTTTATTTGTCTAATTTCATTATGTGTAATGGTTACATCCCTGTCTGGGTGCGGTAAGGAACTAACAGATAAACAGAAGAGAGAAGCTGCTGAAAACATAAGGGCCTATACATTCTATAATGAATTAGTGAGAACACTGACAAGTGAAGATTTGCCGGTAGATGATTTTGTATATGGTAAGGGCAATGAGGATGTTGCAATTGGTAAGGCTAAATTTGATACTACGGCACCTGTTTTAACTATATGTATCAATCCATTCTCCAATGAGGAACTTATTGATGATTATGTTGAAGAAGGGGTGCTGATGGATAAAGCGCTTATGAGTAATCCAGAGTACTGTAAATATATCAGGGAAAATGATGCATACTATATTACCTATGAATGCTGTGATGAAGAACTATACCATATGGATTTAAATGGTAAGGTAAATACAAAAGAGATTAAGAAAGCTATTACAGAAGCAGTAGAAAAGTATCGCCCTGTTATGAAGGATAAGGTTGATGAATTTATAGCCTTTTTAGATAGTTATGAAGGAATAGAAAAAGAGTCTGACGGAATATATTATTATGTAATCGATAGTAAAAATATAACGGAATCTATTGAAAGTGTAATGACTTCTGTTGATGAAATAGCAAGCATGGATCCATTTAAGGATAGCAGAACAGCTTTTATATCATCTTCGAGAAGGTTAGGGTATGTTGATGGTGGATGCTTCAAAGTGTATTTAGACAAATTTGGAGGAGATTTACTTGTAAGTGCTGCTGAAAAAGAAGAAAAAACTTCATTAGACCCAGGCTATGGAGAAAGAAGATTTACACAAAGTAAATATGCAATTCGTAATGACGCATATAGATATTTTGTGGATATGGGGTGGATTTATGAAGATAGCATAAAGCATACTTTTTACAGTATTATGGGCGTTAGTGGCGAATTTGTATTACATACGTGGGAGTTCGAAGGCGAAAATGGAAATATAGAATATTCAACTGACGAATTATATGACCTTTTGTATAGTTTCTATGATGAGACTTACAACAAGTGTCATGAACATGGAATTGCTCTTGAGGATATTCCTCTCACAGGAACAATGGCATTAACAGACAGGAATGATGGACTTGATTTGAGAATTGAATGTAACATCTCTTTTGCAGAGCATATGACAAAGGAAGAGTTCACTAATTTATTGAATAAAAATAGTTTATTCTTTGATCCTCACGAGTTTGAACTTGAGGACGATTGTTTTTAAAGAAGTATAGGTTGAATGCAGTATAGCAAAGAAACATAATCGACAAAAATGTAGAATTCTACACTTTTGTCGATTATTTTAAAGATTCGTTTTTAATCCGCGAAGCTAGAAGATTTGATTTAAAGGGAAGACAGGAAATAGGCGAATGTATATACAGGTTACTGCTGATATATCTGATGCTAAGACAAAAGAAAGGGAAATACGCCCATATATTCTTTTGAATGATCAAATAACAAAGATAGTAGTTGTTAATAAACCAATTAAAGAAATGGTTGATGATAAAGGTTTTACGTTTATTGGTATTACAGAATTTTTACTTAGATATATTAAATAAATAGATTTTGGACGAAAAAAATCCTTATTTGACTCGCCAAGGAGAAGTGAAAAATGAATATATTAATGGTTAATTTACCATTTTCGGGTCATACGAATCCGACACTCCCGTTAGCTACTAAGTTAGTGGAGTTTGGACATAAGGTTACTTATGTGAATGCGCCAGAGTTCCGTGAAAAAATTGAACATACTGGAGCAACATTTGTTCCATATAAGAATTATCCTGAAAATGCAAGTGAGAAATACAAGAAAAAGCATTCTTTTGTAGCAGCATATGATACAGCCGTTTCCTTAAAGGAAAAGTTTGACATACTTATTTATGAAATGTTTTTCTATCCAGGTATAGATTTGGCAAAACAACTAGGAATTCCTAGTGTAAGACAGTTTTCGCAGCCAGCATGGAATGAAACTACTTGGATAGAGGCTCCAACAGTGTTTAGAATATCAGCTAAATTAATAGATATGCAAGTACTGCCTAAGAAAGTAGCCTCAAATAAAGGTTTTTCAAATATGAGTCTAAAGGATGGAATTACCAAAAGTAAACCTAATCTTAATGTTGTATATATTCCTAAGCAATTTCAAAATAAGAGTGAAGAGTTTGACGATTCCTATTTATATGTAATTCCTAAACCAGAGGTTATATCCGGGAATGTTGTGATTCCGTATGAGAAAATGAAATCGCCAATTGTGTACATTTCTCTTGGAAGCATTCTTAGTGATAAGAGTTTTTATAAAAAATGTGTCAAAGCATTCGGTGGCAAAGAAGTATCTGTTATTCTTAATACTGGTAAGGTATCACCAGATTCACTTGGAAAAATACCAAAAAATATCTATGTGTACTCTTTTGTACCACAGATAGAAGTTCTATCTCATACAGATGTTTTCCTTACACATTGTGGAATGAACAGTATTAATGAAGCATTATGTTTTGGTGTGCCAATGGTTGCCATGCCTTTTATAAATGATCAGGTTACAAATGCAAATCAGTTAGTTAATCTTGGAATAGCAAAAAGAATTCATTCTTTTGTACAAAATACAAATGAAATTTATGAGACGGTAATGGAAGTTGCAGCATCTAGTGTAATGAAAGAAAAAGCTATAGAGATGAAAAAAGCAATTGATAATCAGATGACATGGGAGAGCATAGTAAGACGAATTGAAGATTTGGTATAATATGAAATTCTGATTTACGGTGCAATTAGGAAAGGGAGACAGTATGTTAAAATTTGTTCATATATATAAGAATTACTTCTTTGGACTTTCACTAATAGGTATATTTGCTTTTGCTATTCAGGAGATTCCGTATATTATTATGCCATTAGTTAAACCTGAATCCAATCCCATAATGAATATGCAAAATGAGACAAAATGGATAGCAATTGTTCAAAGCATATTTGGAATGTTATCTATGGTATTGTTAATGTTACTTGTTAGAGATGATATACCAATTTTTTCAATATCAACAGCAAAGGAAAGAATATTTTTTACCTTAACGATTTGTATGATATTGATTAATTTTATTGGATGGGCATTCTATTATACGGGACATCAATATGGATGGTTGATTGTAATTAGCCAATTTGCAGTTGTTCCGCTATATTATCTATTCTTTGGATTGTGGAAGAATAATTATCCATTAGTAGGTAGTGCTACTATATTTTTTATAATCCATACTGTTAATGGATATATGAATTTTATAGTGAAGAAGTAATGCAAATTCTTATTTTGTTGATGAAAGGAGTTATTGGAAAAATGCTAATAGAAACAGAAAGATTACTTTTAAGAGAATATACATTAGCCGACTATGATGCATTATTTGAAATAGTCTCTGATGCAGAAACAATGCAGCATTATCCTGCTCCTTTTGATGAGGAAAGAACCAGAGGCTGGATATCTTGGAACTTGGATAATTATGAAAAATATGGCTTTGGCCTTTGGGCGGTTGTACTAAAAGAAACTGATGAATTTATTGGAGATTGTGGGATTACAATTCAAAATATCGATGGAGAAATGCTTCCAGAGATAGGGTACCACATCCATAAAAATCATTGGCGTAAGGGATATGGGAAAGAGGCAGCAAGTGCAGTTCGTGATTGGGTATTTGAAAATACAGATTATGATGTTATCTATTCATATATGAAATATACAAATGTTGGCTCTTATAGCACAGCTATTGCCAATGGAATGAAAAAGGTTAAAGAATACCCTGACCCTAAAAATACAATTTCCTATGCTTATGCTATTACAAGAGATGAATGGAAGAGTATTAGGAATGATTTGTAAATTGTATTTTTCAGTGCGATTGCTCATATGGTGAAGTGATAAAGTGTTTGTGATATTTATGGTTTTAATATCTTCAAAAAATGTACAGAGGAAATAAAATGAATTATAAAGTGATAGATAAAGATACATATTACAGAAAAGGAGTTTTTAAACATTTTACACAGGATTGTAAATGTTCAACTTCGATGACTGCAAGAATAGATGTTACGGTATTAGTTAAATATTCAAAAATGACGAATACAAAGTTATATGTTAATTTTTTATACATTCTAACCAAAGTGCTTAATTCTCGTGATGACTATAAGATGGGATATCTTTGGCAAAGCGAAGAATTAATCTGTTACGATGTCATAAATCCGACGCAGTATGTATTCCATGAAGATACAGAAACTTGTACGCCAGTGTACACTAAATATTATGACAATTATGAAAAATTCTATAAAGAAGCTGTTAAAGATATAGAGGATGCTAAAACGACAAGAGAGTATGGTCTTGATGCGGGAAATCATCCGAATTGGTTTGATGCATCTTATATATCTTGGTTATCGTATGATTCCCTTAATGTAGAACTTCCAGATGGATATCTTTACTTTTTGCCAATTATAAATTGGGGAAAGTATAGAGAAGAAAATGGGAAATTAATGATGCCTGTTAGTGTAAGGTTGAATCATGCAATAGCAGACGGATATTTAGTTGCAAATGTGTTTAGGTTACTGGAAAACGAAATATTAGATTTCGTGAAGTGAAGAGAATTGTAAAATCAGCTATTGTTGATAATTCTTATTTATCGAAATAAACATACGAGTATGTATTCATGGAGGGCCATAGAGAAGTGTGCGAGACGATTGCAAAAAGAATAAATGTACTTGGTGATTTTTGTGGGATAAGAGATGTGCCTCTTTTGAACAAAGACAAATTGGTTGAAAAATATGGGTTTAATCAAGCAGATGTCATGGTGCTTTTTGGAGGAAGTATTATCTGTGGTGGTGATGTGTTGGCTGAAGCAATGCGTCAAAACATTGCAAAGAAATATATCATTGTCGGTGGTGCTGGGCATACTACACAAACATTACGGGATTGGGTTCATGCCAAATATCCGCAAATAGACACAGAGGAAAAGCCAGAGGCGATTATTTTTAATGAATATTTGAAATATAAATACGGATTGGAAGCTGATTATCTTGAAGTTGAATCTACGAATTGTGGGAACAATATTACTTTGCTTTTGAGCTTGTTAAATGAGAGGCATATAAAATGTGATTCTATCATTTTGGTGCAGGATGCGAGTATGCAACGAAGGATGGCGGCAACCCTTAGAAAATACAGGCCGGATATTACAATCATAAATTATGCTGCATATGCGATACATATTCAGGAAAAAGAGGGATTACTTTGTTATGTCGAGGACATAGAAGGTATGTGGGATGTGGATAGGTACATAAGCCTTCTAATGGGAGAAATCCCCCGACTGACAGATAATGGTGGTGGATATGGACCCCTGGGTAAAGGATATATTGCACATGAGGAAATCCCGCCAAGTGTGGAAATGGCTTTTACATATTTGCAGGGAAAGTATTCACATTTAATCAGAAAAGCAAACCCTGAATATGCGAATATAAAAAAGTGAAAAGTAGATTCCAATTTTCCTGTTGACTCTACTTTGCGTAGGTACACTTATTCAGCGAGTGATAATAAAATGACTGCATGGAGGTAAAAATATATGAATCAATATGTTACA
>JAKSHY010000050.1 GCA_024399135.1 Lachnospiraceae bacterium | reverse complement strand
GCGAGACGGGCGACGGCGTCCTCACCCTCACCGAGCAGCACCTCTACGGGGCGGGGCGCATAGGCATGAGGAAACGCAACCTGGCGTTGGGCGGCGGCGCGGAGGAACCCGCCACACCCGCGACCCACTACGAGCTGACGAACCACCTGGGCAACGTCCTTGCGGTCATCTCCGACGCTCCGAGCGACGGGGCGCAGCCCACCGTCGAGAGTCTCACGGACTACTATCCGTTCGGTATGGCCATGCCGGGGAGGAGCTATGTGAGGAACGGAGGCGGCTACCGCTACGGCTACACCGGCCACGAGAAGGAGGGCGGCCTTGCCGATGGCGTGTACACCACCCAGTACCGTCTGCTGGACACGCGTCTGGGAAGGTGGCTGAGCGTGGATCCGCTATTCGAGGAATATTGTAATGAAAGCCCTTATAGTTATTGTGGTGGGAATCCTGTGTCAATGTTAGATTCTGATGGTAGAATAAAAATAGTATATTTTACACAAATTAGAAAGAGCTTGAATAAAGATCCCGAATATGATCGAAACAGAAGTTTGTTGGCATACGCACATGGAACATTGAAAGATGTTAGTGATATATCAATTTTTGTTGGACATGGAGTCACAGTAGGAGGCAAACAAGGAGCAAAAATACGTTTGGCCAATCCTCAGTATACTGGGCAAACATGGATAGATTATACTCCAAGTCTATTTGGAGAATATTACTTAAATTTATCAAAAAATTTACCATCAATTGTAAAGTCAAGCTATGCAGAAATAATAGTATTAGTTAGTTGTAACACGGGTAAAGGGGGAGAGAACTCATTTGCAGCTCAGGTATCATCAAAAACCTATAGTATAGTTATTGCACCATCTGATGTTGTAGAGGTTAATAATTCTACCCAACAAACTAGAGTTTTAAATGATGGGAAATGGAATATCTTTATAGATGGTAAGAAGGTTGATGAATTTAGCGGAGATATACAATTGAATGACTATTTAAACGCTGAAACCAGAAAAAAATTATCTGAAAAATATGAAGAATATATACCAGTTTTTACAGTGGAAGTAAATAATAAATCAGGCAATGAAAAAAAAGAACAGAAAAAAACAAAAACTATTAAGTAATGTCGCTTTTGTAACGATGTTTTTAATGGGGATCCACGCATATAGTTATGCTTCGATTAGGGATTCGTTTACCGTTGTTAATGAGGATAGTTTAAAGATGTCCATACTAAAAAATGGAGACGAGAAAAGTTATTATGACTTGATGTCTTTGGTATATGGTGATGAAGAGTACCAATATTTAGACTATTCTCTTATTATGGCAAACAACTATCATAATGGTTTCGCATGTTTAAAGGTATATGAAGGAATCATGGCCTTGTATGTAAAGAAAAATGTGGTACTCGATTCTGTTAGTTATGACCTTCCTTTGAGCTATCTAGAGAAGGGAGTTTCTTTTAATTCGAAAGAATGTATGTCTGAATTAGCTAATCTGTATTCAGACTCCACCAATTATTTCTATGATAGAATAAAAGCATCAGAATATGCATTGATGTCTTATGAAATTGGATTAAAGGAAGATATCATATTGCTGAAAGAAAAAGGTGTTTATTCCAATGCTCGGATTATTCGCTGCACGTATAGCCCATCTATGAGTATATATACTATTCTGTTTTATGACGATAAATCGGATCATAGAGGTTTTATGTATTCTGATGTTCCATTGAATGTGGGAGATTCAATTCCCATTGTCTTTTATAAGGATGCTAATACTCTCATTAGTTGTCCTAGTAAGTATATTGAAAAGTAATGTCCTTAGCAATATTTCCTCCCCGAATATTTACAATTAAAAATCAAATGAATAGGTTGTTAATACTTGTATTGTCACTTAGTTATGTTAATATTTATGCACAAAGGCAAGTAAGAGGCTTTTTAGAAATAAGAAGCCAAATAAGCGATATTGAACAATATTTACGATATAAAAGTGGTGAATCCAATACTTTCCCTATTGATTGCCCTAGTGTTTATATTTGTTATGAAATATCTGATATCACTTGCAGAGACTCCTTGTTACATAAAATCTTGAAAGAAGATACTGATGGGGGCGATGTGGCATTTGTTATAAGTCGATATAAAACAGAAGGAGTTGAAATCACAGATCCCGACATTGAAGATTTTGTATTCCCTAGTACACGTATATTCTACTATAAAAAGAATGGTAAATATATGTATCAATTGTTTGAAATTGAGGGATTGGCATGTGATGTGAAACTGAGAAGTCATGAAATGGGATTTAATGAAGTTTTTATGGAGACATCCCCATGTCTCATTCGTACAGATAGTTTATTTTTCACAACATACTATTTCACGAAATATTCTATGATAAAGAGCATAGATCCTTCTCTACTCCCCTGAAAGAATTAGAAAGAAACATTCAAAAACATCTCTGGTATGCAAAAACATTTAAACCCATGATAATTCCTCCATTAACAAACCATAGAATGAAAGGATATTCGCTTCCTTTCGCCATCTTCGTATTTATTATTGTCATCATCCTAAGTGGTACATTAATATTAAAGGCATATCAGAACTATACGGTAACGAACCGTATCTTCATCATGGAGAAGATGGAATCCAACGCGCAATCGGCACTTAACCTAATTATAGTTCATCCTGAAGATTACCCATACCAGCAATCAACTTCACTCTCTTTGTATGGAGAAATCATGGATTCAGTTACCTTACAAAAAGAACAATGGGGCGCTTTCGATATCGTCAAATCATCCTCCTCCTATTTGGGCATCACCAGAAGTCATTCCGCACTAATTGGCAGCTACAAATGCGACAGTTCTTCGGTAGCATTGTTCGTACCAGAAGCAGGACAAAGCATAGCGCTTGTCGGAAACGTCAATATCAGCGGTATCTGTAAATTACCCATATCAAAATTCTCCCAACCCAGCATAGAGGGCCGAAATTTCACAGGCAGCACGGGAGCATCAGCTTTATCAGCAAGTAGCACTAGATTACCAGACCTTACTCCACGCCTCAAAAATCTTCGTTTTGAAAGTGCAAATATTAAATTAACAAACGACAAAATGGTACCGTTTGAGGAATTGGAAACAGACACACTTTCCATCCCTTTCTTTAACGACACAGCAATAACAATATTCTCATCCAATCCAATCATATTAGATAATAAAAATATAAGCGGCAAGGTGATGATATTCTCGGAAAAATCTATTACTATTAACAGGACAACCAAATTATCGGACGTGATTTGTTATGCGCCATATATCCAAGTAATGAGTGGCTTCGAAGGGAAATGTCAACTTTACGCCCATGATTCTATCTGCACAGAAGAAGCATGTATGTTTAAATATCCATCCGTCATTGGAATCAACAATAAAACTGAGAAACCTGCCAAGTTGAGATTCAGCAAGAACTGTAAGCTAATGGGGGTAACGTACCTCTATTCTGAAAACAGCGAAAAATCCAACGACATCCTCCAAATTGAGTCCGGAGCAACAATTAATGGCCAAGTTTATTCCAATAAATACACAGAGATAAAAGGTACAATCAACGGATCTTTGTACACTAACAAATTAATAGTACAAACACCTTCGTCTATTTACGAAAACACCTTAATGGACGCCACAATCGACATAAGCAAACTATCCCAAAATTATGTCGGCGTGGACATTCTTAATGAAGGCACATCAGGAGGAGTGATTAAATGGCTGTATTAAAACACATAAATGGATTTACACTGATGGAGGCAGTTGTATCCATGATTATCATCATGGCATGTTATGTCATGTCCACTATGATATATCTGAATATTGTTAAGACCGACAACACCTCGCTCAAGGTGCGTGCGTTCCTCGAAGTTGAAAATCTTGCCGGGGAATCAATCCATAACTCAATATTTGAAGATCAAGATGTTTATTGCGAAGGACTTACCATTCAAAAACGAATTTTTCCATACAAAGACGAGAATAAGATAAAATTACTGTCAATCTCAGCAATTGATGAAAAGGGGAAAGTGTTATACGCATTCAAACAATTAATAATATCCAAATGAAAACATTAAAAGGTTTTACTTTGACGGATGTGATAGTCACGATGGTAATAAGCCTGTTAATTACCAGTATTGCATTTTCCATCTTCAGGTTGACATACAATCAATTATTCTCTTATCAGAAGGATAAAGACAAGTTCCAGGACCTACTCATGCTTCATACCGCAATATCCAATGATCTCAGGCAATCGGAGAGAGTCACTTTCGAACCGGGAATATTATCGGTGCAATCTGATTATAGAGGAGAGATGCAATATTTTATTTACGACAACTTCATAATAAGGAAGATACCAGAATCATCCGACACATTCAGATTCAGAATTTCTGATATCATAACTCAACATCAGCGAAATAATTCTAATTCCAATAAAGATCTTGTGGATGAAATATCCATGATCATCGAGCTAGATAACAAAGATTATCCTTTCTATTTTTATAAAAACTATCCATTAGAAATGGATTTCGAAAAAGAGTAAAAAATATGGCTTCTATAAACATCAACCAATTAAAGAAACAGCATCACGAGAAAACAACAAATTCTAAGTTCGATTCTGTCACTCAATTACTTACAAAAGACTATTCCCTTTTTGGAAATAAATTTAACGATAAAAAGAAGGCTAATTTTTATAATGATTTGAATATCCTCCTTTCTTCAGGTATAGATCTACACAGCACACTAAATTTGATGAATGAGGAGGTCTCCAAAAAAGACGAGAAAGAGGTTTATTCACAAATTAGAGAATCCGTCATCAACGGCAATAGCCTATCAGAGGCTATTGATCAGACAGGAAAATTCTCCACATATGAAAGCTATAGTATAAAAATTGGAGAAGAGACAGGATGTTTAAACGACATTTTGAAAGACCTTGTCTCTTTCTATACAAAAAGGATTGAACAAAAGAGAAAAATGAAAAGCGCATTCTCATATCCGTTATTTGTTCTTTTCATCGCAATTGTCGCAGTTGCCTTTATGATGATATTTGTGGTGCCAATGTTTCAAGACGTATTCGCAAGATTTGGTAACGATCTCCCCTACTTAACCCAAATTGTGATAAACATCTCAGATATGATCATTCACAACATTTGGATAATAATCCTTTTTTTGTTCACACTGATTGTCATTTACTTTATCGTCAGGAAAAATAAAAAATTTGACAGAATCAAAACTAACATAATTCTTCACATCCCATTTATGGGAGAACTTGTGAGAAAAATGTACTTAGCACGCTTTTCCCTTGCCATGTCACTTTTAACAAGCGCACATATCCCGATGCTGCAAGCATTAGGACTGATAAAGAAAATGATAACATTCTACCCTATTCAGTCATCTATTGAAAAGGTCGAACAGGATATCACGAAGGGAATATCTTTGCACGAAAGTATGGCAAAATTCAAGATCTATGACAAAAGAATGCTTTCCCTTCTTAAAGTGGCGGAAGAGGTGAATCAGTTGGATGTTGCATTCAACAGACTGAAAAATCAGTATATGGAAGATGTTGATTACCAGACTAGCATGGCCAATGGAATCATAGAACCACTTATGATCATCGTGGTAGGTATTTTTGTTGGTGTCATACTTGTTTCAATGTATCTACCAATATTTAAATTAAGTACCAGCTTTGGATATTAGGATAAAATATAATTATTATTTAAATTTGTCATCAAATATAAATAGCATTCATCTTATCAGATAACCAATATGAGAATCCACTCCTCCCCACTCCTTTACTTGGCACTCAGTCTGATGCTCTCGGTATCGGGGGCCCACGCCTCGGAGTGGCTCCGCAACGCCAGCCGCGAGCGGGTCCAGCT
>JAKSHY010000005.1 GCA_024399135.1 Lachnospiraceae bacterium | reverse complement strand
ATACAGAATCACCTGCCGAGCAGGAGAATGTAACACCTTCTGAAACACAGGCGGTTTCTCCAGAACAAAAACCTGAGCCAGAAAAAGTTACATTATCGAAACCAGAAACTATTCCACATTATGGAGATATAAAGAGATGCTATTTTGAAAAGGGTCCAAATGTAGCGCTTTGTATGTTTATCTTATATCATCCTACTCCACTTGGATATGACGTAATTGAGTATATGGAACAGACGCTTAAAGAGGGTGATCGTGGATACACAATTGATGGTGTTTATTATGACTGCCCAGAAAACGATCCATATTTTAAGGATAAGAATATATTGTATTCAGCTGATGCTTTCAAAAATTTTAGATAGCAACATAATGACAAGGCGGTTTGGAAGAGATTCCAAGCCGCCTTTTTGTTATCATTTCTTCGCACTCTCGCTATTTAGAAGTTTTTTGATTTAGTGATGAATGAAATAAGTTTCTTATCTTTAATATAATTTTCCAACTGAGGAGTTAATGTCTTAAATTCGCATCCAATAATGAGTCCATCTTCAATCTGGTCAAAGCGAATAACCTTAACTTCTGCTCCGATAATTTCATGATATTCTTCATTAAACAGTTTATATTCATCAAAGGTCTGAAAACTGATTAATGAATTTATCTGTACCTCGGAAGCTTTTTGGTAGTCTTCTTCAGAATTTTTAGGAACGAATATTCCGATACCACCTTCACTTATGTTGGCTAGCATACCAGTGAATTCCTGCTTTTCGCCACTATCCTGCTTAGCATAGAAACTGCATGAGAGATTTATTGGTTCTCTTTCATATATTCTTCTATCTAGATTCATATTTAATCCCCTGTTTTTAATCCTTAACCCTAAATGCATTGTGCACTTATCTATTTGTTATGATATCATACTATTGAGTGTTAATAGTAGTTATTTTTAAGATAATTAACTAAAGGGACAAAGATATGATTAGTGAAACATCAATAGTTTTTACAGGTGATATAGGTTTTGATAAATATATGGACAAGCGTTGGGAAGATGATAATTTTCTTGATGCAAGTGTTCTTGATTTTTTGAAAAGTGGAAATCATGTTGTTGCTAATGTTGAGGGAGCATTATCAAGTCAGGATAAAAAGATGGCTGCCAATTCAGTAGCTTCTCTTATGCATAGTATGGATCCTGCTGTTACAACTTTTTTAAATAAGATTGGTGCTGATATATGGAATCTTGCTAATAATCATATTATGGATGCTGGAGCAGAGGGTATGAGGGATACTCTTGATGAAGCACTAAAGTGTAATGCGAAAACTATCGGGGCAGGTATGAATATTTTTGAAGCGTCGACTCCCGTTTATTTAGAAGAGGCTGGAGGAATCGGACTTTTTGGCGTTGGATATCAAAGAGGCTGCAAGAAGGCAACAGAAGAGATACCTGGTTCACTTAGCTGGAGTGACATGGAGACAATCAAGACGGTTATTGATGAAATAAAATCAAAATGCAGATGGTGTGTTGTAGTAGCTCATGGTGGAGAAGAGTTCACATCGCTTCCTAATTGTTATACAAGAAAAAGATATATGGATTATCTAGATATGGGAGCAGATATAGTAGTTTCACATCATCCACATGTTCCAATGAATTATGAGACTTTTGATAATAAGGCGATTTTCTATTCTCTTGGTAACTTTGTTTTTGATACTGATTATCAAAGGGCGCAATATAATACCGAAAAGGGTGTATTGCTAAAAATTAGGTTTGATGATGATAGGTTTTCTTTTGAACCTATGGGAATACTTATTGACAGGAATAGTGAAAGGGTCGTTAATGGGGAGCTGCCACTTATATTTAGTGATGTGCCAGAGGAAGAATATAAGCTTCTTGAACCATTATCAGCGAAAGCTTTCCTTGAAGCTACTAAAAAGCAACAGATATATTTGAAACCGAACCAATACAATAAGGATACTAGCGCTGAGGAATGGTATGAGAACTTCATGGAGCCATTAAGAAGTGGAAGAGTACCAGGCGAAGCACTGGATCTTCAGATTGTATATCCTGTTGCCCAAAAAGCAGCTTTGGGTGAGTGGAAAAAGAGTAAGCTTGAAAATGTGAAGAAGTATATTTTAGACCAGTTAGATGAAAGTAATGGAGAAGAAGGATGAAATTCGTAATACAAAGAGTGTTAGAAGCCAATGTAAAAGTTGATGGAAATGTAATAGGTGAAATTAATAAGGGCTTTTGTGTATTTATTGGTGTTGGTGAGGATGATACCAAAGAGGTGGCAGATAAGCTTATCTCTAAAATGTTAGGTCTTAGAATATTTGATGATGAGAATGATAAGATTAATCTTTCACTTAAGGATGTTTCAGGTGAACTTCTTTTGATTTCACAGTTCACGCTATATGCTGACTGCAAGAAGGGCTATAGACCATCATTTACTAAAGCAGGTAATCCAACGCTTGCGAATGAACTGTATGAATATGTTATAGATGAGTGCAAAAAAGCTGGGTTTAAGGTTCAGACTGGAAAGTTCGGAGCTGATATGAAAGTATCTCTTGTGAATGATGGACCGTTTACAATATTGCTGTAGGGACGGTTCTTTTGTCACAAGGAGTGTCCCTCTGGCGCGAATAGTATGTGTAATTTTAAGGGAGAAGTATTATGTTTAGACCAATAAGAAGAAAAAACAGAGAAATCGATATAGATGAAGCCAAAAAGATTCTCAAAGAAGCAAGGCGTGGAATTCTGGCAGTAAATGGCGATGAAGGATATCCATATGCAATACCAATTAATTACTATTATGATGAAGAAGCGCAAAAGATTTTTTTCCATGGATCACGTGTTGGTCACAAGAGTGATTCTTTGAAATTGTGTGACAAAGTATGCTTTACTGTTCTTGGAGAAGAGACGGTAAAAGAGGAACCATGGGCACCATATGTGAAAAGTGCTGTTGTGTTTGGCCGTTGCCATCCTATAGAAGATGTATCCACTTCAGATATTAGATTAAGGCAGTTTGCTATGAAGTATTATCCTGGTGAGGAGTTGGTTAGTGAGGAAATCGCTAAATCCGGAAAAGCTGTTCAGATGTATGAGATTACAATTGAGCATATTAGCGGAAAAGAGGTACAGGAGCGTTAGGGGGTTTTGTACAAAAATATAGTGAGATCCATAGGTTTTTTTATTGTTGCGTATGGTTCTTCAATGCTTCCGAATCCGTAGCCAGCGAATATAATTGGAACACCAGCTTCTTTGCACGCATTGGCATCCATCTGAGTGTCTCCAACATATATAGGCTTATTAAGTCCATTGCGTTTTGATATCAGTTTTATATTGTCTGCTTTTAAAAGATTAGTATCTCCAGGGCATAGATGATCTTTAAAAAATTTTCCGAATCCCGTTTTCTTTAAAAACAGTTCAATATACCCAGCCTGGCAGTTGCTTACTATGAATAAAGGATATCTTGAGGCTAAAATCTCGAGAGTTTTCTCAAGCTCCTCATAAAGAATTCCTGGTTTTTCCTCTAAATATTTGTGTTCATATTCAAAACAAAGGGGTCTGAATTCAAATCGTCTCTCCTCAGGTTCATTAGGGATAATTTGGGCAATAATATCATCCATAGGAAGACCGAAAAGACCTTTTAGCTGATCAGCTGTTATAGTAACATCATTTATTCCAAAATCTCGAAGAGCCTGATTCCAGGCGTCTTTAACTACAGGTGTTGAATCCCATAAGGTTCCATCTACATCAAATATTATTCCATCAAAATCTAAATTCATATCCTTCATTGATATTCCTCCATAACCGCTAACATTATATTATTTTAATAATATGGTTACAAGTGCGTAATCATAACAATAAAGGTATTATTTGTTGTATTGGAGGGAGGTAATCATCAAAATTGATAGTAGCAGTTAGAATTGTTGCGAAAATCAAAGCATAAAATAGACTAAAACAACAATATGTGAGATATAAGTGATTTTGATGTGAACATCACTATCAATCAAGTTAGGAAAACAACAAAACAGGAAGTGACCATAGAAATTGTTGTAAAGACAAGAACCTGCAGGTAAGAAAAACCACAAAAGTGAGAGGTATAAACTAAATTGATGTAATATAGAAGAAAGACGCCATAAAAATGCTAGAAAGCACATAATTCATTTATGATTTGCATGAATAAGTGAAATATAGCATAATATATGGGTATATATTTATACGCTGATTTATGTGATTTTAAATAAAAGATGAGGAGATAAGAAATATGTTTTGCCCTAATTGTGGAGCACCAACTGAGGATGATGCAGTATTTTGTAATACATGTGGTTTCAGATTAACAGAGCCTGTTAACCAGCCAGTACAAGAGGCTATGACTCAACCTGTTAACCAGCCAGTACAAGAGGCTATGACTCAACCTGTTAGCCAGCCAGCGCAAGAGGCGGTGACAGAGCCTTCTTTACAGCCAGCACAGAATGAAGTGAGTGCACCTTCTACACAGACAGAAAATGTTGTAAGAATATGTGCAAGATGCGGTGCCAAGTGTACAGGAGATGATATGTTCTGTGGCGAGTGTGGCGCGAAGGTTTTTGATGTTCAGCCAGCAAATGAGCATGCACCGGTTAAGCCAGTACAATACCAGGAGCAGGCACCAGCTCAGCCAGTACAATACCAGGAGCAGGCACCGGTTAAGCCAGTACAATACCAGGAGCAGGCACCGGCCCAGCCAGTATACTACCAGGAACCAGTAGTATCAACCGAGCCAGTATATAATCAGGATCCAGTGATGCAGACTCAAAATGCATATAATCCTGCACCACCTAAGAAGAAAAAGAAGGTTAAGACAGGACTTATAATTGCACTTTCAATTATTGTAGTGGTAGCAGCAATCGTATTCATATTCTTCGATAATATTGTTAATGCTTCGCGTAAAATTTTCATGACTGACGAGGAGTACTATAAGTATGTTGAAGGTCAGTATATTGAAAAATCTATCGGACTTGGATTAGCTATATACGATGATTATGCTAAAGAACTATTTAAAGCTGATGACAAGAGTGTCACTTATGAATTAAGAGCGGGCATTTCGAAGGACTTTTTGGAGGATCTTGAAAAATATGCGCTCCCAAGAGATGCTGAGGCTGATTGGATTTCTAGTGTCGGATTGAAGGGAAAGAGTAATGTTAAGAACCATAAGGCTGAAAGCAATGCTGCGTTATATCTGAATGACAAGGAAATTCTCTCAGGTGAATTCAAGATAGATCTTGAAGGAGAGAAGATGTATGCAACTATTCCACAGCTTTTTGATCAATATATAGGACTTGATTTGGACGAAGCAGATTTTCCTACAGACGAGTTCATTGAACTTATGGATTTTATGCCAGTAATGTATGATGCATGTCCTGATAAGGCTAAATTAGATAAAATAGCTTCTTCATATATGGAAGTTATATTAAATGAACTTGATGATGTGTCTTTAAAGGATGCTAATATTAAGGCTAAAGGTATTAAACAGAATGTTACCAAGGCTAAGGTTGTGTTAACTCGTGAAACTGCACAGAATATGATTCTTGCTGTTATGGATAAGTTCCAGGAGGATGAGGATTTAAGAGAACTTGTTATTTCAACATTCAATAAGCTTGCTGAAGCTGATTCTGATTTCCTAAGCTTAGTACGAATCAGAATGGATGATGTAGATATCGAAGATTTATATGACAAGGCAGTCGATCAGGTTTCACGAGAAACAGAGTATTTAAGAGAAAATGTGCTTACAAAGACTAGGAAAAATGGCGAAGTCGTTGAAGAAGATGCCATTGTTATGGAAGTATATATTGATGGCAAAGGTGAAATTGTAGGACGTGAATTTAGAGTAGACAGTCAGATCCTTTCATATGTTGCTCCAACTGATGGTAGTGATCTTGGATTTAAAGCCTACTATTATAATGGACGTCGTGAAGAGTTTTCATTTGAAGGAAAAGGAAAGAAGAGTGGTAACAAGGTTGAGGGTGACTTCGAACTAGTAGTTGATGGTGAGCATATAACTGATGTTGAAGTCAAGAAATTTGACCTTGATGCATTCTGGAAAGGAAAACTCAAATCAGATGTAGTATTCGCTAATTTCCTTCCTGATGATATAACAAAAGATACATATGGCAAGATGTTCAGGAATCTTAGCATAGAACTTATAACTAATATTGATAAGAATAATTTCGATATTGAAACTAAGTTCCAGACTAATAAGAATGACTTAGTTGAAGCTAAGATTGATGTAGACATTTCATCGGGCTCATCAGTAGATGTTCCTAGTGATTCTAAGACAGTATTCGTAGAGGATGAAAGAGACTTAGTGGACTTCTTTGAAGATATTGATTTTGATAGATTCATAGAAGCACTTGAGGATGCTGGTGTTCCAGAAGAATATTTGGATCAGCTTGAAAGAGCATTGAAATTATCTTTTGGTAACGGCGAGTTTGATATAAGAAGTATGTTTGGAAGAAGGGCAAAATCAACAGATACAGCTGCTTCTCCTGCAAGAGACTATTACGAGACTGAAGAAGCACCAGCTGAAGAAGCATATTATGATGAAGACTATGCCGACTAATATTTTTGTCAAAAATATAAGAAAATCATATTCAAAAAAAGCCGTTCTTCGGGATGTTAATATTTCTTTTGAAGAAGGAAAGTGTATTGGAATTATAGGAGAAAATGGATGTGGGAAAACAACACTTCTATCCATTCTCTCAGGACTCGTCCCGTACGAAAGTGGTGAATTCATATATGGGGATACAGATCTTTTAAAAAATGATGCCAAAAGGCAGGAAATAGTTGGATATATTCCCCAGGGTGAGCCTTTAGTTGAAGAACTTAGTGCGATGGACAATCTACTTATGTGGTACGAAAAGGATGCTATTGAAAAAAGTCTTAAATATGGTGTACTTGGAATGCTTGGAATTGGAATGTTTATTGATATTCCTGTTAAGAAGATGTCTGGGGGAATGAAAAAGAGGCTTTCCATTGGATGCGGGGTTCATCATAATCCTAAGCTACTTATTCTCGATGAGCCAACTGCAGCACTTGATATGTCATGCAGAGAAAAGATTTATTCATATCTTAAAGATTATAGGAATTCTGGGAATACTATTATAATGGTAACTCATGAAGTAAGAGAGATTGAACTTTGTGATGAAATATACATTTTAAAGAACGGAGAGGCTTTTAAATACACTTACGATGGTAACGTTACGCATCTTGTAGGTCAGCTTAAATAATGAGTTTTAGTAAGTATTTTGTAACGCAACTAAAAAGGATAAAAAAGCTTTTTCTTCCAACGCTTGGATTCTTCGCTATATTTGCCTTTATTTTAGGTATAGGTGCGTTATCCTATGTTAAGCGCATAGATGAAAATAATAAGAAAGTTATTACAATAGGAGTGGTCGGTGAAAACGACACTCCTATTATTAGTGGTCTTTTAGGCGTGCTGGAAAAATTCGATGATATAGGATATACGATGAAATTTCCATCAATGACTAAAGAAGAGGCCGATGAAGCGTTTCTTAATGAAAACCTTTCTGCATATTGTATAATTCCAGATGGCTTTGAGGAGGCATTAATGTATGACAGACCTCATGAAAATATTGTTTTCGTTAAGCGTGAGGGTGCATATGGATTAGATGATATATATTTTTCGGATATGTTACCTAAAATATCTGAAGTTATAAGTGATGTTAACTCAGGAGTTTATGGATTTAAGGATGCTTTTGAAGAAATAACCGGATCATATGATTCTAATGTGGTTAATGATTTGTTTCTAAAATATATAGATCATTTTCTAGACAGAAGTGAGCTGGTTGAGATTAAGGATTTGACCAAGGAAAAGTCAATTGGTGAGATGGGGACCTTAATACTCGGACTTTCACTTGTTTTCGTGTTTTTATTCGCTCTTACAGCTTCACCATATTTTATAGATCAAAAGATTGATTTTTTGATTTTAGTAAGGAGTAAAGGTCTTAATTCAGCAAAGGAAATTTTGGCTGAATATATTGCGTTCCTGGTATATGCCATATTTTTGACGGCTTTGATTAGTTTCCTTGTGTATGCTGTCGGTCTGATTGGAATAATAAGAGTATATTTAACATCCGGATTTGTTTTTACTTTGTTTTTAATATGCCTTATGATTTTTGCTCTTCAGTTTTTTATGTACGAGATACTAAATGGAACTATTGCCAAAATATTGGCTCAGTTTTTAGTGTATATCTTTATGACATATGTGTCGGGATATTTTTATCCGGCAAAATATTTTCCAAAGGTAGTAAGAGAAATGGGAAGACTGCTTCCTTCGGGGGTCGCTCTTGATTCATATAAGAATGCATTTATTAACAAACTTGAGTTAATGGATTTTGTTGGTGTGATTTCCTATATGGTTATATTTTTAGTACTTACGATTGTTGTCAGGGACATTAAACTTAAGAAGGAATTTAGATAATGAAATTAAGAAGATATATGATGTTGTATAAGCACATCATGTTTAATAAAAGCTTCATAATAGCCTTATTTATGGTTCCTGTATTAGTTAGCATGTTTTTGCTGGTGGGTAATAAGGATGAGGGATTCTTCAGTATTGGAATCAAGTCAGACGCTGAAAATCTTGAGTTTATCAATAAAATTGTGGACATGGACAGTGTTATTGATTTCAGGATGCTTGACGAAGATACAGATCCAGAGAATGAGGTTTTGAATGGCTCAATCGATGCCGCCTGGGTTATAGAAGGTAATCTTGTAGAGGAGCTTACCGAATGTATAGTGAAGAATGAGTATCATCCCGTAATCAAGGTGAAGAATAAGGATGAATCTATTTCGATAAGGTATGCTAATATTTTGTTGGACTGCATATTATTTGACGAAGTGACACCTATAATTTTTGAAAATTATTCTTTAAAGTTTAGCGAATACTATGGGAACGAGGAGACGTTTGAAAAAGCATTTTTGAATAGAAAGACTACTGCCAAATTTGTTGAATCCACCTATCTGGAGGACTTGGATACAAAATCAGTAGCACTTCTTCCAGTCAGAGGATTGTTAGGTTTGTTTTTAGTGCTTCTTGGATTTTTGATTTCTATTAATCTTTCTAAGGATTATGAAAAAGGTTTGTTCGTATGGTGGAATACTAAGAATGTATTACTTAGAGATTATCTTTATTACTTAGGACCTATGCTGGCTGGAACAGTAATGATGGTTTTGGCACAATTTATACTGAATGATAATAATGATGTATTAAAGGAAATATTAAGTGCATTATTATTAATGCTGGCAATAATAGTAAGCAGTAATCTACTTAGGGCGATTATCATTAGCCCAAGAAGAATGTCAGTTTTTCTTCCTGTATTATTGCTCATAAATCTTGTATTTTGTCCAATATTCGTAAAATTTAGTCTGGCACTTGGAATTCGACTTTTGCTGCCTTTGTTTTATTATCTTCGAGGTGTAACCTATGACATGTATATTTATGGTATTATAATATATATTCTAGTCATAGTTTTAGGTCAGCTTTTACTGAATCGGTTTTTAAAACGAAAATAAATGGATACTTTTTTAAATCATTCAACATATGAACAACTAAAAAAAGATATTATGACATTTGAACTTTTGCCTGGTGATACGGTATCAGCAGCTAAAGTAGCGAAAAGATATAATGTATCAAGGACACCAGCCAGAGAAGCACTTGTCAGACTTGAGACAGAAGGATTGGTTGACATAATTCCACAATCCAAGTCTGTTATTTCTAAAATCAGTATAAGCGTTGCCAAAGAAGAATGGTTCATTAGAAGGACGCTTGAACTTGGAATGACAGATACTTTGTTTTTGAAAATTACAAAAAAAGAAATAGACAGAATGCGAAAGCTTAACAACGAGATGACCAAGCTTTCTAAAGAAAAAAGCACGCATGAAAATTCATATAAATACCTGATGGCAGATAATGAATTTCATTCAGTTATATATGAGGTATGCGGTCAGCTTCTTGCTAAAAGTGTTATTGCATCTAACATGGCTCATTATTCACGACTTAGATTTTTGACAGAAAGTGAAGACGCCTATAAGGAAAGAACAATTAGTGGTCATGGAGAATTAATTAAGTTACTTGAGGCCAAAGATATAGACGGCTACACGAATGCATTATCAAAACATCTTGACTATATTATTGGTGATATTAATGAGCTTAAAGAAAAGCATCCAGGTTTATTTAAGGATTAAGTTGTGCTAGAATATTATAAAATTTGTTTAGGGGTGTGAGATAAACCATGAAAACTTTAGATGATTATGTAAGAACAATACCTGATTTTCCTGAAAAAGGAGTTATGTTTAGAGATGTTACATCGATTCTTCAAGATAAGGATGGATTCAAACTTGCTATAGATGAACTTCATAAATTCGTTAAGGATTTAGATTTTGATGTATTCGCAGCTGCTGAATCAAGAGGTTTTTTCCTGGCGGCACCATTGGCATATATGATGAATAAGCCTATGGTTCTAATTAGGAAAAAGGGTAAACTTCCTATGGAAACGGTTAGTGAGACATACGACCTTGAATATGGAAGTGCTACTATTGAAATGCATAAGGATTCAGTAAAAGAAGGTCAGAAGGTAGTCATAGTTGATGACTTAATAGCAACAGGCGGAACATTAGAGGCATCAATCAAACTGGTAGAAAAATTAGGTGGAGAGGTCTCAAAGATTATATGTCTTATGGAGCTTGCAGGATTAGAAGGTCGAAAAAAACTCGAAGGATATGAGGTTGATGCAGTAGTAACTTATGAAGGCAAGTAACTAATTGGAACTCTGTATTGTTTATATAATGTGTAAGAGAAGATAAGGAGATTAAAATGGAAGCATATAAGTCAGAATTCATACAGTTCATGGTTGATAGTGAGGTGTTAAAATTTGGTGATTTTACTTTAAAATCAGGAAGAAAGAGCCCTTTTTTCATGAACGCAGGAGCATATGTTACGGGAACACAGTTAAATAAGCTTGGTGAATACTATGCCAAGGCTATTCATGATAATTTCGGACTTGATTTTGATGTCCTTTTCGGACCTGCATATAAGGGTATTCCACTTTCTGTAGCAACAGCTATGGCTATTAGCAGATTGTACGGTGTTGATGTGAAGTACTGTTCTAACAGAAAAGAGGTTAAAGATCATGGCGATACAGGAATTCTTCTCGGAACCAAATTAAAAGATGGTGACAGAGTTGTCATGATTGAAGATGTTACTACATCAGGAAAATCAATTGAGGAGACATATCCAATACTTAAGGGTCAGGCTGATGTAGAAATCAAGGGATTAATTGTATCTTTGAACAGAATGGAAAAGGGACTTGATACAGAAAAGTCCGCACTTGATGATATTAAGGACAAGTATGGAATCGAAGCTCGTGCCATAGTAAATATGGATGAAGTAGTAGAGTGCTTGTATAACAAAAAAGTAAATGATAAAATTTTAATAGATGATGAGCTAAAAAAAGCAATTGATGCATATTATGCTCAGTATGGTGCTACTAAATAGTAATAGAGAGGTATAACTTATGGAAGAAAAAATATATAAAACAATGGATAATTCCGGCATCCTTAATATTGTTATAGGGATTGGTGCGATTGTTTCAGGTATTGCAGCAGGTATATTGTTGATTGTTAGCGGTGCCAAGCTTATTAAGCATAAATCTAATATCATGTTCTAGGGGAAGCTTTGATTAACGGATATAAATTCACCAACAAGCGACAATCTGTATATGGAATAATGTCGACAATATTCGGACTCATGTCAGCTCTTACTCTGGCTTTTTGTATTCAGAAGTCATACTCATTAAGAGGAGTTGGTATAGACCGATATGGAGTATCCGCACTTTTGGCCATAATATATATGATGGTTGGTTATGGACTTGGTATATATTCCTTTTTTGAATCGGACAGGTTTAAGCTGTTTAAGATATCCGGAATGGTTATTAATTCGGTGGGACTTATTCTTTTGAGTATAATTTTATATGCGGGAGCATTTATTGAATAATGATAGAAAGATTTGAATTAGCAAAAGAAAGAATTAAAGAAATAGTTAATGAAAATATTCTGCCTTCTTTGGATGGAAAATTCTTCCAGCAAGAGGCAGAATTTATTTTGTATGGAATTGAAGTTTTGGATAAAGTCGAAAGTGGAAAGTTATGTAAACTTGGGCTCGATGAACTTCGAGAACTTAACTCGGCGCTTTACTCAAAATTTAAAGATAATCAGGTTGACATAACAAATAAATATCTTTGCGCATTATCTGCTGAAATAGGTGCTATTATTCCTTATATTTTTGAAAAGGATCTTAATAATATACTTATTCGAATGGAACTTTTTTTAGAGTTTTATTCTGCGTACATAGCAGCAGTGCAGGATGATGCAGAGGTAAAGGATGAGGATTTAAGAAATATTCTTTATTATTATGTCAGTGATTATACTAAGGATGCAGTCTTTGAAAAAATTCATAATATGCTATCAATGGATGAAGATTTTGCAACTAAGCTAATCATGAATTCGGACTGGTCAGACATAAGGAGTCTGTATTTTTACGGTGAATATGTGACTGAAATTGAAGAGAGGACACTGAGTTATCTTAATTCCCTTCCGTATGACACACTTAAGAAAATGGCAGATACCTTTACAGAAGGGTATAGAATAGGCTTCATAACAACTTCTAAAGATATTACGAAAAAGAAGATTGTAGGAATTAGATATAACTTAGGCTTCGAACCGGTTGTTAAGCTTGCAATAGAGAATTTTAAGAAGATGGGACTTAAACCAACGATTTCAAGAGCCAGAATGAATCTTCTGCAGGGAAGGGGAATTCAAAGAATAGGCTATCAGGGAGCGTGCCCGTCAAGACAGTATGAGTTTGAACATAAGGATGATGCGTCACTCATTTTAGACAAACATATTAACACCATTAAGCTTGAAGCTTTGGAAAACGCGTATGAGGCTCACCAAAAGGAAGCTTCGTTATATGGTGGACCTGCAGTGATGGAGGTTTTCGGTGAAATTGCTCCTCAGTATGAATTAAAGGATACGATCTTAGAATATACCGAAGAGCAGAATAAGCTAATAACCCAGTATGCATCGAAGGCAATGGCTATTCAGAATAAATATATTAAGGAAGAGGAGAGAAGCTTTACAATTATCGCTTTTCCAACTCCTGATATCGGGGAGCCATACGATAAGATATTTGATGAGGTTATTAAGCTTAATACTCTTGACTATAAGCTTTACCAGACGGTGCAGCAGAATATCATAGATACCCTTGATCTTGGCGAATATGCAATAGTTAAAGGCATGAATGGAAATAAAACAAACCTGAAGGTTAGTTTACATAAATTAGGAAATCCTGCTAAAGAAACCAAGTTTGAAAACTGTGTTGCAGATGTTAACATTCCGGTTGGAGAGGTCTTTACATCACCGGTTCTTAAGGATACTGAGGGAGTACTTCATGTTAAGAAAGTATTTTTGAATGGTCTTGAGTATAAAGATATTATGTTAACCATAAGGAACGGAATGGTTAAAGAATATACCTGTTCGAACTTTGATACTGACGAAGAAAATCAAAAATTTATTAAGGACAATGTCCTTTATCATCATGACACTCTTCCGATGGGTGAATTCGCAATTGGAACTAATACAACGGCATTCGTTATGGCCAGAAAATATGGCATTGAAGACAAGCTTCCAATTCTTATTGCAGAAAAAACAGGACCTCATTTTGCTTTCGGGGATACATGCTATTCACATGCAGAAGATGTTAAGGTTTATAATCCTGATGGAAAGGAAATAATAGCAAAAGAAAATGAGTGTTCATTAAAAAGAGACGAAGATCCTATGAATGCGTATTTTAATTGCCATACGGACGTTACAATTCCGTATGATGAGCTTGGGGAAATAAGTATTGTTAAAGAAGATAACAGTGTTGTTACCATAATTGAAAACGGAAGATTCGTGCTTGAAGGAACGATGATATTAAATGAAGCATTAGATAGTATGAACTGATGTTAGTAAGCCCTACATATTGTGGGGCTTTTACTTTTTTGGTGCTAAATATTGTTGCATTTAAACTGTTATTTTAGTATGATATTGAAGTGTGGGTAGTTAGGCACATATATCAATGAAAAGAGGTTTTTAATATGCCACAGGTTGGAATAGTTATGGGTTCTGATTCTGATATGCCAGTTATGTCTAAAGCAGCTGCTGTATTAGAAGAACTCGGAATTAGTTTTGAAATGAAAATCATCTCTGCTCACAGAGAACCAGATATTTTCTTCGACTATGCTAAAACAGCTGAAGAAAAAGGCTTTAAGGTAATAATTGCAGGAGCTGGAATGGCTGCTCATCTTCCAGGTATGTGTGCTGCTATATTCCCAATGCCTGTTATAGGAATACCAATGGGAGGAGGAGCTGTTGGCGGACAGGATGCTTTATATTCCATAGTTCAGATGCCACCAGGAATCCCGGTTGCTACAGTTGCTATTAATGGTGGGTTAAATGCAGGTCTTCTGGCTGCCAGAATGCTTGCAATGTCTGATGCTGAATTGTTAGGAAAATTAAAAGAGTATTCCGCTAAGCAGAAGGCTCAGGTTGATGCTAAGGATGCAAGATTACAGGAAGTTGGATATAAGGATTATACTAAATAAATTATAATATAAGGAGAGAAAAGATGGATTACAAATCAGCTGGTGTTGATATCGAAGCAGGCTACAAGTCCGTTGAATTAATGAAAGGATATGTTAAGGATACATACCGCCCAGAAGTTTTAGGTGCTCTTGGCGGATTTTCAGGAGCCTTTTCTTTAGAGAAAATTAAAGAAATGGAAGAACCTGTTCTTCTGTCAGGAACTGATGGATGTGGAACTAAGGTTAAACTTGCTTTCATAATGGACAAGCATGATACTATCGGAATTGATGCTGTAGCTATGTGCGTTAATGATGTTGTATGCGCAGGTGGAGAACCATTATTCTTCCTTGATTACATAGCATGTGGAAAGAATTATCCTGAAAAGATCGCAGAAATAGTAAAGGGTGTTGCAGAAGGCTGTAAGATGTCAGAGGCTTCATTGATTGGTGGAGAGACAGCAGAACATCCAGGACTTATGCCAGAGGATGAATATGATCTTGCTGGTTTTGCAGTAGGTGTTGTTGACAAGAAGGATTTAATCACAGGTGAAAATATTAAAGCTGGTGACATTCTTATAGGAATAGCATCCTCAGGAGTGCATAGTAACGGATTTTCGCTGGTTCGCAAGGTTTTTGAGATGACTAAGGAAAGCCTTGATACATATTATGATGAATTAGGATGCACACTAGGTGAAGCGTTAATTGCACCTACCAAGATATATGTTAAGGCGCTTAAAGCAATTAAGAACGCCGGTGTCACAGTAAAGGGCTGCAGTCATATTACAGGTGGCGGTTTCTATGAGAATATTCCAAGAATGCTTCCTGATAATGCCAATGCCGTGATTAAGCTTGACAGCTTTGAAATACTTCCTATCTTCAAGCTTCTTCAGAAGACAGGAAAAATTGAAGATCAGATGATGTTTAATACATATAACATGGGACTTGGAATGGTAATTGCAGTTGATCCAAAGGATGCAGATGCTACCATGAAGGCAATTAAGGATGCTGGTGAAACACCATATGTTATTGGCCACATTGAAGAAGGTAAGAAGGGTGTCACATTATGCTAAGAATTGCTGTATGCGTGTCAGGTGGAGGTACTAATCTCCAGGCCATTATTGATGGAGTCGAAAATGGAGCGATAGCTAACACTAAGATAGTTGGAGTTTTCTCTAATAACGCAGATGCTTATGCATTAAAAAGAGCCGAGAACGCTGGTATAGATAATGTATGTATAAGTCCTAAGAATTATGAAAACAGAGAGGCTTTTAATAAGGCCTTTATAGAAAAGATTGATAGCTGGAATGTTGATTTGATTGTTCTTGCAGGTTTTTTGGTTATTATTCCAGAAGAGCTTGTTAGGAAATATCCTAATAAGATTATCAATATTCACCCTTCACTTATTCCATCTTTTTGTGGAACGGGCTTTTATGGACTTAAGGTTCATGAAGAAGCATTAAAGCGTGGCGTTAAGGTTACAGGAGCTACAGTTCATTTCGTGGATGAAGGCACAGATACTGGAAAGATTATAGCTCAGAAGGCAGTATATATTGAGGATGGTGATACGCCAGAAGTCCTTCAGAAGAGAGTTATGGAGCAGGCAGAGTGGATATTATTACCAGGTGTAATAAATGAAATAGCTAAGAAAGAGGAATACAGATGAGAGTATTAATCGTAGGAAGCGGTGGAAGAGAGCATGCTATAGCTACTGCCGTTAGTAAGAGTAAAAGAGTTGATAAGATTTTTTGTGCTCCAGGAAATGCTGGTATTGGAATGATAGCAGAATGTGTTCCTATTGGAGCAATGGAGTTTGGCAAGATAGTTGATTTTTCGAAGGAAGAAAAAATTGACCTTGTTATAGTTGGTATGGATGATCCTTTGGTTGGCGGATTGGTAGACAAACTTGAGGAAGAAGGTATAAGAACTTTCGGACCAAGAAAGAATGCAGCCATATTAGAGGGCTCTAAAGCGTTTTCTAAGGATTTAATGAAAAAGTACAATATTCCAACTGCTAAATACGAGAATTTTGATGATGCAGACGCTGCTATAGAATATTTAAAGAAGGCTGATATGCCTATAGTGTTAAAGGCAGACGGTTTAGCTCTTGGAAAGGGAGTTTTGATTTGCGATACGCTTGAAGAAGCAATTGAAGGTGTAAAACTTATAATGCTTGACAAGCAGTTCGGAGATGCTGGTTCAAGACTAGTTATTGAAGAATTCATGACAGGACGTGAAGTTTCAGTTCTTTCATTTGTTGATGGTAATACAATTAAGATTATGTCATCAGCTCAGGATCATAAAAGAGCTGGAGATGGTGATACAGGACTTAATACAGGTGGAATGGGTAATTTCTCACCAAGCCCGTTCTATACAGAGGAAGTAGATGAATTTTGTAAAAAATATATTTATCAGGCAACTGTTGATGCGATGAAGGAAGAAGGAAGACCTTTTAAGGGTGTCATTTTCTTCGGCCTCATGCTCACACCTAATGGACCAAGAGTTCTTGAATATAATGCAAGATTCGGTGATCCAGAGGCGCAGGTTGTTCTTCCTAGAATGAAGAATGATATTATTGATGTTATTGATGCATGTATTGATGGAACTTTAGACAAGGTTGATTTAGAATTCGAGGACAATGCATGTGTTTGCGTAATCCTGGCATCGGATGGATATCCTGTTAAATATGAAAAAGGATTTTTAATCAGCGGTCTTGAAAAATTTGATAATAAGGATGACTATTACTGCTTCCATGCTGGAACCAAGAAAACTGATGAAGGTATTGTGACGAATGGTGGAAGAGTTCTTGGCATTACAGCAAAGGGTGAAACTCTTAAGGAAGCAAGAAAGAAAGCATATGATGCAACTGAGTGGGTCTCATTCGAGAATAAATATATGAGACACGATATAGGAAAGGCTATTGACGAGGTTTAAATGACTGGCATAATTCTAGAAGATGAATTGTATCACAGACCTACAAAATGCGAAAAGTGCGGTGGGAGATATATAAAGCATATCCGTGGCATATACAAATGTGAAAAATGTGGAAATGAGGCTATGGATGACTACGGGAAGGTTCGCGCCTTCGTAGAAGCAAATCCTGGTACAAATGTTACTGAGGTAGTAAAGGGTACGGGAGTATCGAGGAATACAGTTAATCAAATGATAGAAGATGGGAAGTTTGATTTAATTTAGTTTTGATATAATTAGTGAAGGAGTTTCCTTCGGAAAGGAATATATTGATGAAAAAAAGATCTATTAAGTTTCTACTTAGTTTAATTACTGCAGGAGTATTATTTACAGGTACATTCGTAAGTGCGTTTTCGACTAACGTTAAAATACCTGAGGATGGAATAAGAGTAAGGTCTGAAGCCTCAACATCAGGAAATGTAGTGGCAACAGGATCAAAGGGCGCTTCGTATGAAGTGGTAGAAACAGTTGCGGGTTCAGATGGATATACATGGTACAAGATCAAAATCAATGATAGTCAGACAGGCTATGTAAGAGGTGATTTGGTTAAGGTTGAAGAGACAGCTCAGGGAAATGAGAATGCAACAGCCAACGATACTCCTAACACAGCTAATTCACTTGCACCAACTACACCAACAGCTATTTCTGAGACAACAGCAACGATTACTGGTAATTCTTCAGTTAATATAAGATCAGGAGCTGGAACAGGATATGCTTTGGTTGGAACACTTCCAGGTGCTACATCGATTACTCTTATTGGTGAAGCTAATGATGCATCAGGAAATAAGTGGTACCAGTTCAAATGTGACTCTAAGAACATGGAAGGATATGTAAGATCTGACCTTGTCACTGTAAGTGAAGAGCCTGTAGTTATAGAGAATCCAGAGGGTGAAAATTCAGAAGGTGAAATTGGCGATGAGGGTCTTGTTGAAGAACAGCAGAATACTGAGCCTGTTGTAGAAGAAGAGTCCACACCAGAGAATAATGATTATGAAATTGTATATACTACAGATGATGATGGAGTATATCAGTATTATTTATATGATCATGTGACTAACACAAGACAGAAGGTTACAGATTTGTTAACAGCTATTGGAACACTTAATGAGTCATATCAGAGTGTTCAGAGCCAGCTGACAATATTCAGAATTGTAGCTATAGTTTGTGGTATTTTAGCGGTTGCTTTCCTGGTTATCATTATTCTTCTTATCATTAAATCACGTAACGCTGGTGAAGAAGAGTATTACGAAGATGATTTCGAGGATGACGATGATGACGAAGAAGAGCAGGAGGAAATAAGATATAGATCAAAAACTCAAAGACCTCTTCAGCGTCCAACAGATAGACCACTTCCTCAGGAAAGACCAGAGCCAAGAAATGATTCAAGGGCTCAAAAGAGTGCTCCACAGCCAGAAAGACGACCACAGAATCCAAGAGTGGAAGAGGAAAGAAGACCAAGACGTGCTCAGAACTTCCTGGCAGATGAGGATGAATTCGAATTTGAGTTTTTAAATATTGATAGTAAGGATTGATAATAGATGAAATCTAACGGATTTACGAAAAATGCTAACGATGTCTTGGCATATGCTGCCAAGATATCAAAGAAGCTTCGTATTGGATATATTGGTACAGAACATATTCTTGTTGGCATGCTTCAGGAAGAAATTGGCGTTGCAGGAAGAGTTCTTGCTGATAATGGTGTAACACTTGATAGAATAATGGATATGATTCAGGAACTGATTGTTCCTGAAAATGGTGTAGTAGTTAAGGATAAGGATGGCTATTCTCCAAGAGCGAAAGAGCTTATTGAAGTTGCTATAGATCAGGCTGAGAGATTTCAAAATGATGAAGTAGGAACAGAACATCTTCTTCTTGGAATGCTTCTTATAGGAGATAATGTAGCGCTTAGACTGATTAATACATTGGGTGTATCTATACAGAAGCTTTATTTTGACACTATTGTTGCTATGGGTGAGGACCCATCAATAATTAAGCGTGAGTTAAAGCAAAAGAAGAGTAGTCCTTCTGGTTCTACGGAAGCATTGGAGCAGTATAGCAGGGATTTGACAGATTTGGCGAAAAAGGGCCTTCTTGATCCTGTTATAGGACGTGATGATGAAATAAAGAGAGTTATCGAAATATTAAGCAGAAGAACCAAGAATAATCCTTGCCTTATTGGAGAACCGGGTGTTGGAAAAACAGCAGTTGTTGAAGGCCTTGCTAATAGAATTGTTTCGGGCGATGTTCCTTACACTGTTTTAGGAAAGAAGGTTCTAACGCTTGATCTATCTGGAATGGTTGCAGGGTCCAAGTATAGAGGTGAGTTCGAAGAACGTATTAAGAAGGTAATTAAAGAAGTAAAGGATGCTGGAAATATAATCCTTTTCATAGACGAAATGCATACTATTATAGGTGCTGGCGGCGCTGAAGGCGCTATTGATGCTTCTAATATTCTTAAACCTTCCCTGGCCAGAGGTGAGCTTCAACTAATTGGAGCAACTACAGTATCTGAGTATCATAAATATGTTGAAAAGGATGCAGCGCTAGAGAGAAGATTCCAGCAGGTTCATATTGAAGAGCCTACTAAGGAAGAGGCATACGAAATTCTAAAGGGAATTGCACATAAATATGAAGAGCATCATAAAGTTGTGATAGAGGATGATGCCCTTAAAGCCTGTGTTGAATTGTCGGAAAGATATATTAATGACAGAAATCTTCCTGATAAGGCTATAGACCTTATGGATGAAGCTTCTGCAGCAGCAAGGCTTAAGGTTCCTGTTAATACTAAAAAAGGAATTGAAGCTGAGGCGAAATATAATGAAATCTGCGAAGCATTAGAGGATGCCTTAAGAGAAGGAGACATTGCTAAAGCGTCGATTCTAAAAAAAGAACAGGAAAAGCAGCTTAAAAAGGTATCTAAATTAATTGAAAAGGAAAAAACTGTGACTGCTCAAAAAAATGTAGTTGTCACAGAAAATGATATAGCTAATGTGGTTTCTATGTGGACCAAGGTCCCAGTTAAGAAACTTACAGAAAAAGAATCTGACAGATTGATGAAGCTTGAAAAAGTTCTTCATAAAAGAGTTATAGGTCAGAATGAGGCTGTGGAGGCCGTTTCAAAAGCTATAAGAAGAGGCCGCGTGGGACTTCAGGATCCTAATAGACCGATAGGCTCATTCCTGTTTTTAGGACCTACAGGTGTTGGTAAAACAGAGCTTAGTAAAGCACTTGCTGAGGCGGTTTTTGGAAGCGAACAGGCATTAATCAGAGTAGATATGTCAGAATATATGGAGGGACATTCTGTTTCTAAGATGATAGGAGCACCTCCAGGATATGTTGGCTTTGATGAGGGCGGACAATTGTCTGAGAGAATCAGGAAGAATCCATACTCAGTAGTCCTTTTTGATGAAATAGAAAAAGCCCATCCAGATGTATTCAATGTACTTCTTCAGGTGTTGGATGATGGACACATAACTGATTCAAAGGGTAGGAAGGTTTCTTTTAAAAATACCATTTTAATTATGACATCTAATGCCGGTGCACAGAGAATAATAGCACCTAAAAATCTTGGATTTGTTCAGAATAACTCTAAAGAAGCTGATTATGAGAAGATGAAGGCAGGTGTTATGGATGAGGTAAAAAATATATTTAAGCCTGAATTCATTAACCGTATTGATGACATGATTGTCTTTAAGCCTCTTGAAAAGAAGGAGATGCTGGAGATTACTACATTGGTTGCTAAGAATATAGCATCAAGATGTAAGACAAAGATGAATATTACATTGAAATTTGCTCCTTCATTAAAAGAGTATATTGTTGACAAATTCGCTGATTATAAAATGGGAGCGAGACCAATTAAACGTGCTATGCAATCGAAGGTTGAAGATGCTTTGGCTGAGGAAATATTGCTTGGAAAAATAAAAAGAGATGATACTGTTTTGGTTTCATATAAGAAAGAACAGGTTGTTTTCGAAGTACAGGAAAATAAGTAAACGGAGGGTATTTTAATGGCTTATGTAGAAGAGCTGCTTCGCAATGAAGAAAGTGGAAAAATTAGTTTTGGTAATCATTCGTTACCAGAAAAGAAAAAGGTTGAAAATTTCAAATCTGGCAATGATTTATTAAAGGTTAAGACCTTTAAGGAGATGACAAGACTTGAAAAAAATGATTTGTTCGTATTTGAATCAGAACCAGGAACTTCAGTTTTTGATTTTGAACAAACTGATAATGGTGTCACATTTAAGGTTTCTTCTGATGAAGATGCTCAGATTACAGTTGGACTTGCTGAGGATACAGAATATACTGTTTCAATAAATGGTTCAGAGTCTGGTAAGATGAAGACGAATCTTTCTGGCAAGTTAAGCTTTTCAGTTGAATTATCAAATGATGAGCTGGTTGAGGTTAAGATAACAAAGTAGCTTAGGCAAAAGGCGAATACGTAGTTTATGGCTAAAGGTAAACAGACAGTCTTCTTTTGTAATTCATGTGGCTATGAATCTACTAAATGGATGGGACAGTGTCCTGGATGCAAGGAGTGGAATACTTTCGTAGAAGAAAAGGTAATTTCTACTTCGCAAGGGAAAAAATCTTCTGCATCAAAGGATACGGTGGCTCCAACTCCAATTAATGAAGTGTCATTTGAAGAAGAAGACAGAATTACTACTAATATAAATGAACTTGATCGAGTTTTAGGAGGCGGCTTGGTAGCTGGCTCCTTAACTTTAGTAGGTGGAGACCCAGGAATAGGAAAATCGACACTTCTGTTACAGGTTTGTAAAAATCTTTCTTTTCAGGGAAGAAAAGTTCTATATATTTCTGGTGAAGAATCACTTAAGCAGATTAAGCTAAGAGCATTAAGAATTGGTGATTTTAACGAAAATATGCTTCTTCTTTGTGAAACACTTCTTAGTAATGTTGAAGAAAATATCAGGAAAAACAATCCTGAGGTAGTTGTAATAGATTCTATACAAACGATGTACGAAGAAAGCATAAGCTCTGCACCTGGTTCTGTTTCACAGGTTAGAGAAGCTACAGCTTTGTTTTTAAGACTTGCTAAGGATATGAATATTTCTATCTTTATTGTGGGACATGTTACGAAAGAAGGTACAGTGGCAGGTCCTAGAGTCTTAGAGCATATGGTTGATACTGTTCTTTATTTTGAGGGAGACAGACATTTAAGCTACAGAGTTCTAAGGGGCGTCAAAAATAGATTTGGCTCTACTAATGAAATAGGCGTATTTAGAATGGAAGAGGCTGGACTTACAGAAGTCTTGAATCCATCAGAATACATGCTAAGTGGTCGTGTGCAGGATGCAGCAGGGAGTGTTGTTGTCTGTTCGATTGAAGGTACACGCCCAATGCTTCTTGAAATTCAGGCACTGGTATGCCAGAGTAATTTCGGAATACCAAGACGCCAGACGATTGGAACTGATTTTAACAGGGTTAATCTTTTAATGGCTGTTTTAGAAAAAAGATTAGGCTTGTCAATGGGAAATTTTGATGCATATGTTAACGTTGCAGGTGGAATAAAGGTTAATGAACCTGCACTTGATTTAGGAATATGTCTCGCTATCATTTCAAGCTTTAAGAATAGGCAGATAAACCCTAAAGCCGTTGCTATAGGCGAGGTTGGCCTTAGTGGCGAGGTAAGGGCAGTAAGCATGATTGAGACCAGAGTAATCGAAGCTAAAAAACTTGGATTTGACATTTGCATAGTTCCTAAAGTATGCTTTAATGAGCTGAAAAACATTAAAGATATTAAAATACTGTATGTTAATAACGTACAGGAAATCTCATCACTAGATATTTGATACTTGATTGAAATGAGATTTCACAGAGGAAAAGATGAATAATTGGAAAAAACATATTCCGTTTTATGTTTTGGAGCTTTTGGTTCTTCTTGTTGTAATATATGGTTCGGTCTGGGTTTTCAGAGCCACCAGAGTAGAGAAGGTTAATCTTAATGCTTCTAACATAGATGTGAATGATGAGATAAAGAAAGAAGCCCAGATAGCAAAGGGTGAGATAGATACACCAACTAAGAGTGATACATCTTCTTCGGATAATGAGGCTGAAGCCTCCGATGATATTGACAAGGAAAAGATATCTAAAGAACTGTATGACAAATATAATGGTAAGTTTAATATAGCATTCTTCGGAGTGGATTCGAGAGAAGGTCAGCTTGGAAAAGGAACGAGAACTGATTCTTTGATGGTTTGCTCAATTAATATGGAAACGCATGAGGTCAGACTTGTTTCTGTATATAGAGATACCTACCTTAATGTTGGTAAGGATTCTTATAATAAGTGTAATGCTGCATATGCAATCGGTGGACCTGAAAGAGCAATAAGTATGCTTAATACTAATATGGATTTATATGTAACAGACTATGTTACAGTTGGCTTTGAGGGACTTATAGATGCAATAGACGCCTTAGATGGTGTTGTGATTGATGTAACAGAGGAAGAAATATTCCATCTTAATAATTACCAGAAGTCTATGGCAGATACACTTGGTGTTGAATATACACCTGTAGTATATGCAGGCCCACAGATGCTTAATGGACTTCAGGCTACAGCATATTGCAGAATAAGATATACTAACGGATCTGATTTTAAAAGAGCCGAAAGACAAAGAGATGTTATTACTGCAATGCTTGAGCGTACGAAGGTTGCTTCAGTTTCTAAGCTTACGGACGCAGTTATTGCAATATTCCCTAATATATCGACATCACTTAATTTAGGGGATATTATCGATATGATGAGTATTGCATCTGATTATAAGGTTACAGTGTCGACAGGATTCCCGTTTGATGGTCATTTAAACGGTGCTAATATGTCGTGTGGTCTTAGCGTTATTCCTACAGATCTGACCAAGAATGTCGTTAAGCTTCATAAGGTTTTGTATGATGAAGAAGATTATAAACCTTCAGATACTGTCAAAAAGTATAGTCAGAAGATTAAGTCTATGACGAATGGGAAATTATTATATTAATTAGGACTAACAATAAACATAATAAAAAACTAATAGGGGGACAAAGGTGTGAGAATTAAATTAGGTAAAGTTATAGCTTCAGTTTTAGCTATAGTGATGGCAGTAGGAGTGATGTATACAGGAGCAGTTTCTTCTAGCGCCGCAACGAATAAAAAAACTGATTATTCAAAATTTACTTCATTTGACGGATATAATATGACTTATGAAGAAATTGTTGGATGGGCAAAGAGTCGTAGCAACGGAAAGTCAGAAACACAGAATGATAATACTTCTGCTGAATTTACTAATTATTATATAGAGCAGACAGAGGATAAGACATCAATTACACTCTGTGTATGGCAAAAGGATAAGGTTAATTCAGGAATTATGACTGCTTTAAGAATGGGACAGGCGTCAGATAATGCCATGAATGATACAGCCAGATCCTTTGATGATGCATTTAATGAGCTTGTTAAATACGGAGTATTAAAAAATTCCGCTAAAGATAATAAGTATGTTAAAAAGGTCAATAATTTCTCCCAGACAGTAATGCAGCTTGATGCGGCTATTAAAGCATATACAGCTAACAGAATAAAGATGTATTTTGTGTTTGATAAGGATTCAAAAGGCAAGGTGTATTTAGACAGTAAACCATCCCTTGTATGCCAGACTATGCTTTATGATAATCATGAAAGAGATTTGAAGGAGAATAACATATATACTCTTAAATCGAATGCGAAGGTATTTACTAAAACCAATAAGCCTGTGTACAACCATTTTCAGACATTGACATATTATGATAGTGGTTTGTGGTACTGGCTTACTGTGGTAGATCCAATTAATTACGAAAAATAAAATATATAAATAAAAGCGTCCAAATCGTATGGTGTTATATGATTTGGACGTTTTTTATCTTGTGGCGAACTCAACTAAATGAATGAGTTTATGCTAAATATTTTTATGGGCATAAAAAAAGGATTGCTTTTGCAATCCTAAACAGGGGCGGAAGGAGTCGAACCCTCTTCAGCGGTTTTGGAGACCGACGTTAAGCCGTTTAACTACGCCCCTATATATAGTCTTCATGACCAACAAACGCTATTATATATTATTAAATGGAGGAATGTCAACACATTGAATGTAAATATTCAACCTTCCCATTGAATATGTTAAAATATATATCATGAATGAAAGATTAATTAGAACCAGTGCTCTTATAGGTGAAGAGGCAATAGATGAACTAAATAAAAAGAAAGTAGCGGTTTTTGGCATAGGTGGAGTTGGAAGTTATGTAGTTGAAGCTCTGGCAAGAAGCGGAGTTGGGGCAATTGATTTAATTGATAAGGATAAGGTTGCAGAATCTAATATTAACAGACAGCTTATTGCAACAGTAGATACCATCGGACTTAGTAAGGTAGAGGTTGCCAAGAAAAGAATATTATCAATTAATCCGGAATGTGTTGTTTCGACATATGAATGCTTTTTTCTTCCTGAAAACAGTGATGAATTCGATTTTACGAAATATGATTATGTGGTTGACTGCGTAGATACTGTTACGGCCAAGATTGAGCTTGTTATGTGCGCGAAGAAGGCCAATGTGCCAATAATTAGCTCAATGGGAACAGGAAATAAGCTTGATCCTACACGATTTGAAGTGTCGGATATATTTAAAACAAGCGTATGTCCTTTGGCAAAAGTGATACGTAAAGAATTGAAGGCTCGTGGAATTAAGAACCTAAAGGTAGTTTATTCTAAAGAGGAACCATTAATACCTAAAATTTCACTTCAGGATGGAGATAGAAGAAGCACGCCTTCGTCAATAGCTTTTGTTCCGTCTGTTGCGGGTCTTATAATTGCAGGTGAAGTGATAAAAGACATGTGTGTCATAAAGCATTCATAAGAAATGCTAAAAAGTTAATATCTACATCTATTTTGATATACATTTCGTGGTAAAAATGATACAATATGTTAGTTGAAATGGAGGACTTATGGGACAGGGGAACGAATATAAGGAACAACAAAAAACTGATTATCAAAAATTGTTAGCACCTTTGTTTTCTTACATTCCTTATCTAAAGGATAAAGAAGGACAGAAGACAAGATCCATATACCAGAATGAAAATGTTGAGTTAAAATCAGTTCCAGTACCAGTATATGATGGTACGGTACTTGCTTTTGTTAAGGAAGCCCAAAGAACGGGACTCGTAACCAGAAATTATATTTACAGCTATCAAAAGATTGGAGCTAAGAATCCTAAGGATGAAAGACTGTATGTTTCTGGGGCCACTTTTCAGGATATTGATGTAATTATTTCAATTATTTCAAAGTATGTTCTTGGAGGAATGACTAAAGGGGTTATGTGGTCTGAGGCTGTAGAAGAGGGTGTGTGGCTACACTGCTTAATTAAGCTTAAGGATTTATTGGAAGTATACGATCATCCATTGGCTTAGAAAGGAATAGTATGGGATTAAAATCAATTAATAAAAAGAATTTTATATTAGAGACAGCCAGAGATATTTTTGCAAAAAAGGGTTACTCTAATACGACTATGAAAGACATTGTTTTAGCATGTGATGTAAGTAGAGGTGGTGTGTACCTTTATTTTACTGATGTTAAAGATTTGTTCGAGGCAGTAATGGAATATGACCTTGAAAATGATGAAGATTTTTCAAGTAAGATTTCAGAGGATGCCACATTTGCTGATGTACTTGCACTGTTCATTAAAGAAGAAAAGAAGGCGATTCTTAATAAGAAGCCTAGCCTTTCGGTTGCTAAGTATGAATATTATTTTGAAAATAAAGTTTCTGGCAAAAAGAACTTCATCAAGAATGAGTTTGATACTAAGCTATATGTAGTTGAGGAACTCATTAAAGAAGGTATCGACGCCGGCGAATTTTATGATATAGATGCATCAAGGGCAGCAAGCAATTTATTATATGTACTTGAAGGACTTAAGGTTTCAGCCCGTACAAGAAATGTAACAGAAGCTACTTTTGATGAAGAGATTATGTATGTGATGCAGGGCATCATTGCGGAGGAGTAAAGAAAGATGGAAAGTGTCAAACGTGTATACGTTGAAAAGAAGGGCCCTTACGCGGTAAAGGCCGCTGAACTTAAGGAAGAGATTTCAGGTTATCTTAATATCAGCGGTGTTACCAATGTCAGAGTATTTATTACTTATGACGTACAGAATGTGTCAGAGGATACATTCAATAAAGCATTAACAACAGTGTTCTCAGAACCACCTGTTGACAATTATTATCTTGAGAAGATTGATATTCCAGAAAATGCACGAGTATTTTTAGTTCAGTATCTTCCAGGACAGTTCGACCAGAGAGCTGATTCAGCAGTTCAGTGTGTGAAATTCTTAAAAGAAGATGAAGAGCCAATTATTCAGACAGCTACGGCGTATCTGATAGAGGGTTCTATTTCAGATGATGATTTCGAAAGAATTAAATCATATTGTATAAATCCCGTAGATTCTAAAGAAGTTAATATGGAAAAACCAGATACATTAGCAGCATCATATGATGAACCTGATGATGTGTTGGTATTTGATGGCTTCACGACTATGAATGAAGATGAACTGATGAATCTTTATAAGAGTCTTGAACTTGCTATGACATTTAAGGACTTTTTGCATATACAGAATTATTTTAATGGGGAAGAGCATCGTGATCCTACCATGACAGAAATAAGAGTATTAGATACATACTGGTCAGATCACTGCAGACATACTACATTCTCTACAGAACTTAAGGATGTAGAATTTGAGGATGGATATTACAGAACTCCATTAGAAACAACTTATGCAAGCTATTGCGATACCAGAGATGAATTATATGAAGGAAGAGATGATAAGTTCATCTGCTTAATGGATCTTGCTTTGGTTGGAATGAAGAAGCTTAGAAAAGCTGGACTTTTAGAGGATATGGAGGTTTCGGATGAAATTAATGCATGTTCTGTAGTTGTTCCAGTTGAAATAGACTATGGTAATGGACCAGAAACTGAAGAATGGCTTGTGTTCTTTAAAAATGAGACTCATAATCATCCTACAGAAATTGAACCATTTGGTGGCGCTGCAACATGTCTTGGTGGTGCAATAAGAGATCCACTTTCAGGAAGAGGATATGTTTATCAGGCTATGCGTGTTACAGGTGCAGCAGATCCTACTGTTCCAGTGTCAGAAACACTTAAGGGAAAATTATCACAGAAGAAGCTTGTACGTGGTGCTGCTTCTGGTTATTCATCATACGGAAATCAGATTGGACTTGCTACAGGATATGTCAAGGAATTATATCATCCAAATTACGTAGCTAAGCGTATGGAAATAGGCGCTGTAATGGGTGCTGCTCCAAGAAATAATGTTAAGAGACTTACATCAGATCCGGGAGATATTATTATTCTTCTTGGTGGAAGAACTGGTCGTGACGGATGTGGTGGAGCTACAGGTTCAAGTAAGGTTCATACAGAAAGCTCTATCGAAAAGTGCGGAGCAGAGGTTCAGAAGGGAAATGCCCCAACTGAGCGTAAGATTCAAAGATTATTCAGACGTGGTGAAGTAAGCCGTCTTATTAAAAAATGTAATGACTTCGGTGCAGGTGGTGTTTCAGTTGCTATAGGTGAACTTGCAGATGGATTAACTGTTAATCTTGACCTTGTTCCTAAGAAGTACGCTGGATTAGACGGTACAGAGCTTGCCATTTCAGAATCTCAGGAAAGAATGGCAGTTGTTGTTGATCCTAAGGATGTTGATGAATTCTTAGGTTATGCTTCAGAAGAAAACCTTGAGGCAATCGCTGTGGCTACAGTAACAGAAAGCCCAAGATTAGTTCTTAAGTGGAGAGACAAAGAAATAGTTAATCTTTCCCGCGCATTTTTAGATACTAACGGAGCACATCAGGAAACAACTGTAAAGGTTGAGATTCCTAAGAAAGAGGATAATTATTTCGAGAAGTTTGCTCTTGATAGTGTTAAAGAGGATTTGGACGCAGGTGATGTTTCCAAGGCTATGTCAGATACATTAAAGGATCTTAACGTATGTTCACAGAAGGGACTTGTTGAGATGTTCGATGCGTCAATTGGCGCAGGCTCTGTAATGATGCCTTATGGTGGTAAATATCAGCTGACAGAGGTTCAGACTATGGTTGCCAAGCTTCCTCTTTTAGAGGGTAAGACAGATACAGTTACCATGATGAGTTATGGCTTTGATCCATACTTATCCAGCTGGTCACCATATCATGGAGCAGTTTATGCTGTTACAGAATCTATGGCTAAGGTTGTTGCTACAGGTGGTAATCATAAGAAAATAAGATTTACCTTCCAGGAATACTTTAGACGTATGACTCAGGATCCAGCAAGATGGTCACAGCCATTCTCTGCACTCCTTGGAGCGTATGATGCGCAGGTTGGATATGGTCTTCCTTCAATCGGAGGAAAGGATTCGATGTCAGGAACATTTAATGATATTGATGTACCACCAACACTTGTTTCGTTCGCAGTTGATGTTGCTGATGGCAAAGATATAGTTACCCCAGAACTTAAAAAGGCAGGAAATAAGCTTGTTCAGTTCTGGTTTGACAAGGATGAATTTGATATACCTGTTTATGAAGATGCAAGCACAATGTTTAGCTTTATTCATAGACTTATTAAGGATAAGAAGGTTAAGTCATCATATGCGCTGAGTGCACACGGATTATTCGCTTCAGTTGCCAAGATGTCATTCGGTAATGGTCTTGGGGTTAAGTTCGATGAAGAACTCAAAATGGAAGATTTATTCAGTAATGCATTAGGCGATATTGTTATCGAAATTGAACCTTTAGATGTTGATTATATCAAGGCATTAATTAACGAGAATGAGGAATTCGAGAACGTTAATTTCTGCGTAGTTGGTACAGTTACCAACGAAGCTAAGTTCGTATATCATGATGCTGAGGTTTTAGTAGAAGATGCTCTTGAAACATGGAAGAAGCCATTAGAAAAGGTATTTCCAACTAAGGCATCTAAGGATACTTCAAAAGTGGATACTCCTTTATATACAGCCGATAACATATATGTTTGTAAGAATAAGGTTGCTCGTCCTACAGTATTTATTCCAGTATTCCCAGGAACTAACTGTGAATATGATTCTGCTAAGGCATTCCAAAGAGCAGGCGCAGATGTAATAACAAGAGTATTTAAGAATCAGTCGGCTCAGGATATCAGGGATTCTGTAGAAAGTTTCGTATCAGATATTGAGAAGGCACAGATTATCATGTTCCCTGGTGGTTTTTCAGCAGGTGATGAGCCAGATGGTTCGGCTAAGTTCTTTGCAACAGCATTCCAGAATGCGAAGATGAAAGAGGCTGTTATGAAGCTTCTTAATGAAAGGGATGGTCTGGCACTTGGAATTTGTAATGGTTTCCAGGCACTTATTAAGCTTGGACTTGTACCATATGGTGAAATTGTCGGCCAGAAGGAAGATTCTCCAACATTAACATTTAATGTAATTAACCGTCATGTATCCAAGATGGCATATACCAAGGTCGTTTCTAATAAGTCTCCATGGCTTATGGGTGCAACTGTTGGTGAGACATATACTTCCCCAGCATCTCATGGTGAAGGTAGATTCGTAGCAAGCAAGGAATGGATTGATAAGCTCTTTGCTAACGGACAGGTAGCTACTCAGTATGCTGATATTGATGGTAATGTTACTATGGATGAAGAGTGGAATATTAACGGATCTTATGCAGCAATCGAAGGAATCACATCTTTAGATGGCAGATGCTTTGGTAAGATGGCTCATGCAGAGCGTCGTGGTGATTTGGTATCATTGAATATCTACGGCAATCAGGATCTTAAGATATTTGAATCTGGTGTCGAATACTTTAAGTAAGATATTTTAGCCCAAATATATAGGCTTCGAAAGCGTTAAGTTTTCGAAGCCTTTTTCTTTTTGGATGAAATAGTTATTTGGCAATTTATTCGTCTTTATCTTCGCTATTTTGAGGATCTCCCATAACCTCTTTACCTGTATACCTTCCAATAAGCCATATAACTACATAACTGAATAGAGGAACAAGTAGTGTAGCCAGAAGACATGCTGAAAGGAGAGGGTGATATATATCTTTGCCCATAAGAGCAAGAACCAGTGTGGTTAAATATAGAAGTGGAAGTATAATTAATGAAATCCATGCAACAACTCTTTTTGCTGTCCACTGGTATTTTTCTTTAGCTTTTTCGTCTGACATATAATTCTCCAATTTTCTTGAAAGTTTTTCTTAAATAAATTATACTATACGTTAGTCATTTTGACTAATTTTAACACAAGAATTATTGCTTTTGAAAGGAGCATTTGATATGGCTTTATTAAAGAAATGGCGCGATATGGCGTACTCAGAGACTGCTAACAGAGGAGATCTTCAGAGATTATGGGCTAAGTATTTTGAAGATGAGAAGCACATATATGAACAGTTATTAGAAAATCCTGATGAAGTTGTCGAAGGTACTGTTAAGGAATTAGCAGATAAATACGAAATTGATATTATGACTATGACAGGTTTCCTTGATGGAATTAATGATTCGTTAAAGGAAGCTAATCCTATTGATGATATGGAAGAGGATACTAAGGTATCGTTAGCTTTCGACAAGGAGAAGTTATATAAGAATATGGTAGCTGCAGAGGCTGACTGGTTATATGAACTTCCACAGTGGGAGAAGATTTATGATGAGGCAACAAGAAAGGAATTATACAGAATTCAGAAGTTGTCTACTACAGTTGTTAAGGAAGCTAAGGTATATCCTAATGATCCATGTCCATGTGGTTCAGGCAAGAAGTATAAAAAATGTTGTGGTAAGAAATAATTAAAATATATTAAAAGGAGAACTAAAATGAAAGTTACATTGAAGGACGGAAGTAGTAAAGAATATGCATCTTCAATGTCAATCTATGATATCGCTTTAGATATCTCAGAGGGTTTGGCAAGAGTTGCATGCGCAGGAGAAGTTGACGGAGAGGTTAAGGATCTTCGAACTACCATCACTACTGACTGTACCTTGAATATTTTAACTGCACAGGATCCAGAAGGACTAAAAGTGCTTAGACATACATGTTCTCACGTAATGGCTGAGGCTGTTAAACGTTTGCGCCCTAATGCGAAGGTTACTATTGGTCCGGCTATAGATGAAGGATTTTATTATGATTTTGATACAGAGCCTTTCTCAAGAGAGGATCTCGATGCTATAGAAGCCGAAATGAAGAAAATCATTAAGGAAGGAAACCGCCTCGAAAGATTTGAACTCCCACGAGAGGAAGCTATCAAATTCATGGAGGATAAGGATGAGCCATTTAAGGTTGAGCTTATTAAAGACCTTCCAGAGGATTCTGTTATTTCGTTCTATTCACAGGGCGAGGGCTTCACAGATTTATGTGCCGGACCACACCTTATGAATACTAAGGGAATTAAGGCATTTAAGCTTACATCATCTTCTATGGCATACTGGAGAGGAGATTCGAATAAGGCACGTCTTCAGAGAATTTATGGTTCTGCATTCTCTAATAAGGAAGATTTACAGGCATATTTAGATCATCTTGAGGATATCAAGATGCGTGATCATAATAAACTTGGAAGAGATATGAAGCTTTTCACGACTGTTGATGTTATTGGTCAGGGTTTACCTTTGTTCACTCCTAAGGGAACCAAGATGATTATGAAGCTTCAGCGATGGATGGAGGACTTAGAGGACAAGGAATGGGGATATGTAAGAACACGTACTCCATTAATGGCTAAGTCTGATTTATATAAGATATCAGGACACTGGGATCATTATAAGGAAGGAATGTTCGTTCTTAATGAGGATAATGAGGACAAAGAAACAATGGCTCTTCGTCCAATGACATGTCCATTCCAGTACTATGTATATATGAATGAGCAGCATTCATACAGAGACCTTCCTTACAGAATGGCAGAGACTTCTACGTTGTTCAGAAATGAAGACTCTGGTGAAATGCATGGTCTTACCCGTGTAAGACAGTTTACAATCACAGAGGCTCATATTATTCTTACTCCAGAACAGGCTGAGGAAGAGCTCACAAGATGTGTCGATCTTTGTAACTATGTTATGAAGACGTTAGGAATTGATGGAGATGTTACATATAGATTATCTAAATGGGATCCTAATAATAAGGAAAAGTATTTAGGTGATGATGAGTATTGGGATAGTACTCAGGGCTTTTTACGTAACGTAATGATTAAGAATAATATCACTTTCACAGAGGCTGATAATGAAGCAGCATTCTATGGCCCTAAGATTGATATTCAGGCTAAGAATGTTTATGGAAAAGAAGATACCATGGTAACAATCCAGCTTGACTGTGCAGCTGCTGAGAAGTTCGGAATGTACTATATTGATGAGAACGGAAATAAAGCTACACCATGGATTATCCATAGAACATCAATGGGATGCTATGAAAGAACATTAGCATGGCTTATTGAACACTATGCAGGAAAGTTCCCAACATGGCTTTGCCCAGAACAGGTAAGAGTATTACCTATTTCTGACAAATATATAGATTATGCTAATAAGATTGCTAAAGAGCTTAAGGCATGCGATGTTGATGTTACTGTTGATGCCAGATCTGAAAAAATTGGCTTTAAGATTAGAGAGGCAAGACTTGATAAGCTTCCTTATATGTTAGTTGTTGGTGAAAAGGAAGAGGCTGATGGAACTGTATCTGTAAGAAGCCGTTTCGCAGGTGATGAGGGTGTTAAGCCTTTAGGTGAGTTCGTCGATCAGATCGTTAAGGAAATTAAGACTAAGGAAATTCGTGAGGAGATTCCACAGGATGCAGCTAAATAATAGTGCATTTAATAAGAATACAGCTAAGATTAAGAAGAATGTGATTTGCATTCTTCTTAGTTTTATTATTTTGATTCCAGGCTGCGGTGATAAATCCATAAGTGTCGCTGATGATATATTAGCTAAAGATGGAAATGAAGCAAGCTTTATTGAAATTGACAAATTTGAAGTTAAGACAAGCGATGGAACTCTTAGGGAAGAAGTCGGAAGCTGTGCGATTTTGATACCAGAGGAGTTCGAGGAATCTAAGGAAGTAAAGGGTATGTATGTAAGTAACATTTATCCTCTTGATGCTTCTAATATATACTATACGGTATCTGATTCTAAAACGGATGGAAGAATTGACGAGACACTTACCAGTGCCCAGTATGAGGCTGCAATTGAATCTTCGTATAAGTATATGAACAAGTCAGTTGATTTGGTAATAGACAACTTCGAGAAGACAGAGCTTGATAATGTTCCATGTTTTAAAATAAGGAGTCATTTTACAAGTGGTGATCTGACTGTACAGCAGCTAACTTATATCATAATATCTACCAAGACACATGTTATAACATATACCCAGGCTTCAGATGATGAACTATTATTAGACTTTAGAGTTGATGAGGGGAATATTAAGCTTGTAAGGGAAATTTCGCAGGCCTAAAAAATGTGTTGACAGTATCAAAAGTTGATGGTATTCTATATAAGGTTTATAGGTAAAGAAAGCAGAGTTCCACTCTCACCTTACAGCAATTGGGCTAGTAAGTGTTAATACTTTTAAACACTTGTTTTAAGTTGTTTATGTATTTAAGGTGGATAGTTTTCTATTCACCTTTTTATATTATTTATCTAATTACGGAGGGTACAACAATTAGCGACTTATTTATTAATGAACAAATTAAAGACAAGGAAGTCAGAGTTATAGGCGAGGATGGCGAGCAGTTAGGCGTTATGTCGTCAAAGGAAGCTTTAGCATTAGCTGAAGAGGCCGGTGTTGATTTAGTAAAGATTGCACCAACAGCTAAACCACCTGTTTGTAAGATTGTTGATTATGGTAAGTTCAAATATGAGCAGACCCGTAAGGAAAAGGAAGCTAAAAAGAAGCAGCATGTAGTTGAAATTAAGGAGATCAGACTTTCTCCAAATATTGATACTAATGATTTGAATACTAAAATCAATTCTGCTAAGAAATTCCTTTCTAAAGGCGACAGAGTTAAGGTAACACTTAGATTCAGAGGTCGTGAAATGGCTCATATGCAGGCATCTAAACATATTTTAGATGATTTTGCCGCTGCATTGGAGGATTGCTCTACTGTAGATAAGGCAGCTAAGGTAGAAGGTCGTTCGATGACTATGTTCTTAGCCGCAAAATAATTGTTATTAAAAAGTAAAGATATAGGAGGACATGTGACATGCCAAAGATGAAAACTAACAAATCAGCTGCTAAGCGTTTTTCTTTAACAGGTTCTGGTAAGCTTAAGAGAAATAAGGCTAATAAGCAGCATATCTTAACAAAGAAGAGTACGAAGAGAAAACGTAACCTTCGTCAGAGCGCTATGACAGATGCTACTAACGTAAAGAATATGAAGAAGATTATGCCTTATTTATAAGGTGGAGCTTTGATTGAAGGAGGATAATTAAAATGGCTAGAATTAAAGGTGGCTTAAATGCCAAGAAAAAGCATAATAGAACATTAAAATTAGCAAAGGGTTATAGAGGAGCTCGTTCTAATCAGTACAGAGTTGCTAAGCAGTCTGTAATGAGAGCATTAGCTACAGCATATGCAGGACGTAAAGAGAAGAAGCGTCAGATGAGACAGCTTTGGATCGCACGTATCAACGCAGCAGCTAGATTAAACGGACTTTCATACAGCAAGTTCATGTATGGTCTTAAGCTTGCAGAAGTTGAACTTAACAGAAAGATGTTAGCTGAGATGGCAGTTAATGATGCAGCAGGATTCGCTTCATTAGTTGAAATTGCTAAGTCTAAGCTTGCTTAATAGTTTAATATTAAAAAGCTCCACGGTTGTGGAGCTTTTTCTATTAGTGAATTAATGATTAACAGGTAGAAGAATAATGGAAAAGTATTTGGAATATTTTAATGAAATAGCATGTATTCCCCATGGTTCAGGCAATACGAAAATGATTAGTGACTATCTTGTAAGATTCGCAAGAGTACGTAACCTCGAATACAGGCAGGATGAATTTAATAATGTAATTATTATTAAAGAAGCAAAAGAAGGTTATGAAGATAAGGACGCGGTAATTTTGCAAGGACATATCGATATGGTAGCTGTTAAAGATTCAGACTGCAGTATAGATATGTCCTGTGATGGACTTGATTTATTTACTGAAGGAGATTTATTAGGAGCAAGAGGTACGTCACTGGGTGGAGATGATGGAATAGCAGTTGCTTATATGCTTGCTATTCTTGATGGTAATTACAATCACCCAAGATTAGAGTGTATATTTACCACAGATGAAGAAACTGGCATGGATGGTGCTAAAGGCATTGATATAACCAACCTCAGAGCTACCAGAATGATTAATATTGATAATGAGGTTGAGGGTGAGCTTATAGTTGGCTGCGCTGGTGGTGTAAGATTTAAATCTGAAATGAAGATTAACAAGATATTAGCCAGTGGAACTGTGTTTAGTGCATCGGTTACAGGATTAAAGGGTGGACATTCCGGAGTTGAAATTGATAAAAATCGTGGAAATGCTATTAAAATATTAGCAGATGAGCTGTTAAAATTAGCTAATGCTTATGGAATAAAATTGATTGAAATAAATGGAGGAACTAAGGATAATGTAATTCCTTCTTCGTGTGAAGCCAGATTTATGCTGACGGATGCATTCGATAATTCGCTCACAATTAATCGTATTTTGGCACTGAATGGTTCGGATTACTATTTTGGAACAGAAGATGATATAGATATGGCTATCTTTAATATATCAAAAGAAGATAGTATGGATATGATAACTCTCGATGAGAACGCAACGAAGCAGTTCCTTTCATATATTTCAGAATTTCCGAATGGCGTTCAGGCTATGAGTGAAGTGATTGATAATCTTGTTGAGACATCTCTAAATATGGGAATTATTCTTTCTGATAGTGAGAGTATAATTGTAGATTCATTAATAAGAAGCTCAGTAAAAAGATCGAAGGATAATCTTGTATATGAATTATGTAAACTCGCGGGCAAGTATGGTGCATCATATGAAATGTTTGGTGATTATCCAGGCTGGGAGGTTAGAACAACATCGAACCTAAGAGAACTTATGGCAGAGGTATATGAGTCTAAATATTTATGTAAACCTAACATTGTAGCTATCCATGCTGGGTTAGAGTGTGGTTTGTTCCTTGAAAAGAGGCCAGAGCTTGATGTTGTTTCATTTGGACCTGATATCAAAGATATTCATTCAACTAAAGAAAGACTAAGTCTAAGTTCAGCAGAGCGTATGTTTGATTATCTTACAGAAGTTCTTAGTAAAATGTAATATAATATTGTTTTTATCGCTTTAATTTGCTAAAATAAAAAAGTTGTGTAAACAAAAAAGTATATAAGAGGAGTGTGTTATGACTACAAATCAATTCTGTATCCTCGCAGCCATTGCAATTTATTTGATTATGGTTGTGTATATTGGATTCAAATTTAGTAAGGGTAACTCAGACAGTGCAGACTTCTATCTTGGCGGACGTAAGATGGGACCTTTCGTAACAGCAATGTCGGCTGAAGCTTCTGATATGTCAAGTTACTTATTGATGGGTCTTCCAGGACTTGCATATCTTTGCGGTGTATGTGAGGTTGGCTGGACAGTTTTAGGACTCGCAGTTGGAACGTATCTTAACTGGCTTTTGGTAGCAAAAAGGCTTCGCAGATATTCTGCTAAGATTGATGCTATCACAGTACCGGAGTTTTTCTCTAAGAGATTCCACGACAAGAAGAATATTCTTTCAGCTATTGCAGCTGTAGTGATTATCGTATTCTTTATTCCTTATACTGCATCAGGATTTGCTGCATGTGGTAAGCTGTTTAACAGCCTTTCAGATGGTAACATTAATTATACAACTGCTATGATCGTTTCAGCAGTTATTATCGTAACATATACAGTTATGGGTGGCTTTAAGGCTGTATCAACAACAGACTTCATCCAGAGTATTGTTATGACGGTTGCACTCATTATCGTAGTATTCTTCGGTGTTAGTGTTGCTGGAGGATGGGATAAGGTATGGGAGAACGCAAAAGAAATTCCTTCATACCTGAGTTTTACTGATACATTTGATCCAGCTTCTGGTTCATCTGTAAGCTATGGTGGAATAGTTAATATTATTTCTACACTTGCATGGGGACTTGGATATTTTGGTATGCCACATATTTTATTAAGATTCATGGCTATCGAAGATGAGAATAAGCTTAAGCTTAGTAGAAGAATTGCTTCAATCTGGGTAGTAATCGCTATGGCTGTTGCAGTATTAATCGGTATGATTGGTCGTGCTATGACAGACAAAGCAGGTGCTATTGATTACTTAAATGATTCATCTAAGTCAGAGAGCATTATTGTTAAGATTGCTGAACTTCTTTCTCAGAATGGAGTTTTGGCTGCTATCGTTGCAGGTGTAATTTTAGCTGGTATTTTAGCAGCTACAATGTCAACAGCAGATTCTCAGATGTTAGCAGCAGCGTCATCTGTTTCACAGAATATTGTTGGTGAGTTCTTTGGAAAGAAGCTTACTGATAAGCAGAATTTATGGTTTGCAAGAGTTACTATCCTGGTAATCAGTATTATTGCAGTATTCCTTGCATTAGATCCTAACTCATCAGTATTTAGTATTGTATCCTTTGCGTGGGCCGGATTTGGTGGAGCTTTCGGTGCGGTAATGCTTCTTGCTTTATTCTGGAAGAGAGCTAATACACAGGGCGCATTAGCAGGTATGATTGGCGGTGGCGCAACAGTATTTATCTGGAAGTTCTTAGTAAGACCAATTGGTGGTGCTTTCAATATTTATGAATTGCTTCCTGCATTCATCGTTTCTATGCTTTTGATGGTTGTTGTAAGTTTAGTAACTAAGGAACCAGAAAATAGTGTTGTTGAAGAGTTTAATGCAATTAATGCAAAATAAGTATATATAATAAAAGCGTGCGTCCAGTGTGACGCACGCTTTTTTGTTGCCCACGATGAGGCAAGTGAATAATTATATTTACTATTTTACCTCAGAATATTTTTCTTCACAGTATTTGCATCTGTATATTTCTTTTTCTTCATCAGAAAGAACGAAGACATGTGGAAGTCCCTGCTCAATGGAAGTGATACATCTTGGGTTCTTGCAGTAGATAATATTTTTGATTTCCTTTGGAAGCTGCAGGTCCTTTTTAGCAATTATATTTCCGTCTTTAATTACATTAACTGTAATATTGTGATCAATAAAAGCAAGAACATCAAGATCGAGCATATTGATATCACATTCTACTTTTAGTATATCTTTCTTTCCCATCTTTTCAGATTTTGCATTTCTTATGATGGCAACGGTGCTGTCCATTTTGTCCAATCCTAAATGATGATATATCTGCATGCTTTTTCCGGCTTTAATATGATCAAGAACGAAGCCTTCTTCAATTTGTCCTATATTAAGCATATTGTTTCTCCTATAGTATCCTTTAGATACCCTTTCTTTAGTATATTGTAATAGTTACAAGTAAATAAATGACCAGTTTTTTTAGGTGCTATACAAGCTCTAAAAGTGTAAGTATTAAAGCCATACGAACATATACACCATACTGTACCTGCTTGAAATAAGCAGCTCTTGGATCGTCATCTACGTCTACTGAAATTTCATTAACTCTTGGAAGCGGATGAAGCACCAACATATCCTTTTTAGCAAGTTCCATTTTGTGAGAATCCAATATGTAAAAATCCTTTAATCTTACATAGTCTTCCTCATTGAAGAATCTTTCTCTTTGAACTCTTGTCATGTACAAAAAGTCTAATTCTGACATCACTTCATCAAGACTTATAACTTCTTTGTATTCTATATTTTTTTCGTTGAGGTCGCTTATGATATAGTCAGGAACCTTAAGCTCAGGAGGAGATATGAATACGAACTTGATGTTTGGATATCTAACCAGTGCATTAATTAGTGAGTGTACTGTACGTCCAAACTTTAAGTCTCCACACAATCCAATGGTGAAATCTTTAATTTCGCCTTTAAGAGATCGTATAGTTAATAAATCTGTAAGGGTCTGAGTTGGGTGCTGATGACCTCCATCGCCTGCATTGATAACTGGGATGGAAGATTTAGAAGCTGCTACCATAGGTGCACCTTCCTTTGGATGTCTCATAGCACATATATCAGCGAAGCATGATATAACTCTTATTGTATCTGATACACTTTCGCCCTTAGAAGCAGAAGATGAGTTGGCATCTGAAAAACCAATTACACTTCCACCTAAATTAAGCATTGCTGATTCGAAGGAAAGACGAGTTCTGGTACTAGGTTCATAAAAGCATGTAGCAAGTTTCTTTCCAACACATTTTTGAGCATACTTATCCATGTTATGCTCTATGTCGTTCGCAAGAGAAAATAGATTCTCAAGCTCTTCAACAGTGAAGTCCAAAGGACTCATTAGATGTCTCATAGTGATCCCCTTTCAAATATATATTTACCAAATTAGAAACTCTTCAAAAAAAGAGTCGAGAAAATCTCGACCCTTGAAATTATTGAAATGATAATAAATCTGAAACCTCTTTACGCGATGGAGCAGTTGGTGCCTCATCCGGATATCCGATAGGAATTAAGCAAACAAGCTCTCTTTCTTCAGGAATGTTTAATAAAGATGAAGCTTTAACATCATCGAAGATTCCCATGATAACAGTTCCAAGTCCTGCTTCGTGTGCTGCAAGACAAAAGCTTTGGGTTGCTACTCCTGCATCGAACATTTGCCAGCCACCTTCTTTTCTGGTTGAATAAGAACCATCTCTTTCAAATCCTGATCGGTTCTTAATCATTGTGATGGCAATTAACATAGGAGCATCTTTAATGATTTCACCATTTCTTGCATAATCTGGTGTGCATTCAGATGCAATTTTATCTTTTAATTCACCTTCAACTGCAATATATCTTGTAATCTGAGTATTCTTCCAGGATGGTGAATATGAAGCTGTTTTAACAATCTTTTCAATAAGCTCATGATCAATAGAATCCTGCTTGAATTTTCGAATACTTCTTCTTCCTAATATGCATTCTGTTGCGTTCATATAACCCTCCTTTTTAATATCAAAACATTCATTTTTTAGCATTTTTACTAATATATCATATGGCTATATTCGTTTGCAATATGGTTTTTATTCTAGTATAATTTAATCAATGAGAAAGGCGGTGTAATTATGTCAGAATATGCATTTGTTGAAAGAAAAAGATGGGCTTTTTTCGGACTTCCATTTACTTTTACAGTATATAAAATAGGTGATGATGTATTGACCATTGACAGAGGCTTTTTTAAGAAGACTGAAGATGATTGCTTCATGTATAAGATTCAGGATGTTAAATTGTCAAGAAGTCTTGGTGAGAGAATGTTTAAGATGGGAACTATCATCTGTTATACAGGAGATACTACAGATCATGTTCTTGAGATTAAGCACATTAAGAACTCTAAAGAAATTAAGGATTATATCCTTATGAAATCTGAGGAAGCAAGAATAAGAAGACGTACCATTAACATGCAGGATATAGGTGTTGATCCTAGCATTACAGATCTTGATGGAGACGGAATCCCAGATATTAATTAATGAATTGAGGCTATGTGAATCATAGCCTCCTTTATTGTGGAAAAATAAATTTATAGTTTTAATATCTGACATGAAGGAAATGTATGGCCATTAAATTAGGGTTAGATAATATTAAATATCTTTGTGCTAAACTAAATAATCCGGAGGATGATCTTAAATTCATCCATATAGCAGGTACTAATGGAAAAGGATCGACAGGGGCTTTTATTTCATCAATATTAAAAGAAGCCGGTTTCAGGGTTGGAAGCTACTCATCACCTGCGGTTTTTAATGAGCGCGAAATTATCAAGATTAATAACAGACCTATTTCGAAGAAGGATTGGGAAGCTGGTTTTAAAATCATAGATGATGCGGTATGTGAGCTTGAAGCAGAAGGATACGATATTCCAAGTCCATTTGAAAAAGAAACAGCGCTGGCTTTTTGGTATTTCAAAAAAGAAAAGTGTGACATAGTGTGCCTGGAATGCGGAATGGGTGGCGCCGAAGATGCAACCAATATTGTTAAAAATACATTGGCATGTGTATTTACTCCAATTTCTATTGACCATACCAATTACTTAGGCAACACTTTAGAGAAAATAGCTACAGTTAAGGCTGGAATAATTAAGCCTTCATCTGTTGTTGTTTCAACTATTCAGGATGAAAGCGTGAGGGCTGTCCTTGAAAATAGAAGTCATAATCGGGTTGTTTTTGCGGATATAGAAACAGAACTTGAAAAGTATATACCATTGATGGGAGACCATCAGATTCAGAATGCAACACTTGCAAAATATGTGGTACTAAACCTTCCTTCTCCATTTAATGATATAGACGAAAAAACTATTATTACGGGAATCAGGAATGTTAAGTGGCCGGGAAGATTTGAGAAGATTAATGAAAAGCCTGTCATTATTTTAGATGGTGCACATAATGAGGGTGCAGCGAAAGCTCTTAGAAACGCCGTTATTAAAAAATATCCTAATAAGAATATAATTGAAGTGTTCGGAATGTTATATGACAAGGATCATGTTACTGTTGCGTCCATAATGGCGCCTGTTGCTAAACATATTCTTACTGTATCAACTAAGGGTCAAAGAGCCTATAGCGCAGAAAATCTGGCCAGAGATGTTTCTATGTTTAATACTAATGTTTCAGCAATCGGTGGAATAGAGGAAGCACTTGATATAGCAAAGCTGATGGCTACAACTAAGGATATTATATTGGTGTTCGGATCATTAAGTTTTCACAGAGAAGTTGTTGATTGGGTTAATAAGAAAGAATAGAAAGATTTAGGGAATAAATATGAAAACTAAGATAATGGGAATTTTGAATGTTACGCCGGATTCATTTTCTGATGGTGGAAAATATTATGATAATAAAAATCATCTTGATATAACATTAAAGCATGTTGAAGAAATGATAAAAGATGGTGCCAGCGTAATTGATGTTGGTGGAGAATCTACTCGTCCTGGCTTTAGTGTTGTTCCGAAAGAGGAAGAAATTGAAAGAGTTATACCAGTTATAGAAGCTATTAAAAAGAACTTCAATACAGAAATTTCTGTTGATACATATAAGGCTGAGGTTGCCATGGAAGCCTGCAAAGCAGGAGCTTCTATAATAAATGATATTGGAATGGGAATGCTCGATGAGAATATGTTTAAAACGGTAGCCCAAACAGGTCTTAAGTACGTCCTTATGCATAATAAAGAAAATTACAGTTCTCTCATTGATGACATGAAGGAAACTATAGAAAAGGCAAGAACCGCGGGGATTTTGGATTCTAATTTGATACTGGATCCGGGAATTGGATTTAATAAAACATACGAGGACAATATAAGAGAGTTTAAGAATATGACACATCTTAAAGCTCTTGGATATCCAATTTTGATAGGTGTATCCAATAAATCTATGATTGGAAACGCTCTGGAACTTCCAATAGGGGATAGATTAGAGGGCACGATAGCAACCAGTGTTATGGCTACGATGTGGGGAGCTGATTATATAAGAGTTCATGATGTAAGGGCTAATGCCAGAGCAATTAAGATGACAGAAAAAGTTTTGTATTAAGAAAAGGGAAAACAAGTGGATTTCATTAATATTAAAGGTTTGAAAATATATGGCTATCATGGAGTTTTGAAAGAAGAGAAGGATGAAGGCCAGGAATTTTTGATAGACGCCAAGCTCTGTTTTGATATGACGAATGTCGGGCTTTTGGATGAACTTGATTCAACAGTTGATTATTCGAAGGTTTCAGAAACAATTAAAGAAACTTTTTTAGAAAAGAAATATGATTTAATAGAAACAGTCGCAGAGGTTGTTGCGAGAGAAATTTTAGTTAATTATGCCATAGTCGAAGAGGTTTACATAACTATACATAAGCCTCATGCACCTATTCCTATAGATTTTGATGATGTATCAGTCAATATCAAGAGAAAATGGAACCAGGTATATTTGGGGGTAGGTTCTAACTTAGGAGACAGGAATAAGTATATTCAGGATGCCATAGATTCATTAACCAAGGACAAATATATAAAAGATGTTAAATGCTCCACTCTTATTGAAACCAAACCATATGGTAATGTAGAGCAGGGAGATTTCTTGAATGGAGTAATAGAGCTTTGGACATTAATGAATCCAAAAGAATTATTAAACAAACTCCATGAAATTGAAAGCAGTGCTAAAAGGACGCGGGAAATACACTGGGGGCCAAGAACGCTGGATCTTGATATCTTATTTTACGAAGAGATAGTTATGTCAACCAACGAGCTTACAATACCACATGCCGATATTGAAAACAGATTATTTGTTTTAGAACCGTTGTGCGAGTTGAATTCTTCCCTCGTCAATCCTAAAAACAATAAAACAGTTAATGAGATGTTAATAGAGCTAAGAGCACGATAACGTATATTTTGAGCAACATTACATAATGGATATTAATGCAGTTTGAATAATTAGTAAGGATTTAGAAAAATGAGTAGATGTGACGATTGTAATTATTACACATATGATGAGGACTATGAGGAATATACATGTGAGATGGATTTGGATGAGGATGAAATGGCTAAATTCATTTCGTGTACTTATGAAGACTGTCCGTATTATGTTCCTGGAGATGAATATCTCGTGGTAAGACATCAGATGTGATGACTTAGGTTTTTGAACTGATTTTTGCTTACTATTTTTAGTATTGCTAATTCAATCGGTGAGATTAAGACAGGTTCATTCGAAATTGATGAAATGGCTAAGGATTTACAGAACGAAGTTAGTTACTTTAAATAAGATGAAGACTTGCTAGAATGGAAGCTTTCTCAGGAGAGAGTGAGCCACCATTTAAAGTATTAATAGACAGGCGCTGGTTTTTATTAACCGGCGCTTTTCTTATTTTTGATGTTCTGATAAAGAGTATTCCCTCTTTTGAAAGATTTTCTACAGCATCTATCCATTCCTCTGAATATTCACCAGCTCCGGCCCCTGCAAGAATTATAGCCTTGGCGCCATTTTTTGCATAAAAATATAGAATAGATGAAGGTGCGTTGGCACCAAAATAAGCAATAGGTACATATTGAACATATGTGTTTGAGGATATTTCATAATGCTTATCCCATGCTGAAAGATCTGCGAAAGAAGGCGCAGAATTTTCGAAGGTATATTCATTATTGATATAAGCTTTGATAAGGTTCCTGGCTGGTATTATTTTTTGATTAAAAGCGATGACAATTTCATATGAGTTAGTTTTTATTTTCGAAATAGATTCATCCTTTGTTTTGATACACTGTGATAAGTATTCTAATGCGAATAAAAGGTTGGAAGGTCCGTCAGCCTTCGGTGATGTTGCAGGGTACATAGCACATGTCATAACTACAGGAATCTTATGATTAGTAGTATATTCTAGAAAGAAACTGGTCTCTTCCAAGGTATCAGTCCCATGAGTTATGACTATTCCATCGAAGGTAGAAGATGAATTGATAGTATTGGTGAGACGCAACATAATTTCATAAGTCATATCATCAGAATTCAGATTGCATAATTCTAAAGGGATAATTTCATCATCCTTCGACAATATATGGGAAATCTCACTGGCAGATAATGAATTTAAAAGCTCATTAGCTTTAAGCACTCCAGAAGTGTAGTCAGAGTCATCAATTATTCCATTCTTTTGGATTCCGGCAATGGTTCCACCGGTTCCTATTAAAAGGATTCTCATTATTTGTCCCCCTGATGTTCTATGGCAGCTTCAAGCGCTCCGTTAAATGTCTCTACCATAATTGGACCATTAACCGGAGTATGATAGATAGTAAGATCGTCATTAAAGGCATAGAAGTATGCATACTGGCTTGTCAGGTTGATTTTATTATACGTACCATTAGCGACTATTTCTGGATTTGAACCATCAAGGAGCATTCTCTTAAGTGCTGGATTGTTCTTATCAGAGAACTGGTAGTAGATATACTGAGAACCTACATTAAAAGTGTCTACTCTGTCCTTGGTTAATATTTCGTTTTGACGACCTGTGAGACTATAGCGGCATAGTCTGTAATTTGAAGATGCATCCATATAGTAGATATAGTCGCCTGAGCATTGTGGAAACCATATATTGCCCTGAAGGACAGTAAAGGTTGAATTATCCATTGTATTAAGACCGTATAGATTATGGTCCTTGTCAGTTCCATTAAAGTAAATAATTCCATTACTTGCAGCAACGGGATTGATTATAGAATCAGTAACCTTGGCCTTGTCGCTTCCATCAGTTTTAATTCTGTATACGGTAGTAAAATTGGTATTATCATAGTTTTGATAATATATATAATTTCCAACCAGCTGCATGATAATTGCCATTCCTGAATCTACGCTGTAGGAATCCTTTCCATCAGGGTCTGCTCTATATATTCCATGAAGCTTAATAACGGTTCCAATTCCTTTTCCTCCACCGTTGACATCCATATAGTAATATAGATTTTTATTGTCATATAAGAGATTATTGGCGTGATTTGAAGTTACTTTTTTGAAATTGTTTTCGTCAGAAGTCATTGAATACACACAACCAGAATCGTAAGGGTTAGAAAAATATACAACGTCCTCACCTTCAACGAAAAGTCCGCCATTATTAAGATTTCCGGCTGTATTTCCAACAGTATTAGGAGTGTTGGATGGAGTAAATCTGGTGAGAAGGGTATATGTAATACCTCCTCCCAATAATGCTGCTATAATTAGAAAAAAGATTACTGTTTTTATTTTTTTCATATTTTTTCCTTCTGTTAAACGTATATCTTGGTTTTGCTTCGAAAGCTTAAAGTACATATTTGTAGTTTTAGAAAATATGGTTCACATATTTTGAATAATTATACAATTCATAATTGTTGTGTGTAAAGGTTTGAGCTATATTAGCAGTTAAATGTGTAAAAATATATTTTTTTCAATTAAATAGTAAATAATTTTAATAAATATTCGATAATAATGATTGTGGATTGGATACTATATATGGTAGAATAATCTTGAAATAATAACCTAATTTAGGAGGGATAAAATGGAAAAGAAGAAGGGCTTCAAATTTAACATTTACATCATGTTAATTTTATTTGCGTTGGTTCCATTGATTACAGCAACTGTAATAATCAGTTTTGTACTTGTTAGTGATTCAGAATCACAGCTTAAGGAAACAACTTTAAATTACCTGGATGATTTAGCAATCACATCAGGTGAGAGACTTGATATTGATGTTGAATTATTGGGAGAGGATGCAGCATTAAGTGCTGACAATCTTGGAGAATTGTTCAAGGATACAGGCGTCAAGGGATTAGAAACATCATATGCGTATGTAGTAAGTAAGGATGCTACTATGTTATATCATCCAACAGCAAGTAAGATTGGTGAACCTGTTACTAATAAGGTAGTTGCTGGTGTCTGCGCAGACTTGCAGGCAGGAAAGACAGTTCCACCTGCAGTTGTTGAATATGATTTCAATGGTGCGCTGAAGTATGCGGCATACTATGTTGGTGCTAATTCGGAATTCGTTCTTGTAGTATCAGCTGATGAGGATGATGTATTAGCAGACGTTAATAAGATCTTATATATCGACCTTGCTATTAGTGGTGCACTTATTGTTATTTTCTTAGTTATTGTACTTGTTCTTGCAAAAATTATTTCTACTCCATTACAGCAGGTTGCTAAGGGAGTTACAGAGGTTGCTGATGGTGATCTTAAGATTGATATCGATGCATCTTCTCACGTTGCAGAAACTAAATCTCTTATTGCTTCTACATTAAAGCTTAGAGAAAGCTTAAATGAAATTATTGGTCAGACTAAGGAAATTGCAGCTGAATTAACTGAGAAGGCAAGTGTTTTATCTAGCTCTGCTGATTATAGTAATGACGGAACAATTCAGATCAGCCAGACAATGGAAGATTTAGCAAATGGTGCAACAGCCATGGCTCAGTCAGTACAGGATATTAATGAACAGGTTATCGAGATGGGTAACGCTATTGGCGATATTGCTTCTAACGTAACTAACCTTTCAGATTCTTCACAGAATATTCGTGAAGCTAATATTAATGCTACAGAGTACATGAATAAGGTTTCTGATTCTTCTAAGAAGTCAGTTGAATCTGTTCAGAGTATTTCAACACAGATTGAATCAACTAACGAAGCAATCGTTAAGATTGAAGAGGCAGTCGAGGCTATTACTAATATCGCAAGTCAGACTAACTTACTTGCATTAAATGCTTCTATCGAGGCAGCAAGAGCTGGTGAAGCTGGTAGAGGATTCGCAGTAGTTGCTACTGAGATTTCTAACCTTTCAGAGCAGTCTAATCAGTCAGCTAATGAAATTAAGCAGATTGTTGGTGAAATCGTTCAGCAGTCACAGAACTCAGTTAGATTATCAGCTGAAGTTGCTCAGGTTATTACAGAAGAGCAGCAGTACATTCAGGAAACTCAGGACAAGTTCGAGTTGCTTAATAATGAAATTAACAACTCACTTAATGAGATTAACTCTATCGCTAAGAAGACTCAGGATCTTGAGAGTGTTAAGGATGTAATCGTAAGCTCTGTTCAGGATCTTAGCGCTATTTCAGAAGAGAATGCAGCTTCTAATGAAGAAGTTACAGCATCTATTTCAAGCATCGCAACATCAGTTAATGAAATTAAGGTTGGTTCTGATGAAATCGATACTTTGGCTAAGCAGCTTAATGAGGATGTTAGCTACTTCAAATAAGAATGTGACAGGACTTAAGACTCACGTTTTTAATTTGAAATTAAGTAAAAGTTTTAAGGGGATATCGAAAGATGTCCCCTTTATTTTTGACTATTTTCTTGATATTATTTATATAGGTTTTTAACCTATATTTTTGTTCTGGGAGTGCATTGAAAATGCGTGAAAGTAAATTAATAGTATACAAAGATTTTGAAGGTGATGAAGGTCAATTACTTTATGACATGTCCTGGTTAATGGATCATTATGATGATGATTTTTATAATAAAGAGGATATGTCATCTTTATTATATGAAAATATACATAAGCTCTTAGAATTGGCAGGAAATCATGGATTTTATGGTAATCTGTGGCACTGCTATCTGGCTAATTTGTTAGTTAATAATGAGAATGCCTATTCAAGAGCGTGTGAGATTAAGGGTGCTATTGAAGGCAGCATTAACGAAGCTGTTCTTCACGACATTATAATATTTAAAGAATTCTTTGATTACGATTTTAGACCAATGATTTTGAAGCTTGATATTTCGGGTTTTGAAATTATTGAAAATTATGTTTCATCAGATGCTGAATCGAAGGTGTATAACGCAAGAATAAGGCAGCGTATATGTGATCTTGCCCAAAAGTTCACTATGGATAATACTCCGAATGAAATGAAAGATACACTTACCATGTTTTACAAGGATTATGGTGTTGGAAAATTCGGACTTCATAAGGCTTTTCGAATTGAATATGATGAAATTTCAGGAACTCAGATTGTGCCAATTTTGAATATAGCACATGTTAAATTAGATGATCTTGTAGGATATGATATCGCCAAGCAAAAATTAAGAGATAACACTAATGCCTTCGTTACTGGAAAGAAGGCTAATAACTGTTTGCTATACGGAGATGCAGGAACAGGAAAGAGTAGTTCCATTAAAGCAATAGCAAATGAATATTATGAGGATGGCCTTAGAATAATTGAGGTATATAAGCATCAGTTTCAATATTTGAATGATGTTATCACCATGATTAAAAATAGAAATTATAAGTTTATCATATATATGGATGACTTAAGCTTCGAGGATTTCGAGATTGAATACAAATATTTGAAAGCAGTTATCGAAGGTGGTCTAGAGAAGAAACCTAAGAATGTTCTTATTTACGCAACATCTAACAGACGTCATCTTGTACGAGAGAGGTTTACTGACAAAGAGGACAGGGATGATGATCTTCATACTAACGATACTGTTCAGGAGAAGCTTTCTTTGTCAGCCAGATTCGGTGTTACTATTTATTTTGGAAAGCCGGATAAGAAGGAATTCCAGAATATCGTTAAGACACTTGCCAAGCGATGCGATATTGATATGAACGAAGAAGAATTATTATTGAAGGCTAATGCATGGGAGCTTTCTCATGGCGGACTTAGTGGAAGAACAGCTCAGCAGTTTATTGATTATTTACTAGGACTTGAAGAATAAAGATATAGTTTAGGAGATGCTATATGTTTTCGAAAACATTCGCAGCAATTGATGTAGGATCATTTGAATTATCATTAAAAATATATGAAGTTTCGAAGAAGAATGGAATGCGACAGATCGACCATGTAAGGCATAACATTGACATGGGAACTGAGATTTATTCTAATGGCATTCTTAGCTTTGAAAGAGTAGAAGATCTTTGCAAGACTTTGAAGGAATTCAAGAAAATCATGAATTCTTACAAGGTTGAGGCTTATCAGGCTTATGGTACTTCTGCTATAAGAGAAGCTAAGAATATGGATATTCTTCTTGATCAGATAGAGCAAAAAAGTGGTGTTCATATTGATGTTCTTAGTAACTCTGAACAGAGATTTCTTGATTATAAGTCAATAGCGTTCCAGGGCGAAAAGTTCGAAAAATTTATAGGACAGGGTACTGCGATTCTGGATATAGGTGGCGGAAGTATTCAGATGTCTTTGTTTGATGAACATTCGTTAATTTCAACCCAAAACATGAAGCTTGGTGTTTTGAGATTAAGAGATAATATGAAAACCCTTAATGCATCACTTAGACAATATGACCATTTCGTTGAAGAACTCGCAGAATCACAGCTTACAACCTATAAGAAATTCTATTTGATGAATAAGTCTATAGAGAATCTTATAGTTGTTGATGACTATTTTTCTTCGATTCTTAATAATAAGAACAGCTCGGGATATAGTGAAACCAGTACTGCGAAATATGCAGACATTGATGAATATATTGAACTTATCAGTTCTGACAGCCAGGAAGCTGTAGCTAAGTTCTTTTCAATTAGTGAGGATGATATTGCTCTTTTGTACATATCATTGTTACTGATTCAAAAAGTTATGTCAACTACGGGAGCAAAAACTGCATGGGCACCTGGTGTAACCTTATGTGATGGTATTGCATATGAATATGCAGAAAAAGGTGAGCTGGTTAAAGCTAATCATAATTTTGAGGATGATATAGTTGCATGTTCTAAGGAAATCTCGAAAAGATATATGGGATCAAATGAAAGATCTGAGACTCTTGAACAGATTGCACTTAATATATTTGATACTATGAGTGGAATAAGTGGACTTGAAAAAAGAGACAGGATGCTGCTTAGAATTTCAGCTATTCTTCACGACTGTGGAAAATATGTAAGTATGCTTAATCTTGCAGACTGTTCTTATAATATCATTAAAAATACTGAAATTATTGGTCTTTCGCATAAGGAAAGATTAATAGTAGCTAATACAGTTAAATATAATCAGACAGTTTTCAATTATTATGATGAGCAAAATACAACTGAAGGTCTGGACAGAATGGACTACAAGAGGATTGCGAAGCTTACTGCGATGTTAAGACTTGCTAATGGACTTGACCGTTCTCATAAAATGAAGTTTAAGGATGTTCATACTGCGATTGAAGGTGGCAAGCTTATGATTACAATTGAAACAGATGAAGACATTTCGCTTGAGAAGGGGCTGTTTGGAAGAAGGGCTAATTTCTTCGAAGAGGTTTATAATTTAAAACCAGTAATACATCAAAAACGAGGATTCTAGTAATTAATGGTTAAATTTGATATGCACTGTCATACTAAAGAAGGCTCGACGGATGCTAAAGTTCCAACAATAGAATATATCAAATCCCTTATGAGCCGGGGCTTTGGAGGAATGCTTGTTTCAGATCATAATTCTTACAAAGGATACTATGCACTTGAAGGAATTAATATTAATGATTTCGTGGTGCTAAAGGGGATTGAATACGATACGATCGATTTCGGGCATATGCTTGTGATTATGCCTGATGATAATACTCCACTACAATTAATGCATCGTGGAATGACATTAAAAAAGCTTATGAAAATAGTCCATGAAAATGGCGGTATTTTAGGACCTGCTCATCCATGTGGAGAAACGTTCTTGAGCTTTTTTACAACAGGAATTTCTAAAAGAAGAACCATAAGGAAACATGAATTTCTTCCGCTGTTTGATTTTTTAGAAGGCTATAATGCGTGTGAACCTGAACTAAACAATAAAAGGGCAAGGTATCTTGCTAAAAAGTATAACATTCCTATGTTTGCAGGCTCGGATGCTCACAAGATTGATTGTGTAGGGCTTGCATATACGTGCCTTCCAGATAATATTAAATCTAATAATGATTTAATCAGATATATAAAAACAAGGCCTTCAATTAGAATTGGAGGAAGAAGATATGGTAAAACCATTAAGGATAAGCTTGGAAGATTTAATAAATTTTTAGTATACAGTTTCTTTCCATATAATAAATGTCAGGGACTGATTGGGACAACTAGAAGAAGGAACTTAAAATGAAAAAAGGCGAAATTGATTTTAGCAATAAAGACTATTATGAAAACAGAGAATTAAGCTGGCTTAAATTTAACAGACGTGTTCTTAGCGAAGCAAAGGACAAAGATATTCCGCTGTTCGAGAGAATAAAGTTCATGAGTATTGTGTGCTCTAATCTTGATGAATTCATTATGGTTAGAGTGGCATCTTTAATTGACATGGGAAATGCAGGATACACAGGAACTGATATAGCAGGTCTTGATGTTGATATGCAAAAGACTCTTGTTAATATTGATGTTCACTCTTTAGTAGATGAAGTATATGACAGCTATAGAAATGACCTGCTTCCTGAACTTTTAGAAAATGGATTAAAGATAGTAGAGCATTTTGAAGAACTGTCTGAAGACGAGGCAAGATTTGTTGACAGAATGTTTGAAGAGGATGTATATCCGGTTCTTACACCTATGGCAGTGGACTCTTCAAGACCTTTTCCACTTATTAGAAATAAATCGTTAAATCTTGGAGCTTTAGTTACTAAAAAAGAAGGAGGAGATGGTGAACTTGAATTCGTAACAGTTCAGGTACCTTCTGTTCTTCCAAGAATTGTTGAGCTTCCACGTCTTGAAAACGGTGCTAAGAAGATTATTCTTTTAGAAGAAGTAATTAAGAGAAATATGCATAAGCTGTTTCTTAATTATGATATTGTATGCTCGCATTCATTCAGAATCATGAGAAGTGCAGGTATGTCTATTGATGAAGATGATACAGATGACTTGTTAGAAGAAATTGAACGTCAGGTTCGAATGAGGCAGTGGGGTGAAGCAATACGACTTGAGGTTGAAAGTGATATTGATGAAAGGCTCCTTAAGATAATTCAGGAAAAGCTTATTCTTAAGGACAGAAATATTTTCAGAATACCAGGTGCAATAGATCTTACTTATTTAATGAAAGTATATTCGCTTCCCGGTTTCGATAATCTTAAGGAAAAAGGATATCCAGGTCCACAGGAGCATCCACTCTTACCAGAAGAGGCTAATATATTCGAAGTAATAAGAGAGCAGGATACATTATTATTCCATCCTTTCCAAACCTTCAGACCTGTAGTAGATTTCGTTAAGCAGGCAGCTAAAGATCCTCAGGTTTTGGCTATTAAACAGACTTTGTATAGAGTTTCTGGTAATTCTCCAATTATTGCAGCATTAGCTGAAGCCGCAGAGAACGGAAAGCAGGTTACTGTTTTAGTTGAGTTAAAGGCCAGATTTGATGAGGAAAACAATATTCTTTGGGCAAGACGCTTAGAGCGTGCAGGATGCCATGTAATATATGGACTTGTTGGTCTAAAAACTCATTCCAAGATTACTCTTGTAGTAAGAAGAGAGGAAGATGGAATTAAAAGATATGTTCATCTTGGAACAGGAAATTATAATGATTCGACAGCTAAGCTTTATACAGATGTAGGATTGCTTACATCTGATGAGGCTATTGGTGAAGATGCAACAGCTGTATTTAATATGCTGAGTGGTTATTCAGAACCTCTTAACTGGAATAAGTTATCGATAGCTCCTCTTTGGCTTAAGGACAAATTCCTGAAGCTTATTGAAAGAGAAAAGGAGCATGCACTATTAGGAACTAATGCACATATTATTGCCAAGATGAATAGTGTATGTGATCCTGATGTTATTAAGGCCCTTTATGAAGCGTCAGCTGCCGGCGTTAAAATTGATTTAATTGTTCGAGGAATCTGCTGCTTGAAAGTTGGTATTCCAGGAGTGTCCGAGAATATCAGGGTTATTTCAGTTGTTGGTAATTTCTTAGAGCATGCGAGAATATTCTATTTCGAAAATGGTGGTAATTCAGAATACTACTGCTCATCAGCAGACTGGATGCCTAGAAACTTAGAAAGAAGAGTAGAAATTTTATTTCCTATAGAAAAGCCTGAACTTAGAAAACAGTTGATGGTAGCTCTTGAAATTGAACTAAAGGATAATGAGAAGGCGCATCTTTTAATGCCAGATGGAAAGTACGTAAGGGTCAAAGATATAGAAAAGAGCGAACTTGAGTATCATGATGAAATTAATTCACAGAAGATGTTCTGTGAGGCTGCAGTTAAGATGGCATCAGAGATTAATGATATTCAAAACACCAGAGTATTCATTCCAAGAGTGAATCCAGATATAAATTAAGAGTGTATTAAAATGGGTTACAGGATAGTATTAGCTTCCAAGTCTCCAAGAAGGAAAGAGCTTCTTGAAAAAATTGGATTAGAATTTGAAATATGGCCTTCAAAAGTAGAAGAGGTTATGACTAAAACCAGTCCAGAAGAGGTATGTGTAGAACTCTGCAGGCAAAAGGCGTTAGATGTTGCTTCGCAGATTAAAACATATTCTGAGGAGCATCCAGATTTAACAACACCGCAGGATATACTGGTTATAGGCTCAGATACCATTGTTGCGATACCAAAGGTTGATAGGAGCGAAGAATCATCAGATGGCGCTAGTCATACACAATATGATTTGTTAGGTAAGCCAAAGGATACTTCGGATGCTAAAAGAATGCTTAATATGCTTTCTGATAATATGCATTCCGTATTTACAGGAGTTTCTTTTGTTTTCATATCGAAGGAAGGAAGAGTTGGTGAATATTCTTTTTTTGAGAAAACAGATGTATATTTTTATCCTGTAGATGATGACGATATAGATCAGTATATAGAATCAGGGGAACCAATGGACAAGGCTGGAGCGTATGGAATTCAGGGGGAATTCCTTAAGTTCGTTAAAAAGATTGATGGGGACTTTTATAATGTAGTTGGACTTCCGGTTTCAAGAATGTGGTATGAGCTTTCGAATCTGGGAGTAAAAATATAAATATTAAATATCATTTTGTTGTATAATTTTAATGAAGGTATGTATAGCAAAAAGGGGGATTGAGTATGCCAGAATTTGATGACGCAGTATTAAAATGTTTTCTCGAAAATCAGGAGCAACTGTTTCCAGAGGGAAGGGTTTGCGAAGATTTAGACGAAGCAAGAGATTTCCTTGAAGAGAATTTCGCAATTGTAGTTAATTCGGTTGAAGAGGTGATGGAATACTTCGAAGAAGAAGGGCTTGACTTAGAAGGACTTGATGCTGATAGTATTTTAGAGGCTGATGAGGTTTTCGAGGTTGGAGATGGAAGATACATTATCATCGAAGGCTAGTTGGTAGGCGAGTTGTATCGTACTGAAAATATTAAAATAACATCTTGTATTATATGTGAAAAGATGTTATTATAATTCAAGATATTTGATTATTTTAGTGGTGGCTTTCAAGAGCCACCACTTCTTTTTGCAAAAACGATAATTCGAGACATTAAAAAGCGCCCGGGTTATGCGTTGAGAAAAGAATAAGAAAAGAGGAGATATATGTCTAAAAGAAGTGATATTGAGACTAAGGCAGAAGCAATGCTGACTCCGATAGCCGAAAAGTTTGGTGTCAGAGTGTATGATGTCGATTATCAAAAAGAAGGCTCTGATTATTATCTTAGATGCTATATTGACAAGGATGAGGGTGTTAATATTGAAGATTGTGAGAAAGTATCAAGATGTATGTCAGATGCTTTGGATAAGGATGATTTCATAAGCGATGCCTATATTCTTGAGGTTAGCTCTCCAGGACTTGGAAGAGCACTAAAAAAAGACCGACACCTTGAATACAGCATGGGGGAAGAGGTTGAAATTAAGACCTATAAGCCAATAGATGAAACGAAAACTAAAGAATTTGTTGGTTTTCTTAGCAATTTTAACGAAGAAACAATTACCATTGAGGTTCCGGTTTCAGAAACGGAGCTTCAGGACATGGTTTTTGATAGAAAAGATATAGCAAGTATTAAATTAACTTTAGATTTTTAGAATAGGAGGAGTTTTTGGAAAATGAACACAGAATTATTTGAGGCACTTGATTTATTAGAGAAGGAAAAAGATATAAGCAGAGAAAAATTGTTTGATGCTATTAATCTTTCTCTTGTTACTGCTTGTAGAAATTACTTTGGTAATGAAGCTAATGTACAGGTTGAAATTGATCCTGAAACATGCGAGTTCAGATGTTTCGCAAGAAAAGATGTAGTTGAAAATGAAGATGTTGAGGAGTTTAATCCTGCAACAATGATTACTCTTGAAGAAGCAGTTAAGGTTGATAAGAAAGCAAGTGTTGGCTCAACTATCGATATTGAAATCAAGTCTAAGGAATTCGGACGTATTGCTACTATGAATGCTAAAAACGTTATGCTTCAGCAGATTCGTGAGGCTGAAAGAGATGTTGTTTGTGAGCAGTATGCAGATAAGGAAAAGGAAGTAGTAACTGGTGTTGTTCAGCGTTATGTTGGAAAGAATATCAGTATCAACCTTGGTAAGGCAGATGGATTACTTAACGAGTCAGAAATGGTTAAGGGCGAGGTGTTCAAGCCAACAGAAAGAGTTAAGGTATATATTCTTGAAGTTAAGTCTACTCCAAAGGGACCTCGTATTTTAGTATCTCGTACACATCCTGAATTAGTTCGTAAGTTATTCGAATCAGAAGTAACAGAAATTAAGGATGGTACAGTTGAAATCGTATCTATCGCAAGAGAACCAGGCTCACGTACTAAGATGGCAGTTTACTCAGCTAATCCTAATGTAGATCCTGTAGGTGCATGTGTTGGTGTTAATGGTACAAGAGTTAATTCTGTAGTAGATGAACTCCGTGGTGAGAAGATCGATATCATTAACTGGGATGAAAACCCTGGTGTACTTATTCAGAACGCTCTTTCTCCAGCGAAGATTGTTGCTGTTTTCGCAGATCCAGATGAAAAATCAGCAAAGGTTGTTGTTCCAGATTACCAGTTATCATTAGCAATTGGTAAGGAAGGTCAGAATGCAAGACTTGCTGCACGTCTTACAGGATATAAGATTGATATCAAGTCTGAAACTCAGGCTAAGGATGCACCTGGATTCCGTTACGAAGACTACGTAGATGAAGAAGAAAATTACTATGACGAAGAAGCCTATGATGAAGAAAACTATGAAGGCGAAGAGGCAGAGGAAATAGTAGAAGATAATGAATAATGATCCTATTTGTTCTTTACTTGGCATAAGCGCTAAAGGACGTAATGTTGTTGCGGGTGAATTTAGTGTTGAGAATGCCATTAAGGCTAAAAAGGCATCAGTAGTAATCGTAGCTTTAGATGCCTCAGACAATACCAAGAAGAAGTTCAAGGATATGAGCTTCTTTAGAAACATTCCTATATATTTGTACTCGGACAAAGATACACTGGGTGCTTCTATAGGACGTGAGATGAGAGCCTGTGTTGCAGTGACAGATGAGGGCCTTTCAAAAAGTATTATTAAAAAGTTTGGTATGCTGGGGATAATGGAGGAAGTAAATGAAAGTAAGTGAATTAGCAAAAGAATTATCTATTAGCAATAAAGAAGTTATAGAAGCTTTGGCTAAAATTGGAGTCGAAGCGAAGGCTCATAACTCATCAGTTGATGATGATGCAGCCAATAAAATCAAAGCACAGTTTAGTGGTAAAGATAAGGACAAAGAGCCAGAAAAGAAAGAGGACAAAAAAGAAGTGACTCCTTCAGCTGAAAAGAAGGAAGCTCCTAAAGCTCCTAAAATGGATCAGTCTAATAATGCCAAGAACGATGCACAGAAGAAAAAGAAGAGTGGTATTATTTTCGTAAGTAATTCAAACAATTCTGGAATGAGCCAGAACAAACCTAATAATAATCAAAGACCTCAGGGACCACGTCCTGGTCAGGCAAGTTCAAAGCCTGGTGCTAATCAGGTTCAGCACACTATTATTAAGCCTATTACAGCTCCTTCAAGTGTTGAGTCAACCTCTGATTTTAGAGAAAACGCAAGAAGGCTGGATGAAGCTCAGCGTTCTAGAAACGAAAGGAATAAAACTGATGAGACAGTTAAAACAAGCCCTTCGAACGTTCAAAACCAAGGGGCTGAAGGAAGCAAACCTTCAGGATTTAAAGCAAATTCTAATGGCCCTAAGGAAAATAATTTCAAGAACAAAAATAATAATGTTCCTTCAAGGGATAATCAGGACCGTCCTTCTAATAATCAGGGAAATAAAGATGGCAATGGAAGGCAGAATGATAGATTCTCGAAAAATCAAGGTCAGTCTAGACCCGCAATTATCGAGAACGCTCCAACAGCAGGCAAGGAAGACAAAAGACGAAATAACAAAGATCAGGACAAGAGATCTAAAAAAGACCATATCTACGAAGAAGAGACAGAGTCAAGACAGAAGAAAGCAGGTCGCTTCATAAAGCCTGAAAAGAAGGTAGAAGAACCTCAGGAAGAACAGATTAAGGTTATTACAATCCCTGAAACTCTTACTATTAAAGAGCTCGCTGATGCGATGAAGATGCAGCCTTCTCAAATTATTAAGAAGCTTTTCATGCAGGGACAGATTGTTACTGTTAATACAGAGGTTTCTTATGAAGAGGCTGAAAATATTGCCATGGAATATGAAATCCTTTGCGAGAAGGAGGTTAAGGTCGATGTAATCGAAGAACTCCTTAAAGAGGAAGACGAAGAAGAAGATAAGTTAGTATCTCGCCCACCTGTAATCTGTGTAATGGGTCATGTTGATCATGGTAAGACCTCTTTACTTGATGCAATTCGTAAGACTAATGTAACAGACAAGGAAGCCGGTGGTATTACTCAGCATATTGGTGCATATACAGTTAATGTTAAGGGACAGAGTATTACATTCTTAGATACTCCTGGACATGAAGCATTTACTGCTATGCGTATGAGAGGTGCTAACTCTACTGATATTGCAATTTTAGTAGTTGCAGCAGATGATGGTGTTATGCCTCAGACTGTTGAAGCTATCAACCATGCTAAGGCTGCTGGTATTGAAATAATTGTTGCAGTTAATAAGATTGATAAGCCAGGTGCTAATATAGACAGAGTTAAGCAGGAAATGACAGAATATGAATTGATTCCTGTAGACTGGGGCGGATCAACAGAATTCGTTCCTGTATCAGCTAAGTCAGGAGAAGGAATTGATAATCTTTTAGAGACAATTCTTTTGACTGCAGAAATTATGGAGCTAAAGGCTAATCCTAACAGACTTGCAAGAGGTCTTGTTATCGAGGCTGAGCTTGATAAAGGTCGTGGCCCGGTAGCAAGATTCTTAGTTCAGAAGGGAACACTTCATGTAGGTGATTTCATTTCTGCAGGAGCGGCTCATGGTAAAGTAAGAGCTATGCAGGATGACAAGGGTAAGAGAGTTAAGGAAGCTAAGCCTTCAACTCCAGTTGAGATTCTTGGCCTTAATGATGTTCCATCAGCAGGTGAAGTATTCATAGCTCATAAGAATGATAAGGAAGCTAAACAGTATGCTGAAACCTATGTTGCACAGAACAAGGAGAAGAAGGTTGAAGAGACTAAGGCTAAGATGAGTCTTGATGATTTGTTCAATCAAATTCAGGCTGATAATCTTAAGGAACTTAACATCATTGTTAAGGCCGATGTTCAGGGGTCAGTTGAAGCGGTTAAGCAGTCATTAACCAAGCTTACTAATGAAGAGGTTGTTGTTAAGTGTATTCACGGTGGCGTTGGTGCTATTAATGAATCAGACGTTGTTCTTGCATCAGCTTCATCAGCAATTATTATAGGATTTAATGTACGTCCAGATGCTCAGGCCAAGGCACTTTCAGAGCGTGAAGGTGTTGAGGTAAGATTGTACAAGGTTATTTATCAGGCTATTGAGGATATTGAAGCAGCCATGAAGGGAATGCTTGATCCTGTATTTGAGGAGAAGGTAATTGGTCATGCTGAGGTTCGTCAGATATTCAAGGCTTCTGCGGTTGGTAATATCGCAGGTTCGAAGGTAATGGATGGTTACTTCGAGCGTAACTGTATGATCAGAATAACCAGAGATGGTGAGCAGATTTACGAAGGAAAGCTCGCATCATTGAAGAGATTCAAGGATGATGTAAAGGAAGTTAAGGAAGGATACGAGTGTGGTCTTGTATTCGAAGAATTCGACCAGATGCAGGAGCTTGACTGGGTAGAAGCATATATCATGGTAGAAGTACCTAGATAATATTATGTAAACTAATTAATCAGGACATATGTTTATTTCATATGTCCTGATTGAGCATTAAAATATAGTTATTAGTTAAAAACAATAGGTAAAATGATATGAGAAAAAACAGTAACAAAAATACGAGAATTAATGCTGAGGTTCAGAAGGAACTTGCCAATATTATTCGTGGTGAGATTAAGGATCCAAGAGTGTCTTTAATGACATCTGTTGTAGCTGTTGAGGTAGCACCTGATCTTAAGACCTGTAAGGCATGGATTAGTGTCTTTGGGGAGCAGAACTCTATTGAAGATACAGTACGTGGACTTCAGTCAGCAGAAGGCTTCATAAGAAGAGAACTTGCACACAGAATTAATTTAAGAAATACACCTGAAATTACATTTATAGTAGATGAATCAATTGCTTATGGTGTCAGAATGTCTAAATTAATTGATGATGAGATTGCCAAGATTCCAGAAAGAAGCGATGATGAACTTGATGGCAAATATAAGGAAGAAGTGTAGTAATATATGAATCTTTTAAAAGAATTAAAGGGCTCTATGACAATTGGAATTTCGGGACACACTAAGCCTGACGGTGACTGTGTGGGTTCTGTAATGGGTATGTATTTGTACCTTAAAAAGGCTATGCCATCGGCAACTGTTATTCCAATGATTGAAAAGCCAGGTGAAGAGTTTAACTGCATAGCTAATCTTGAGGATATTAAGACAGATTTTAATCCCGGAATAGAAGTTTTCGATACGTATATAGGTCTTGACTGCTCAACTGAAGACAGGTATGGAGACGCACTTCCTTATTTTCAGAATGCGAAGAAAAGAATAGTGATTGACCATCATATCTCGAATGAAGGCTTCGGTGATGCTTCATATATTGATGGCCAGGCAAGTTCGACATGTGAATTGGTGTATGATCTTCTTGAAGACAAATATATGGATATTGAAATAGCGAAGGCACTCTATATAGGAATTATCCATGATACTGGTGTTTTACAGTATTCGTGTACTTCTCCTAAAACGCTTAACATAGTTGCTAAGCTTATAGAATACGGATTTGATTTTCCTAAAATTATTGATGAAACATTCTATGAAAAAACCAAGCTTCAGAATGAAATGCTTGGTCGTGCTTTAGTTGAAAGTATAACATTTGCTGATGGAAAGTGTATTGTGTCTAAAATAGACAGAAAGATTATGGATTTTTATGGCGCTACACCTCATGAGTTTGAAGGAATAGTAAATCAGCTAAGATATACAAAGGGTGTTGAAGTAGCTATATTCATGTATGAAATAGATAACATGGAATACAAGGTTTCGTTAAGGTCTCGTGGCCTGGTTGATGTAGCCAAGATTGCGAAATTCTATAATGGTGGTGGCCATCAAAGAGCTGCTGGATTCACCATTAAAGGAACCTTCCATGACTGTGTTAATAATATTTCAGATTCAATTATGATACAGATGAGTAAGTAGATGATTAATGGTGTGATTAACGTATACAAGGAAGCTGGCTTTACCTCTTTTGATGTAGTTGCGAAGCTTCGACGTATATTAAATATTAAAAAAATAGGGCATACAGGAACTCTTGATCCTGATGCAGTCGGAGTGCTTCCTGTATGTGTTGGGAATGCTACCAGACTTGTTGATATGCTTACGGATGAAACCAAGGAATATGTTGCTATAATGCGTCTTGGTGTAGTTACAGATACTCAGGATATGTCAGGAAATGTACTATCAGCGGATGAAGAGGCTGCAAGAAAAATATCTATAGATGAAGTCTCTTCGGTTGTTTCTTCTTTTAGGGGAGAAATTTTGCAGGTTCCTCCAATGTATTCTGCGCTTAAGGTTAATGGACAGAAGCTTTATGACCTTGCAAGGAAGGGAATAGAGGTTGAGAGAAAAGCACGTCCAGTGACAGTGCATAATATCTTTGTTGCTAAGCTTAATGATATAGAATATTCCTTAAGGGTTGAGTGTTCGAAGGGAACCTATATAAGAACGCTTATTAATGATATTGGCGAAAAGCTTGGTTGCGGTGCTTCAATGAGTCATCTTGAAAGAACCAGAGTTGGAAGATTTAAAAAAGAAGATGCCTTTAAATTAGCTGATATAGAAAAAATGGTAAATAATCTTCGCGGTGTAGACGATTTTAAGGCTCCATACGATGAAGAGGTATTATTTACTAAAAAGGTATTTTTGAAAGTTGACTCTATACTTGATAAGTATGAAGCTATTTGGATTAATGAGGATGGAATTAAGGCTTTAAGTAATGGTAATCAGCTTCAACTTAGCCAGATAAACACCTCGAAGAACGAAGAGAATATAAATGGTGGCGATAAGATCGAATTCATCGGCCAAAAGATGTACAGGGTGTATGATATAGATAACAATTTCAGGGCGGTATATATTTATAATTCTAAAAGAAGATGCCTTGAGGTTGATAAGATGTTCATGTAATGAAAATAATAAGTAACACGACACAATTTCATATAGATGACAAGACAGCGGTTGCTATAGGTAAGTTTGACGGCATTCATCTCGGGCATATAGAGCTTATCAATCATATTTTAGACTATGCCAAGAAGAATGAATCAAGAGGTGTTAAGACCGCAGTTTTTACTTTTGATATGTCAGCAGCTTCGTTTTTTGGTGGAAAAGATATTAAAGAAGTGACGACACTGTCAGAAAAACGTGTAATATTTGAGAATCTTGGAATAGACTACCTTGTTGAATTCCCGCTTAATGATAATGTCGCAAGAACATCACCAGAGAATTTCGTGATAGATATTCTTCTTGGTATGATGAATATGGAATATATTGCAGCTGGAGATGACATTTCGTTCGGATATAAGGGCCAGGGAAACTCGAAACTTATTTTAGATATGTCTTCTAAATATAATTTTAAGGTTGATATTATTGATAAGATTATGTATGAGGGAAGAGAAATAAGTTCTACATTCCTTAGAGAAGAAATTATGAATGGAAATATGGAAAAAGTTACCGATCTTCTAGGTCATCCATATTCGTTTTTAGGAACGGTAGAAAAGGGATTTAAGCTTGGAAGAAAGCTGGGATTTCCAACAATGAACCTTTATCCTGATGAAGAGAAAATTTTACCTCCATTTGGTGTTTATTTTTCGAAGGTTAAGTATGACGGAGCAAGTTATCCTGGGATTACTAATATAGGAATAAGACCAACGGTTGCAAGTCCTTCGGATGAGCATATAAGTGTTGAAACCTATATCTTTGACTTCGACAAGGATATGTATGGAAAGACCATAGAAACAGAACTTCTTTCTTTTAGAAGAAATGAAAAACGTTTCGAAGATGCAATGGGGCTTAAAAAACAGGTCGAGTCAGATATAGAAGAAGGAAAAAGATATTTTTGTTGTTTATAAACGCAAAAGATTATAGTATAATAATCGTTGGGGATAGATGAAGGTGCTTGACTTGGGTTGAGTGTGTTAGGCATAAGTCTATATTATTGAGGGGAATTTGAATGATATATTATGAGGATTTACCTTTAGATAAGGAAATACTTAATGCGTTAGGAGAATTAGAGATTAACTATGTATTCCAGCCTATATTCATGAAGGATGGAAAGACGGTTTTCGCACGTGAAGCCCTGATGCGTCCAGTTGGTACTACGGTTACTGACCTTATCGAAGATTATATAAAGAAAGATAAACTTCATATTTTAGAGGTTGCTACCTTCTGGGGAGCTGCTCAGGAATATTATCTTAGAGGTTATAAAGAAAAGATTTCCATTAATTCATTTCCTTGTGAATGTTTCACGGAGGAAGAAGCAAATACCTTCGTGGATTATTATGGAAAAGATGATAATATCCTGATGATTGAGATGCTTGAGTATCCAAGGTTTTCATTGTCGAAATCTCTTAAGAAAAAAGAGGTTGCTGCTATTGGTAATTCACTGGTTGCACTTGATGATTATGGTGCCGGCTTTAATGATATGGAAAAGGTTAAAATTATGGATCCTCATATCATTAAAATAGATAGAGCATTGCTTTCCGGAATTGACACTGATGTTTATAAACAGGGTAATTGCAAGGAAATAATAGATACCATGCATTCACTTAACATTGATGTGGTTGCAGAAGGTGTTGAGACTAAGGAAGAGTTTGATTATCTGGTTGATATAGGTGCAGACTATTTCCAGGGTTATTATCTTGCTAAACCATCGTAAGTGAGTTGTAATTACCATATTGTATAAACGTGATTGAGTTTTAATTGTTACTTTACATAAATATATATTTGTGTTAGTATAAATAAGTTGTTTAGCCTTGGCTAAGAGATTGGACACTCCGACCGTCTCCTTGCTAATGGTGATTAGTAACGGTCCTACATTATTAGGACAGAACGAAAAGTTTTCATAGGAGGAAACAAAAATGATTTCAAAAGAGAAGAAGACTGCTATCATGCAGGAGTACGCAACATGCCCTAATGACACTGGTTCTCCAGAGGTTCAGATCGCTGTATTATCAGCTAGAATTGCTGAATTAACAGAGCATTTGCAGGCTAACCCTAACGACAATCATTCACGTCGTGGAATGCTTAAGTTAGTTGGTCAGAGACGTGGCTTATTAAGATATCTTCAGCAGAAGGATATCAACAGATATCGTTCATTGATTGAGAGATTAGGCTTACGTAAGTAATAGAGTATCTTCAAGCGGAGACACCATTTGGTTCTCCGCTTTTAATACTTTATTGAAACATTGGTAACTGGGTGAAGGAACTCAATAATCTTAAGTCAAAGAGTAAATAATGAAATTTATTACAAAGATATAGATTTTGTTATTTGCTTTTTGACAGAGGTTCCTTTGCCTTAAATATATGGGTTCGAATACGAACCTGAAGATTAAGTAAAGGAGACAATATGTACAAGACTTATTCTATGGAATTAGCCGGACGTACACTTTCTGTTGATGTAGGAAGAGTAGGTAAGCAGGCTAATGGATGTGCATTCATGCACTATGGTGACACAACTGTACTTAGTACAGCAACAGCTTCAGACAAGCCAAGAGATGGAGTTGATTTCTTCCCTCTTTCTGTTGAGTATGAAGAAAAATCATACGCAGTTGGAAAAATCCCTGGTGGATACAACAAGCGTGAAGGAAAGGCATCAGAAAACGCAATTTTAACAAGCCGTGTTATTGACCGTCCTATGCGTCCTTTATTCCCTAAGGATTACAGAAATGATGTTACATTAAATAACATGGTTATGTCTGTTGACCCAGAATGCAGACCAGAGCTTCTTGCTATGCTTGGTGCATCTATTTCAACATGTATTTCTGATATTCCATTCGATGGCCCATGTGCTATGACACAGATGGGATTAATTGATGGAGAGTTTATTATTAACCCTTCTCAGAAGCAGTGGAAGGAAGGCGACTTAAATTTAACAGTTGCTTCAACTAAAGAAAAGGTTATCATGATCGAAGCTGGTGCTAATGAAGTACCTGAAGCTAAGATGATTGAGGCAATCTACAAGGCTCATGAAGTTAACCAGACTATTATTGCTTTCATTGAAAAGATTGTTGCTGAAGTAGGAAAAGCTAAGCACGAGTATACATCATGTGCTATTCCAGAGGAGTTATTCGCAGCTATCCGTGAGATCTGTCCTCCAGCCGAGATGGAAGAGGCAGTATTCACAGATGACAAGCAGACTCGTGAAGGAAATATTAAAGAAATCACAGAAAAGTGTGAAGAAAAATTCGCTGATAATGAAGAGTGGCTTGCTATTTTAGGTGAGGCTATTTACCAGTATGAAAAGAAGACAATCCGTAAGATGATTTTAAAGGATCATAAGCGTCCTGATGGAAGAGAAATCACACAGATTCGTCCTTTAGCAGCTGAGGTTGATATTGTTCCTAGAGTTCATGGTTCGGCTATGTTTACTCGTGGACAGACTCAGATTTGTAATATTACAACTCTTGCTCCTTTGTCAGAAGCACAGAAGATTGATGGATTAGATGAGAATGAAACATCAAAGAGATATATGCATCACTATAACTTCCCTGCATATTCAGTAGGTGAAACAAAAGTTAGCCGTGGTCCAGGACGTAGAGAAATTGGACATGGTGCATTAGCAGAGAGAGCTTTAATTCCAGTATTACCTTCAGAAGAAGAGTTCCCATATGCTATCAGAACTGTATCAGAAACATTCGAGTCTAATGGTTCAACATCAATGGCTTCTACATGTTCGTCATGTATGTCATTAATGGCTGCTGGTGTTCCAATTAAGAAGATGGTTGCTGGTATTTCTTGCGGTTTGGTTACTGGTGATACAGATGATGATTTCGTATTACTTACAGATATTCAGGGTCTTGAAGATTTCTTCGGAGATATGGACTTTAAGGTAACAGGTACTACAGATGGTATTACAGCTATTCAGATGGATATTAAGATTCACGGATTAACTCGTGCTATCGTAGAGGGTGCTATTGCAAGATGTCGTGAAGCTCGTCTTTATATTATGGATACATGTATGAAGCCAGCTATCGCAGAGCCTCGTAAGGAAGTTGGCCAGTACGCTCCTAAGATCATTTCATTACAGATTGATCCAGAGAAGATTGGTGATGTTGTTGGCCAGAGAGGAAAGACTATCAACGAGATCATCGCTCGCTGTAATGTTAAGATTGATATTACAGATGACGGAATGGTTTCTGTATGTGGAACTGACAAGGATGGAATGGACAAGGCTATCGAGTATATCAAGACTATCGTGACAGATTACGAAGAGGGTCAGATGTTTGAAGGCGTAGTAGTTTCTATTAAGGAATTTGGTGCTTTCGTAGAGTTCGCTCCTGGAAAAGAAGGTATGGTTCACATTTCTAAGATTTCTAATGAGAGAATTAACCATGTTGAGGATGTACTTACACTTGGCGACAAGGTTAAGGTTAAGTGCTTAGGCAAGGATAAGATGGGAAGAATGAGCTTCTCAATTAAAGATGCCCAGTAAAATATAGTGTTAAATTGTTTAGAAAGGCACTCCAAAAGGAGTGCCTTTTTTGCGCGCGTTAGGGCTATATTTGATTAAAAAGAATGCAATATAAAATGTGATTTCAATGTATTAATATGGTATAATTATATGGATTATGTAAAGAAGGAGTGAGCTTAATGAAAAAACGAGTTTTCTTAATTGTATTAGATAGCTTCGGAATAGGTGAAGAGCCTGACGCTGCGGCTTTTGGAGACTTTGATGTTAATACATTAAGGTCATGTTCTAAAAGCAAGTTTTTTAGTATGCCTAATATGAAGAAGATGGGTCTTTTTAATATAGATGGAGTAGATTTCCTTGAAGGCGTAGAAAATCCAACTGCTACGTTTGGAAGATTTCAGGAAGCATCTATGGGCAAGGATACAACAATAGGTCACTGGGAAATAGCAGGAATAATTTCTCCTAACCCACTTCCTACTTATCCGGAAGGCTTTCCGAAGGAAATACTCGATGAATTTTCGAAAGCAACCAGAAGAGGTGTTTTATGTAATAAGCCATATTCTGGAACAGATGTCATAAGAGATTATGGTGATGAACATGTAAAAACCGGTGATTTAATAGTATATACATCTGCAGATTCAGTTTTTCAGATAGCAGCACATGAAGATGTTGTACCAGTTGAAACTTTGTACGAATACTGCAAGATAGCGAGGAATATCCTAAGAGGAGAGCATGGTGTAGGAAGAGTAATAGCAAGACCTTTCGTTGGAGAGTCTGGAAACTATACAAGAACCTCAAGACGTCATGACTTTTCTATAGAACCTCCAAAAGATACTATGCTTGATGTCCTTATGAATCAGGGAAAAGCTACAATTGCTGTTGGCAAGATTAAAGATATTTTTGTTGGAAAAGGTATTTCTGAATTCACATATACATCCGGTAATGAAGAAGGCATAGAAAAGACGCTTGAATATCTGGATAAAGATTTTGAAGGTCTTTGTTTTGTTAATCTTGTTGACTTTGATATGCTATACGGTCACAGAAGAGATGTGGATGGATATGCCAAAGCGCTTAACTATTTTGACAGTGAGCTGCCCGAAATCATTGCTAAGATGAAGAAAGATGATATTTTAATGATTACGGCAGACCATGGCTGTGATCCAGCTTATACCAGAACTACTGATCATACACGTGAGTATATTCCGTTCATTATGTATGGAGAGAATGTTATGAAAGAAAATTTAGGTACGAAACTTGGTTTTGATAACATTTCAAAACTTGTACTTGATTATCTAAAATAAATATATTTGTCAGTAATCAGATGAATTTAAGCTAATAATTTGAAAGAAAGGAAGAATCCGGGAAAACGGATTGTGAAATAGAAAATGGGACAGTATGACAAAGAGATAAATAGAAGAAGAACCTTCGCAATAATCTCTCACCCTGATGCAGGTAAAACGACATTAACAGAAAAATTCCTTTTATATGGAGGTGCAATTAATCTTGCAGGTTCTGTTAAAGGAAAGGCGACAGCAAGACATGCAGTTTCTGACTGGATGGAAATAGAAAAGGAACGTGGTATTTCAGTAACAAGTTCTGTTCTTCAGTTTGAGTATGATGGGTTCTGTATTAATATTCTGGATACCCCAGGACATCAGGATTTCTCGGAAGATACATATAGAACACTTATGGCTGCAGACTCGGCAGTAATGGTTATTGATGCATCAAAAGGTGTTGAGGCTCAGACCAGAAAACTATTCAAAGTATGTGGAATGAGAGGTATTCCGATATTTACATTCATTAATAAGATGGATAGGGACGCGAATGATACATTTGAACTGCTTGATGAAATAGAAAAAGAACTTGGAATTGCTACATGTCCTATTAACTGGCCTATCGGATCTGGAAAGGGCTTCAAGGGTGTTTATGATAGAGACAGACACTGTGTAATAACCTATTCGGATACTGAAAAGGGAACTAAGGAAGGTGAAACATTAGAAGCATCTGTTGAAAAGCCTGACGAATTAAAGGCAGCTATAGGAGAGGATGCAGCTTCTGTTTTGATGGATGAAATAGAACTTTTAGATGGAGCTTCTGCAGAGTTTGATTTAGAGAAGGTTCAGAGCGGAAAACTTACACCAGTATTTTTTGGTTCGGCATTAACCAACTTTGGTGTAGAATTTTTCCTTCAGCACTTTTTAAAGCTTACAACAACTCCGCTCCCTAGAAAAACTGATAATACTGTCATTTCTCCTACTGAGAATGATTTTTCGGCTTTTGTGTTCAAAATTCAGGCCAATATGAATAAGGCACATCGTGACAGAGTAGCGTTTATGAGAATTTGTTCTGGAAAATATGATGCTTCCATGGAAGTTAAGCATGTACAGGGCAATCGTGTAATGCGTCTTAGTCAGCCTCAGCAGATTATGGCTGATGAGAGAAAAATTTTAACAGAAGCATATGCGGGAGATATTATAGGTGTATTTGATCCAGGTGTATTCAGTATAGGAGATACCTTATGTATGCCTAAGGAAAATATTTTGTATGAAGGTATCCCGACCTTCGCGCCAGAACACTTCGCAAGGGTAAGACAGATTGATACCATGAAGCGTAAGCAGTTTGTTAAGGGTGTACAGCAGATAGCTCAGGAGGGTGCAATCCAGATATTCCAGGAGTTTAATTCCGGAATGGAAGAAATCATAGTTGGTGTAGTTGGTGTTCTTCAGTTTGATGTATTAAAGTACAGACTTGAAAATGAATATAATGTTGAAATCAGACTTGAGCCATTACCATATGAGCATATTAGATGGATTGAGAACAAAGATATAGATGTTATGAAAATAACAGGTACTTCAGATATGAAGCGAATTGTTGATATGAAGGGTAATCCATTACTGCTATTCGTTAATTCATGGTCTGTTGGAATGGTTCTTGACAGAAATGAGGGATTGGTATTATCAGAGTTCGGAAGAGAATAAATCTATTAATTCTAATAGAAATTATAAGTATATTGCTGATAGGCTGTGATAATTCTTCTGATAGCATATTGCCTGATACTGTTTTTAGTACGAAGGAGTATTTAGAGAGTATTAAGAATGTTTCTATGGAAGAAGAAAATGATTCTGATAAGGTAGTTTTGAACGCCGAGCTTCCTGATAGTCTAAGTGCGAAGCTTATAGGAGAAGCCGGGGAATTATCAAAGGGAAGATTCTATTTTGAAAATTTGAAGGATGAAGACAGACTCTTATATACAGAAATCGCCGGGATTTTGCTAAATCGCCTGGATGACGTCAGGGTTTCTTCTAATAATCATGAGAAAATAAATGAGATGTTCTTTTCGGTAATGAAGGATTATCCAGAGATTTTCTATGTTGATGCAATGTCGATCACTAAATATAAGCAGGGTGATGTGGAAAAATGTGTATCTTTGTCCGGAAAATATACTATGGATGAAGATGAGATAGCTTCATATATACCATTGCTTAATAATTACGTAAGAGCTTTTGATGAGTATGTACTTGGCAATTATGCGTCAGAATATGTTGATAAAAACATAGATGAAGTAGTAGTGAACGATGGCTTAGAAGATTTAAGAGCAATTGTTAAAGAAAAGGTAGACGACTATCATCTGATTAAGGCTGCATACGAATACATAATCAATTTTACGGAATATGATAAGACAGTGCTTAATAATCAAAACATTATTTCTGTTATTAAGGATCACAAGAGTGTTTGTAATGGTTATGCGAAGACACTCCAGTATCTTATGAATGCACATGATATAGAATGCACCGTAGTATCCGGAACGGTTAATGAGAGTGAAGCTCACGCATGGAATCTTATTAAAGCGGATGGTGAATATTATTATACAGATGCTACATGGGGAGATTCATCATACTTAATTAGTAATTCTGAAAAATTAAATGACAGGTCACTTCCATCCATTTCTTATAATTACCTGTTGATTACGACAGAAGAAATATTGAAGACGCACAGATTCGACGATATGAACAATCTTCCTAAGTGCGAAGTGATGGATGATAATTATTTCGTAAGAGAAGGCACATATTTTTCTGATGTGGACACTAAAAAATTAAAAAAGGTTTTCGCTGATGCTTATGAAACAGGCGATGAAATTTTGACGATTAAGATGCAGGATCATGATATATATGATTCCATGAGAGATTATCTTATAAAGGATCAGAAAATTTTTGATTATTATAAGGCCTCGAAGAGTGTGACTTACGTCGAGGATCCGGAGCATAATTGCATGATATTCTGGTTGTTGATATAATTATGGTTTAAGAATATTCGGAGGTTATTATGGAAAAGAATATTGAATTAACAAGCTATGTTAAGGAAGAAGATTTTAATTTTGGGACTGTAAAAATTGCCGATGATGTGGTTGCACACATTGCAGCTTTGGCAGCCATGGAGGTTGAAGGAGTAGATTCAACTGCCGGTAATATGGGAAATGATCTTCTTTCAAAGGTAGGAATTAAGAATGTGGCTCAGGGTGTTAAAGTTAATGTTACAGGAGATGAGGTAAAGGTTAACATTGCTTTAGTTATTAAGTATGGCTATAACATTCCTAATATATCTACTAAGGTTCAGGACAAAATTCAGCAGGCAATAGAGAGCATGACAGAACTTAAAGTAGTTGATGTTGATGTCAGAATTGCAGGCGTAAATATTAAAAGTAAGTAGGAAAGAATATGACAAGAAGTGCACAAAGAGAACATCTATTTCAGCTTTTGTTCGGAATTGAATTTAATGAAATCAATGATATGGAGGAGCAGGCAGATTTATTTCTTTCATTAGCAGAGCCGTCAGTTTCTTCTAAGGATACTAAGGTTATTAAAGAAAAAGCCATGAATATTATTGATAAGCTTTCTTCAATCGATGATGAATTAAAAGAGAAGGTAACAGGCTGGGATATAGATAGAATAGGCAAGGTAGAGCTTGCAATCTTACGACTTGGGGTATATGAGATTAAGTATGATGACAATATACCTGAAAGTGTAGCAATTAATGAAGCTGTAGAACTTGCTAAGAAATATGGACCAGATTCATCAAGCGCTTTTATTAATGGTGTATTGGCGAAGTTCGCTACCAAGTAAGTATGGCTAAGGAACCCAATATTTATTCAGTCAAAAAAATAAATGAGTATATTCAGGGATTGCTTTCGCAGGAGGGCATTTTTCAGAATGTATATATAAGGGGCGAAATAGGTACTCTTCGTGAGTGGAACTATGGAATTATATATTTCAATCTAAAAGAAGATGATTATATTATTTCATGTTCCTATAATCCAAAATTCGGAAAACCTTTAAAGGAAGCAATTAAGGATGGAATGGAGGTTGTCGTTAGAGGCAGTATAGAAGGACAGCCTAAGAAGGGAACCTACCAGCTAAAGGCTCTTGAAATTACGAAGACGGATAATATAGGACAGTCCCAGGAAGAACTTATGAAGCTCAAGCTTGAGTTAGAAGAACTTGGAATGTTCGATCCACAGTATAAGGTTCCAATACCTATAGATGTTAAAACTGTTGGTGTGGTAACTTCTGAAACCGGAGCGGTTATCAATGATATTATTAATGTAACTAAGAGAAGAAATCCATATACTAATATTGTTCTTGCACCATCGACAGTTTCTTCCAATAATGCAGTTCCAAGTATTGTTTCGGGAATAAGAAGACTTGAAGAATATGGCGTTGATGTCATAATTGTAGGCCGTGGCGGTGGCTCTAAAGAAGATCTTTGGGTCTATAACAATAGAGAAGTTGCAGAGGCAGTGTTTAATTGCAGGGTTCCTATTATATCAGCAGTTGGACATGATATTGATTATACGATACTTGATTTGGTCGCTGATCAAAGAGCAGCGACTCCATCACAGGCTGCAGAGATAGCAGTCTTTGATTTGGGCGAAAGAATAGGCAGAATCAACGGATATGAACAGTCGCTTAATTCTAAGATGAAATCGAAGATTAGAATAGCAAGAACCGTTTTAGATTCTAAAAGAGTACAGTTAGAAGCGAAGAATCCAATAACCAGGATTGAAAAGTCAAAAGACAGGATGTTTCTTCTGAATGAAAGACTTACCAAGGCAATGGACAAAGTTCTTTCAAGAAAGAGGCATGAGCTTGAAATTTATATAGAGAAGCTAAAAGGTTTGTCACCGCTTGATAAGCTTAGCCAGGGTTATTCTTATGTAAGTCATGATGGAAAGACGCTGACAAGCATTGAGAATATTAAGACAGGTGACAGTATTGAGGTGTATGTTAAAGACGGTAGAGTATCAGCTACCGTTAATGACAAACTTTCAATTGATTATAAATGAGGTTTTTATGTCAGAAAAATTTGATTTAGAAAAAGCGTTCAGTGATTTAGATGCTAAGGTATTAGCGCTTGAAGATGAAAATATATCCCTTGAGGATTCCTTTAAGGTATATCAGGAGGGAATTGATTTAATAGTAAAATGTAATGCATCGATTGAAGAGGTTGAGGGGAAAGTTCGTGTCTTAGAAGAGAATGGAGGTACACATGAATTTCAACGAAAATCTTGAGATTAAAAGAAAAGAAGCAGAGAGCATTGTTAAAAGTTTTCTTCCGGAAGCAGATGGATATAATGCAAAAGTAAAAGAGGCTATGGATTATTCTGTTAATGCCGGAGGAAAGAGATTAAGACCAATTCTTATGAAGGAAAGCTATAAGCTCTTTGGCGGCAAGGATAAAAAGGTCGAGCCATTTATGGCAGCGATTGAAATGATACATAACTATTCTTTAGTTCATGATGATCTTCCAGCAATGGACAATGATGAATTAAGAAGAGGGAAACTTACAACATGGAAAAAGTATGATGAATGTACTGCTATCTTGGCAGGAGATGCATTATTAAACTATGCATTCGAGGTTGCTTCCGAGGCTTTTGATCTAGTGAATGATTTAGAAGGATATATGGAAGTTGCCAAAGCAATTAAGGTTCTTTCTACTAAAGCCGGAATCAATGGAATGATAGGCGGACAGGCTGCGGATATCGAAGCCGAAACCTGTGCTAATGTCACAGAGGATATGCTTTTGTTCATTCACAAGAATAAAACAGCAGCACTGATAGAGGCTTCAATGATGATAGGAGCCATTTTAGGTGGTGCTTCTCCAAAAGATGTTTCAGATATGGAAAGAGCTGCTAAAAACATTGGATTAGCCTTCCAGATTCAGGATGACATTCTGGATATCACAAGTACTCAGGAAGAACTGGGAAAGCCTATTGGCTCAGATGAGAAGAATAACAAGCTTACATATGTTAAGCTACATGGATTAGAAGAATCCAGGGAGCAGGTTAAGGCTCTTTCAGAAGAAGCCATTACTATATTGGAGGACATTGCAGACGCCAATAGAGCTGACGGAAGCTTCCTAATGACTTTGGTTGAGACATTAATCAACAGATCAAAATAAAATCATATATTTAGCAAAATAGGGATATTCTAATTCCAAGTATAAAGATACATTTTGCTAATAATATGTGGAGGATAATATGATTTTAGACAGGATTAATGAAGTTAATGATATTAAGAATATAAGTGAAGAAGATCTTCCATCGTTAGCTTCTGAAATTCGTGAATTTTTAATAGAAAAAATATCGAAACAGGGTGGTCATTTAGGTTCTAATTTAGGAGCTGTTGAATTAACAATGGCACTTCATAGAGCTCTTAATCTTCCTGAAGACAAAATTATTTGGGATGTAGGACACCAATCATACACTCATAAGATTTTAACAGGAAGAAAGGATGGTTTCGATAATTTACGTTCCTACAAGGGACTTGCTGGTTTCCCTAAAAGAGTTGAGAGCGATTGCGATGCATTTAATACAGGACATAGCTCAACATCAATTTCGGCAGGACTTGGAATGGTAGCTGCAAGAGATATTAAGGGAACTAATGAAACTATTGTTTCAGTTATAGGCGATGGTTCCATGACAGGTGGCATGGCTTATGAAGCTCTTAACAATGCCGCCAAGCTTGAGACTAACTTTATTATTGTGCTAAATGATAATAATATGTCAATTTCAGAGAACGTTGGTGGATTTAGTAAATATTTAAATTCCATTAGAACTTCTGAAACATATATGGATATTAAGGATGGTATTTATTATAAGATCAAAGATACACGTCCTGGAAGTAAGGTAGTAGATACAGTAAGAAAAACCAAGAATTCTCTTAAGCAGCTGGTAGTACCAGGCATGTTCTTTGAGGATATGGGAATCACATATTTAGGTCCTGTTGATGGACATGATATACAGGCTGTTGAAAAAGCAATTAACGAAGCTAAAAAGAGAAAGATGGCTGTTTTAGTTCATGTCATAACTCAAAAGGGAAGAGGCTATGAACCTGCAATGAGACATCCGGCAAGATTCCATGGTGCTTCTCCATTCGATGTTGAAACAGGAATTCCTCTTAATCAGTCAAAGACATCTTATACAGATATTTTCTCGACAGTTATGACTAAGCTTGGGGCCAGGGATGAGAGAGTTGTTGCTATAACAGCAGCTATGCCAGATGGAACCGGACTTAAAAGATTCAGGAATATGTATCCGGATAGATTCTTCGATGTAGGAATAGCAGAAGAGCATGCTGTTACATTCGCAGCGGGATTAGCAGCTTCTGGCTTAAGACCTGTTGTTGCTATATATTCATCATTCCTTCAAAGGGCATATGATCAGATAATTCATGATGTATGTCTTCAGAATCTTCCTGTTATATTTGCTGTAGACAGAGCTGGTATAGTTGGCGCTGATGGTGAAACTCATCAGGGTATATTCGATTTGTCATTCTTAAGCTCTATACCTAATATGACAGTTATGGCTCCGAAGAATAAATGGGAGCTTTCTGATATGATGAAATTCGCACTTAATTACGATGGCCCGGTCGCTATCAGATATCCAAGAGGTGAAGCATATGCAGGACTTCAGGATTCGAGGGCTCCTATGGAGATGGGAAAGGCTGAGCTTCTTTACGCAGAGGGAGATATATGTCTTATGGCTGTTGGAACTATGGTTAAGACAGCTGAGGAAGTTAGAGAACTTCTGAAGGAAAAGGGATATAAGTGTAGCTTGGTTAATGCCAGATTCGTTAAGCCTATTGATGAATTCGCAACTAAATGGGCAGCTGATAATCATAAAATGGTTGTTACCATGGAAGAAAATGTTCTGTCTGGAGGATATGGGGAGAAGGTCAGAACATATATTGATTCAATAGAATCTAAAGCTAAGGTCCTTAATATAGCCTTGAAGGATGATTATGTTGAACATGGTAATGTTGAATTATTAAAGAAAGAACTTGGAATAGATTCACTTAGTATCACAGCATCTATTCTTAGTGCGTTGAATAAATAGTAATGAAAGAAAGACTGGATGTTCTTTTAGTAAAAAATGGATATGCACCATCAAGAGAAAAGGCGAAGGCTATCATAATGGCAGGCCTTGTTTATGTTGATGGTCAAAAGGAAGATAAGGCAGGTCAGACCTTCGAGGAGGAAGGCCTTAAACTTGAGGTTAGAGGTAATACTCTAAAATACGTGAGTAGAGGTGGCCTTAAATTAGAAAGAGCCCTGGAGGTTTTTCCAATTAATCTTAATGACGCTACCTGCATCGATATTGGTGCATCCACTGGAGGATTCACAGACTGTATGCTTCAAAATGGTGCAGCTAAGGTATATTCAATCGATGTAGGTCATGGACAGCTTGATTGGAAGCTTCGAAATGATGAACGTGTCATATGTATGGAAAAAACAAATTTCAGGTATATGACTAAAACTGATATAGATGATGAGGTTGATTTTGCTTCCTGTGATGTTTCATTTATATCTTTGTCTAAAATTCTTGGTCCAGCATTCGATATACTAAAGAATGATGGACAGATGGTTTCTTTGATTAAGCCACAGTTCGAAGCTGGAAGAGATCAGGTTGGGAAGAAGGGAGTAGTAAAAGATCCCAAGGTTCATGTTGAGGTTATTAAAAAGTGCGTAGGATATGCAATGGACGCAGGCTTTAAGTTGCTTGATCTTTCGAATAGTCCTATCAAAGGTCCTGAGGGGAATATTGAATATTTAATGTATTTATTGAAGGACCAGGATTCCTGCGTGAAATCAGAGGATTGTGACGATTGCGATATTAAAAATAGCACTGTAGCGTATGAAAAATATATAGACACAGAATTATCCAAGAAAATAGAAGATCTCGTGGAGAAAACACATGAAGAATTTCTTCGTAATAGCCAATAATAGTAAAAAAGAGGCAGTTGATTTTCAATTAAATATTAAGGAATACTTAGAATCTAAGGGCGCTAAATGTGATATATGTTCTGAAGTGTCAACTAAGGGTCATGTTCAGGCATCCCAGGTACCTTCTGATTCGGAGTGTGTAATAGTTTTAGGTGGAGATGGAACTCTGCTTCAGGCTTCTATGGATCTTGCAGATATTAATATTCCGTTCCTTGGAATTAATCTTGGAACCTTAGGTTATCTTGCTGCTGCTGATAAGGACGATGTATTCACAGCGCTTGATAGAATGCTTAAGGATGATTATATAACTGAACCAAGAATGATGATTTATGGTGAGGTTAATTCGAATAATCAGAAGATGGATGAGTCATGGGCACTAAATGAGATTGTTATCACAGGAAAAGAGCCTATGCAGATAGTGTATCTTTGTGTATATGTTAATGATATGTTTCTTCATAAGTATCAGGCTGATGGCGTTATTGTTTCAACTCCAACGGGCTCTACAGGATATAATCTGTCGGCAGGCGGACCAATAGTTAATCCTACTGCCAAGACTATGGTTCTGACACCAGTGTCACCTCACTCGATGCATAACAGAGGCATAGTATTTTCGTCAGATGATACTATTAGAATAGATATTGTCGAAGACAGATACGGAAGAGAACAGAATGTAGTAGCTATATTTGACGGGTCTAAGAAGGTAGATATCAAAACGGGCGACAGTATAACAATTAAGCGTTCAGAGAAGACAACTAAAATTATTAAGCTTAAGAAAGAAAGTTTTCTTGAAACTCTTCACAATAAATTAGAGGATTAAGCATGAAAAAACAAAGACATGCCAAGATTAAAGAATTAATAGATTCGTATGAAATTGATACACAAGAAGAGCTCGCGCTTCTTCTTAATAAGAATGGATTTTCAGTTACCCAGGCCACAGTATCAAGAGATATAAGAGAATTGAAGCTTACTAAAATTCCTAAGAATTCAGGTGGCTTTAAATACGCTCTTTTAATAGAATCAGAGCATTATCTTTCGGACAAATATATGCGTGTTCTAAAGGACGGCTTCGTTTCGATGGATACAGCGCAGAATATTTTAGTAGTTAAGACAGTTTCTGGAATGGCTATGGCTGTTGCAGCTGCCATTGATTCGATGAAATTCAGCCAGATTATAGGTTCTATCGCAGGCGATGATACTATAATGATGGCACTTAAAACCAACCGTGATGCAGAGGATGTATACGGTGAAATAATGAAAACACTAGAGGATTAACCGTGATGCTAAGATAGTATGCGGTTAAACAATGATTAGGGATTAACCTTGTGTCTTGGAGAGAGGCATTAAGGAGGAATATAAATATATGTTAGAAAATCTGCATGTAAAGGACCTTGCTCTTATTGAAGAAGCTGATATTGATTTTGGGAGAGGGTTCAATGTATTAACAGGAGAAACAGGAGCCGGAAAAAGTATTATTCTGGGTTCAATTAATTTAGCACTGGGTGCTAAAGCGTCTTCTGATGTGATACGAACAGGAAAGGAAAGCTCGCTCATTGAACTTTCTTTTTCTTTAAATGATGATCAAATTGCTAAGGTTCGCGAAGCTGGTATTGAGGTATCAGAGGATGGTGAACTTTTATTGCAGCGAAAAATTATGCCAGGAAAGTCAGTCTGCCGAGTTAATGGGGAGACTGTTTCTGTTGGTCAGTTAAAGGAGCTTTCCGGCACATTATTAAATATGTATGGTCAGCATGAACATCAGACTCTGCTCAAAGCATCTACGTATTCCAAGATGCTTGATGAGTATGCAGGGGAGGATGTTTTTTCTTATCTTCTGATGCTGAAAGAAGAGCTTACTAAGTATAAGGATTTAAAGTCGAAGCTTGATAATCAGGAAACTGATGATTCTATTAGATCAAGAGAGCTTGAACTTCTGGAATTCGAGGTTAATGAAATTGAAAGCGCCTCATTAAAAGAAGGTGAAGACGAAGAACTTGAAAAAAGATACAGATTCTTAAGTAATGTTCGGAAAATCATGGAGAATGTGTCGAAGGCACATTCAATGACCGGTGAAGATAATGATGTTAATGCTGAATTGTTAATAGGTTCAGCGTCGTCTTTGATTAATCAGATTTCATCCTTTGATGAAGAGGCTATGGAGCTTTCGGAGCAGATTGCATCGATAGAGGACTTGCTTCGTGATTTTAACAGGGCATTGTCTAATTATGAGGGCAGACTCAATTTTGATGAGGGTGAATATAGAGAGGTTGAGGATAGACTCAATGTAATTAACAAGCTTAAGGATAAGTATGGTGGATCTATCGAAAAAATATATCTTTGTCTCGAAGAAAAATCCAAGAAGATAGAAGAACTTCAGAACTTTGAAGAATTTCTTCGAAAGCTTGAAAAAGATATAGATGATTCCAGAAAAAAGCTTCTTCTTATATGTGAGAATATATCTAAGCTTAGAACAAAAGCTTCGAAGGTGTTAGAAGAAAAGCTCATTAAGGCTTTAGGTGATTTGAATTTTCTTGATGTGAAAATGGAAATAAAAATTATACCTGATGAAGAGAATATAACAGCTAATGGATATGATAATGTGGAGTTTTTGATTTCACTTAATCCAGGAGAGGATTTAAGACCTATGCAGAACATAGCATCGGGTGGTGAGCTTTCAAGAATAATGTTAGCATTCAAGAGCGTGTTCGCGGATTCAAAGGACCTTTCAACACTAATTTTCGATGAAATTGATGCTGGAATTAGTGGTGTAACAGCTTACAAGGTATCCGAAAAAATGAGAGAATTATCATCGGATCATCAGATTATTTGCATAACACATCTACCTCAGATTGCGGCTATGGCCGATTCACATTTCCTTATTAAAAAAGGTGTTATGGATGGAAGGACTGTTACTAATATTTCTTCTCTTGATGAGGACGGTTCAGTATCAGAGCTTGCAAGAATGTTAGGCTCGGATGAACTTAGTGAATCAGCACTTGCTAATGCGAGAGAACTTAGGTTGAAGGCGAAAAGGTAATTGTTATGAGATATCCAGAATTTTTAAAGAATGGTGGAACGATAGGGTTCGTGGCTCCATCTTTTGGCTGTAATATACAACCATATAAGGACAGATTTGATGCTGCAATTAATACATTTAAGAATATGGGATATTCGATACAGCTTGGTCCTAACTGCTATGAAGGAAAAGGGGTAGGAATTAGTAATACTCCAACAAAGTGTGCTGAAGAATTGATGGATTATTATGAATCCTCTGAAAATGATGTTTTGATTTCATGTGGTGGTGGAGAACTCATGTGTGAGACTATTTCGGAGGTTGATTTCTTAAGAATTAAGGAAGCTAACCCTAAATGGTTCATGGGATATTCGGATAATACCAACTTTTCATTTTTACTTGTTACCATGGCAGACACAGCTTCTTTTTATGGACCTAATGCTCCGGCATTCGGAATGAGAGAATGGCACGAATCTTTAATGGATTCTTTTGATGTGTTAACAGGAAAGAATCTTATAGTGCATAATTATGATAAGTTTCAGATAGAGTCATTAATCGATGAGGAGCATCCATTTGAAAGCTATAATCTTACAGAGAAGACATCTTTGACAGGGTTCGTACCGCAGGGGATGAATGCTGATATAAAGGTGCAGGGAAGACTGCTTGGAGGCTGTCTTGATGTTCTTTCTAATTTAGTTGGAACCAGATTTGATTATGTAAAGGAATTTAACGAAAAATATAAGAATGATGGAATTATATGGTTTCTTGAAGCTTGTGATATAGGCGTTTTAGAGATTAGAAGAACACTGTGGACTATGAAGGAAGCCGGATGGTTTGATAATGTTAAGGCCTTTATTTTCGGACGACCTATTCATGGTGAGGAAGTGATGGGACTAAACTATGCTGATGCAGTTATGGAGCATACATTAAAAGCGTTTAATGTGCCTGTGATTCTGGATGCAGATATTGGGCATGTAGCTCCAAGTATGCCGGTAATTAATGGTGCGCTTAGCAAGGTTTCATTTAAGGATGGAAATCTTGTAATTGATATGGGAATTGAGTTATAATCTTTGGTAAAGTGTAGTAGAAGTGTAATTGGAACTAAAGCTTCTTTAGTTCCAAGAATATAGTAAGTTATAAAATTATTAATTGTTAATATGAAGGGAGATATTGATGAAAAATATTTTGTTCGTGGCATCTGAAGGTGTTCCATTTATTAAAACTGGTGGTCTTGCAGATGTAGTGGGTTCATTACCTAAGGCAATTGATAAGAAATATTTTGATGTTAGAGTAGTACTTCCAAAATATACCTGCATGAAGCAGGAATTAAAGGATAAGCTTGAGTATGTAACACACTTTTATATGGATTTTCATTGGAAGAATGAATATGTAGGTGTGCTTCAGGCTGAAGTGGATGGAATTAAATATTATTTCATTGATAATGAAATGTTCTTCGGTGGTTTTGCTCCTTATGGTGACAATGCCCTGTATGAAATTGAAAAATTCGCATTCTTCTCTAAAGCTGCATTGGCTATATTGCCATTAATAAACTTTAGACCAGACATTATTCACTGTCATGACTGGCAGACAGGACTTATTCCTGTATACCTTAAGGAGAGATTCCAGGGTAATGAATTCTTCCGTGGTATTAAATCTATAATGACTATTCATAACCTTAAGTTCCAGGGTAAGTGGGGCGTGCAGGAGGTAAAAGATATAACAGGTCTTCCTGATTATTTTTTCACATCTGATAAGCTCGAAGCATTCAGAGATGCTAACCTTCTTAAGGGTGGTTTAGTATACGCTGATGCTATTACTACAGTATCTGCTACATATGCAGAAGAAATTCAGACAGAGTTCTATGGAGAACATCTTGATGGACTTTTAAGAGCTCGTAAGCATGACCTTAGAGGTATTGTTAACGGTATTGACTATGACAGCTTCAATCCAGAGACAGATAAAAATCTTACACATCCATATAATGCTGTTAACTTTAGAAAAGAAAAGGCTAAGAATAAGGTAGCACTCCAAAAAGAACTTGGACTTGCTGTTGATGAAAAGAAGATGATGATCGGTATTGTTTCTAGACTTACAGATCAGAAGGGCTTCGATTTGATCGCATACATAATGGATGAGTTGTGTCAGGATGAAGTTCAGCTTGTTGTACTTGGTACAGGTGAAGAACGTTATGAGAATATGTTCCGTCACTTCGACTGGAAGTATAATGATAAGGTATCTGCTAATATCTATTATTCAGATGCACTGTCACATAAGATTTACGCAGCATGTGATGCATTCTTGATGCCTTCATTATTCGAGCCATGTGGATTGTCACAGCTTATGTCTTTGAAATATGGAACTATTCCAATTGTTAGAGAGACAGGTGGACTTAAGGATACAGTTGAACCATATAATGAGTATGAATCAACAGGTACAGGCTTTTCATTTGTTAACTACAATGCTCATGAAATGCTTGGAACTATCCGCTATGCAGAGAAGATTTACTATGATAAGAAGCGCGAGTGGAACAAGATAGTAGATCGTGCTATGGCAGCTGACTTTAGCTGGGCTGTAAGTGCTGATAAGTATACTGAGATGTACGACTGGTTAATAGGCTAGGTATGTTTTATGTATGATTGGCTCATCGACTAAATTGATTTGATGTATTATTTGTTGATGGGCTAGGCGTTGAACGGCTTTCGCTTCAAAATATTATATAAAATGTAAATATCTTCCGCGCCCTGTTTTAGGGCGCGGGTTTACAGAAATCATATAAAAATATCAAAATATGTAACCAAAGCGCAGTGACGCAGGGGTTCAGGTTACAGAAAATCCAAAATCACATCAAAATATGTAGCCAAAGCGCAGTGGCGCAGGGGTTCAGGTTACAGAAAATCCAAAATCACATCAAAATATGTAACCAAAGCGCAGTGGCGCAAGGGTTCGGGTTACAGAAAATCCAAAATCACATCAAAATATGTAACCAAAGCGCGGTGGCGCAGGGGTTCGGGTTACAGAAAATCCAAAATCACATCAAAATATGTAACCAAAGCGTGGTGACGCAGGGGTTCGGGTTACAGAAATCTCAAAATTAATTCAAAATATGTAAATTAAAGAAAGGCGATTTTATGAATGAAGAATACAAAAAGTTTAATCTAATTGGAGACGTTAATGATAGACTCTCTTATTTGTTGGAGCAGAAGGAGAACTATGAAAAAATCATTGAAAAACTCCCAGAAGGAAATTTGTTAGTTGCGCCAGGTAAGACAGATAATTTTTATCGATATTATAATCGAAAGTCTCCAAAAGATAGAATGGGTGAATATCTTGGTAAAGAAGATGAAAAACTAAAGATGCAACTTGCACAACGTAAATATGCTGAAAAAATTATAAAAAATATAACTGAAGAAATAAATAAATTGAAGAAGATACAAGGAATGAATCTAAATGATTCTATTATGGATACATATGCAAATATGAATTCAGGGATAAAGAGATTAATTAATCCGATTACTGTGGATGATGAAACATATATAAAAAACTGGCAGAGTATTCCATACGAAGGATTAGGTTTTAGCCTTAATGATACTACTGAATATTATTCGAACAAATCAGAGAGAATGCGTTCCAAGAGTGAAGTATCAATTGCGAATCAGCTTTATCGTTTTGATATTCCATATAAATACGAATGTCCGGTTTATAGAAAGAATGGTGAAGTCCTTTACCCCGATTTTACAATATTGGATGTCCGTAGGAGACGAGTTATATATTGGGAACATTTAGGAAGAATGGGAGATATGTCATATGTTTCAAAAAATCTCTGGAAGCTTGAAGAATATAAAAAAATAGGAATAATAATAGGGGTAAACCTTTATATATCATTTGAATCAGAGAGCATGCCAATGGGGACTAATGAACCTTTGCAGATTATTAAAGAAATTATCCGAGGATAAAAATATAGTTCTAAATTGTCCATAGGTTTAGAATTATTATTAGTAATAGTCACACGCTATTAAATACGATAATATTACAATATAGAAATTGAAAGTTGAGGGAATATAAAGATATGATATCAGAGAAGGATAAGGCAGTAGTAGCATCGATGGTAAGGACGGGAATGAGTCTAGATACACTAAAAAGAAGTTTTTCACAGTTTGATGCTAAGGATATAGAAGATATTTATACGGAAGAGACGAGTCTTAAAACAGACGAATCTTTAGAAGATATTAAGATTAGCTGTAACTGCTCATAAATAAAAAATGCTTTATTAAATTGCTTTCAATGTATTATAATATAATGGATTATACATATATATGAACGGGATAATGGGAGGATGTATGATGCCATATTTTAGTATATTGGTGCCAGTTTGTAATATGGTTGGCAAAATGCAGGAATGTGTTGACTCTATATTGAATCAGGAGTTCGAGGATTTCGAAGTCATAATGGTTGATGATGGTTCAAAAGATGATTCATATAATATGATTCTAGGATATGAAAAGGCAGATAAAAGATTTAAAGCTTACAAGCATGATGAGAATAAATCATTATTAGCCGCAAGATATACAGGTATGGAGCATGCATCTGGCGAATATATTTTATTTTTAGATTCTGATGATTACATCGAAAAAGATACACTTTCTTCTATCTATGATTATGTAAAAAATACCCCAGACGATGTTATAAGATTTGGATTCAGATATGAACCATCAGGTGTTGAGGAACTTCCACCTGAAACTGATGATCCATTAAAATTTTATATGGAAGGCAAAATGCCTCCAGCGATTTGGAAGAATTGCTATTCTAAGAAGGTTATTGAAAGAACCTTAGAAACCACGAATTCATTCTATTGTAATATGGGTGAGGATGTGTATTTTGCAGGTGTCTTATTTTCTAACGCGGATTCTTTTGGCGTGATTAACAAGGTTTTCCATCACTACGTAACTGGAAATGGAATGTCTAATAGTAAAAACTCAGCATCCATAGAAAAAATCGAAAGAGATATGAAAAGTGTAGGTTTGTCAGGGGATAATCTTCTGAAATTCATAGAAAAATATAATTCGAAATATATAGATTACGCAAGACACGCTGTTAGAACAATGCAAAGATTTGTGTTGTTACAGAATGTGGCATATGAAGATGATTACACGAAAATAATCGAAAGAATTAATGTTTTTAATAATGATAAAATGCATTCCATATATGAATGGGGATGCAACAAGCTTTTGGTTGCCAAGATATCAAAGGATGTATATGAATCTGAAGAAGAATTGAAAGGATATGAGGCGCCTTCATTACGTGCGGTTTTGGTAGAGGATTAAAGGGAGAACATCAAAATGGGAGAAAATAAAAAGACAAAGATAGTAAAGATATCAAGCGGTGAAATAGCCGGACACCTGAATTCTGATGAAGATGTTCAGATTTTTAAAGGGATTCCATATGCAGCACCCCCTGTTGGCCCACTAAGATTTAAAGCACCTGTCAGACATCCTGATTGGAATGGTGTGAAGGAATGTACAGAATTTGGAAAAAGTCCTATTCAGAAGGACCTAGATCACATGTTTGATGATTTATGGACTAAGGAATTCATTGTTAGCGCTCATGAGTGGTCAGAGGACTGTTTGACAATGAATATATGGGCCCCAGCAGATAAAAAGGATTGCCCAGTAGTTCTTTATTTCTTTGGCGGAGGATTCGTAAGTGGCGGATCATCATGTGAAATATATGATGGAACAACGTTGGCGAAAAAAGGTGTAATATACATAACATTTAACCATAGAGTTGGAACCTTGTCCTTATTTGCTAATGAAGATTTGTCCAGTGAAAGTGAGACTAAAAAATCAGGAAATTGTGATCTTATGGATGCAATTTTTGCACTTAAATGGATTAAGGAAAATATACATAATTTTGGTGGTGACAGTAATAATGTTACTATCTGGGGCCAGAGCTCGGGTGCTTCAGAGGTTTTGGCTTTAAGTACATCGAAGGTTGCCAAGGGATTATTTAAGAATGTTGTAGCTATGGGATATAACTGTTTTGTTAATTTTTCACGTCCATGGAATACAACTAAAGAAGCGTATGAAAGTTCAAATAACCTGCTGAAGGAAATGAATATAACGCTCGATGAGCTAAAAGAAATTGATGCGCTTGAATTAACCAATAATCGTATTTTAGACAGATTAATAGTTGATGGTTATATTGTCGAGGATAAATTCGCACCAATGGTTCGAAGCGGTGCGACTAATCACGTATCGATTATTATGGGAGCAGTTCCAGGGGATGCTATGATGGGCGGCTTGTTTAAATTGGCAAAACCCGCCACTAAAGAAGAAATGCTTGTCCCTATGAAGGAATTTTTTAAAGATGATTTCGACAGAGTATGTAAGATATATGATGTTGAAAATGAAGAAATGTATAGCCTTTTAGGAAAGATAAATAAAGATAATCTTATAGCCAGTCAGATATTTTTCGCTAATGAAAGGAAAAAGGCAGGAGCTTCTAACAATACCTATACATATTTCTTTACACATCCAATGCCGGGTCCTAATTCAAAGATATATGGAGCGTTTCACTCTGCTGAAGTTCCGTATTTTATGAACTATTTTTCTCCACTAAGAGATGGCTATTGGACAGAAGAAGATTTTGATTTTGGAGAATATCTAAGTGATGTGTTGGTTGAATATTTTAAGACAGGCGCTATAGCTGATGATGCATTTAAATATGAGACTGATACAGATTATTCTTTATTAGATGCTAAGGATAATAAAGTGATTTCTTTCTCGAAGGAAAAGTATGAAATCTGGGTGAGAGGATATCAAAATCAGGATAGAGATTATTAAAAATTTTAGCAAAAGGAGTTTTGAAATAGATGCAACCCTTTTTTAGTGTGTTAATACCTGTATGTAATCAGGTAGGAAAAATGGATAAATGTATTGAATCATTGAAAAGTCAGACATTTACGAATTTTGAAGTTATTTTTGTAGATGATGGCTCAAAGGATGAGTCATATGAAATGCTAACAGACTTTGCCAAAGAAGATTCCAGAATGAAAGTTCTTAAACATGATGGTAATAAATCTTTAATGGTTGCCAGATATACAGCTATGAAGGAAGCAGTTGGAGACTATATCTTTTTCCTTGATAGCGATGACTGGATTGAAGAAAATGCTTTCTTGGATTTGTCGCAGTATCTAGGTGAAAACAAAGTAGATGTAGTGAGATTTGGTTTCATATTTGAACCTTCGAAAAAAGAGTCTATGCCAGCTCCTAATCCTAATCCTTTGGAAGCTTATATGAAGGGTGAAGATTATGCTGCCATATGGAAAAGATGCTATTCAAAGAAGGTAATTAAAGACGCGATTAATAAGATTGAGCCTTTTTATTGCAATATGGGAGAAGATACCTTCTATTCGGGAGTTCTTCTTTCATGTGCTGATACTTTCGGAATTATGAATAAGGCAATATATCATTATGATACAGCAGGAATGTCGAATGTTAAGCAGACAGTATCTGTTGAAAAATACAAGAGAGACTTAAAAAGCGTTACAGAATCTAAGAATAATCTGATGTCATTTTTAGAAAAATATAATAAGGATTATATGGAGCTTGCTAATAACGCGACTACGTTCATGAGAAGGTATGTTGCTGGTATGGCCATTATTAATGAAACTGATTATGTAGATATAGTTAACAGACTTCTTTATCTTAAGAATGAAGAGTTTGAGGATTTATATGAATTCATAAGCAATAAGGTTTTAAGATATAAATTAAAGAAAGAAATATTTTTAAAATACAAAGAATTAGAAAATGTATCATTACCTGGTTTGAAAGATATTATGGAGGACAAATAATGAGCACAGAGCAAAAATTAGGAGCATCTAATAAGTTCTTTTATTATATTATGACGGGAAATGCCAGCTTTAATATCAGATTAAGATTAACTATCAATAATCTTAATCTCGATTTGTTTAAGGAAGCTGCCAATGAAGCCATAAAAAGATATCCGGAACTCGGAGCAAGAACTGTAATTCATCAAAATACATTAACTTCAAAAGTAATAGATAAAGAAATAGTTTTTGTAAAAGAAGATGGAAAGATTAGACACCTTGGTACAGATGAGACTAATGGATATCTGTTCTATTTTATTGAAGATGGCAATAAAGTAACTATTTCGTACTATCATGGCCTTTCTGATGTAGTCGGTATCTTGGAATATTTAAGATGTCTTATGTATTTGTATGCTACTAAAACATCTTTTTCATTAAACGATGACGAATTAAACGAATTACTGCCTACAATTCGATGTGAGGATTTTTCAATTAGTGATGAAAACGAAATGGAGGCATTAGATCCATACAGAATGTATGGGGATAGTAATGTAGTGGAGGATTATCATTTTGATAATAAAGGGGCATATTCGTTGCCTAATGCAGATTATCCTGATGATGCAGATTATTTGCACGAACAGCTCATTACATTAAGCACTTCGGAATTTATTAAAAAGACTAAAGAGCTCGGGGTATCAGTTGTTCCTCTCATTAATGATATTGTATCTACAGCTATAAGGAAGGAATATGACACTGATAATATGCCTGTAATAGCTATGGTTCCTGTAAATTTAAGACCATATGTTGGTTCTAAGACAGTTGTTAACTGTTCAGATGGAATATTTATTCCTTATGAAAAAGAGGATGAAACTTTAGATATTACTGAAAGATGTTTAAAGTGGAAATCCTTCATGAACAAGCAAATTACTGCTAATAATTTCATTAAACTGATGGGAAATAAAGCAGCATCAGTTGATGCATTCGAAAAGGATGAAACACCTATCATTGAACAGGCCAGAATCAAGACAATGGTACCTAAAAAAGGATCAGTCAGACCTTTGACATATGCATTGACATATCCAGGGAAAATGACACTTTTATCAGGTCTTGACAGGATGCTGGATAATATTGAACTTAGAGGTTTGGCAAGAAGTAATTCTGTTGTTGCACATACATTTAAGGATGTTATGAGAATTCAGGTAGTAACAAGGACAGATGATACCAAACTTACAGATTGTATATTAAATGGATTAAAAGAGTTAAATATTGCTGCCAAATGTGTTGATTGTCAGAGAGTGTATGCTGACAAAGTAATAATGGAGGAACTTTTTAATGAGTAATTATGAGATTTCGGTTGTTACCCCTTATCATAATATTGACCCCAAAATATTTAAAAATGGATTAGAATCCATAAAAAATCAGACTATAGGCTTTGAGAATATAGAGTGGGTTATAGTCCTTCATAATTGTGAAGACAAGTATATTATGGCAGTTGAAGAAATGACAGCGCCATATGGGAATATACGTACCTTTGTTCTTAATAATGACTGTAGAACCCCATCAAGTCCAAGAAATTATGGTATGCGTATGGCTACGTCAAAATATCTTGCTTTTTTGGATGGTGATGACAGCTTCACACCATGGTGCTTTAAAAAGGTTCTTAGTCATATGAAGAGATCTAAGGCTGAGATTACATGGTTTAGAAGAGAATTCGAGCTTGAGAATCCAACAAACGTTCCTGTTACTGAGATAGTTCTGTGGGACCAGACACGTGAAGAAATAATCATTGAACCAGATAATAACTGGGATGATGAAAAGATGTTTAGTGGTGTATGGGGATTGGTTACTTCACGAATTTATGATAGAGAATTCTTAGAAAGAAATAATATATGGTTTGACGAAAGTGTAGGCTTTGCCGAAGATTACCTATTTAATTTACAGGCTTATCCATTGGCGAACAGATTATGCTATCTTCCTCAGACTATTGGATACCATTACTTCATAAATAGTGGTTCATTAGTTCAAAGTGGAGAAAAAAGCGGTGAAGATATAATTAACATTGCAAATGGTCTTACAAAGGTATTTGATGCCTGCCTTTCTAATGGATATTATGCTGATCCAACAATAGGCGCAATGATTAGATGCGTTATGAGATTTATGGTAGCATCTAAAAAAATCACATTGGATGACAGGTACAAAATTAGAGATATACTTGGTCCATATATTGAAAAGATGAAGCCTCTTAAAATATCGAAAATATACAGCGAAAGAGCTGCATATGAAAGATATGACATTCCTAAAGATTATATTATGAATATATCTGAGGGCAAAGATGGTGATGATGCTATTATTTCCAAGGATATTTACGGAAGTGAATATTCAAAGGATATGAAGGTATTGAAGAAAATCTTAGATGATAACTGTAATACTGATATTGGAAAGAGATATGATTTCGTAGGTATCAGTACATTGTCTGGTTTTGAGGCAAGAGTTCCAGTTACAGATTACGATACGTATCAGCCATTAATTGCTTTGACAACACGAATTGGCGAGTCTCAAATATTTGTTTCTGAACCTATAACGAATTACCTTTATTCGTTTGGATCATTTAATACTAAAAAGATATTGCCATGTACGAAGGAGCATATAAAAGAATATTCGACATGTATGTCAGAACTTTTCAAGAATAATGATACAGCATTATTTTATGAAAGTGTCACTTCAATAGTTCACTACAATGATAATACAAGCTTAAATTCTATTTATGCTGCTATTATGCAGGATTATTTTAGCAATCTTTATAACCAGGATAAGGAAGCTAATGCAGAATTTGCTATACCGTCGAAGCTCATTTTTGATGATGAAATGGCATCTTCTTTTGATATTAGATGGGTGTTTGCTATAAATGATGAAAAGCTTACCCAGATTGTTGCACCAAATACGTGGAATATCTATATGATGTTTGATCACTTATTTAGAAACATCGATAAGATATGTGACGCAATAAAAAATGGTCAAATCGAAAATTACAAATTTATGCCAGATGCAACCAAAGCAGAGTATATACGAGATATGCTTAAAAAAGCAAAAAATGGTGAAGTTAAATTAGATGTAAAAAAGATATGGCCAGAGTTTAAGAGGGTAGTTGCGTTTAAAGATAATGAGTTCACCATATATACAGATTATTTAATGGAAAACTTTGATAACATTGTTGTATATAATGCTCCGTTACTAATTCCCGAAGTGTTTATGGGTATGTCAGTTGATGGAAGCAGTAATATTAAGCTTAACTGTGACAATGCTTTCCTTGAATTTAAAAAATGTGATGAAAATGGAATGCCAGAAGATAATTTCGTATTCATCAGTGGTCTTGAAATAGGAAATGTATATAAGGTATTTGTTACAACTCATGCCGGCTTATATAGATACAATACTAATCGTTTTATTAAAGTAGTTGCTATTGAAGATGAAACTCCTGTTTTCACATGGTACGATGAAGCAGTCAGCAAGCTAAAAATAGCTAATTCAACTATAAAATCAATCGATTTATATAGAATGATTAAGGAGGCATGTAATAAATTCAATATTCCATTAAGTGACTATGCGTATACTGAGGAAAACGACGGATTCGTCATATACATTGAGCCACAGAATGAGAATGTGGATATGAATATTACTAAAGCCATTAAGGAAGAGCTTGAGATAAGACTTAAAAAAGAAATTGATAGCTATGAAAAGGATATACTTGATGGAAGCATCAATGAATTAGAAGTCAGGTTGCTTGAACCTCAGACAATGACTCTTTATGCAGAAACAAAAGCCAGCAAGCTTGATGTTACTACAGATAGTATATATCCATCGCATGTATTAACGGCTCCACGTGACAAAAAATTTCTTAAGATTAGTGCGATTAAGTAAATATAGGTAAGTTTATATCATTATTAAGGAAGGGACATATGGATACGATAAAAAACGTAATTAATGATGAAAATTTTATAGTCCTTAATTTAACAGAAAGAATTGATAGTTCAAATGCTACAGTTTTTCATGATGAGGTAACTAACGAACTTGAAAAGGCATCGGACAAAAATATAGTTTTTGACATGAGCGACACAGCTTATATTTCAAGTGCAGGTATAAGAGTTTTGATTATTGCTCAAAAATCGGGGAAATTAAATAAAATTATTAACGTATCTAAGGATGTATACGATGTTTTAGAACTGACAGGTATAACTCAGATAATTAAAGTTGAAAGAGGGCTTAGGAACGTATCTGTGGAAGGCCTTGAGCTTTTAGGTGTTGGAACAACAGGAATTGTATATAAGTTTGATGAAGATAAAGTAATTAAGGTTTTTAATGAAGGATACACTTTTGATAAAGTATCCGATGAGCAGGAAAAATCAAGAACAGTATTATTAAGTGGAGTTCCATGTGCAGTTCCTTATGATATTGTGAAGGTTAATGATCAGTATGCGCTTATTTTTGAATTAGTAGCTGCTAAAACGCTTTCCAAAGATTTCGAGGAAGCTAATGATAAGAATGATAGCGAGGCTCTGAAAAAATCTATTTGCATTCTTGGTGAATACGCAAAAAATATTCATTCGATAGTATTACCAGAGGGAAGTCTTCCAAGCATAAAGAAGGCTTATATTGATTTTATTAAAGAGCTTGGAGAAAAATATATCAGTAAAGAGGATGCTGATTTTGCATTTGATGTGGTAAATGGAATTGAAGATTCAAATAATTATATTCATGGAGATCTTAATTTTGCTAATGTAATAAAGTGTGAAGGCGAAATGATGTTAATTGATGTAGTAGATTCCGCTTTGGGTAATGGAATTTTTGATATTAATATCTATGTGGGCCTTTATTATCTTGGGAAAATGAATAATGAAATATATGCAAGAATGGGCCTGACAGAAGAAAATGCAAAGTTTTTAATGGAAGAAATTTTTGTTCAGTATTACAAAGATACTGATGATGAAACAAAAAAGCAAAGATATAAGGAATTTATTGTAAGTGGAATTATAAGATTATTCATGAAACTAAAAGAAGACAAATTTTTAGATTTATTGAATAAAGAATACATAAATGCGATAGTTAAAAATATGTATGAGTTTTAATGATATTTTTATAGGACAGATTCATGAAAATTATATGGAAATTTGAAACAACTAAAGAAAAATGGATTACAGTCGGAATTATGGTTTCAATTTTGCTTCAGGTTCTATTGGAAACTGCTATTCCGGCGCAAATGGCAAATATATCAACACTGCTTCAGATGAATGGTTCCGAAATCTCCAGTATAGTGGAAGCTGGATTGAAAATGAGTCTTTATGCGGTGTTAGCTTTTTTAATTTCTCTTTTATCAAGCTATCTTCTCGCCGGAATCTGTGCTTCGGTATGCAGTAAAATTCGAAAGGCTATGTATGAAAAAATTATAGATTTTTCAATGACTGAAACCCAATATTTTGGGACTGGATCTTTAATTACTAGATGTACTAATGATATAGCCACTATAGAAAATTTCTTTAACAGTTGTATGAAGCCTATGGTGCAGGCTCCATTAAGTGCTGCCATAGTAATCCTCAGAATAGCAACTGGTGAACCATTATGGACATTAATGGCTATAATGGCAATGGTGGTTATTCTGGCTGTTGTTATCTGTATATTTATCAAGGTTATTCCGATGGTTAAGAAATTGAGTGCATATAATGATAAGCTCTCAACCTTAACCAAGGAGCATGTTTCAGGAATTAGAGTTGTACATGCCTATAACGCCTTTGAAAAACAGGAAAACGAGTACGAAGAAACTAATAATGCATTTGTTAAATTAAATATAAAGCAGGAGGGGTGGCTTGCATTATTTGCTCCTGTTACTTCCTTTGTTTTGTATGGATTATCAGTTGCAATATATGTATCTGGTGCATTTGTAATTAAAGATATGGCTGGTACGGACAGGTTGATATACTATTCTAACATGGCATCGTTCGTTTCATATATTTCCATGCTTATAGTAGCATTTGTAAATCTTGTTTCAGTTGTTCTTTTGTTCCCATTAACTAATAATGCATCAAAGAGAATAACAGAGGTTCTGTCTACTATAGTATCAATTAAAGATGCTGATAATGCAGTTGAAGACAATGATGAACTTAATGAAGGTACGATAGAATTTAAGAATGTTGGATTTAAATATGTTAATTCAGAAGATTATGTACTTGAAAATATAACCTTTAAGGTTAATAAAGGTGAGACATTGGCTATCATAGGAGGAACTGGCTGCGGAAAAACATCTATTTTGAACCTTATTCCACGACTTTGTGATGTGACTAAAGGCGAGGTTTTAGTGGATGGAAAGAATGTTAAGGATTATAAGCTTAGTGATTTAAGAAATAGAATTGGATATGTTCCACAAAAGAGCTTTTTGTTCGCCGGTAATATTATAAGTAATATTGGTTATGGTGAAAATGGAAGATTTAACCTGGTAGTTGATAAGGTTATAGAGGCTGCGAAGATAGGTCAGGCAGATGATTTCATTAATTCAAAAGAGGGTGGCTATAATTCCGAGGTTATGCTCGGTGGAAGCAATTTTTCTGGAGGGCAGAAGCAGAGATTAACCATTTCGAGAGCTATCTATCGTGATCCTGAAATATATATATTTGATGATTCGTTTTCTGCACTAGATTTTAAAACGGATAAGACATTGCGCGATGCATTAAAGGAATATTCAAAGGATAAGACAACAATAATTGTTGGCCAGCGTATAGGAACTATTCAGGATGCAGATAGAATCCTTGTAATAGATAAAGGTCATATAGTAGGTCAGGGTACCCATACCGATCTTATGAATAATTGTGAAGTATATAAAGAAATAGCGTTATCACAGCTATCTAGTGAGGAGGCAATGTAATGAGAAATGTTTTGAAAAAATTATCTCCTTTTATAGCTCCTTATAAATCAAAAATTATATTTGCTGTTTTCATAGGGGTTGTTGGTTCTTGTGTCAATCTGTTCGTTCCAGATGCCATTAAAAATATATCAAATGTTATTCAGGATGGTATTAAAGGAAATATAGATTTAACTTTAGTAAAAAGATATGGAATAGTTGCATTGATTGCTGTTGTTGTTGTACTTGTATGTAACGTACTAAGTGGACGTTTGATGGCAAAATACGGAAGGAGTGTTGGACGGGATTTACGAAACGCTATAAATAATAAGATTAATCATATTACGATAGCTAAAATGGATTCATTGTCTCCAGGAGAACTAATAGCCCGCTCAGTTTCTGATGTGAGTGCGGTAGAATCCATAATAGCAAGAGTATTGTGTGCTATCATAGTGAATTTGGTCATGATTATAGGCTCAGTGGTTATGATGTTTAAAATGAGTGTAAGCCTTTCACTATGTGTAATTGTATCAGTTTTGCTAGGATCATTTATTAGTACTGTCATTACTAAAAAGACTACTCCTATTATGAAGGCTCAAAGAACTGAAATGGCCTTTATGAACGCTCAGATAGATGAATCATTAAATGGACATATGCTTATTAAAGCCTTTAATGCGGAGGAGGATGTTAAGAAAGCCTTTAATGATAATAATGAAAGAATACGTAAGGATAGTAAGAAGGCTCAGTTTTTGTCAAGTGTAATGACTCCAATGATGAGTCTTACGAATAATATTTCTTACGCTGTAGTAGTTATTTTCGGAGCATATCTTTCGTTGCATGGAAATTCTGATATTACAATTGGTGTAATTATTGCTTTTGTTATGTATTCAAGAATGTTCGCCGCTCCTGTATCCACATTGGCAGGAACTATTCCTCAGATTATGCTTACATCAGTAAGTGCAGACAGAATAGTTGACCTTTTGGATATGCCAGAGAATGAAGACGTCGGAACCAAGACGGTAGATAATCTAAAAGGACGCGTAGTGTTTGATAATGTACGTTTTGGTTATTCAGAAAATAAGGAAATAATACATGGTTTTTCAGCAACAATTGAACCGGGAATGAAGGTAGCTATTGTAGGTCCTACAGGCGCTGGAAAGAGTACGATTATAAACCTTTTGATGAGATTCTATGAAATAAATTCAGGTTCTATCAGCATTGATGGAGTTGATATCAAGGATATGAAGAGAGAAGAACTTCATAGAATCCTTGGTATGGTTCTTCAGGAAACGTGGGTATTTACAGGAACAATTACTGAAAACCTAATTTATTCAACCCAGGGTGTTACCAAAGAGCAGTTAAAACAGGTTATTCTGGACTGCGGACTTCAATATCTTATAAGTACACTTCCTGATGGAATGGATACAGTATTGAATGGAGATTCTATTTCAGCCGGTCAAAAGCAGTTAGTAACTATTGGAAGAGTTATGTTAAAAAATCCTGACATTTTAATTCTCGATGAAGCTACTTCATCTGTTGATACCAGAACAGAAAAATTGATTCAGGATGCTATAGATAAATTGGCCTCTGACAAAACAAGCTTTGTTATCGCACATAGATTATCAACTATAAAGAATGCGGATTTAATATTCTTCTTAAAAGATGGTGATATTGTAGAATGCGGAAAGCATGAAGAGCTTCTTGAAAGAGGCGGAGCATATGCTGAATTGTATAATAGTCAGTTTTCTAAAAAATAAAGGATGATAATGTATGGAATTTAGTTTGTATGACAAGTTTTATTTATATAATAATCAGGGAAAATCAATGACCGCTGAACTAGTATATTCATTAGACCAGAATATAGATGGTGAAGCTTTAAAAAAAGCGGTTGGACAGGCTTTGGATATTTTCATCACATGGAAGGTCAAACCTCTATTGGATGAAAATGGAAGAGTTGTATTCGAAGAAAATAATGGTACTGTTCCTGTTTTTGAAGAAGATGATGAAAAGATTTCGTTAGGTTCAGCTTCTACTAATGGATATCTTTTTAGAGTTTTATATAAAAATAGTGTTATTAAATTATCTGCCTTCCATGTATTGGGAGACGGAAATGTGATGTCACTATTCATGATGCATGTTTTGTACTATTATCTGACGAATTTAGGCATATCGATTGATTCTGAAAAGATGATATATGACAACACTCCTGCGACGGCTTTGGAGGATGTAGTAACTAAAGCAAAAGAATATATTTCTTCAGTTTCCAGTGATGATGCGCCTAAAGATGAAGAAGCCAAAAAATACTATATTGAAGATTTTGATATGCCATATTTTATGACAGATAAGTCATATACTATTGACATTGAATTTGTGTATTCTCAATTGGCCAGTTATTTAAAAGAAAACAATGCTACATTAACCGTAATGCTGATTGATTTAATAGCAAAATCAATGATAGATGTATATAAGATAGAAGATGACCTTGATTTGAAAATATGCATCGCCGCAGATTTGCGAAAGTCATTTAACTCTGAATCATTTCACAATTTTGCAGCTGATGTGCAGATTGAATATGATAATGAGATTAAAGGTGCATCATTACAGGATAGATTCAGCATCCTAAAAAATAGAATTAAAAACGGAATGGATTTGGAAAAGCTGTCCAATCATGTTGTTGAAAATGTTGAAACTATTAAAGTGATAGAACAGTACCTTCGTCTTGATCAGTATGAAGCTATTAAAGCTATTATGGTTAAGGGCCAGAAGGCTAATTTAGTATCATTTTATGTTTCGAGCATGGGAGTGCTTAAATTCCCAAAGGACATGATGGAGCATATAGATGTTATCTCGATGTGTGGTAACCCGGTTAAGCCGGAAACAAATTATTATATATATACATATAATGATAAATGTGTAATAAGAATCAGACAAAATCATGATCAGAAGGACATTGCTTTGAATGTATGCGGATATTTGAATGAATTGGGCGTGGATGCCAAGTGTATTGATATAGGGCTGGAAAGTTATGATTATGTTGATCCAGATCAATTTAGCAGAATGAATAACTAGGAGGAATAATATGGAACCGTTTTTTACTATAATGATACCTGTTTTTAATCAGATGGGTAAAATGGACAGGTGTGTTGAATCGCTTAAGGCTCAGACGTTTACAGATTTTGAAGTTCTTCTAATTGATGATGGATCAAATGACGGATCCTTAGAAGTGCTGGAGAGTTTTGCTAAATCTGATGAAAGATTTAAAGTCATTAAACATGATGGTAATAAATCTGTATTAAATGCGAGAATTACGGCTATGTCAAATGCAAAGGGTGAACATATGATGTTCATAGACATAGATGATTATATTGAGAATAATTCCTTTGAACTTATTTATAACAGCTTAAAGGAAAATAAGGTTGATGTTCTTACCTTTGGATTCATTATGGAGCCTCAGGGAAAAGAAGTATTACCTATTTTGCCGGAAAAACCAATAACTTCTTATTTAAGGGGGGAGATGCCACCTTGTGTATGGAAGAGCTGTTATTCAAGAAGTGTTATTGAAAAGACCTTAAATAGTGTTGAGTCATTTTATTGTAATATGGGTGAAGACGGTTATATTACTGGTATCATATATACTTATGCAGAAAGCTTCGGCGTATTAAATAAGGTACTGTATCACTATATAACCGGAGATGGAATGAGTTCAGGATCCGCTAACCTGAATATAGATAAGCTGAAAAAAACAGTTGGCCATGTTGAACTGTCAAGTAATGCATTAATTAAATTCTTATCAGAAAACAATCCAGAGTATGTTGATGATGCAAAATATGCAATGTTTGATAATATGCATACACTACTTTGGCAGTATCTATTACCAGAAAAAGATTTTAGAAAGATATTTGAATATATCTCATTTTTTAACAATGAAGAGTATGCAGAGGTATTTGATTTTGCATGTAATGTAGTTTTACCAGCCAAAATTAAAATGCGTCTGGAGATGAACGAGAAGAATAAATAATATTGGGGAAATTGTTATATGAAAACACTTTCTGAGGTGATTTTAGAATCAGCAAAAAAATATCCTGAAAATGTAGGATTAAGAGACAAAAATGGAAGCTATACATATAGCGAAATAAATAAAAAGTCAAACATTCTTGCTAATTATTTTATATCACAGGGAATCATAAATAGAAGAATAGCTATTAGTCTTCCTAAAGGAAAGGATTTAGTTGTAGCTATTTTGGGAATAATTAAGGCAGGATGTAGCTATGTTCCATTAGATCCAGAATACCCTGATGAAAGAATCAGGGATATTTATTTGGATTCCCAATTTGCTAAGGTTGTCACATTAAAAGGTGTTATGAAAGCTGACTTTAGTAAGGATGGGATTGGTTTTACTGAGGATACTTTATTATATTATAACGAAATAATAAGTAATAATGGTGATGAAACCGATGTTAATAAGGCTGATCTTGACGGCGAATGTGTAATTTTCTTTACTTCTGGTTCTACTGGTAAGCCTAAGGGAGTTATTCATTCTAATAGATTATTTGATCTTGAAGGCATGTGCAAATATCTTGATATAAAGGATGAAGGCCTAAGGTTCGCTAATCCTGCGAGATTTACATTCGTAGCATCAACTTTATTATATCTTTCTATGGCTACCGGAGGCTCCTATTATGTTATGGCTGAGGACGAGGTGGTTAATCTTGAAAGAATAAAAGAGGTTATAGATATCTATAGCATAAATGCCATGTTTATGCCTCCTAAGCTTGCCAATTCATTATTATCTACCTATAAAGATTTAAAGCTTGATTTCATCTGTATGGGTGGAGAAAAGATACAGAAAATCCCTAATACGAATATCAGATTGGTTAATATTTATGGTGCAACCGAAGCAGGTACCATGCTTATTAATGATGTTCATTTCGGTGACAAGGATGGAACTATGGGAATATGCCCATATGAAAATTCGGAAATATTATTAGTCGATGATGATAATAAAATTATAACCGAAAAAAATGTTATAGGTGAGTTCTGTTTAGTAAGCCCTACAGTAGCGATGGGATATTGCAATTTGCCAGAACTTACCAGCAAAAAATTCGTTAAGGTTCCAGATGGTTCGGACAGAATCATGTTTAAAACAGCTGATTTAATGGCATATGATGATAATGGAACATTGATATTCCATGGAAGAAAAGACTATATGGTTAAGCTTAACGGATATCGTATAGAGCTTGGTGAAGTTGAGACAGTAATGGCCAGACATGAAGCTGTGAAGGAAGCAGTATGCGCAGTAAAGAGTATAAATGGCGGGGATAATTTAGTTTGCTATTACGTTAAAAAACCAAATTATGAAATAAATGATGTAATACTAAGACAGTATGCAGTCGATCACCTTCCTCACTATATGGTGCCAAGTATTTGGATAGCCATGGATAAGCTTCCAACCAATGCCAATGGTAAATTTGACAGACTGTCATTGCCAGAGCCTAAAATAACTGTAGGACATGAAATTGTTAAACCAGACTCACCGGAAGAAGCACTATATCTTAAGATAGCGAGAAAGATATTGCCTGATGTTGAATTCGGAGTTACTGACGATCTGGAGGGTCTTGGCCTTAATTCTTTGCTTTGCATTCAATATGTTAGCGAGCTTAATGAATTAGGAGTTAAGGTCAGTGTTGGTGATGTTATGCGTTATCGTAATATCAGAGCATTAATCAAAAGCTCGCGTAGATTATTCTGGTTTTATAAGCCATATGATCCAGCTAAACCTGTATTGGTATGTACACAGGGAATTCTTTATACTAATCCATTGATTGATAAGTATGATGACTGGAGTGAGTTGTTTAATATATTTGTATTTGACAATATCATGAACCATTATGAACTATTATTCGAAGATGGAAATATTGACAGTGTAAGCTTATTCTATACTGACCTTTTGGAAAATAATGTTCCTCATGGCGCGAGAATCGCTGGTTTTATAGGCTTTTCATGGGGTGGCGATTTGGCGAACAAGGTAGCTTGTGAATATGCAAAAAGAAACCCGGATGTTACGAAGCCATTTCTTGTTTTAGGTGATTCATATACATCAATGATGGGAAAAGCAAGGCTTTTCACTGCCGAAGAATTGAAGCAGTACTTTAATGCACATGACATTGAACTAAGCGTTAAAGAGACGCTCATGAGAAGAAATACGGTTGTATTACTTAACTATGACAGAGATATGTCTTTAGAGCATTATACTGGACATGTTGTTTACTTAAATGCATTCATAGGAAAAACTGACGAATACATAGAAAGTAAGATAAATATAATAAAGGGTATATTTGGAGATCTTGAAATAATAGACTGTAAGGATATGGAGCATAATGATCTGTTCCTTAAACCTAGCATGCGTCCCAGATTTATGGAAATATTTAAAAGACTACTTAGTGAATATCATTACTAAAAAAGAAGTAATGTATAGATGTGCGATAATGGAAAGTCGTTAATGCAGTTGCGAGGAGATAATTGATATGGAAAAGCGTTTAGACAATATTGACATGACAAAAGGAATACTTATGCTATTCGTAGTCGCCTTCCATGTAGTAGCGTGGAGTATGTTCGGGCTGATAGTGCTGGAGGTATTATTCGGCGCAGCTATGTGTGTCTATTTTATTCTTTCGGGATATACATTTAATCCATATAAAAGATCCTACACCGCTAATATAGGATTAAGGGCTAAAAGCCTTGGAATTCCATTCCTTGCATACTTTACAGGAATTTATCTTATAGATTCCATATATATGTTATCCATGGGCGAAACAAGCCTGATTAGTGCGCTTAAAGACTTCCCAATGGAACTGGCAAACAGAATACTAATTATTAATATAGATTATACTAATATGAACCCATTTGGGCTTTTGTTATATGACACTACTGTAGCCATGTGGTTTCTGGTGCAGCTATTTTTGTCAAGTATTATCTTTTTTGCAGTTGCGAAGGTTGTTAAAAAATCATTGTTATATTCACTGGGAGTTATCCTGCTATTGATGACAGCAACATGCTTATTAAAGCAGTTTTGCCCACCTTTGGTATGTAATTTGCAGGATTCACCTGGAATAGCATCACTTATGCTTATTGGATGTCTGTTTAAAGAAAAAGATGTATTTAACAAACATAAGGTTAAGGGTGTAAAACTGGTTGTATTAGTGATATTCACTACAGTTATATCTTTAGTGATGTTCTTTATGTGTGGAGTTCCTAATACCATTGGTAGTGGCAAATGGGGAAATCTTGGAAGTGTTAGTGTATATACTGGAGTTTTATTAGGAGTGATTCAGTTTATTGAACTTGCATATTTGTGCGAAGCGCTATCGAAAATAAAGTTCATAAGAAATCCACTTGTATTTATTGGACAGAATACCTTAGATATTTTATTAGTACATCTTGTTATTGGTGTAATGATAACAAGACTATCTGGTTTTTCGAATATAAAAAAGCCATCAGGAGCAAATGATGGAAAAACAATGGCCATGAGTGCTTTGATTTTCATAGCAACAATGGCGTTAAGTCTTTTATGGACAGTGCTTCTTAAAAAGATTAAAAAGGCTATAAAGAATAGTAAATAATTGCTTTACTTACTAAGTTCTCGGTCCTTTGCCATGAAAAAGAGAGCGATAGTATCAGGCCCTACGTGGCTTCCAGTGCAGAAGTCATATGATGTATTGATGAATTCTCTTACACTTATTCGCTTTTTGATTTCTTCCATAACGTAAAGCGAATCTTCATAAGCGTCAGCGTGCGCGATGCCGATAATCTGGTCTTCTGGATTTTCGATATTGTTACATACTAAATCAACGAGGGTGTTGAGAGATGTTTTTCGACCGCGACATTTTTTGAATTCTACTATGAAGCCTTCTTTATTACCACGAAGTATTGGTTTGATATTAAGAACATTACCCAAAAGGGCAGCAACACCGGTAATACGTCCAGTCTTTGAAAGATGCTTTAAATCTCCAACAGTGAAGATTCCATTCATTTTCTGAGGATATGTTTCTAAAATGTCAGCAACCTCGTCCATGCTCATTCCTTTATTTCTTAATTCACTCGCATAGAGGGCTAAGATTCCCTGACCAAGAGATGCATTAAGTGCATCAATTAATCTGATTTTATTAGAATTGATATTTTTTTCGAGCACCTCATCTGCAGCTAGTCTTGCAGAATTATAGGTTCCACTAATATTCTTACTAAGAGAAAAATATAGAACATCTTTTCCTTCTCTTATTATATTTTCAAAAAGTTCTTCGAAATCTCCGCAGCTTACCAAACCGGTTTTTACTTCAACACCAGCTCTCATGGAATCATAATATGTTTTTCCAAGTTCTCTTTCTTCTTCAGGAGACAGGGAAGGATCATAGCATACAAGTGGTTTTTCATTTATGTAATTTACGAAAGAAATTACCCTGATATTATATTTTTTCGCAAGTTCAGCAGGTATATTGGCTGCAGAATCTACAACTATTTCGAACATTTCAATAACCATCCTAGTACAAATATATAGTCTAAATTTCAATTACCTTCTTATTCTAACATAAAACGCAACAATTGTTTGGTTTATTTTATATTATTTGTTTTAGCACCTGGTTAAACGCCCAAAATTCAGAAGATAATAATCTTATATTTTGATTGTAAATTATATTTTTGTAAGGGATAATAAGTATAGTGAAAGGTATAATAAATACAACGAAAAGGATGAGAATTATGAATGATAATAGAAATAAAAGAAACTTTAGGATTTTAAATTAAGTAATGAGAATAATTGACGGAAAATTAGAACTTAATACTAAAGAACTTGAAGCGGTTGTTGAGTTAAGCCCTCGAACTATTGAGAAGATTGAATTGTGCTCTGATGAAGAGAAGAAGCTGATTGACAGTATGAATGAAAGCCGTAATCAGTACTATCATCAGCTGGTATGGAAATTGACAGGCATAATTGATACATCAGTGATTCTTGAGGGATACAACAGGCTTCTTGATGCAATACCTAATCTAAGAACTAATTATATTACGAATGTTCTTGATGATACTGTCAAGGTAACATATATGCCTACAGAATCTGTATTTCCTATTGCTGATCTTACGGACATGGATGCGAAGGCTAAAATTGGTAAAGTTATTAGTGTAGCAGCTTCTGAAGGCAGAAGAATATATAATCCGAAAAAGAGTGCTCCACTTAGGCTTAATGCCTTCATACTTAAGGAAAATATGCTTGCAGTAGTTGTATCGTTTATTCCTGAAATGTGTACTAACATCTCAAGATTCCATCTCGTTGATACAGTATTTTCGGATATGAAGTTCGAGCAGGGAGATTTTAATACTCTTAGTAAATCTGTTAATGATTTCAATAAATCCATCAGCGATAGGAATGTAGCATATTGGAAAAATGAGATCTCACTTCTTGGAAAGGAGCTTTTGGTTCCGGGAAGGCTTGATTCAGATATATCAATGTACATTAAGGATTCCTCGTACAAAGATATAGATGCTGATATTGTCCTTAAAATATATGAATATTCGAAGATAAGAAAAATATCTTCAAAACTTATATATTTGTACGCGTGGATGGCCTTATTAGGATGTGCTAATGATGAAAATAATCCTTCGATAGTTGTTACAGGAAAAGCAGAAGAGCCTAAGGTATTTCCTGTAATGACGAGCAGGGTTGACAGCGTGCCTGGTTCTTTAATGAAGCTTGAGGAGAAATTTAGTAAGGCATCAAAATCAGGGTATATAGCGAAAGCGGATTTTGATAAGGTTTTTGACCAAAAATTCTTTGAACATTTTCATATAATTTTTAGCGTGTTTGATATAGATGAATTAGATGAAAATGGAGAATGGTACCTGATTGGTGATGATAATAACACAGGTATAGAGCTGAAAGTAAGATTTGATATTACCTATAGTGGATGTTCTGTTAATTATACATATGATGCCAATTCGTTTCAGTACGACGGAATCGCCAGACTCCATGATATGTATGTCAGGGTGCTTAGTAAAATAGTCAGCGATGGAAAGGCTGATCTTGAGCGCGAGGAACTTGAAAAACTAAATATTACTAAGGAAGAACTTAAGAAAAAGAATGCAGAAGAAATATTGGCCTGCCTTAGTGCATCTGAAATCTTCGGTTGTGTTGATTCTGATATGCTAAAAGGCCTTGCTTCAAAATGTATACTTCAGAACCTTTCAGTTGATGATGAGCTTTTGCGTGAGGGTGATGTTGTCGAGAATGTTTGTATTGTCCTTAGGGGAAGAATAGAAGAGAACGTTACAGATGTAGATGGATACGTAAAGAGTCTCAGAATACTTAAGGAAAATGGAATTTTAGGATTAGAGGGTATAACTTCTAAGAATATTGCCAAAAGAACCTATGCTGTAGCTGGTAATGAGGCCAGAGTAATATGGATTCCAAGGAACGAAATGATAGATATTCTTAATAAGAATCCTGAATGCTGGCAGAATATTCTTGAAAACGTACATGAACATCTGTGGAAAGTAGAAAAAATGTGGATGCTTCAGTAAAACGTTCACTAGTGAATGGTTATTTAACCACTGACTTGCCAAGCCATTTTTTCTTATACCATCTTCTCATAACTATAAGTCCACGGATGAATTCATCTGCTGCAGTTCCTATGTATACTCCGGATACTCCGATTCCGAGAGCAACGCCCATTCCATAGCCGACAGGGACTCCGAAGCCCCACATGGTCAGGATTCCAATGTAGAGTGGGAACATATAGTCGCCAGATGCTTTTAGTGAACTTACGAAGGTCATATTAAGACATCTTCCGATTTCGATTACGATATCAACTAAGAGAATATAGAATCCCAGATGGATGATGTTCTCATTGCTTGTGAAAAGTCGAAGTGAATATGGACTTAAAATACAGTTTAGTGTTGATAATCCTATGGTGATTGGAAGCGATATCTTAAGTGTCGAGAAGGCACGTCTGTAGGCAGCATCTTCGTTTCCGGCACCTACTAAATGTCCAACAATAATCTGGGTGGCCATAGCCGCAGAATTAGAAAACACCATTGCGAAAGACATTAATGATGCGCAGTATACCTTCGCATTAACAGCATCGTTTCCCATACCATTGATGAATGAAAGAAGTACGAGCTGATACATGTTATAGAAGAGATTTTCACCAGCAGATGGAAGTCCGATTTTGATCATTTCGAAAAGCATCTTGCCTGGGAAAGGAATGATATATCGAAGCGCGAACTGTCCAATCTTTTTTCGATAAAAATATACAATTGAGGCAATAAGTGCTACTGTACGGGCAACAGCTGTAGGAATGGCAGCACCTGCGACACCTAAGTTTAAGAACTTTAAAGGTCCGTACAAAAATACATAATTTCCAATCATATTGATAATATTAATTACGATGGAAATATGCATACCAATCTTGGCGTGACCATTACATCGAAGAATCTGAAGCATTACATTGTAGCATGCCTGAAGAAAGAGACTTCCACCAACGATATTTATGTATATTTTGGCATCAGGAATCATTTCAACAGGAACATTCATCAGAACTAAAATAGGTTCTTTAAATACTACGAATGCTACACTTAATACAACACCGAAGAAGAAATTTACTATCATCGCCAGTGTGTATATCGTATTCATCTTTGAATACTTTTCGGCACCAAGATACTGAGCAACTATAACAGATGTAGCAGTTGCTATGATATTGAACATTAATATGAGAAGGAACATAATCTGATTAGCATTGCCGACTGCTCCAACAGCAATTTCTGAGTAGTGGCTTAGCATCAGTGTATCTACATTGTTAATGAAGATATTTAATAAAAGCTCCATGAACATGGGGCCCGCTAAGAACAGTAATGGAGTTTTTTCGTTGATTACTCTATTTTCTTTAGCCATGAGATGTCCTCTTATTGGTTTTCTGTATACCATATAGTGTTATAACATATAGACTATAAGTAAAATAGTCAAAAATTGTGAAATTACTGTGAAAGGAAACATATAATGAACCAGCATACAAGATTTAATCTTCCCTTATGTTTAGTAGTAGAAGAAGATGCATACAAAAGAACGGATGAAATAATTGCTTCATATATACCAGAAATTAAGGGGCAGAAGGCCATTATTATTTCAGAACAGTTCCTTATAGACACATATCAGGATGTTGTTAACTCTATTAAAGAAGATTTTAATGATGCAGAAGTGCTTTCAATGGGAGCGGCAACATTCGATGAGGCTGTAGCAATTGCTAAGAAGATATGTGTTGAAGATATTAAAATTGTTATAGGTTTTGGAGGAGGAAGAGTCCTTGATACGGCGAAGTATGCTGCATATATTAGCAAGGCAGTATATATTTGTCTCCCAACAACACTGTCTAATGATTCCCTAGCTTCTCCATTTTCAGTATTAGGTACTGTCGAAAGCAGCCGAAAGACGTTGTCGTGTAAGATACCTACAGCCATTGTTGTTGATACTACCATGATAATTAACGCACCATTGGGACAGACACTTTCTGGAATTGGAGATACTATTGCCAAACATACAGCGCTGTTTGACTGGGAATTAGCTGCACGTGCTTCCAATTCCCATGTAGATGACTTCGCATACGGAATAAGCAGAATGAGTTTTGATTCTGTATATCATTGTGATGAGAAGAATATTAAGAGCAAGACCTTCATTCGTATATTATCAAGAGCTCTCGTAATGGGCGGACTTGCTATGGAAATTGCGGGTTCATCAAGGCCATGTAGTGGAAGTGAGCATCTTTTTTGCCATGCTATAGAAGAGTATTATCCTGAAATTAAAGTCTCCCATGGAATTGGAGTTGCCCTAGGCTCTGTTGGGGCCTGCGTGTTCCAGGGAAGAGATGAGGAGAAGCTTTTAAATGTACTTAGAACCTATGGTATAGATATGAATCCAATGAGCTATGGAATTACTAAAGATATCTTCTTTGATATATGGAACAGAGCATCATCAACAAGGCCTGACAGGGTTACTATTTTAAATCAGACAGAGCTTGACAGAATGTGGCTTGATGATATCTATGACAGGATGGCTAATCAGTAGAATGATATAACTAAACCAGTTGGTTTCAAGACGAAAAATTAGTCGTAATAATTCTCTAAAAAGGGTTGACCCAACCCCTAAATTAGATTAAATTTTAATAGGGTATTTATTGAATTAATAAGCGTATAATAAATATTACAATATAGATGATATCTTAAGGAGGAATCTGAAAAATGCAGAAGTTAGAACAGGTATACGAAGGAAAAGCGAAGAAGGTCTTCAAAACTGATGATCCAGAGCTCTTCATTGTTGATTACAAGGATGATGCCACAGCTTTTAATGGTTTAAAGAAGGGTACTATTAAAGGTAAGGGTGTGATTAATAATCAGATGAGTAACCGCCTGATGGAAATGCTTGCTAAGAAAGGTATTCCAACACACTTCGTTGAAGAGTTAAGTGAGCGTGAAACTTTAGTTAAGAAGGTTTCTATCGTTCCTTTAGAGGTAATTGTTCGTAACATTGCTGCAGGTTCTTTTTCTAAGCACTATGGTGTAGAAGAAGGAATTAAGTTCGATGAACCAGTATTAGAGTTCTCATACAAGAATGATGATTTAGGTGATCCTCTTTTAAATACAAGTCATGCTTTGGCTCTTAAGGTAGCAACTAAGGAAGAGATTGATACTATTAAGAAATATGCTTTAGCAGTTAATGAAGCATTAAAAGAATTCTGGGCAAAGTGTGGAGTTACTTTAGTAGACTTCAAGATTGAGTTCGGTAGAACTTCAGATGGAACAATCATCTTAGCAGATGAGATTAGTCCTGATACATGTCGTCTTTGGGATAGTGAAACAGGAGAGAAGCTTGACAAAGACAGATTCCGTCGTGACCTTGGTGGAGTTGAAGAAGCATACGAAGAGGTTATGAAGAGATTATTAAACAATAACTAATAAACGAAACACCACATTCATTTTGGATGTGGTGCTTTTGGCGTTTATTAAGGAATATTTTTTGGACAAATATATTTGGTAAATATAAATCTGTAAATTAGATTAAGGAGGAAAAAACATGGGTAATTGTGCGATTGTAGGTATTAACTGGGGTGATGAAGGAAAGGGCCGTATGGTTGACCTTCTTACTGAGAAATATGACGTTGTTGTCAGATATCAGGGAGGCGGAAACGCTGGACATACCGTAATCAACGAGCAGGGAAAGTTTGCTCTTCATCTTTTACCTTCAGGTATTTTTAGAAAAGATACAATTAATATTTTAGGAAATGGTGTAGCACTTGATCCAGAAAATCTTTTAAAGGAAATTGATGAGGTAGTTGAAAAGGGTGTTTCTCTTACTCCAGAGAATTTAAAGATTAGTGATCGTGCATCTTTGTTATTACCATGGCATCGTGACCTTGATGAACTTGAGGAGAATCGTCTTGCTGATAAGAAGTTCGGTTCAACCAAGCAGGGTATCGCACCATTCTATTCAGATAAATATCAGAAGAAGACTATTTTAGCTGGAGAACTCTATTATCCAGAGCATTTAAGAAAGCACCTTGCTGATTTGCTTGAGTGGAAGAACTTAACTCTTACTAAGGTATACGGTGCAGAACCATATACAATGGAGAAGTTAGAAGAGTGGTTAACAACATATTGTGAAAGAATTAAGCCTTTCGTATGTAATACAGGAAAAATTCTGAAGGAAGCTCAGAAGGCTGGAAAGGGTATTCTCTTCGAAGCACAGCTTGGATCTTTACGTGATCTTGACTATGGTATTCATCCATATACTACATCATCTAATACAATGGCAGCATATGCACCAATCGGTTCAGGACTTCCATCAGCTAAAATTGATGATGTTATCGGAGTAGTAAAAGCTTACTCAACTTGTGTTGGTGAAGGACCTTTCGTATGCGAAATGTTCGGAGATGAAGCAGAAGAGCTTAGAAAGGCCGGATTTGAGTATGGTGCTAAGACAGGACGTCCTCGTCGTGTAGGACCTATTGATATCGTAGCTACAAGATACGGAGTAGAGGTTCAGGCAGCAACCCAGATTGCCTTAACCAAGATGGACGTATTAAGCTATATGGACAAGATTCCAGTATGTACTCAGTACACAGTTGATGGTGAACCAACAGATGATTTCCCATTCCCAGCACAGCTTAATGATGCTAAGCCAGTTATTGAGTATCTTGATGGATGGAAATGTGATATTTCGAATGTAAGAAAGTTCGAAGATCTTCCAGTTGCTGCACAGGACTATGTTAAGTACGTAGAAGAAAGAATTGGATGTCCTATTACATTCGTATCAGTTGGACCAGAAAGAGACAGTATTATTTACAGATAAAAATATAGTTTAAGATAATTAGCTTTAGAATAGGAGAAACTTAATGAAAAACACATACGAATCCCCATTATCATCAAGATATGCTTCGGAATTTATGTTGAATCTCTTTTCTTCAGATTGTCGTTACCAGACATGGCGTAAGCTGTGGGTATCTTTGGCAAAGGCAGAAATGAAGCTTGGATTACCAGTATCTAAGGAGCAGGTTGATGAGCTGGAGGCTCATATAGAAGATATTGATTATGATGTTGTAGCTGAAAGAGAAAAGCAGGTAAGACATGATGTTATGGCACATGTTTATGCATATGGCCAGGTTGCACCAAAGGCAGCTGGAATTATTCATCTTGGCGCAACAAGCTGTTATGTTACAGATAACGCTGACTTAATTATCTATAGAGAAGCACTTAAGTATATTCGTAAGGAATTACTTGTAGTAGTAAAGAATCTTTCTGATTTCGCAGACAAATATAAAGCGCTTCCTACACTTGGTTATACTCATTATCAGCCAGCTCAGTTAATAACAGTAGGAAAGAGAGCTTCTCTTTGGATGCAGGATTTCTTATCTGACATTGATGAGATTGATTATGTAATCGATAGAATGAAGTTATTAGGATGCCGTGGTACTACAGGTACAGAGGCAAGCTTCATGGAACTGTTTGATGGTGATGAATCAAAAATCCTCGAAATGAATCGTATGATTGCGAATGATTTTGATTTCAAAGAAGTCTTTGATGTATGTGGTCAGACATATCCAAGAAAAGAAGACAGTCGTATTTTGAATGCACTTTCTTCAGTTGCCCAGAGCTGTTATAGAATGGCTAACGATATTAGATTATTACAGCATGATCGTCAGATTGAAGAACCATTCGAGAAGAATCAGATTGGTTCATCAGCTATGGCATATAAGAGAAATCCTATGCGTAGTGAGAGAATCTGTTCATTAGCTCGTTACTTAATGGCAGACGCTATGAATGCTCCAATGACAGCTTCAGTTCAGTGGCTTGAAAGAACTTTGGATGATTCTGCTAACCGTCGTATTTCAATGCCAGAAGGTTTCTTATGTGCTGATGCTATTTTAAGACTTGCACAGAACGTTACTAATGGTCTTGTTGTTAATGAGAAGGTTATTGAGAAGACTGTTAAAGAATATCTTCCATTCATAGCAACAGAGAATCTTATGATGGAAGCAGTAAAGCGTGGTGGCGATCGTCAGGAAGTTCATGAAATCATTCGTGAATGCTCTATGGAAGCTACTAAGAAGATGAAGAATGGTGAGGCTTGTGATTTGCTTAGCCGTCTTGCTGCTAATAAGGAATTCGGCCTGACTGAAGAAGAGATGAACGAACTTCTTCTTCCAGACAAATATATAGGAAGATGCCCTGCACAGGTTAGCGCATTAATTGAAAAGATTAAGCCACTTCTTAGTGGAGTTAATGCTGACACAGCAGAGATTAATGTTTAAATAAAGAGGTGAAATTATGGATAAAATCCTCGTACTAGATTTTGGAGGACAATATAATCAGCTTATAGCCAGACGTGTTCGTGAACAGCACGTATACGCAGAGATTAAGCCATATAATAAAATTACGGTTGAAGAAATCGTTGAAATTGGCTACAAAGGTGTAATTTTTACCGGTGGTCCTAATAGTGTATATGACGAAAAATCTCCACACTATGATCCAGCAATTCTTGATGCAGGTATTCCTGTGCTTGGAATCTGCTATGGTGATCAGTTAATGGCTTTCATGGCTGGTGGAAAGGTAGATAGTGCTGAAAACTCATCTGAGTATGGTAAGACAACATTATTTACTGACAATAATGTATTATTTAAGGATGTTCCTAAAGAGTCAATTTGTTTCATGAGTCATACTGACTACATTAGCGAACCTCCTGCAGGTTTTAAAACTATTGCACATACTCCTAAATGCCCATGCGCTGGTATGTGTGATGAAGAAAGAAAGCTTTACGGAGTTCAGTTCCATCCAGAAGTAACACATACTATCTTCGGAACTCAGATTTTGAAGAATTTCATATTCGATGTATGTGAATGTAACATGGATTGGACCATGGAGGACTTCATCGAAAAGACTGTTGCCAGATACAAGGAAGAATTAAAGGGTAAGAGAGTACTCCTTGCATTGTCAGGTGGTGTTGATTCATCAGTTGCAGCAGTTTTATTAAATAATGCTATAGGCGAGAATTTAACATGTATCTTCGTTGATCATGGATTACTTCGAAAGGACGAGGGTGACTTCGTTGAGAAGACATTCAAGGGTCAGTTCGGATTAAACATGATTCGTGTTAATGCACAGGATAGATTCTTATCTAAACTTGCTGGTGTTACAGAACCAGAAAAAAAGAGAAAGATTATCGGTGAAGAATTCATCAGAGTATTCGAGGATGAAGCTAAGAAGATAGGCAAGGTTGAGGTCTTAGCACAGGGAACTATCTACCCTGATGTTATTGAAAGTGGAAAGGGCGATTCAGCAGTTATTAAGAGTCACCACAACGTTGGCGGACTTCCTGATGTTATTGCCTTTGATGAAATCACAGAACCGTTACGTGACCTGTTCAAGGACGAGGTTCGTGAGGTTGGTGAAAAATTAGGTATTCCATATGAATTAGTATGGAGACAACCATTCCCAGGTCCAGGACTTGCTGTTCGTGTTATTGGAGAGATAACAGAAGACAGATTAGCTCTTCTTCGTGAAGCTGATGCAATTTTCAGAGAAGAAGTTGCTAATGCTCACTGTGAGAAGATGACTAACCAGTATTTCGCAGTACTTACAGACCTTCGCTCCGTAGGAGTAATGGGTGATGCCAGAACTTATGGACGCACTATTGTTCTTCGTGCAGTTACCACAGATGACTTCATGACAGCTGAGTGGACACGTCTTCCATTCGAAGTATTAGAGAAGGCAAGTAACCGTATTACTAATGAAGTTCCAGGTGTTTCAAGGGTAGTATATGATATTACATCTAAGCCACCTGCAACTGTGGAATGGGAGTAATCGTCATGTGTTAAGTAACTAAATAAATCTTAGTAAAAAAGAGGAAGAAGACCTAAGCAGCAATGTTAAGTTTTCTTCCTTTTCAACATTATTAAGATTCATAGATGATATTGATGTTAACAATATTATTGGGCATTATTAGTTACTGAATTTACATTACATTTACTTTAGGATTCACTTTACGTCACTATACGGACTATACGGACTATACTGTACGATACAGGCGGAAAATGGAAAAAGAAAACAACTTGACATGTAACAACGATGTCGTTACAATTATACTAATTGGAGGCGATGAATATGGAAAAATCAGCAACACTTAATTTAAGAGTGAATCCCACATTAAAATCAGATGCAGAAACAATTCTTACAAGACTTGGCATTCCTATGTCTACAGCAGTTGATATGTTTCTTAATCAGGTTGTATTGGTAGGTGGTATTCCGTTTTCTGTTACAGTACCAAAGCCACCAGTAGATATCGATGCATCACAGATGACAGAAACACAGCTTCATGCAAAACTACAGCGTGGTTATGATGATTATAAGGCTGGCAGAACGCAGAATGCTGCGGATGCATTTGCAAAATTTAGGGAGAGTCATTCTTAATGGATAAATACGAAGTAAAGATTACAGATGAAGCTCTCGCTGATATGGAAAAGATTTATGAATATATTGCAACCCAGTTATTAGCACCTGAGAATGCTATGGGGCAGTATAATCGTATTGCAGATGCAATTCTGACATTGGATTCTTTTCCGGACAGATTTGCTTTATTTGAATTGGAACCGGAGCATTCCTGGGGGATGAGGCGAATGGTAGTAGATAATTACCTTGTTTGCTACATGGTTGATCCAGGAGTTGTTACGGTGACAGATGTCTTATTTGGCGCATCAAATGTTCATATGCGATTGCAAGAAAGACATTCGTAAATAGTTCGCCTGGGTACAATCTGGTTACAAATAAATTAAAGAGGGGTGACTATGTACGAAATTACAAATAGCGATTGGAAGAAATATAGAAAAAAATTGGCATCTGGCAAGAAAACTATATGGAGAGATTGTTAAAGGAATATGTTGTCAAAGATTTGCATAACATAATTGAGCAGGAGGGCTTCTGGAATGAGTAACACTATAGAATATAAAGGATATATTGGAAATATAGAGTTCTCTGAAAAAGATGGTGTTTTTTATGGAAAAGTTCAAGGTATCAGATCTTTGATTTCATATGAAGGTGAAAATGCAAAAGATTTGATAAAGGATTTTCATTTGGCAGTTGATGATTATTTACAACTATGTGCCGAACGTGGAACGGAACCAGAGAAAGCGTATAAGGGGACATTTAACATAAGGATTTCTCCTGAACTTCATAAAAATGCAGCTATATATGCGGCAGAACATAAGATATCATTAAATTCTGTTGTTGAGACAGCGTTGTCAGGATTTATGGTGAAGGCATAATGTGATAACACGTAGTTGATAACAAAATGATAACATTAGCTGAGGCAGTCCAAACGATTCGGACAGCTGAAACCAAATGGAATCAAATCGTAACAGATATCCTTAACAAAAAAGTTTAAGACAACAATCTTGTTAGGGAGATGGAATAGGCTACTATTGCTAAGTTACTAAATAAATCTTATTAAAAAAGAGGAAGAAGACCTAAGCAGCAATGTTAAGTTTTCTTCCTTTTTCAGTGGTAAGAGTATATTTATCTCTACATTTTCCATGTCATCTGCTAACCTTTCTATCATACCTACACCTCCAGTATTACAAACATATACTTAGAGTATGCAAAAAGTGCCTATTATAGGTATGCAGATGCCTACTCAGAGTATTGATGTAAGGGTTTAATCTGTGTAAACTAAGGCTAAGTAGTAAAAATGTATATTTGTTGCAACTTTTTTATTATTTTCACTCTCTATATATTCAGAAAGGCAAATAAAGGGTTTTGCATGAAAGGAGAGATTATGAGAATACAAGGAAAAGTTGTAGAGAATGTAATTATAGATAATCATACAAGCAAATATAAAATCAAAAGCAGAGATGGTACTTATATTGTTAAAGCCTATGGAAAGGAAGCAATAAAGGATTATTTGTTCATAAGAGAAGGACAAGTTGTTACAATAGAGGGTGAAATGTTTGATAGCCATATCAGTAAAGAAAAGGCTTTTATATCATTAAAAACTGAGAGCAGAGATTCTTTGGATTAAGTACATTAGATTTTGAGATAAAAAGGGTATAGATTATGAAGATGACAGAAGAATTGATTAAATCGGTAAAAGAATATAAAAATGGTGATGCAGAGGCTTTTAATAGCATATATGAGCAATCATATGCATATTTACATACCTGTGTAATTCATATTGTTAAGGATGAAGATGTTGCACAGGACATGATTCAGGAAACATATATGGAGATTATCAAAAATATAGGTAGTCTTGAAAAAGAAGAATCATTTTTGTCATGGGCAGCAATGATTGCAAATAGAAAGTGCTTTGCAAGAATAAAGAAGAATCAGGAACTGCTTGTAAGTGATTCTGAAGAAGAACAGAGTGATTACTTTGAGAATATAGCAGATGATGAAGCATTTATACCTGAAAATATTCTGGATAATCAGGTAAAGGTTGAGATTATAAAGGGTATTATAGATGATTTATCTGATGTTCAAAGAGCCTGTGTAATTGGATTTTATTACAATGAACAAAAGCAAGATGAGATAGCTGATGAACTTGGTATTCCAGTAAATACTGTTAAATCACATCTTAACAGGGCAAAGGCAAAGATTAAGGAGTCAGTAGGTGAAACAGAAAAGAAGCAGGGTATCAAGTTATACTCTATTGCACCATTTATGTTGCTGCTCTTTACAAAAGAGGTTAAGGCTTGTGAACTAGTGCCTATGTCAGAAGCATTAACAAGTACTGCTGGCATTGGAATGGCAAGTGTAATTGGAAAGGGTGGTATGTCTGTCTCAAAAGGAATAATTGCAAGGGGATTGGCAAAGTGGAAAATTGCTACTATTGTTGGTTCTGTGGCTGTTGCAGGAACTGTGGGGACTATTGCATATATATCACAGAACAATAAAACTGATGCACCTGTACAAGTAGAAGAAGCAGTGAAAGAAGTTGTTGAAGAACCTGAAATAGAAGAGGTATCCATACCAGAGGTGGTAGAAGAAACATTGCCAGAAACATTTGTTGATAAATATGGAATAGTTTTTTCGGACAGTAATAACTTTAGTTCAAAATATGGCATTGTTCCATATGTGAGAGATGAAAATGATAATAAAGTTAGGCAAGATATCCCTGGAGTTGAACTGTGGGCAGATGAGGATTTTAACATCAATATAGATGAATGTACTATAGTTAAATCTGAAAAAGATGGTTATGTTGATGTGACTATAGAAGCTTCATACCAGTATGTTATTGGGTTTACAAAAGATGTAAGCCAAGTTGACAAGTTCTCATTCTATGTAGTTAGTCCTGGAATGTATTTGGCTGACAGCAATACAGGAATAATGTTTCCTGCACAAGGACCATATGGAGAGGATGTAGATTCTAGTTATACATTGTCATATGAGGATAATAAATACGATATATCTTATAGTATACGAAATGAAGAGGATGGTATATGGGGTGATAAGAATTACACTTCTGATAATGTATATAATAGTAACTTAACAGGTATAGGAACTAAATATATAAATGCAACAATTCCAGCAGATTACAAAGGGCTTATGCTGATTATATCAAAGGATGAAAGTGTAGTAACTGATGAGGAATGGAATGATTATCATAACTTTGATGTAGAGGAATATTTTGCAAATGCAAAAGAAGAGTATTTAGATGATTGCGTTAATGATTATTATTACATAAAAATACCAGACATTTCATCGTGTGCTGAAGCAGAGGAAGCAGGAGATGTATCTGTAAATGATGAATGGAATGGCTATGATAATGTTATTGTAGAGGATGTAGTGGATAGAAGTTACACACATGAGCAGGTCCAAAATGATGGTATAGATTGGGGAAAAGCTAAATTATATCCTGCAGGTACAAGATTTGCATCACATGAAGTCGAGGTGTTTAGAAGAAGCTATCATGTAGAATATGGTGATGGAGCTAGTGTATTTAGTAGTAGAGCAGATTTCAGTTTTGTTCTGGGGGCAGATATGCTTGGTGAAGGCTTTGATGAAGCAGATTATCATTTTTCAGCAGATAAACTGAATAGTATGAACTACTATGTTGTTGTTACATATGAAGAGGGAGAGTATAACGTCCATATTAAGCCAGAGGGGTAATAGAAAAATAATTTAAAAATTTTTAATTTTTTCTGCAACTTTTTGCAACTAAGCCAACTCTATATAAATGTAAAGGAAACCAAGAGCTGGTTTAGACAAGAAAGGATGGTAATGATTATGAAGAAAATGGTAGCTTTTTTATTAGCAATGGTAGTAACACTTGGATGTATGTTTCCTATTGAGGCACAGGCAAAAACGAAGGGTATTGATAATTGCCCATATGTAGTTGGTGGTATTCTTGGTGGTAAGGTAATCACAGCAGTAGAAAATTTTGTATATGATGGCTATTCGAGAGGTTACAGAATTACATTTGAAGATGGTACATATGCAAGGTATTCATCACTGGCAAGTCTTTGCTATGGAGATACAAACAATTTACAGTATGATGCTAAGTACATGGTATGCAGAACAGATTTTTCTGATGGTCTTTTAGATGCTGATGGAAATGGTATTGATGATAGAGACCCTTTGAATACAAGTGGTTTAGTAGATACAAACTGTAATAGTGTAGCAGATGGAGCACCATTACTTCACTATGGATATGTAAATGATTGGAGGTCTGAGGCTTATTTATGTGGTAATCGTTGCCAGCATAATGTTGTAGGGGATTGGTATATTCTATTCTGTCCTACATGTGTTGAAGAACTGAAGGGTATGCCAAGATGGTAAATCATACTATGTCTAATAGTAATTTAATATCTTTGAATGACAAAAATATATTTTTTATAAATCACAGTGGATGAATACGACTTTTTTAAGAAGAAAAAAATTTTTTTAATTCGAATAAACATATGAATAAAAAGATAACGAATGAACATATTCTTGGATTAATTTACATATTGATAGCAGCCTTTTTCTTCTCGCTCATGACGCTATTCATAAGACTGGCTGGAGATGTTCCTACATTTCAGAAAGCTTTCTTTAGAAATGCTTTTGCAGCAGTTCTTGCCATTATTCTTCTGGCAAGAAGTGATGAGGGATTCAAAATAAAGAAGGGTAGTTTACCTTTTTTATTTTTTAGAGCAGGATTCGGAGTGATTGGGATTATAACTAATTTTTGGGCTATAGATCACCTGGTATTATCTGATGCTAATATTCTTAACAAGATGTCTCCATTCTTTGCAATTATAATTTCGGTTTGGATATTGAAGGAAGTTCCAACAAGATTTGAATGGGGATGCGTGGTGTTTGCCTTTATAGGTGCAATATTTGTTGTTCATCCAACTTCAGGACTTGCTTCATTCCCAGCACTTGTAGGCCTTTTTTCGGGATTGTGTGCAGGAACAGCGTATGTATTCGTAAGAAGGTTAGGGACGCATAAGGAGAGAGGGCCTGTAATTGTATGCTTCTTTTCTACTTTTTCTTCATTGGTATTACTGCCTCCTATGTTGGCAACTTATCAGCCCATGAGCTTAAAACAGTGGATATTTCTTATCCTGTGTGGGTTGAGTGCTACAGGTGGTCAGCTGGGAATAACTGCAGCATATACACATGCTCCAGCGAAAGAGATTTCCGTTTTTGATTATGCTCAGGTTGTTTTCGCAGCTATATGGGGACTTGTTATATTCGGAGAAATCCCAGATATATACAGTATCATTGGCTATGCAATCATTATCGTAACTGCTATTGTTAAGTGGTATCACGGGTTACATGATTTGAACTAAAAATTTTAAAATCAACAAAAAAATTTAAAATTTCGTATTACATTTTTGTGCCAAAAGTACTATAATATGTAAGGTTGAACGGTTTACATAGTATGGTTAACATAAAAATATAATATGTAACTTGGTGTGAAATACTATCATAACCGGTCGGCATAAAATTAGATATATTTGTTGGCAGGTAGTTTAAAATGAATATTAATGTTTCACGGATAAAGAAAAGTATAAGACGAATAGAAACTATGATGTTAGCTATCATGATTACTGCTTCATCATTGTCATATACGGTAAAAGCAACAGAAAATAATACAGAGCAGGATCTGATTGTTGAACAGGAGGAAGAACCCGAGGAAGGAAGCCAGGGTTTAAATAATAACTCTAATTCAGAGAATAATAATTTAGAAGAAAACAAAACAGGAAATAATCCTGAAAACGGGGATAAAAACGAAAATTCTTCCAATAAGGACGAAAACGAAGAATCTTCAAAAAATGATAAAAGCGAAGACTCTAACGAAGATGAGGATGAAGATTCTAAAAAAGATGGTGAAGGCGAAGAGTCAGAAGAGGATTCTGAACTAGAAGATGAAGAAGGAAAGAAAAAATCATCAAAGAAGAAAACTTCTGATTCCGAAAAAGAATTAGAGGATCCCCAAATTGAGTACTCTGTTGAGGCTGATGCAGAGGGATATAAAATAAAATTAGTGGCATATGAAGGAGTGTTTCCTGAAGGAGAAGAGTTGTCTCTTTCGGCAACGCAAATAGAAGATCAGGAAATACTTAACGAGATTGACTCTAAATTAAGTGATGTTTGTGAGGGAGAGTTTGAACAAATATCATTTGATATTAAGGTACTTAATGCTGAAGGCGAAGAATTACAGCCTGACAGCTCAAAATATAATGAAAACGAAGATATAACACCAATTCAATTAACTATAGAGTTAGCAAATGATGAAATAGAAGGGGAAGTAGAAGTATTTCACTTTGCTGATGACTTATCATCTATGGAATGCCTGGAAAGTACGGTTGATGGGGATGAAATTACTGTCGAACCAGAGCATTTTTCTGTATTTACAATTCTTAAAGAAACTCATGGTCCATTATATTATAACGGTCTCCCAGTACCAACAGGATATAGAACATATATTGAGTGGATGCCTAATTCTACGGCAGAACTTAGACGACTTCAGAAAATATATGTGTACGCGCAAGCAGGAGAACAGATTTCTTTTGGCTCCAGCTCTTTTCTTAATCTCTCAAAGGGAGAAGTTACGAAAAGCTTAGCGGATTCATTTGGTTATGGTGTTGGGGACGCACCATCAAAGGCAAGTATTGCAGTTACTCTGCCATATACATCGGATGTTGAAATAATGCAGGAGGATGGAAGCGGATATAGTATTTATACCGGCTCGACAAATCCTGCAGATGTTATCACTCAGATAGAGAATTCCACATCATATGGTGACAAAAATATATATTTGTTCCAAAAAGAAGAAATTACTGTAAGTAACGATTCATCAAACCTTTCAGCCCTAGGAACTATTTACAACTGGCAACAGGAAGCTTTAGGGCCAAAGAATGACGATAATCTGGGTGGATACACACCGATATCATTTAAAGCACCTAAGACTGGCGTTTATACATTTAGATTTTTCGGAACGCAGTATACAGAAGTTAAAGTTGCGCCAAAAGCAAAAAAGAGTGCAGATTTTCCTCAAAAATCTTTAAATTATGTTGGAGCATGGGATATAACTGTTACACCAGATGATACAATAAAAGATCCTATCAAAGGCCGAACCTTTACAGATGCACTCTTCTGGACAATTGGCGCTAACATAAGTGGTGATCATATTATGGATGAGTCTGTCTATGCACTTACGAAGGATGGATTTGAATATAAGGTTGACTTTAATGGTATGGATCCGTTTGGTTTCGTATTCTATACCAATAAACGAGGTCTTTTAGTAAGTAGTGATGACCATGAAGATGGACATTACAGATCACTTGCCAGATCTGTTAAAAGTAAGAGAAATCCGCTAGATGATTTGATGGAGATGGGGGTACATATTAACTCTACCCCTACAACTGAAAATGATGAGTCGTATTTTATAACCTTCGAAGAAGCGGACCCTAAATTGATTACGCATTATACTGGTAATGTGGAAGGCAAATTGGCTGATAATGACAGTTTCGGAACGAACACGGAGTTATCATATAAAGATTTCAAATTTAAGGGTCTTAATAGTAGCGAAGATGGTAAGGGAACGGAAGGTTATGGAGGCTATTTCTCGTTTAATTATGATAAGTCTTCTGAACCTACTGATAAGATATTACCTTCAACATATGAAATCATTATTGATTTTACCGGTAATGAAACCATGGAAAATGAGTATGGATATGCCCATGGAAAAAATAATGAAGTTATTTTGTCAAATACACTTGTTGATGGTGCGAATACAATTTTCTGGAATGGAAAAGATGAATATGGCAATACAGTTATTGGTAATGAAGTAGGTATTGATTACAATATTGTAAGCTTTCATGTTAAAGCTGGTGAAGTGCACTTTCCTCTGCTGGATGTTGAGAATAATCCTAACGGAATAAAAATTGAAATGCAGAATAATATATCTGGGATAGATAAGTCAAAGATATATTATGATAATTCTGATTCCGATGTATATGGAAAAGGTATAGGTGACGGGAAAGAAAACCTTGGAGGAGTATTATCAGAATCAGGAGCAATGGCATTTGATAAAAATAAAGGAGATTTTGGTGTCATTGATATATGGGCAGATTATAGAATAGCTTCTCCGCTAAATAATACATATGCATTCACACTCTACGGACTTAATAATACCAATGCATTCTTCACAGCGAAAACAGAATGGCAGTATTATTACACAACGATGGACGGAAGCAAGCATTATGATGCAACTCCGGCGGCAGAATTACCTAAAACATCAACAGTGCAACTGCAGTATCGTGTTATAGATAAGAATTTAGACCAGACTACAGAGGGTATAGGTGGAGTAAATAAGTCCATTCCAGGCTGGCAGGATGAAGATGTAGGTGGCGAAAAACCCTGGAAAAATTATTCAGGAGAAGTTACAGTAAGTCTGCAAAAAGATGAGACGAATAAAAACGAACTTAAAATCAAATTGAATCCTGATGTAACAAAAAGTTTCGACAAAAACTCTGGAGCAGGTTCTGGAGATGGCGCTGGAAACGATGAATATAAGACTGTTAAGATCGAGTCTTATAGATTTGAGCTTAATAAAAATCCATCAACAAAAACAGCTCATCCATATGATGAATCCGAGGGATTATGTGTATTTAAGGGACTTCCACTCCATCCTAATAAACCAGGAACATCAGAACCTGATTTGACGAAGTTTTATCAGTACAGGGTAGTAGATATTAATAGAAAAACTCACAAATCTTATGTTACAGATGAATTGTTTGATGTTGTAGCTGCAGTAGATTTTAATGATGGGGCTGGCCATGTAACAAAGGACATTTACCTTGAGGAAACACTTGAGTACGAGTACAGAGGTGCAGACTCATTTAATCTTGAAGTTGATCAGCTCTGGAATGATTCCGGAATGTCCCCATCATGGGTGGGAGATCATAGACCAAAAGCAGTCAGGGTTGCTATTTTATATGGAGTACCAAAGTATGAGGATACTGATAAAGACACTGAATTTGATATAACAACTGAAAAAGGATATTATGGGGAAGATGTTGAGGTTGTATGGCGTAAGATTCAGCAAATTGACTATCTGACAATAGATAAGGATGGAGTAAACTGCAAGGATAGTAAAGGAGATGCAAGAACACTTTCATCGCTTGATTCATCCTTTGCAAATGCAGGATACGCTGCATATTTCCCTGTTTGGAAGTATATGTCGAATGGTGATCCGTATTTTTATAAAATACGTCCAGTTGCGTATTCGATGGATGGAACTAATTTTTCTCCTGTAAATGTAGAATATGATGAAGCAGATATAGGTCATATGTCACCGAAAATGTCTTTGCCTGAATTTTATGGTGAAGATGATGATCCTGAAAATGCTCCAGTAAATAAATATCATGTTGTTTTTTATGAAGAAGATGTAGAAGAAACAGCAAAAGACTCTACGCACCCTGAAAAACCAGTTCTTTATCCACATGCTGTTAAATTTACAGATATTCCGGAAATCGCTGAAATTGAGTTGAAGAAAACAGATGAAACTGATGCTCCTTTATCTGGAAAAACTACTTCGTATGAAATAAAAAATAATTTTGGTAAAAATCTGATGTTTACTTTAAATAGTGAAGGTAACTATACTTATGTAGGATTAGATGGAGCATCTGGATTGCCTGAAGGTTCTACTAAAGTTATTAAAACAAGTGCTGTTGATAGTATCGTTCATGCTAAAGAACTTCCTTTGAAGGAATATAGTATCAAGGAAGTGAACGCGCCTGAAGGGTATCAGTTAAGTCCAATATCTATAGATGTTGCAATGTTAGATTATCAGACTGATTCAACAACTAATGACCATCGTAAGCTGTATCTTTGTAAGAAGGTCCAAAAAGACAGCAGGATACCAGTCCCAGGTCCTGGAGAAGAACCAGGTAAGGGTGGAGCGCCAGATACGGGTGAAGATCCAAGCTCAAGCCCAATCCCAAAACTGACTCCGACCCCAAGCCCTAGTCCAAGTCCAAGCCCAAGCTTGAATCCAGATCCAAGTTCTGATCCGACGATATCTACTAAATCGCCTTCAGGAGATGTTAAAGGTAAAAGACTTCCTAAAACAGGTGGATTGATCGGGTCACTTGTTGCAGCGCTTTTAGGTGCTTTCATGATTGGTTACGGTGTATATTTGACGAAGTCTTCAAAGAAACAACGAAATAACAGGGACTAATTATTGTGGGTAAGAAAGAGAAAAGTAACAGAAAAACTGCCGGTAAAATATTAATTATAGCCGGCAGTTTCATAATTCTATTCGTAATAGCAATCAATTTAATTGATATAGTGAAAAGTTCAATCGCTATTGATGATTTCAAAAAACATAAGTCTCAGATTAATGTTGAAAGAATCGATGATAATGGAAATGTAATTTCGAAGGATGACCAAGCTAAAGAATCCGGCGAAATAAACGTTGTAGCCCCTAAGGAGGGCGAGACACTGTGTCTATTGCGAATTACGAAAATTGATCTTGAAGAAGCTGTCAATGAAGGCTCTACGAAAGGAGTCTTGTCCAGTGCTTTGGGACATGTTGAAAATACAGCACTGCCTGGAGATAATGGTAACTGTTGTATTGCTGGACATAGAAACTATGTATTTGGAAAATATTTTAACAGACTCGAAGAGATTACTCCTGGAGATGTCATAGAACTTGAAACCATGGATAGTCTTTATACATATGAGGTGGATTCAATAGAGGTAGTTGAACCAGAAGAAATAAGTGTTTTAGATTATAAGGATGGAAAGAATTTAACGCTTATTACATGTACTCCATTTATGGTTGGAACGCACAGACTGATAGTCCATGCTACCATGAAGTAAAAACGTTATTTAACAGTTTTGTTTTTAAATACAAAATATTTTTAAGCGATTGTAAACCTTGCGCGCAAGCTGGTTGACAATCGCTATTTGTTTGCCTATCTTTTTATAGGATATAAATGAATATGCCTATAAATGATTGTGAGTATAAAGGAGCAAAACAATGAATATTAGCGAATTAGCAGATGAAATAATAGAAGAAAGAAGAATAAAAAGAGGCGATGATTTGTCTATATTTTTGACATCGGATCTTAATGATTTGTGTGAAGGTGCTGATAGAATCAGAGCTCACTTCATAGGTAACAAGGTTGATCTTTGTTCCATTATCAATGGAAGGAGTGGAAGATGTCCAGAGGACTGTAAATACTGTGCCCAGTCAGTACATAATCATACAGACTGCGAAGTATATGATTTCCTTGATGAAGAAAAGATTATTGAACTATGTAATGTTAATGCGAAGGAAGGTGTTCATAGATTTTCCATAGTTACAGCAGGAAAAGCGCTGACAGGATCAGAATTCGATAAGGCAATTGCTGCGTATGATACGATGCGAGAATCATGCGATATTGAATTATGTGCTTCGATGGGTTTTTTAACTAAGGAGCAGCTTCATAGACTTCATGAGGCTGGGGTTACAAGTTATCACCATAATATCGAAACGTCAAAAAGAAATTTTCCTAATATCTGTACTACTCACACATATGAGCAGAAGATGGAAACGCTTAGAATGGTTAAGGATGAGGGGATGTATGTATGTTCAGGCGGAATCATCGGGATGGGTGAAACCTGGGAAGACAGACTTGATATGGCAATAAGCCTGTCAGAGGTTCAGGTAGATTCAATTCCAATAAATGTCCTTATGCCAATTAAGGGTACTCCATTAGAAAATCAAAAAATGCTTTCAGAGGATGAAATTTTAAGAACAATAGCCTTTTTCAGATATATTAACCCTACTGCACATATTAGATTAGCAGCTGGAAGAGCACTTCTTACGAATGATGGTGAAAGTGCATTTAAATCAGGTGCATCCGCTACCATAACAGGAAATATGCTGACAACGGTCGCATGTGCAACTATTAGAAGTGATATTGAAATGATTAAGAATATGGGCAGAAGCGTATAAAGATATAGTGTCCGTTAACATAAAATGAAGGAGCAGTAAAATGTCAAAAAATATATTCGTTACAGGCACTGGTACAGATGTTGGAAAAACATATGTTACAGGTCTTATAGTGAAGAAACTAAATGAAATGGGACTTAATCCTGCCTACTATAAAGCAGCAATGAGCGGAAATGAAAAGGATAAAGATGGAAAGCTTATTCCAGGAGATGCAGTTTCTGTTAAAAACATGTCCGGAATATCGCAATCCTGTGAAAGTATGTGTCCTTATGTATATGAAACCGCTGTTTCTCCACATTTAGCATCTAGGCTGGAAGGTGGAGCTGTTGACATTGATGTTGTAAAGAAGGGCTTTGAAATGCTCTCGAATTCATATGACTATGTAACTATGGAAGGTAGTGGTGGAATACTATGTCCGATCAGAAAGGATGATAAGACAATCTTTTTAGAGGATATTATCAAGACGCTTAACTTATCTACAATAATTGTTGCAGATGCAGGTCTTGGGACTATTAATTCGGTGGTACTTACGTATGAATATATGAAAACTCGTAACATTAATGCGAAAGGTATTATTTTCAATAATTATATTCTGGGTGATGTTATGCAGGAAGACAATATCAGAATGTGTGAAGAACTGACAGGACTTAAAACATTAGCACTGGTATCTTTGAATGATAAGGAACTTAAGTGTGATGGTGAATTGCTTAAATCAATTTACGAGTAAAGGAGTATTAAAATGATTTGGTATCCATATGAGCAAATGAAGAAAATGAAAGATCCATATAAGATAGTTGATGCCGAGGGTGTGTATATCTTTACCGAGGACAAGAAATTAATCGATTCAGTATCGTCATGGTGGAGTGTAATACATGGTTATAGGAACCCTAAAATTACTGAAGCAATTAAAAATCAGGCAGACAAATTTTCGCATGTAATGCTTGGAGGGCTAACGCATGATTCAGTTGAAAAACTATCGGATAAGCTTGCTGATTTTCTTCCAGGAGATCTTGATTATTGTTTTTTCTCTGATTCGGGGTCTGTTGCAGTTGAGGTGGCACTTAAAATGGCTCTCCAGTACTACGTTAATAAAAATGATTTAAAAAGAACTAAGATTTTGAGCCTTACGCATGCATATCATGGAGATACTTTTAAAACCATGGAAGCAGGAGATGACGAAGATTATCATTTCATTTTAAAAGCGTATGGAGAGAACCCTAATGTAATTCATATTGATACTAATATAGATGACCTGGAGAAAGCTTTTTTGAAGTATCACGAGGAGCTTAACTGTTTCATAGTTGAACCACTACTTCAGGGCGCTGGTGGTATGAGAATGTATGATATTTCCTTCCTCAAAAGAGCAAGAGAACTATGTGATGAATATGGAGTTTTACTGATATTTGATGAAGTTGCTACAGGCTTTGGAAGAACAGGAAATCGTTTTGTGTCTGATTTAGTACTTCCAGATATTATAGTACTTGGAAAAGCACTTACAGGTGGGCATATAGGACATGCAGCTACTGTGGCCAACAAAAAGGTTTTTGACGGCTTTTATAGTGATGATGATACTCATGCACTGATGCATGGACCTACCTTTATGGGGAATGCCCTTGCCTGCAGCGCAGCGCTTGCTTCTATAGAGATTTTCGAAGCTGAGGATTATATGTCGAAAATTAAACATATAGAAGAATTAACGAAAGAATATATGGAAGGATTCACTGCTGAAGGAATTATGGAAGTTCGTATGATGGGTGGATGTGTATGTATCGAAGTTGAAGATGGTAGCATGCTAAAAGGATACCAGGAATTCGCATATGAAAGAGGCGTATTCGCAAGGCCGTTTCTTAATTATTTATATGCAATGGTTCCATATATTATCACAGATGATGAGCTTTTAAAGGTTCTTAGTACGATGAAGGAATGGTTTAATAAATAAATTGGGGAAAGACATGAAGGACAAAGATATATATTCCGTTAAAATGCGAGCAAGCAGAAATGTTGACGGAGTTGACAAACATATATCAGGCGCAGAAAAAATAGTTGATAAAGATGATATTGCAGCATGCGTAGGTGCTTTAGTTTCAAGAGGACTAAATCATGAAAAGGGTAACGCTGATTTTTTAAATATAAAGCTTGAACATGTAAAAGAAGAGATAATGTATCTTGACGCATTACCTGTTACTACTATTGATGTTGAAACATGGCAGGATGGACATAAGGAGATATTAAAATTTCTTAATGAAATGAATCTTAGAAATGCATCAAAAATTCTGGAGTTCATTGATGAAACGTATTCCATGAGAGGTGCCATGCTCTTAGATGTTAACATATTAGAGAGGCTTGAAGAGGATCAGTCTAGAGGAATAAGGGCAACATATATGGACGCAGCCAGAGATAATAATGAAGTGCTCTCAGTAGAAAAGAATCATTATATGGAGGCTATTGTCCTTGCAACTAAGGTATCTTACTGTCCGGGAATGGTCGGTGAAATATGTATTTCTGATGATCCAGGGTATGTAACGGGATATGTAGCATCTAAAGAATGCGGCTATAGAAGAATAACCAAAATGAAAGAGTCAGGAAGCGAAAACGGTGGAAGAATCTTTTTGTTTGATAGTACGAAAGCCAGTATTTCAGAGGCGATAGATTATCTTCAGAATAAAAAAGTGTTGGTCAGAAATGTTAAGCCATTAAATTTTAAAGAGAAAAAAGATCCCATGCAGGTTTTAAAAAGTGTTACTGACAGCATGAAGGAAAATAACCTTTATAGAACCATGAAGACACTTGAAACCAAAGAAGGTGTGCATATTAAAATAGATGGCAAGGAGTATGTCTTAATGGCATCAAACAGCTATCTTGATATAACTGCTCATCCCAAGATGATTCAAAAGTGCAAAGAAGTTCTTGATAAGTACGGAGTTGGCTCGGGTGGATCAAGATTAACTACAGGAAATATGGATCTTCACGAAGAACTGGAGCGGAAGATAGCTAAGTTTAAGAATACAGAAAATGCCATTTTATTTAATACTGGGTATGTAGCGAATCTCGCTACCATATCGGCTATCATGAAAAATGGTGGTGTTATATACAGTGATGAGCTTAATCATGCAAGCATTATAGATGGCTGTAGATTGTCTAAAGCTAAAATTGTGGTTTATAAACACAATGATATGGAAGATTTGAAAAATAAGATTGAAGCTAATCCTTCAGATTTTAGCATGGCAGTAAGTGATGCTGTTTTTAGTATGGATGGTGACATTCTTAATCTTCCGGAATTCGTCAGAATATGTAAGGACCATGGTGTTCTGTCTATGATTGATGAGGCTCATGCCACAGGAGTTATAGGGAAAACAGGACATGGTATAGTTGAACATTTTAATAATACAGTATCTCCAGATATAATAATGGGCACATTAAGTAAGGCTGTTGGTGGAGAAGGTGGTTTCGTTGCTGGTAATAATATTCTTATAGATTATCTAAGGAATACAGCAAGAGGATTTATTTTTTCAACTTCATTGCCGTTAGTTACAGTTGCTTCAGATATTGCAGGGCTTGAAATAATTGAAAGCGAGCCTGTACTTGTTGAAAGGTTACATGAGAATGTTAAATATTTTTGTGATTATATGAGTGATAATGGATATGCCATTAACTCAGAAACTGCCATAATACCTATAATTATTGGAGATGAGAAAAAGGCTATGGAAGCTTCAGAAATTCTTATGGAGAATGGCTTTTTCGTTAGTGCTATTCGCTATCCAACAGTAGCGAAGAAAAGGGCACGATTAAGAATAGCTATCATGTCATCGCATACGAAGGAAGAACTAAAGAGGGCAGCTGATATACTTCTTGGCATCCTTGTTAGTGCTTAAGCATTCTACAAGCATTTTCGTTATATCATCGCTGTAGGCATTACTTTCTATCATAACTTCAGCATATTGCTTCTGGATAACCAGATAGTTTGAGCCATAATATTTTTCCCTTAATGTAACAACACTGTCAGAAGGGTCGATTACACCATTAACAACGTCAGGTCTGTAATATTCAGACCTGTAATCTAAATCTGAAAAGATGACAACGGAACGCTCAGGTATCTCTTCATACTGCGCATCCCATTCGGATTTAGCTATTGAATAATAATCAGTATCGATATTCATCGAAACGAAAATAGTATTAGTTATTGAAATAATCATTATTGCGTAGATTAGTGCATATACTCCATTAACAATATGAAGCATAGTAGAATTCTTTATATGCAATCTTATTTCATTAATTAATCCTATGGTCAAAAGGAATGTTGCAGGCTCGAAGAATCTGAAATAAAACGTATCCATAGAAGAAAAATATCTAATTACTATGAACATTAAATAATATGTAAGAGGCATAATTATTAGTACTGATCTGCTCGTCAGAATTCCTACCTTCTTAACAAGATAGCGAACAATCATGGCGAAAATGATAAGTATAATAACTGCCTTTAGAGGGTAATTAATATTCGTAATAAATGAACTTACATCAATGTGGAAAATATTAAATATCTCTGTAACAAGACTGTCTATTAAATCTTTAGTAAGCTGTGAATAATCATCCCACCAGTCAGATCTACTAACGCCGGAAGGCATTCCGTTCATTATTTTATTAAGCATTAAGTATCCAATAGATAGAATACCGCCTATGAAAGCACTAATTGTAAGTTTGATAGCTTTAATAAGCTGAGTTTTATCTTTATTCTTTAAATAATCTATGAAAATCGCGATTATATATATTCCAACAACTGCGAATACGAATATTCCGAAATAACGTGTCAGGAAGGTTAATAGACCATATAACGACAGCTTTATATAATCAATGGCCGTTGTCTTTGTTTCAGATAATATATCCTCTAATTTGAATGCAAATAAAAGCATGAAGAGAATGAATGGAACCTCAGACCATGTATACTGACAAAGATATAGGAAACCTATATTAAGTAGCACGATTGAATAAATATATGCTTTGGTTTTATATCTTTTCACCAGGACGCTAATTATAACAAGGCATAATACAGCAGATAAAAATTTAGAAGCTAGGTATGGATCCTGTCCGCTTATTAACATGGATATGAATATGAGGAAAGGATATAGAATTGGCCAGTTCGCGAACCAGCTGTTGTATCCTGCAAGTCCATCATATGAATAACCGTTTCCAACCCTTAAGTTAGCTGCTTCTCTAAGATACCCCGAAGAATCAGCACTTATCTGGATTCCATTTTTGTAAGCATTCGAATAGATATCGATACATATGAAAGCGAAGACTATGATTAAGAACACTATATCTTTGGACTTGGAAATAAGGGCTGATAGTTTAGTGAAGCTGCTTTCATTCCATAACCATAGAAGTAATAAAATACAGGCACTAATCAGTATAAGTGTTAAGACAATAAAAACGGGATTAATTGATATGATATCGTTAGGGACGCTTAATCCGACTGAAACGTTTGAATCCATCTTTTCATCATTAAGGAATAATTCTTCCGAAAGGGGAAGAGTAGACATACCAAGCTTAGGTACGTACATAAGATATGGACTGCAGTCCTTTGGTGAAATAGTAATCGTATAGGATTCGTTATTTGAAAAAGAAGCTTCACATGCTAAGGTATTCCATTCGCCTGCTTTAATTTCTTTTTCCTGGACACTAACATTTGATATGGTATCGCCTGAAGAATTAACTATATTTAATTCGATACTTCCGTTACCAGATGAATCGACATTAACCATAAGTAAATCGATACCGCTTATGGAAATACTATCGTTCATATTAAAATTTATTGAAAGTTCCTCATCTGAAGGAATTTCGATATATATTGGACTGTCTGTCAGAATAGGACGAAGATGGGTTCTGGTACTATTTCTTAAATTGAAGAATAATAAGCCCAAAAACATAGCTGTAAATGATATTACAGCTATTAATGTGATTATCTTTTTTGTTTTAATGGTTAGATTATTTGATTTCATATTTTTTCTGCAAGTAAAATTGCCTTTTCAATAACTACGTCAGAATTATAATGATTATGTTCTCCCCATCTGCCAAGACCGTATACGTGATAAGGTGTCAGGAATTTAAGAAGAGAATCCATAATTAATGGTTTTTCAATAGTGTTTAATGGATAAGCATATTCGTTTATGTATGAAAATGCTGCATCCTCTTTAAACATAGGAACTCTTTCTTTTCTTGTTTCATACCAGTAGCCTCTGCTATTAGGACAAAAGTTGTGCCTTACTAAGATTCTGTGATATGGAAGTGAAGAGTCGGGATAGTATATCCACTGAGCATTGGTATCAAGTGTATCATTGACATATCGTGTTTCAATGGCGCTTGATTTTAATTTTTTAATGCCATTTAAAAGATGTTCCGGTAATCCGATTATTTCCCTAAAGGAATTCCATGGAACTGTGACTATAATATTGTCTGCATAGACAGTTTCACTATTAAATGTGACAGCTTTGTCAGAAATGTTAAGCTCACTTGCTTCTGCATTATATACAATATTTTCTTTGATATTATCAGCCATTCTTAAGAATACTTCGCCATAACCATATTTTTTAGGATAATAGAAAGATGCATGTCCTGGCTGTTGACCATATGCTTTGTGCTCCTCACAGGATTTTTGAGTATCTTCGAAGCTTACATTAGGAAGCTTTTCAAGCCAATAGGTACCAAGTTCATTTAATTCATTAGCGAACATCTTTTGATTATATGGAATCATGTAATCATTCGAAATTTTGTCACCAAGCTTCCAAAAAATCCAGTCAACGAACTTATCGGGCATAGGAGAGCCTGTGTTACAGCCGGCATTTTTAATCGATTCAAGATATTCTTTTTGGATTGATTCATCGAATTGCCAGATATTAGCTTCGAGAGGATGCGATACCATGGAACCGTTGACAGAAATTTGGCTGTCACGATTAAATAGGTTCCATTCATCGATTGGCATGAATTTGAATAGAAACTCTGTAACTATAGGTCTTCTTATATCTAAAAAATGACCGCCACCGATATCAAAAGGGGCACCATCCACCCACACTGATCGGCAAAGGCCACCAGCTACAGCTTCTTTTTCTATGACGAGGAAAGAGTTTTCGCCTCTTTCTTTTAAAATGTTAGCAAGGGTAAGTCCTGAAGGACCTGCTCCTAATATTATATATTTTACGTGTGACAATTATTTGACCTTCGCTTCGTTCTTTTTTAATTTAAACAGAAGTCTTAATGCTTCTGTAACTGAACTGAGTTTTAATGAAGAGGCGCTTCCAACATAATGAATAGGAACTTCAATAGTATTTAAGTTCCTGCAGTAATAACGCATTTCAGTCTGATACATATGCCCAGTAGACAGGAAATTATCAAGCTTTAAGTTCAAAAGAACATGTCGCTGGAACCCCTCGAAGCCACTGGTCATATCTTTTAATTTAGTATGAAGAACAAGATTGGACAGGATAGTACCACCGTTACTTAAAAAACGACGATACAAAGGCTGTTGTTTCATAGAACCGCCTTCGATGAATCTAGAACCCCAGACACAGTCATATCCTTTTTCCATCATGTCTATGAATTGAGGAATTTCAGACGGAAGATGGGAACCACCTCCATCCATCTCTAGAATTTGTTCAGCACCGTCTTCAAGTGCTATTCTGAAACCTTCTAAATAACAGCTTATAACTCCTGTGGAATTTTCGAAAAAGATACATTTGATCTTAGAATTTTTACTTTCCCAGCTTCTGATTATTTCTTCTGTCTTGTCTTTAGAATATGAATCTATAACAGGATAAAAATACAGGTTATCATAAGGCAGACTCATAATCTCTTCAATTATTGAATTCATAGTTGCTTCTTCGTTCGCAACTGGCATTACGATGATTGTTTTTTTCATGTCTCGTATTATACCATTTGGCATAAGACTTGGGCAATGTCATATTTTAAATGCTAATATCTTGAATAATCGAAAATATATGTCATACTGAAAATATGTGGGGTAATTTTGGTTACTAAATTGAGGGTTATATATGAGAAAGAAAATCGCATTATTCGCTAATGGATGGGGTAAAACATTAACGTTCATTGATTACAATAAAAAACAATAGTATAATATATTCGTATGCGTATGTTCATTTGCAACGTATACGAATATTTTTTTGTCATAAATATGATATGCATGACGATTCCAAATCATGTATATGGTGTAGATTTTAATAGAAATAATGGAGAGCATTATGGCAGATGTATTATATGTAGTAATTCCTTGCTATAACGAAGAGGAAGTGTTACCTGAAACATCTAAACGACTCAAGGAAAAGCTTGTTTCGTTAATTGAAAAGAATAAGATTTCTGATATGTCCAGAATAGCATTTGTTAATGATGGCTCGAAGGACAAAACCTGGGAATTAATTAAAGAATTACATTCAGAGGACAAAATATTTAGTGGTATTAATCTTAGTAAAAACAGAGGTCATCAGAATGCACTTTTGGCAGGTCTTATGACGGTTATGGAAAAGGCTGACATGGTAATCTCAATGGACGCTGATCTTCAGGATGACATTAATGCTATCGATGAGATGGTTGATAAATATTATGCAGGCTGTGATGTCGTGTATGGAGTAAGATCATCAAGAAAGAAGGATACATTTTTTAAAAGATTCACAGCAGAATTTTTCTATAAAATTATGACTAAGATGGGAGCCAAAACAGTATTTAATCATGCTGATTACAGATTACTTAGTAAAAGAGCTCTTGAGGGACTTGCAGGCTTTAAGGAGGTTAATCTTTTCTTAAGGGGAATGGTTCCTATGGTTGGATATAAGTCAGATGTTGTTTATTACGAGCGTGGTGAAAGATTCGCAGGAGAGAGTAAATATCCATTGTCTAAAATGCTTTCCTTCGCAGTTGAGGGAGTAACATCGCTGTCAGTTAAACCTATTAGATATATTACAGGGCTTGGATTTTTTATATTTTTGATGAGCATAGCAATTCTTATCTATAGTGTAGTTAGATTCTTCATGGGTGCAACAGTTCAGGGATGGACAACACTTATGGTTTCTATCTGGGCAATAGGTGGTATTATTATGATTTCTTTAGGTGTAGTTGGTGAGTATGTAGGTAAGGTATATATGGAGACCAAAGCTCGTCCAAGATTCATTATCGAAGAATTTATAGATGAATAAAGTTCTTTTTTGATATTAGATTTATTGAAACAGTGATTTTAGTTCTATTTGGGATGAAAATTAGGGAATGGTTAGTTTATTAGCAAAGATTTTTATTAAAAAACCTGGGGATTATGAGGATGGCGAAACAAGACGCTCTTATGGTGTGTTATGTGGTGCAGTAGGCATAGTTCTTAATATAATTTTGTTTGGAATCAAACTCTTCGCAGGACTGGTTTCTTCATCTATTGCCATAACAGCTGATGCAATGAATAATTTGTCAGATGCTGGATCGTCAATTATTACATTAATTGGATTCAAATTGGCAGGACATAAGCCTGATCCGGATCATCCATTTGGTCATGGAAGGGTTGAATATATTTCTGGGTTGTTAGTTTCTGTTGTAATTATCTTAATGGCGTGGGAACTTATGAAAAGTTCGGTAACTAAGATAATTAATCCGGAAGCTGTTGAATGTAACTGGATAATTCTATCAATTCTCGTGATTTCCATATTTACTAAAATTTATATGTCTATATTTAACAGAGCTTATGGAAAGAAGATTAATTCACCAGCCCTGGAGGCCACATCGAAGGATTCACTTTCAGATTCTGTTGCAACAAGTGTTGTATTAATATCAACATTAATTGCATATTATACAGGCGTAAATGTCGATGGATATTGTGGAGTTTTAGTTTCTGTATTCGTATTCTTAGCAGGTTACGGCGCAGCGAAGGATACGATTGGACCATTGCTTGGACAACCACCTGAGAAGGAGTTCGTTGACAGTATTGAAAAGATAGTAATGGCTAAAGAGCATACTGATTTAGGCGTTATAGGTATTCACGATTTAGTTGTACATGATTATGGCCCAGGAAGAGTTATGATTTCTCTTCATGTTGAGGTTCCATCTGATGGAGATATTATGGAATTTCATGATTTGATAGATAATATCGAACATGATCTGGCTAATGAGCTTAACTGCCAGGCGACGATTCATATGGATCCTGTATGCATCGGAGACCCTATGACAGATGAACTAAAAGGCTATGTGAAGGAAGCCATTGGTCAGTTGAACGATAAGTATGATTCGGGATTAACCTTCCATGATTTTAGGATAGTTTCTGGACCTACACATACTAATGTGATATTTGATATCGTCCTTCCGTATGATTATTGCATGACAGAAAATGAAGTGACGAGATTCATTCAGGATAGTATTGCGAAGAAGAAGGATGCTGTGTTCATAGTAGTTAATTACGACAGGGCATATGCATGACAAAGAGAGATAAAAGGGATAAGAAAATGGGAAAAACAGGTAGAAGATACGATGAAAACAGAATAGGAGCATTGGACGCCGTAAGAGCTGTATCAATAATTTTTATTGTTTGGCTTCATGTTTGGGAACAAAACTGGCTTACTCCATACATAGATATGGAGGGTTCAATATTAAGATATATAGGAATTGACAGAAGCTATCTTCAGCTTTTCGTTAGATACGGAGTTATTTTCGTTGAAACTTTATTGTTACTTAGTGCCGTATGTAATTTCATTCCTTATGCAAAAAGTATAGTTCTTGGAACTCCATGGCCTGATATGAAGACTTTTTATAAGAAGAGAGCAATTCGAGTGATTCCGTCATATCTTTTGGCAGTATTAGTTCCTTTCTTTTTAAGTGTATTTTCTGGTGATTATAGTGGAAGAGTAGGCTTTGCTTTCGCAGATTTATTCACAGACTTAACATTCACTAATATTTTCTTTCCTACAGTTAATGCATCAACCGCTATTAATGGAGTGCTTTGGACAATGCAGGTTGAATTTTGGTTTTATGTGGCATTTCCATTCATGGCTTTGGCATTTAAGAAAAGGCCGGTTACATCTTTTTCGGTTGCATGGGTGGTTACGATTTTCCTAAATAGATTGGTTATATTCAATCTGAATGATAATTACCGTGTTTATGGAATGTATAATCCTTTGGTGTATTTAGGATTGTATGCTAATGGATTTTTGATTACTATTCTTTATTTTTACATTAAGGATTCTAAGCTTGCAGATAATAAATATCTTTCGATGTTTAGTATTACAGGATTCATCATGAGTTCGGTATATTTGTGCAAGCTATTAAACAGCTGCGGTCTTGTTAATAAAGATATCATAATGGTTGAGCAGAAAATTCAGGTAGAAATGGCATTTACGGCTATGATATTCTTCCTGATGCTTAGTGGTAAGACGGTGAACAGATTCTGCGCGAACCGATTATTCTTATACATTTCAGGTATTTCATATAATCTGTATCTTTGGCACCAGGTTGTAATGCTTAAATTCAAGGAATGGAGAATTCCTTCATATACAGGAGATGTATCACCTAATCAGTTAGGAGATATGGTCTGGTCTAAAAAGTATATGGTTATTACACTGTTAGTTGGAGTTTTAATTGCTCATGTATTAACAGACTTTTTTGAAGTGCCAGTAGCACAGAAATTAAAAAGAAGATTAGGAATTAAGAAAAACGTAGCTCCAGTGGAAATAGAAGCATATGAAGAAATTGATCAGTAAGAACAAATTAGAAAATGAATATGGAATATTAATGATCGTGAGCTTTCTTATGTTCATGGTTTTGATTTATATGCTGACAGGTAAGAACTGCTTTACTTTAAATACTTATCAGACATATGCGTTTCAGGCAGAAAGCTGGACACATGGAAGACTGGATTTAGAGGAGAATTACAGCTGGCTTGAGATAGCTGAATATAATGGAAAGTTCTATTGCTCATTTCCGCCATTCCCTTCATATGTGCTGTTTCCTTTTGCATTCATATTCGGACATGAAACGCCTGATGCATTAATTCTTTTAGTATTTGATATTGCGGCACTTATATTTTTGTACAAAATAGCGCTTCATTTTAAACAAAGGCCAGATATAGCAATGTTAAGTTCATTGTTTATTACAATATGTTCTAACTTTGTGTTCGATATATTTGATCCGGCTGTGTGGTTTTTTGCGCAGAGTATATGCTTTAGTGTGACTGTCATGGCTATATATTTTGCTCTTATGAATAAAGGAAGCTTGTCGTTATTCTTATGGGCGTGTGCTGTTGGCTGCAGACCTATGATGGTTGTGTTTTTGCCAGTATTTTTAATGATTTTATATAAAAATGAAAAGAGTGAACATCCAGAGGATGATTTTGCTGTAATAATTAAAAGAAGGATCAAGTGGTGCATTCCAACGATTATTATTGCAGTTTCTTACATGCTGCTTAACTATCTAAGATTCGATTCTATAACAGAATTCGGACATAATTATCTTCCTGAATTCGTTATAGAGCATAAGCAGTTTTCGTTTGACTATTTGGCGAAGAATTTTAAAATGCTGATGCATATTCCGTCCTTTGATGAAAATGGAAAGATGGTTATTGATCATTTCGGTAATATGAATTTCCTTATGGTTAATACTCCTGTTGTTTTCATGATTGTATGTACAATAATTGCTGCAGTTAAGAAACATAAGGAAGAGCTTATTAATAATCTTTTGATTATTCTTATGATGGTTGGATATCTTTTGTTCGTAATGTGCCATGCGACTATGGGTGGATGGCATTTTGGTAATAGATATAGTAATGAAATTCTTCCATTCGCATTTTTAGGATTGATGTATGTATTTAAGAAAATCCCTGGAATTGCCAAGTGGCAGATACCGTTTGCAGTGTGGGGAATATGCATTAATATTGTTGGAACTATTATTGTATATAACGGATTATAGGATTATTTATTTTAGAAGCTTAGTTTGTTGTATTATTGCTATTTAAAATAGTTGATACGTGAGGTTAAGGTGAAAGAATTATTAGGAAAAATAAAAAAGCATCCATATATTTGTGTATGTGTTATAGAAATGCTGTTTCTGATTAGTAGTGCTATTTCTATACTTTCAGAAGAAAAAACAGAGTATATATTTAATGATGAGAATCCATTGGAGCTTAGTGCACCAGAACTTAGCTTAGATACGATGTCATATAATTTCGGAGAGTATGAAACAGATAATATTCATTCAAAACAGATGAATTTGGTACCTGGAATATATGACCTTGAATTTAAGTATTCATCAACCTCAGAAGTTAATTATCAGTTAGAAATTAACCCTAATTCAATGGTTAGCCTTTACGCTAATAACATTATTTTAAAACCAGGTGATAAAAAAATAGTAACGAATAGAATCTGGGTTAACACACCTTCCGACTTTTTTACAATAAGATTTTTCCCGGGAGAGGGTAATGTATCCTTTGATGAGGTATCATTTAAAGAAGCTTCAGTTTCGAGATTCTTCTGGATTTTGAAGGGTGTTTTGCTTGCACTTTTAATTAATGCAATAGCTGCCTTAATTATATTTAGAAAACGTCTTTCCAAATACATGTACGTGATTTTGGGAATTTTAATTATTACATTACTTTCTTCACTTGGTGTATCGACCAGATATATAGTTGATGGTCATGATCTGCATTTTCATCTTTTAAGAATTGCTGGAATAGGGGATGGAATATTTAACGGACAGTTCCCTGTTAAAATTGAGCCTAACTGGATTAATGGCTGGGGATATGCCGTGTCTGCCATGTATGGTGATATTACATTATTGCTGCCTGCTTTAATGTATAAGGCAGGTTTTACATTAATGACATCCTACAAAACATTTGTTGTGTTAGTAAATTTCTTGACCGCATTGATTGCTTATGAATGTTTCTTGAGAATTTCGAAAAACAAGTATGCTGCAATGGCCATTTCATTTATTTATACTATGGCACCATATAGATTAGTATGTATTTATACCAGAGCAGCAGTTGGCGAATATACAGCATTTTTATTTACTCCACTCATTATTCTTGGATTTTATTATGCTTTTAATGATGACTATAATGATGAATCATATGGTACTAAGCTATTAGCACCTGTTCTTGGATTTACAGGTCTTATTCAGACGCACGTTCTTTCAACACAGATGCTGGGGATTTTCCTTTTAATCTTGATTCTTGTTGAAATAAGAAAGGTTTTCAGAAAGAAAACATTTACTTATTTATTAAAAATGGCAGGCTTCACGATTCTACTTAATTTGTGGTTTGTCGTGCCATTTCTTAGATTTTTTACAGAAAATTTCAGAGTGAGTCATATGAATGAATTCATGGATACGAGGTTTCAGGCATACGGTGTAAGCCTTGCTGAAATGTTTGCCCAGAATCCAAATTCATTTCCAGCGTTTAACTTTGAGTTTCTTCAAAGCCTTGGCTCTAGATGCTCAATGCCTCTTAGTAATGCGCTATTCATAATTCTTTTAGCCGGAATAATTATTGCGCTTACTAAATCAGTTAAGAATATGAGAGTAGTAGTAGTTTTTATTTCACTTTCATTGTTAGCAGCATGGATGTCTACGAATTTATTCCCATATTACAGAATGTCGCTGGTATTCCCGAAAATTTCTGCATTCATTGGAAAGATACAGTTTGCCTATAGATATTTAGGACTTGCGATTGTGATAATGTCTTTTGCTGCAGCGTTGATTTTCAGATATGGAAGAAAGTGTTTGCCGAAGAAAGTATTGATTGCACTCAGCTCAGCAATTTTGTTGATTGCTTTTGATCAGGGTGTTAGTACTATTGATGCGATTCTATATAATGGTAGTGCATATACACCATATTCAGCTGAGTCTTTAGATGACTTTGCTATTGTCAGTGGCGAATATCTTTATGAAGGAGTAAGTGAGGATTATTGCAGGCAGAATAATGAATTAAAGCCTAATAATGTTGATTTGGGAGATGTTAATCGAGATGGTCTTGCGTTTGATTTCAATGTTAAGGCTACTAGTGATGATTCATATGTTGATGTTCCTATATTTAATTATCCAACCTACAGTGCTGAGGATAAGAATGGTGAGAGCCTGAAAATAGAGGATGGTGAGAATCATTCAGTTCGTGTAAGAATTCCTAATGGATATGAAGGCAATATAAGTGTTAATTATAAGGAACCGGTTTTGTGGAGAATATGTGAAATAATTTCACTTGCAGGTTTGATTTTCTTTGTAATAAAGCAAAGAAAAGAGATTAAAGATTGTTTTTGGGTAGAATAATGGGGAAAGTTAAGAATGTATTCAAGAAAATAGCGGGCTTTTTCTTGAATCTAAAAAATGTATTTAGATTCAGAGCGCGAGACGCTAAGAAGGAAAAGAAATCCAAATCAGATATTGCACTTGAGAGAGTGGTTACTGTGGCCACTTTATTGGTTGTGTCTTTGTTAGTTGAACTTCTTGTTTTTAACTACAGACATTTTCAGACTATGTTTAACGAGCCTTTTACCAAAGAGTATGATATTCCAGAAGGCTTTGTGAAAAATGAAGATGGAACAATGTCTACTATTCCTGGTGATCATACAATTTATATTAATGATATTAATGAACGTATTGATACGGTTATGCTTGAGATGGTTAATGTAGAAAGACCTGATGAGCCAGTTCTTGTATTCTTTGGTGCTTCTGATTATTCTCATAAATATGATACTCATTTAAACGAAAGAGTTTTATATAACGGTGAAAAAAGAAGCTACTACCTTACCTATCATCTCTATGGTGATTGCAGAAGTTTAAGGATTTCTCCTCAGATAGGCGATGACCAGACTTTTATAGTTAATATAGTTCTTAATCCAGTCATTCCTATCTTTTTTGAAGCAGAGAGAGTAGCGTTCGTATTCTTTATTCTTTTGGTTATTTATTTCATAAGACCAAAATCATTCTTACATAAGGTTAAGTATGCGAAGCTTGATATTAGATACAAGGCATCTGCTATAGCGATTTTTTATGGAATCACAGCCCTTCTTTTCTGGTATATGACTAATTTGAATCCGGTATACCAGTATGAGGCAGGTCCTAACTTTGCCCAGTATCAGGAACTGGCAGAAGCTTTTTCGGAGGGCAGTTTGCATGTATTAGAGGAACCTAATGAAGTTCTAAAGAATCTTGAGAATCCATATGATATGGAGGATAGAGTTAATACACTAGAGGCTAATGGTGAATGGTATCTTTTTGATCATGCTTATTATAATGGTCATTACTATGTATACTTTGGAGCAGTGCCTGTAGTACTTATATATTTGCCATATTATCTGATAACAGGAGAGCATATTCATAACTATGTTGTTATATTCATAGGAATGCTCCTGCTTTTAGCTGCTATTTTCGCAGTGATGGATGAGTTTATCAAAAAATATTGCAAGAAATGCTCGGTTGCCATGTGGTTTTTGCTGATTGAATTCATGGTAATGGGAAGTACTATTATTTATATTCTTAAAAGACCTGATTTTTATTCGATTCCTAACACATATGGACTGATGTTCGGTATGTGGGGAATGTGGTGCATTATGAGATCGGATTCTTCTAAGGTTAAGAAGGATGGAAGTGTATCGATTAAGGCGCTTAATATTCCATATTTGGCAGTTGGTTCTCTTTTGACCGTGCTTGTACTAGGATGCCGTCCACAGATATTTGTTTTCATAGCATTGGACATTATTATATTGAGAAAATATATCTTTAACCTCGACTATTTAAAGTCAAGGGATGGAATAAAATCCATTTTGGCATTCGGTATACCAATGGCTGTTATTGGTATTATTTTGATGATATATAATGCGATGCGTTTTAGTTCCCCGTTTGATTTTGGTGCGAACTATAATCTGACTTTTAACGATATGAGATACAGAGGATTCAATATTGATAGAATTCCTCTTGGATTATTCATGTACTTGCTGCATCCAATGAATATATCCACAGAATATCCATACTTTGGCAATATTTATGTGGATCCAAAGTATATGGGTGTTACTATTCAGGAAACTACCTATGGTGGTGTACTGATGGCATTCCCATTCGCAATCGTGGGGCTTTTAGCATTCCTTTTACATAAGAAATTTAATAAGAAGGATACTCTATGGAAGCTGTCAATTGCGTCATGGATATTGGCCTTAATTATTGTAGTTGTAGATACAGAAATGTCGGGTATTCTGGCCAGATATTTCGCAGACTTTTCTATTTTCATTATGCTGGCAGGTGTATGTACATCGCTTATGATAGTTAAGCATGAGGAAGTTAAAGGAAAGTATTTATACAATGCTTTTGTTTGGTTTTTGATAGCATGCTTCATATTTGAGTGCTTCTATCATATTAATGTGTTTACTCTTGATTCTGGAGACTATTTAAGAAATAACAGAAGAGACTTATTCTACCACCTTTATTATATGGTTGGATTTGGTATTTAAATAAGGGGGCAAAATGTTAAAACAAGAAGAAATCGATTTATTAGACGGCATATTGAAAAAGCATGAGTACGATGCTTCTCATGTTATTGCTATTATGCAGGAAATTCAGAAGGAATATCATTATCTTCCAGAGGAAACGCTTACTTATATTTCTAAAGAGCTTAAGATAAGCGAAGCGAAGATATATGGTGTTGCTACATTTTATGAGAATTTTTCGCTTGAACCAAAGGGAAAATATGTAATTAAGGTATGTGATGGTACAGCCTGTCATGTTAGACAGTCAACGCCTATTCTTGAAGCGTTCAGGAAAGAGTTAGGTGTTAGTGAAAAGAAGAAAACATCAAGTGATAACCTCTTCACCGTTGAGACGGTTTCATGTCTTGGCGCCTGCGGACTTGCTCCTGTATGTACTGTCAATGATACTGTATATCCAGCCATGACTCCTGAAAAGGTTACTGAGATTATTAATAGTATTAAGGAAAAGGAGGGTGTTTAAATGCAATTTGATTACGTTAATTCAAGAGAAGAGTTAGACAGCCTTCGTATTAAATTTAAGGAATCATTAGATTCACAGAAGAAACAGATCCTTATTTGCTGTGGAACAGGATGTGTTGCAGGTGGCGCACTGAATATCTATGAACGCCTACAGGGGATTCTCAAGGAAAAAGATATACCTTGTTCTGTAGTTTTAGAGGATGAGCCACATGACACAGTTGGTGTCAAAAAATCCGGATGTCATGGATTCTGTGAAAAGGGACCACTCCTTAGAATTGAGCCTTTTGGATGGCTCTATCTTAAGGTTAAGGTTGAAGACTGCGAAGAAATTGTTGAAAAGACAATTATTAATAATGAATGTGTTGAAAGATTAGTGTACAAGGATGCTGATGGCAATATATATAAGCAGCAGTCGGAAATCCCTTTTTATAAGAAGCAGACGAGACTTGCTCTTGAACACTGTGGGCAGATTAACGCTGAGTCAATTTGTGAATATGTTGCAGTAGGTGGTTATCAGGCGGTTGCCAAGGCACTTTTTGATATGACACCTGAAATGATATGTGACGAGATTACCAAGTCTACGTTAAGAGGCCGTGGGGGCGGTGGATTCCCAACTGGAACCAAGTGGGCTCAGGTTCTTGCCCAAAATGAAGAGACTAAATATGTGGTATGTAATGGTGATGAAGGAGACCCGGGTGCATTCATGGACAGATCCATGATGGAGGGTGATCCGCACAGAGTTATTGAAGGTATGATTATCGCCGGAATAGCAACTAAGGCTCATCACGGATATATTTATGTTAGAGCTGAGTATCCATTGGCTGTTGAAAGACTATCAATTGCTATTGAGAAGGCTACCAAGAGAGGATTGCTTGGTAAGAATATTATGGGCTCTGGCTTCGACTTCGACCTTAAGATATGTCAGGGTGCAGGTGCTTTCGTATGTGGTGAGGGTTCAGCACTGACCTCATCTATAGAAGGACATCGAGGTATGCCTAGAGTTAAGCCTCCAAGAACTACGGAAAAGGGACTTTTCGAAAAACCTACAGTTCTTAATAACGTAGAGACTTTCTGTAACGTTCCTCCTATCATCATGAATGGTGCAGACTGGTACTGCCAGTTCGGACCAGAAAAGAGTCACGGAACTAAGGCATTCGCACTTACAGGTAATGTTAATAATACCGGACTTATTGAGGTTCCTATGGGAACTACGCTTAAAGAAGTAATATTCGATATTGGTGGTGGTGTTAAAGGCGGCGATTTTAAGGCTGTTCAGATAGGTGGCCCATCGGGTGGATGCCTTTGCTTAAATGCAGATGAAGATCATTTAAATATATCTTTGGATTTCGATTCGCTTAAGAAGGTTGGAGCAATGATAGGCTCTGGCGGTCTTGTTGTTATGAATGATAAGTCATGCATGGTTGAGGTTGCCAGATTTTTCATGAACTTCACACAGAATGAATCGTGTGGTAAGTGTGTCCCTTGTAGAGAGGGAACCAAGAGAATGCTCGAGCTTTTGACAGATATTGTTGAAGGTAGGGGAACAATGGAGCATTTAGAACTTCTGGAAGAGCTGGCTGATACTGTTTCTAATACAGCATTGTGTGGTCTTGGAAAATCAGCTCCATCCCCTGTTATAAGTACCATGAAGTACTTTAGAGATGAGTATATCGCTCATGTTGTTGATAAGAAATGCCCGGCAGGTCAGTGTACTGCGCTCATGTCATATAGGATTGATGAGACTAAGTGTAAGGGCTGTACTAAGTGTGCAAGACAGTGTCCTGTAGGTGCAATTACAGGCTCTGTGAAAGAGCCACATGTTATAGATCAGAGTAAGTGTATCAAATGCGGTGCCTGCATGGCAGGATGTGCATTTGGTGCAATAGATAGAAAGTAGAGGTAGTCGATTATGGAAAAATATATGATTGTTGACGGGATGCGAATACCTTTTACTGATGAAAAAAATATACTTCAGGTTATTCATAAGGCCGGAATTCATGTTCCTACATTTTGCTATTATTCAGATATGTCCGTGTTCGGATCGTGCCGTATGTGTATGGTAGAAGATTTAAGAGGTAATATAGTAGCATCATGTTCTACACCTCCTAAGGACAAGATGGAGATTAAGACTAATACTCCAAGGCTTCATGAATACAGGAAGATGATTCTAGAACTTCTCTTATCATCACATTGCAGAGATTGTACTGTATGTGAAAAAAGTGGTCATTGCAGACTTCAGATGCTTGCTTCGAGATTCGGACTTACTAAGGTTAGATTCGAAAATAACCGTGAGGCTGAAGAAATTGATGATAGTTCAATGTCTATAGTTCGAGATCCTGGCAAATGTATCTTATGTGGTGACTGTGTTCGAATGTGTAATGAGGTGCAGAATGTTGGAGCCATAGATTTCGCATATCGTGGAAGCGATATGAAGGTAAGCCCTGCGATGGGAAGAAAAATGGCTGAAACAGACTGTGTAAATTGTGGACAGTGTGCTGCAGTGTGTCCAACCGCTGCTATCAGAATTAAGAGTTCATTAAAAGAAATATGGTCGGCTCTTTATGATCCAAAAGCAAGAGTAGTAGTTCAGGTGGCTCCAGCGGTAAGGGTCGCTCTTGGCGAAGAATTCGGTTTAGAACCAGGTAAAAATACCATGGGTAAGATATATGCTGCTCTTAGAATGCTTGGATTCGACAAGGTATTTGATACATCAGTTGGTGCAGATTTAACAGTTATAGAAGAATCTAATGAGCTGGTTCAGAAAATTGAAAAGGGTGATACTAAATATCCTTTATTCACATCATGCTGCCCAGCATGGATTAGATATGCCGAAACGAAACATCCAGAACTGCTTCCATATATTTCAACATGTAAATCACCTATGGAAATGTTCGGAGCAATATTAAAGGAACATTATAAGAAGGCTGACGAAGAAGAGGGTGTTAGAACTGTTTCGGTCGCTGTTATGCCATGTGCTGCCAAGAAATATGAAATTACCAGAGATGAGTTTAAGAGGAATGGAATCCCGGATGTTGATATAGTAATTACTACCTCAGAGCTTGCCAGAATGATTAAGGAAATTGGTATTCAGTTTAATGAGATAGAACCTCAGGGACCTGATATGCCTTTCTCTATAAGTTCGGGTGCTGGTACAATATTCGGAGCTACAGGTGGTGTTACAGAGGCTGCACTAAGAAGAGTTGCCAACGCTAAGAATAATGAAGATTTAAAGGCTATAGAATATCTTGGACTTCGTGATTTTGAAGGCGTGAAAACTGCTAAGGTTCCATATGGTGACAAGGAACTTGATATAGCTGTTGTTTCAGGACTTAGTAATGCTGAAAAGTTAATTAAGGCTATTGAAAGTGGCGAGCTTCATTTTGACTTCGTTGAAGTTATGGCATGTCCTTTAGGCTGTGTTGCTGGAGCAGGTCAGCCGTTCGTGTATAGAGCTGGTAAGGAGAAGCGTGCTCAGGGCTTATTTAAAGCTGACAGATCTGCAGTAATTAAGAGTTCTTCAGAGAATCCAGTTATTGAGGATCTATACCATGGCGTGGTAGCTGGAAGAGAGCATGAACTTTTACATGTAGAGTATGTTAAATAATCAAAATATCTTGCCGTTTTGAATTTTAACGTGAATGGAACTATATATTTGTCCCAAATCGTTGAATTGTGCGGTTAAAATGTTATAATATCAAGCGTTGGAGTTAATAATTAAATGAAATAATATTGGATGAAATAAGTAGTCTGATATAGAAAGAGGTAAAGATATGGGTAATAAACCTGCTGTATTACTTATCCTTGATGGATATGGTTTAAATGAAAAGACTGAAGGAAATGCAGTTGCATTGGCTAAGACTCCAGTTATGGATTCTTTGATGAAGAATTATCCTTTCGTTAAAGGAAATGCTTCAGGGATGGCTGTAGGTCTTCCAGAGGGTCAGATGGGCAACTCCGAGGTTGGTCATCTTAACATGGGCGCTGGTAGAATTGTATATCAGGAACTTACCAGAATTACTAAAGAGATTCAGGATGGAACTTTCTTCGAAAATGAAGGACTGATGAAGGCAGTTGAAAACTGTAAGAAGAATAATTCTTCACTTCATATGTATGGACTTTTGTCAGATGGTGGTGTTCATTCTCATAACACACATCTATATGGACTTCTTGAGCTTGCTAAGCGTAATGGACTTGAAAAGGTATATGTTCACTGCTTCTTAGATGGTAGAGATACACCTCCTCAGTCAGCTAAGGAATTCGCAGAGGCTCTTGAGTCAGAAATGGCTAAGATCGGTGTTGGTAAGATCGCTACAGTATCAGGTCGTTATTATGCAATGGACAGAGATAATAACTACGACAGAGTAGAAAAGGCTTATCTTGCTATGACTAAGGGTGAGGGCGCAGAAGCTACTTCTGGTCCAGAAGGAATCCAGGCTTCATATGACGCTGGAGTTACAGACGAATTCGTAGTACCTTTTGTTGTTAAAGAAAATGGTGCTCCAATCGCTACTATTAAAGATGGCGATTCTGTTGTGTTCTTTAACTTCCGTCCAGACAGAGCAAGAGAGATTACTCATGTATTCTGTGATGATGATTTTGATAAGTTTAACAGAGGAAAGAGATTAGATGTAACTTATGTTTGCTTCTCTGATTACGATCCAACAATTCCTAATAAGGAAGTTGCTTTCAAGAAGGTAGAGGTTACTAATACATTCGGAGAATGGCTTGCTGCTAATGGAATGAAGCAGGCAAGAATTGCTGAAACAGAAAAGTATGCTCATGTAACATTCTTCTTTAATGGTGGAATTGAAGCTCCTAACGAAGGCGAGGAGAGAATCTTAGTTAATTCTCCAAAGTATGTTCCTACATATGACAAGAAGCCTCGTATGAGTGCTTATTCTGTGTGCGACAAGCTTTCGGAAGCAATTACAGCTAAGAATGAAGATGGTTCATCTGTATATGATGTTATTATCTGTAACTTCGCTAATCCTGATATGGTTGGACATACAGGAGTTATTGATGCTGCAATTCAGGCAGTAGAAGATATTGACAGATGTGTTGGCGAAGTAGTTGAGTTCGTTAAGGAAGTTGGAGGAGTAATGTTCATCTGTGCTGACCATGGTAATGCTGAGCAGCTTGTTGATTATGAGACAGGTGAACCATTCACAGCTCATACAACTAATCCAGTTCCTTTCATTCTTGTTAATGCTGATCCTTCATATAAGTTACGTGAGGGTGGATGCCTTGCAGATATTGTTCCTACATTGATTGAACTTATGGGTAAGGAACAGCCTAAGGAAATGACAGGAAAGTCTTTATTAGTTAAGTAATTAGAAATTAGTAAATACTAACGATACTTAAAAATCCGTTTTGCTGTGGCTTGTAATGCTACGGTAGAACGGATTTTTGTTTGATGAAATTTTGAAAATAAACTAATAAGTGTAAATGTGCAAATTTCGTCTTAAGTGCATATAGTTATAGGAATGATTTTGTTGAAATTGCACAATCAAGAAAGCAAAAAATGAAAAACGACGTATAATTATATTGATAAGAATCAATATAATGGTATAAATACGTAGTTGTGAAGATGGATATCACACAGAGCGTCAAAATAATATAAAAACACAGACGCAATAATTGAACAAAAATTGCTGAAAAAGTGATATTATCGTATGATTTACCAGCTTTGCTATATGCAAAAATATTTTCGAGCAATATTTTTTTACATTGACTATTACCAGAAAGGAGATAACACTATAACGCTAATGTATTAACATTAAAACGTTTATAAAAGAAGAATAGATAGTCTTGCTAATAAGCATAAACACTGGATTTTTGTTAAATTTGCCAAAATGAAAAACTAGTACAAAAGTACTTGAAATCAGACAGGACTTTGGAGTAGAATAAATCTGTAAATATAGGTGGGTGAAATTATGCCCAATCATACATGGGAAGTATGATAGTAATAATTGGTTAATCTTTGGAGGATTAAAATGAAGAAGTTGTCGAGAAAAACGAAAAGACTGTTGGCGCTACTTATCGTCGAAGTAGTTATTGCCATCAACGTATTTGGAACTTTTGCTGCTGAGGATGATGAATATAGCGAGCCTCAGGCAGAAGTTGTTGAAGAAGTACAGGAAGAACCTCAGGAAGAAGTATACGAAGAGCCTCAGGAGGAAGTACAGGAAGAAACACAGGAGGATGCTGAAGATCAGGAAGAGGTTTCAGAAGATGCCGAAGGTGAGGATGCTTTAGAGCCAGTAGTAACTGATGAAACAATCGATGGCGTTGAGCATCATTTCACTTATGTAATTCTTGATGAGAATGATGGAATGCTTCAGCACTTAAAAGTCTGCTCAGATGATGGTTGCGGATACAGTGAAGTTGCTGACTGTGAGTTCACAGAGGATGATGGAACAAGATGTGTATGTGGTAGAACAGCGCAGACTAGTGAATCAGAAGAACCAGAGACTTCAGCTGAACCAGAAGTTTCAGAGAAACCAGAGTCGTCTAAAGAAGAATTCGTAAAAGAAGCTTCAGAGGAAGACGAAGTTATAGAAGAAACTAAAGAAGAATCTGAAGAAGATATCTTCAAATCAAAGAACGACGACGAAAATAATACTCCAAATAACGATACAGAAGAAACTCCAGCTAATGAAGAGGAACCTCAGGATTCAACTCCTTCTTCTTTAGTTTTATATGAAAATTTAGGAAATATTGAAACTGCTTCAGAAGAAGATAACTCAATTAATCCTGAATTGCCTGGATATACATCACCATTACAGAGTGCTGTTAATGATAATGGTCAGTCAGTTCTTGGTTATGGTTTAGATAACCCTGCTGTACAGGCATTGATGAATAATCCAGCAGAAGCAGTTACTGTAAGAATGAACTCTACACGTAACGGTAGTATCATGTACGGTGCAGAAATCGATGCTGCTACTAACTTGTTAGCTGCTAACATGATGATGGCTGCCAGACCAATGATGATGTCTGCTGCACCAGCACCTACTCCAGTTCCTGCTTCAGGAAGCAGCTCAGTTATTTCTACTTCTGAAATGACGAAAGAGCAATTAGTTGCATTAAGAAGCTGGTTATCAGAATTGTCTGTAACTAATGGCTTCACTGTATACGCTGATAAGGTTGTTACTTATGATAATGAATATGGACAGTCACATATAAGTGGTAACTTCGTAGCTGATGAAATTGTTAATGGAAATGATCCTAAGGCTGAAGGATATGTTCATGTAGGTAATGATGGACAGGAGAAAGGTACTTTCTCATATATTGGTGATGGTACTGTTAATATTTCGGGTTCGTCACAGTGTTTAGGAACATTAGTATTAGGAAATGATCCTGGTACAGATGCTAATGTGACGGGAGATAATCATAATGTAACGGTTATTGATATGTCTGACTTAAATGGTAGTACTTCTGCTAAATTAGATCAGCTTAAGAAGGATACCAGATTCGATAAAATTATTCAGGTAGATGAGAATCTTGATGCTATGGCCGAAAAGGGCGAGAAGGTTATGGATGCATTCAAGAATAATATTGAGTCTGATGGTATCTCGAAGACTGTTACGGCAATTAATACAATTAAGTCTCAGATGAGCAAGGATGATATTATTGTTGTTACATTAAATTCTAAAGATATTATGGACAAATCTGATGAAGGATTTGTTAATGCAATTACTGAATTAACTAAGGAAGCTGCTAAGAAAAATACTACAGTAGTTCTTAATTTAGAATATTTAGAAGATTCAGCCATGGACGGAAAAGCTGATATCAAGTGGATGACATGGATGAATAACCTGAATAAGGATGATGCTGCATATCTTCTTTGGAACTTCGGTGATTTCGAAGGCGACTTTGAAGTAGATAGTTCATTGTCAGGTGTTGTAGTAGCTCCTAAGGCTAATGTAATTAATATGGCTACAATCAATGGTGGAGTTATTGCAGATACTTATACTATTGGTGGAGTAGGAAACGAAGTCCATGGTAGTATCAATGGTAACGATATTGAAGCTCCAATTATTCCTTATACTATTGAAGTAACCAAGATATTTAAGGGTGATTGGCCAGACAATGCAGTATTTAAGTTCGATGTATCTGTAGATAATGCATCAAATGGTCATGTTGATCATTCAGATTTACACTCTGTATATATAGGAAAGAATGATGCTCATACACAGTCAATGGGTACTATATGGTTCGACTTAAAGAACTTTGATGGTTGGACTTCTGGATCATATACTGGAACAAAGTGCTATCCATATATGTTCACAATAACAGAGGATGCTTCGTATAACCCAGTTCCTGGAGTTAAGTATGATACAGCTCCTAGACATATTAAGATTTGGGTTAACGTTAGATTTGACGACAGAAAGAAACCTGTAGAATATTGGATAGAGCCAAGAGAAGCAACAGGTGATGCAATGTGTGATCCAAGAACTGGATCAACACAGTTCACTAACGAAGGTGATACATCTACACCTTCACCAACACCAAGCGCAACACCAACGGCTACGCCAAGTGCAACACCATCGGCAACGCCATCAGCTACTCCTAAGCCAACTCCAACACCAAGTGCAACACCAAGTGCAACACCAAGTGCAACACCAAGTGCAACACC
>JAKSHY010000049.1 GCA_024399135.1 Lachnospiraceae bacterium | reverse complement strand
AAATAAATCGTACGAACGAGCGTTGATATGTTAATGCGAAGTAAAGTTCAGATAAATGTCGAAGTCGTCACGCTCCTTTCGAAGAGCAACCGAAAAGCTGATTCCTGCATTAAGTTATCATTAGATATGGATGAGTATTATGAGATAATGGAAAAAGAGAAAAGATAGACATATCCACGCGTTGCGAGTGGCTGTAATATATGTTATAGTAACATCAGAAAATACGCAATGCGAGGTGATGGTATGGGTGTAGCTAATATTATAAAAGAATTAAGAGATAGCATAGGGATGTCCCGCAAAGAGTTTTCTGAACATACGGGCATCCCTGTTCGTACATTAGAGGATTGGGAAGCAGCTAGAAGAACTCCTCCAGAATATATACCGAGATTGATTGCTTACCAGTTAAAATATGAGGAATTGATTAAGAATTCTGCTAACCGTATAGAGCTCGAGGCGGTAGAAAATGAGGAGGGTAGGAATGACTAGAATTATTAAAGATACAATTCATGCAAATGGTATAGATATTGGTATATACACTACGGATTTTGAAAACGAATTTATATCACTGACGGATATTGCAAGGTATAAGAGTGATGAACCTAAAGATGTAATTAAAAACTGGATGCGTAGTAAAGATACAATAGAATTTCTTGGGCTGTGGGAACAGCTACATAATAGTAGTTTTAAAGGGGTCGAATTCGACGCCTTTAAAAATCAAGCGGGATCAAATGCATTCACTATGTCACCGTCAAAATGGATTGATACAACAAATGCGATTGGAATGGTAAGTAAATCAGGTCGTTATGGTGGAACCTTTGCACATTCTGATATAGCCTTTGAATTTGCTTCATGGGTATCTCCGGAATTTAAGCTTTATATTATTAAGGATTATAAACGTTTAAAAACTGAAGAAAATGGTAGATTATCTTTAGGTTGGAATCTGAATCGTGAAATTTCCAAATTGAACTATAGGGTTCATACAGATTCTATTAAAGAGAATCTTTTTCCAAAGGTGCTTACACCAGAGCAAATATCTTTTACTTACGCGAGCGAAGCTGATTTGCTTAACACAGTATTGTTTGGTATGACAGCAAAAGAGTGGAGGGATAGCAATCCAAACGAAAAAGGAAATATTAGAGATATGGCGACTATATACCAGTTGCTTGTGTTAGCTAATATGGAAAGCTATAATGCTATTTTAATTAAGCAAGGAAAAACTCAGGCTGAAAGAATGCAGTTGTTACATGAGTTGGCTGTTCAGCAGATGACCACGCTTAGCAGCTTGGAATTAAGTAATCTTCCGGGAATTGAAAAAATAAATTAGAGTAGTTTGTTAAGGTAGGAAGAAATACACGATATTAGAGGGTGAATTATGGCAAATGATTTACAGTTAAAACATTTTATGAGAGATGAGGAAGGGCATCTGCCTGATACTCCCGAAAATAAAAAGATGTTAATTGATTTGGCTAATGACCGTTAATATCACATGGGGAAAGACAGATATGGTAATGAGTGGCATGTAAGAAATAATGCTGATGGAACTCAAGATTGGGTTAGGCATCATAATCAAGTAATAAATGAAGGTGGAAGAAATTCACAGGCTATACCTTGGAATTCTGAAACTGGATTGTACAGAAATGTTAAGACGATTATGAAAAGAAAGCGGTGATTATATGAATAAGTTTGAATTATATTGTATGATTTTTTTGGCATTAGATGCTGATTGGGATGATACACAGGATGAAGAATTGGGTAAGTATTTAAGTGATGCAAATCCTTTCTTGTTTGTTGGAAATGTGTCTGCTATAAGAAATATATATGAGAATTTTTGCGCTTTCGTTGGAGACAGAGAAATTACAGTAGAAAACAGCTATAAAATAGCAAAAGAATATGTTGCATTTTTAGCTAATGACGCTGTTACTGAATCTTTTGGCTTGTTAGGGCAAGAACAGTGGATGGATGGATTAAGAGAATATTTGAAATCTGAACATAAAGGTGCGGACGAATAATTGCAATTTAGAAATAACATGCATCAACAGAATTTATGAAGTTATTGTATTTTAAGATTCGGTTGCTCGACGAATTGAACGTGGAAACCATAGCGTTATTGTCCCGGGAAACAAGTCGACAAGCAAAGGATTATGTCAAAGTTGGTATTGATGCTGAGGAGTATTATAGAATCAAGGAAGATAAATAAACTGTGCTTGTATGGAGGCAAACATGATTTCAATAGGATATGTAACTTTTGAAGATAAGGAATTTTGGGGTATGAACAACCAATGGAAATGTTTATGAGTAAGTCATTATGAATATAACTGCTCTCTAATGGGGCAGTTTTCCTTTTGGAATATCTTTATTGAAAATGCAGCTAAACAAGAAGATTCTTTACACAAAAGAACAAAATTGATATATTATACTTATCTAAAGAACACTTGAGGTTGTAAAATTCGTTGCAACCACACACCTTTTGGGTCAAAAGAGATGCTACAGAGGCGACGGTAGCCAGGTGTTTTTTGGATATATATTGATAAATTGACGAGCAGGAAAGGCACCCTGCGCTCCAATTGTGGAACCTGATATGATGGATACGCCGCCCATCCAATTTTATTAATACATTATTTGACGATTAAGCACAGTTTTTGAACTGTGCATTTTTTATAAGAAGTGGTTAATCAACGATACTACTGTGGAAACCATCTGCCTATTGAGTAAGAAAAGTAGTATTAATAAAAGTTAAGTTGGAGGTAAAGGATGAAAGGAAAATATATTTTGTTCAAAGAGAGTTTAAAAGAGAATGTTGTGTTTAATAAAAAGGAATATTTATTAACACTTACAGTTTGCATTTTAGGTGGTATACTTTTTGGTATGATTTTATCGCCTTTTAGAAGTCTGACTATTGGAAGCTTTAATGGTAATGGCTGGGGGACATCACCAGATGAAGACAGTGATGATGATTGCTCTTTAGAGCAAGAAAAGTAAAGATGACAAAGGGACACTTTTTGTGACAAAAGAATCGTCCACAAAGGAGAATATGAAAAAGATAGTTATTACAGCTCTTTTGGTTTCAACCGCATTCTTGTATTCAACTAATACCGTGTACGCTGATGAAGTAAAACCTGCTACAGCAAAAGAGGCTGAATCAAAAGAAGCATATGAACTTAATAGCATGGATTCCATATTAGAAGCATGTGAAAGCTATGCCAAGTGCCAGACAGATGTAGCATTCTGTGCTGTTGATGTGGAAAATGCGCGTAATCCATATGATGTAGAGTGGGATTATGGAGAAAAGTGGCAACAATATGTAGATGCCTGTGACTGGTCGCTGGTATTTGATGTTAAATATTATAAAAAAACATTCCCTATGCTTGCAATTCAGTATAACAATGATGATGAGTTATTATTTGAACACTTTAGAACAGTAGGTGTGCATGAGGGAAGACAGGGATGTAAAAGTTTCAATGTTGATGCATATCGTAAAAATTGTTCAAAGGAAGTCTATGATGCATTGAAGAATGATATTGAAGGCTTTTATCTTTATTATATGCTCAATTATGATAAGGAGAAAAAATGTAATACAGTTACTGCAAATAGCGGGAAAAAAGTGCTCAAGCAGGTAAAAATCCAGCTTACAGCTTTGCAAAGATTTGAATTTGATGGTGTTAACGAGTGGAGAAAAAAGGTTGGCGTAGAGGAAGTCAAAACCAGCGGAGAATTTAACGCATTTGCCAATTGCAGGGCCTATCTTCAGAGGATGGGAAAATATGGAATGAATAATGAAGGCCATATTTGGGCAAGGGAAAACAAAGATACAATGATTAAGTATATGGATATATGTTTTCCTGAAAACAAAAATTATGCTTTGTATGAGAACACAATTACTTCAAAAAATATAAGACCAAAATCTAAATATTATGATTTATATGCTGATCATAAGGATCACTATGATGCTATGGTGGATGCAACTGACAAATATATAGGAATATCAAATTGCTATTACAATAAATCAATTAATACAGCTTCACAGTATGATCTGTTTGTGCATGAAGATAACTAAAAAGAAAGGGTGCGGTATTTTTGACAATACTGCACCCTCTCTTTTTTAGTGCCACAATTCGCAATAGAAAGACACTTGCCGTGCCAAGGTGACACTCCTTGTGACAAAAGAACCGTCCCTAAGAGGCACGCTTCTTGAGGAACAAAAGTGTACCAATAGTAAGTGCGATACCAACAGGGACTGAAATCCACACTGCATTAATGATGTTGGCTACGCCGGCAACGATATATGAAACGAATGAAATAACAGCTACTGTAATAGCGTATGGAAGCTGAGTTTCTACATGCGCAATGTGATTACAGTGAGCACCGGCACTCGACATAATAGTAGTATCTGAAATAGGTGAACAGTGATCACCACATACAGCACCCGCAAGACAAGCTGAAATTCCAACGAAGAATAGTCCACTGGTTTCAGGGAATATTGATGATACTATTGGAATAAGAATTCCGAATGTACCCCAAGAGGTTCCTGTTGCGAAAGCAACCAGACATGCAACCACGAAAACAATAGCAGGAAGAAGCCACTGAAGATTCTGTGCGTTACTCATTGCCATTGCTACGAAGCCCTTAGCATCAAGGGCATTAGTCATGCTCTTTAATGATGTTGCGAGAGTTAAAATAGTAATAGCTGGAACCATTGCAATGAATCCTTTAGGAACACATGCCATAGCTTCATCGAATGAAATTACTTTCCTAATGATTAAGTACAAGATGATTACAATAAGAGCAATTAAGCTTCCCCAAGGAAGTCCGACATATGCATCTGTTGCGGAGAAAGCATCTACGAATGTTCCATCTGTTATACCTTCTGCCTCAAGAGCCCTAAATCCAACATAGAGAAGTCCACCTATACAGAAACCGATGAGAAGAATAATAGGTATGATTAAATCAATAAGCTTACCGTGATGTGGATTAACTGGACCATCAACATTCAAGGTTCTTTCATCCTCGTCAGAGAGAGTAAGTGCTCCTAAATCACCATCTTCCCTGGCTTTGATTTCGTATTTAGCCATCTTACCATAGTCGAAGTTCAATATAGCAAGAGTAATTACGAATACAAGCGTAAGAATTGAATAGAAGTTATAAGGAATAGCTCTTATGAACAGCTCGATTGGAGAGTACTGCTCACTGTCAACACATCCTGAAACTGCTGCAGCCCAGCTTGATATTGGAGCTATCATACAGATAGGAGCTGCTGTAGCATCAATTAAATATGCAAGCTTAACTCGGCTGATTTTTTTAGAATCAGTAACAGGAGACATTACAGAGCCTACAGTCAGACAGTTGAAATAATCGTCTATGAAAATAAGAACACCAAGTGTGAAGGTCGCTAGCATAGCACCGGTTTTTGTCTTGATGTTTTTCTCGGCCCATTCTCCGAATGCTCTTGAAGCACCTGATTTATTAACTAGTGCTACTACGATTCCTAAGAATACCAGGAACAAAAATATACCTGCATTATCAGATATGGAAGTGCTTAGTCCATTGATTGCAACATTGTCAATGGTGCCCTGAAATGAGCAGGCGCTTGACATAATAGCTCCGAGAACTATTCCGACAAATAGTGAGGAATAAGCTTCTTTGGTTATGAGCGCAAGTGCAATAGCAACAAGTGGTGGAACAAGCGCCCAGAATGTGGCAGTAAATGTAACGCCGGATGAGTTGGCTATGAATATTATCATAACAGTTACGCCGAATACGATAGCTGCGATAAGTGTTGAAATCTTTTTCATCTGGTTACTCCTTTTGATAATTAATATTGTTTAATGAAAAATATTATTGAAAATAAAAAGGCTGCGTAACAAAAGTTATGCAGCCTTAATACTTGTTAATTAACCCATGATAACTTCAACAGAGTGTGTAGCACCATCGTTGAATACAGGAAGAATGTTTCCTTCGATAGCCTTTCCGTCTACAGTAACTGACTTAATTCCCTTGCTTACATGATCAGGGTTAGTAACCTTGATATCATATGTAGCATTTCTGAACTGTCTTGTAGCCTTTAAGCCATCCCAAGCAGATGGGATAGAAGGATCAATCTTAAGACCATCGAAATCAGCCTGAACACCTAAGATATACTGCGAAATAGCTACCATATTCCAAGCAGCTGTTCCTGTAAGCCATGAGTTCTTTCCCTGACCGAAGTTCTTTCCTGGTCTTCCAATATCAGAACCAGCATCCTTACCACCAATCATCTGTCCGTATACATAAGGCTCAGTCTTGTGGATGTCAGAAGTTTCTTCTGTGAATGCAGGAGCGATTTCTGAATAATACTTAAATGCCTGATCACCTTCTCCAGCATAAGC
>JAKSHY010000048.1 GCA_024399135.1 Lachnospiraceae bacterium | reverse complement strand
AAAATGTGAAGTGTCTTTTTGTTATATTTTAAAATTTTTGTTGAAAAACATTTTAAATTAAAATAGCATTTTCATAGGGGCATCTGTAATGGAAATTCCAATTTTCGGAATTAAACAAATTTAAAATTATTTAAGAAATTCTTTAATATTTTCAAGTAATCTCAAAATAGAAACAAAGACGACTTAAGGTGGCTATTGTTAAGTAGCCCATGTGAAAGGAAGAATCATGAGCAGTGTAATTGAATTAAAGAACATATCCAAACAATTCAAAACGCAAATGGCAGTAGATAATGTGTCATTTGAGATTGAGCAGGGATCGATAGTAGGACTTGTAGGCCCTAACGGAGCGGGTAAGACAACCATTATGAAGATGGTTGGAGGTCTTGCAATTCCTACAACCGGTGAAATAAGCATATTCGGAGAGACTTCCGAAAACGGACTCTGCCATTCAAGAAGTCGTATGTGTTTTATGATAGAAACTCCCTATGCCAAGCAGAATTTAACTGCAAGGCAGAATGTTGAGAAACAGCGTATTCAAAGGGGGATTCCCGATAAAAAAAGAACAGATGAGGTGCTTAAACTTGTTGGGCTTGAAAATGCAGGTAAAAAGGAAGTAAAGAAATTTTCCCTCGGAATGAAACAGCGACTGGGAATAGCAATGGCTTTGTTAACAAAACCGGAGGTAATGATTTTGGATGAGCCTGTTAACGGACTTGATCCCCAAGGAATAGTGGAAATAAGAAATATGCTTCTTAAATTGAACAAGGAAGAGCATATAACAATTGTAATTTCATCTCATCTTTTAAGCGAACTTAGCCTTCTTTGTACGGACTATTTATTCATAAATAAAGGTCAGATTATAAAGAAGATATCAGCTCCCGATTTGGAGAAGGAGTGCAGACAATATTTACATTTGCATACAGACAATGACGAAATGGCAGTAGCAATACTTGCCGACAAACTGGGAATCGGTAAGATTGACGCCGGCAAGAAGGATGAGATTAGGATTGGCGAAAGAATGGATGAGGCAAGGCTGATTTCCAAGACCTTATCAGATAACGGAGTTATTCCGGTGGAAATGTTTATAAAAGAAGTAACCCTCGAGAAATATTATATGGATTTGGTAGGTGAAGAATATGTTGAATATAATTAAGTCCATAAGATATTCATTGCATCGTGAAATGTTAACATGGGTGTATGCGACGGCGATTTTGATTGCCTATGTTTTTATGGTTATATTGTCTCTGGATAATGTGGATGTATATACCGGAGCCTACGGATTCAGGGCAATTGTCGAGAGTAATGAAATTATATGTTTTGTTGTAGCTTTACTTTTTGTTCCTTTGATATGTTCATCTGATTTTTCGGATAAATTTATTAATTATGAGCTCCTTGGAGGATACAAAAAATCACATGTGTATTTTGCAAGAGCATTATACAGTTACATATTTGTCTATGGATATTTTATGGTTTCCTGCGGTATTTCGTTGATAATCGGCTGTATAATGAATGGTTACTGTAGTTTTGATTTGCAGGTAAATGATTTGTTTTTGCTCCTTATTGTCGGATTGGTAATGGTTCTAAGAGGTGTTTCGGTGGTAATCTTCTTTTCATTCTTGTTTGAGAACAATATTGCTTCGGTTTTGGTTATGTATTTGCTGGAGATAATGTCACTTATGCCGTCGGTTCTTTTAGGTGAGTTATTCGAAGGATTGGATAAGACCTATTTTATTTCTACTGTGGCAACATACGAGAAAGTAATGCTTCCTTCGGATATGGTACCGGGGTTTGTAAATGGAAGAGATGTGTATTTGCCGGTATACAATTTTAGCGAAAATATCGGAGCGATTGTCGGATCTTTAGTGTTCGGGGCAGTGTTACTTTTTGTAGGATACGCCATTTTTAGTTCACGAGACAGAAAGTAGGTAAGCAATGAAGGATGAATTTAAAAGTTTAATTTATGGAATAATTCACAATCCTATATTTGTCAAAGGCCTGATAGGAATAGTGCTTGTTATATTGGCTGTTTCAGGATTACCTGTAATGCTAAATGGCGATGAACTTACGATGGAAGAAGAATATGTAGGGTTACTGCCGATGCTCTCGTTTTTGATCATGTTTTTGTTGGAATGTGCGGCTTTATATATGTTTTGCGATGACTATGGAGATAAAACCTTAAATTATGAGATTCTCATAGGAAAAAGCAGACTCAGAGTATACATATCCAGAATTATTGTGACTTTATCGGTTGTGATAATAGCTTATCTGTGCGTGGTATGTTCTGTAGTATTGAGCATTTCTATATGGGGGTTTGGCAGTGCTGACGGTGAAAAATGGTTATATATAAGATTATTAATGTTTGGATTCGAATATATAAGAGCGGCTGCATTTGCGATTTTTATAAGTCAGATAGTAAAAGATATGGCAAATGCCATAGGCGGGGTTGCATTGATGTATGCCCCGATGATTCTTGCCTTATTGCTTAAAGTAACAAGAATTTCGTATCTGCCGGCATCAACTGCTGTAATGAACCTTGCACGTATTGAAACGCAAAGCAAATATAATATTGCGGTAGGGGGAATAAAGCAGTACTTAAGATATGACTGGTCACTCTCGGGTGATATTATCGCTGAAATTGTAATTACTTCAATTCTTTTTACAGCATTATATCTGTTCCTGGGATGGATTTATTTTAAAAAGGATGATTTACCTTAAGAGTGGTTTGGTGGATATTTGAATATGTAAAGTGAGGATATGATGAATACTTATTATTTAGTGTTAATATTTGGATGCATATTTCTTTATGCAGGACTCATAGTTGTAACAAAATATTCGGAAAAGATATTGTCTCCCTACTGGAAAATTCTGTATTTATTGCCGGGTGGCCTGGCTCTTGTTTTGATATCATATGCGGGATTTACAGCTGTGCTGATTCCTGTTGTTATTGGCGTATTGGCAAGCTTAGTGGGTTTTGTATCAGAAAAACGAAAAGTACGAACAATCATATGTGGTTTTGGCTTGCTTATGACGGTTATTTCGGGAATATTGGCAGTTAGTTTTAAAAACAGCGGGGACTACAACTATACGGACAATTTTGATAAGGCATTTGCAAAGATTAAGGATGAGTATATTCTGGCAGAGTATAAGGATATAGATTACGACAGACTTTATGAGAAATACTATCCTATGTTTAAGCAGGCTGAGCGTGACAAGGACCCTGTTGAAAATATTATAATCTGGGCATATTTGGCCGATGAATTCCATGATGGCCATGTTAGTTACGCTTGTGGAGATGAGGAAATTGTGGACGAGGCAGAGCGTCGCATGTACGGTTATGATTACGGCTTGTCTGTTATGCGTTTGTCGGATGGAAGATTTGTTGCGGTAAATGTTGACGAGGATTTGGCACCGCTTACAAACGGATGTGAGATACTTGAGTGGAATGGTGAAAGCCCGGAGAATATTTTAAGTTCCAATAACACTTCCGATATGGAAGTCACATTTGGTGCAAGTGTTAATAATCCTATTGTGTATATGCCCAATATGCCGGTTTTAGAAAATGAGAACTTCTACAAGCCCTTGCTTATCGGAGGAATCGGCGGTGAAACAGTTGAAGTGTCTTATGTTGATAACGACGGTAATAAGGTTAGTGTTACATTATCGCAAAGAGGGTATTACTGCGACAGACTTGAAGAAACAATCGGGATTATAGACAGAGCGGTTGACGATATCGGAACTCTTAGCTGGAAAGAAGTGGATGAGAGTACATGCCTTTTTAGAATCAAACAGATGACAGCTAATCTGAATTCATATGGTAAAGATGAGTATGATAGCCTTAATAATTCTATGAGAGAGCAGATGCTTGCATATAAAGAAGCCGGATATGACACACTGATTTTTGATATCAGAAATAATGGTGGTGGTGACCCGTACATGATAATGGCAATGGCATCTCTTGTCCTTCCCGAAGGAGAACAGTATTATTGCTCGACCGGAGCTTTTAACGAAGAGACTTTTGAATATGAGCAGAATGAAGAAGGAAGCTTTGTCTTGGGCGAACAATTCATTGTAAACGGAGAAAACATATGGAATCACGGAAGGATAATTGTACTTGTCAATGCATCATGTATAAGTGCCGGAGATCATTTCACATGTTTGCTCGATAAATGCCCCAATGCTACAATTATGGGATTTACATCTTCCAATTCTTCGGGACAGGCTGTAAATAGCGTGCTTATTTCCGATAATGAGCAATTCTCTTATTCTGCGGTACCTACCATTGATGCGGACGGAAGAGTCTTTGTTGACGCCGGAGCAGACAGATTAAGCAAAGTCGGAATTGATCGAATTATTGAATTTGATGAAAATGCCGTTAAGGCATTATTTGATGAAGATAGGGATTATGTACTTGAGTACTGCCGACAATGAACGCGATGTGGACATTCCTATAAAATGGATGACTGTCATCATGCATCCGGTTAAGCGCAGATAAATTTTGATAATACTGTGCAAGGGGGGACATCATTGGGAAAACAAATAAATTATTATATTGAATATGATTCCTTCGTTTTATTAGCTCAAAAAGCATTAGACCTTGGTTGTAAAATTATAAAAGAAGATTTGCTGAAAGGTGTTGTTATAGAATCTGATTCAATAGATATTCTTTCAGAAGAATGTAAAGTTTATTATTTTTATATTCCGGAAGCTGGTGAATATAAAGTTGAAATGATAGGAAATAAAGAGCGAATAGATTATGGCTACTCTGCTAGTGGAGTTACTATGATAGAAGCACGTATGTCAACAATTCTTAATGATAATAAAGAAATAACTAGAGGTCGGTTATATTGCATTACGGATTATTATGATGAAGAGAGAAATTTAATCAAAAGATTAGATTTAGTTACAAAGATTTATAATGCACTGGCTAGATATGTAAAAAAAATAGCTCCATATACAGACGTTGAGCATTATGTATTAAATCCGATGTATGAAGGAAAGAAAGTTTTGACAAAAGAGTATATAACCAGCGAATGCTTATCTTATGTCGAAAAAGATGGCTTTAAAATTTGATGAAAATCAATTGGATATTTATTATTTTGATTATTCGGGCTAGGCAAATTGTAATTTTCAAAACGATAACAAATTTGAATTTGATGTTGTGAAAAAGATGTCTATTAACTTAGATATCTTTTTTTGTGAAAAAAGTATTGAAATTAATTTTTAATTCACTTAGGCTCATTATAGGACGTCCCAATAATATGATTTTTACTGCTTTACAGGAGGAAGTTTTGATGAAGAAAGTTTTAGATACTTATTCAAGTAAAAACGATATAAATATAAAACAGATTGTAGCCTATAAAGATAATATACTTGAAATTGAAGAGTATAAAGATGGTTTTAAAAAGGAAGATACAATGAATGTAATGAGTGTAACAAAATCTGTAACATCATTGCTGATAGGTATTGCCATTGACCAAGGTTTGATAAAAAGTGTAGACGACTATGTGATGGATTATTACAAGGATACTTACACTCCTAAAAGAGGAGAGCAAACTATATTTAAAGTTACAATTAAACATTTGCTTACAATGACAGCACCTTATAAGGGAAAGAGCGAACCTTGGAAAAAAATTTGTACATCGGATGATTGGACACTGACAACACTGGATGTTTTGGGTGGTCGCAAAGGCATCACGAATGAATTCAGATATCACACTCTTGGTGTTCAAATCCTTTTGGGAATTATCAGAATTACAAGTGGTATGAATGTGCTTGACTTTGCTAATGAATATCTTTTTAAACCTTTAGGAATTGTACCAAGAAGCAATGCAGGCTGTGAGAGCAAAGAAGACCAGTTTGAGTATTTAATGAACAAAAACGACCACGGAAAGGTTTGGTTTTTGGACCCGACAGGTATGCCAACTGCAGGTTGGGGATTATCTCTTTCTGCTTATGAAATGGCACAGATAGGTTTGATGGTGCTTAATAATGGAGTTTATAATAATACCCGTATTATAAGTGAGAAATGGATTGAAATGATGACAAAATCCTATGTATCTACTGATGAGAAATTTGGAAATCAGGATTATGGATTATTGTGGTGGCTTCCTCACAGAACAAGAGAGGTAATTGCCGCTATCGGTGATGGTGGCAATATTATATATGTTGATAGAAAAAATCAAATTGTAGTAGCCATAACTGCACATTTTAAGCCTATGGTTTTTGACAGAGTGGAATATATTGAAAAAAACATTGTTGAAGCATTAATAAAGAGATAACTTTTAATTTGTCAGATAGACAAATCCCAGTTTGTCGAGCTGATGCGTTAGACAAGAAAATTCCTTCGGTTACAATCGGTCTCAAGCTCAAAAGAATAGTGGCTACCACTG
>JAKSHY010000047.1 GCA_024399135.1 Lachnospiraceae bacterium | reverse complement strand
TTAAACATCGTGTAGGCTTTAAGCCGCTTTAATTCGGCGGCCTGAATAAGAAATATTATCGTGCCTTTGTCCTCGTCCTGAAGTATCATTTTGCGCCCTGTTTTCTGCTGTATATCAAAACAATAATCGCAAACTTTTTTCAGGTCCTCGTTAATATCGAGGTCGATAAGCTCACGGGCGCCAGACAAAAACGGCGTCAACGTCCTGGACTTATACCACAAAGCGCCCTTGATCTGACAATGTTTTTCTCGGAATTTATACAGCTTGTTTTTCAGGATCTGTATCTGGTCCACTTCCTTTGTATAGTCGCGGCCGTCGCTTCGCTTCCAGTCTGCTATCTTCATAAGCTTGAAAATCTTATCTTTTATAGACTCGGTTAATGTAATGTAGCGTTTTAGCCTGTTGTTGCCTTCCTCAATATCTTTAGAGAGGTATTTAGCGCAATATGCCGAAACCATTTTGCCGGACTTCACGGCCGAAATATCGGTGCTGTTTGGGTTGCTCCACTGCTCGGCGGCGGGCTTCCTGAGCTCGGCAAAAACGTATTGCTTGTATTTATTCAGGTCGATAGATATAAGATTATTTATCAAGATCTTGCGCTCCATATCTGAGAGAGTGCGGCCGAGTTCTCGCTGTTTTGCGGATAACATCTGGCGTATTTTCTGTTTGTAAGAAGGTGTATTTTGTATTGCCTTACGTTGTGCTGCCTCGTCCCAGCCGTTAATAAATTTGGCCTTCTGTTTGGCTGTGTAGCGGCTTACGTAGTCGAAAGGATTTTTAACGCCTGTTACGTGGCCCTTGTTAATAACTCTATTCCAAGCGCGGCGTAATGCCTGGTGATCTATAAATTTGTCGGTTACCAGGTGAAAATGTATATTGCCGTTCTGCTGGAGTTCTTTTTTCCAGATATAGTATTTTACATTGAAATACTTACGTGCATATACCAGGAAGGGGTTTAAACAGTGTCTTACTATCTCATCGTCGGTGTGTGTCTGCTCGGCTGGTAGAGTGAGAGTAAGGAAGGTACACATATAATTTGGATTGTGTTTCTTGCTCCTGGCCTCGTTCTGCCTGTAGCCCGTGCAGCTTGCTTTTTTGCGGTAAGTGTTTTTCAGGTGGTATCTGTGTGCTAGATAAAGAATTGTATTAACACACTTTTTGACGGTCTTAACGGCGCCAGTTGACATCTGGCAGTCGTGGAAGTTGTCAAAAAAGTTAACGGCGTGGCCCGGCCTCATTCGCACCGGGTCCACACCGTCACAAAAATAGGTATCATATACGCAAGTGTAATTTGCGTTTATTGCAACTGTTTCTTTTACGTGGTACATAATTTTTAAATTTTTTTTGACTGCCTGAGTCGGTTAATATTATATTTTATTATATTTGAATGAAACAGAAATAATATAAAATAACATTTTACAACGTGAGGCGTTGGTAAATTTTTAGTATATTTTAATAATATTTTGCTTCATTCGACGTCGCAAAACTAATCTATTATTATATACTAACAAAATATTATTTTATTTTCTAACTCAAATTTGTACAATTATGGAAGATAACGCACTGAGAAACAGGGTAAAAAAATTTTTGGAATTTTCGCAAATTACCCAAAAGGATTTTGCTGTAATGGCAAAAGTTACGCCCGCCTATGTAACCAATATCAAAAAAAACATTACTGAGCCCGTGCTGAAGGTATTGAAAGAAATAAATCCGGCGCTGTCGCTCGACTGGCTGATTTTAGGTGTTGGGCCTATGCTGTCAGACGTTGAGCAACTGAAGGCAGACCACGCCGCCGAACTGGCCAAAACTCGCGATAAATACGAAAAATATATTGCTGATCTGAAGGAAAGTAACAACGATCTCCGCGAAAAAGTTGCTTTGTATCAGCGTATTGTAAAGCTAGAGGCCGAACTGAAAACGGGTAAAAAGTAACAATTTTTCAGAAAGTTAGGATTTTGATTTTCAGAAACTTAGGCAAAGAAAGGAGGCGGATATAATTCCCCCTCTCTCCGCTTTCAAAAGCAAAACACCCTGTAATTAAGCGACTTGCAAAAGTCGCTTTTTTTTATCGGTACATAAACAGGGTATTTGATTTTTGACCGCCTGAGTCTTAAAATTTTTCGACTATGAAAACATTTTTAGACTATCGCCCGGCACACTTAGTGAAGGGCAAAAATAATTACTATGTGGCTTATAGTGTGGTAAATCCTGAATCAGGCAAGCTGATGAACAGGCGCGTAAAGCTAAACTACATTAAAAGCGCAAAGCAAAAAAAGGAATACGCTGAGGAACTTATTAAACAAATTAATAGTAACCTGGCGCGGGGCTGGAATCCTTTTGCTGTAGAGTCTGAAGATAAACTAATACTATTCAGTGAGGCGTATAGTAAGTTTATGAATCAGGAGAAAAGGCAGCTGGAGGAAGGCACCATAAAAGCAGCTACCTTTGAGGACTATGCCCAGCAAATCAAAAGCTTTTTTGACTATCTGGGAAAGGATCTGTTTTTGTATAAGATAAGGAAGTCAGACGTTAACAACTTCCTGGACTTCTTATATATAGAAAAAAAACGTACTGCTTATACGAGAAATCATTATTTGCAAAGCCTTCGGACGTTCTTTAATTTCTGCCTTAAAAAGGAATGGATTTTGGAGAATCCAGCGGCCGAAATTGAAAACGCAAAACCGGGTAAAAAGAAACGGAAACCAATCCCGGCGCCTGTGTTAAACAGTATCTTTAACCATTTGGCTGAGGATCCACAGCGCAAATATTACTTGCTGGCCTGTTGGTTGCTTTACGGCTGTTTTATCAGGCCCTCAGAAATTTGCGGCTTAACTGTTAATAATATTTCGTTCCGTAATCAAACAATTTACATTCCGGCCGAAATATCGAAAAACAAGAAGGCGCAAGTCGTTACGATACCGCAAAATATTGCTGAATATATTTTGGAGTTGCGACTCTGGGAAACTCCAGGCAATTACTTCATAATAGCCAAAGACCTGAAGCCGGGTAAAATAAAGATCTCTGATAAAACGCTACGCGCTGAATGGATAAAGATCCGCAAGGAGCTGAAGCTGCCGGACTGCTACCAGTTCTATAGCCTTAAAGATACAGGCATTACTGCAATGATCAAAAAGCTGGACGTTTCGCAAGTAAGGGACCAGGCAAGGCATAGCTCGATAGCAATAACCGACGCCTACACAGATAGAGCAGACAGCCACGGAAACGATACTATCAAAAAGCTGGTTTTCGTTCCTGAAGGGTAAACTGTATGCAGTTTGTACGGTCGGACTATTGACAAGCCAAAAGCCTAAGCAGCCGCCGTGCTCTCATTCGGTAAACCAACGACACAAAACAAAAACGCCGTTGAAACGTGCTGTAATTCGTTTCAACGGCGTTTTCTGTTTATCTACTGTAATAACTTTTTATGAATATATCTAAATCAAAATTGAATTCTTGACAAATAGAATTGTTTGTATATCCTGTTACTCCTGGTTTGTAGTAACGTAATGTATGATCAGAATAATTAAACAAAAAAGCTTCCTTAACAGGTTTTGCACTACTAAAATTTTTCATAATCCTATCAACGGCGTTTTCTAATGTTTCATTATGACAAACTTCTATAAGCACAATGTTAGGGCCTTTTTTGTCTTTCCTAATCTTTATTCCTATATCATAAACCTTATATCCTTTTTTTACGGATCTATCAGAAACAGCTTCGGTGCCCGCAATGAAGTTGGGCTTACTATTCCTTAAATGAATGTTTATACTTGTAGATACATCATTTATTAATTCCCAGTGTTCGTATTCTGCTTCTGGGGATCCCAGCCCGGCGCCGCTGAGTCCTGTAAAGGTTCCCGGCTGTGGGGCTTCTTTTTGTAAAATTCTTTCTATGCTCATAGTAAAATACTTTAATATTAATGATGTTGCAAATATATATCAGTTTTTGTAATAAACAAAAAAACGGGCTTACAACTTGCTGTAAGTCCGTTTTTTTTTCGTGGTGTGTGCTGGTTAATATGCTAGATCGTCTGCAACTGCATCGAGCGCGGCCTGTACTTCTGCCAGATCTCCACGATCTACTAATAATTTTAAGACCTTTTGCGCGTCTATTCTCGCGGCATACTCGATTAATTTATACAGTAGCTCCGCCTGGCGGTTGCTTGTTAGATTATCGAAGTCTTGTATAATATTGTTTTCCTCGTTTTGCATAGTTATCTACGTTTAGCGTTTGCTTTTTTACAAGTGTCTAAATTAAGGCCCTGAAGCCGCCAGTATTCGTCTTTGTGTGCTGGTGAGCAATACTTTTGATTCCAGGCGCGCGGCGAAAATTCTTTGCCGCAAAGTAAACAAATACGGGTATTTGTTACGGCGTTTTTTTCGGGACTCACTACGGGCCCGTAGGGCTCGCTGTGGGGCTGTTCGGCTTCCTCGGTTTTTGGCTCGTTTTTCGGCTCGTTTTCGGTGGTAATTTTAGGCGCTTCGCTAGCGCTGCCGAAGCCAATAATTTTTATAACCTGTCTGTGTTTCTCTGGTGTGGCGGGCGCTTCCTCGGCGGCTTTTTCCGGCTCGGCTGGCTGTTCATCGACGGGACCAGCCGCCGCCGCTGTTGGTACGTTGACGGCCTCGGCGGCTATTCTATATTGGTTTTCGCTTTCTTCTTTGGCCCTTTTGCCAGCCTCGATATTGCGGAGCGCTAGCTCGTTGTTTAGCAGTGTAAAGGCCGTTGTTATGGTGTTGAACTCGGTATTTATGCAAGTGTCGACGCCGCCGCGGATAAGTGTAGCGGCTTTATCGTAGATAGCCTTTACACCTTCTTTGGCGTCGATTTCGGGCTTATCCTCGCCGCTGATCTTGCACCAGAAAAACCACAAACCGCCGCTGCATACTACCTGTATAGCCATTATGACGGACACGATGTTATAATACTTATCGGCCTCGTTGGTTGTGTGTGTGGCGTTGTCTGCTAGTTCAATTTTTTGCGCTTCCTTAACTTCTTTTACTTGTGCGTTGTAATCTACTTTCAGGCTGTTAAGTTTGTCGTAGCATAGATTTAGCTGGATGTTTTGCGACTTGCTTAATACACTTCGCTTTCCGTCTTTCCACTCCTCTGGATTATTTTTTATTGTGTTAATATGCTCCTTAATTGTTGCGGCCTCGGCGTCGTAATCTGCCTTCAGTACTTCTAATTGTGTGTTGTATTTGCCGTTTATCTCCTTGCTAAGATCTACGCCTTTTGCCGTGTAAACTGCTATGCCGTTGGTGCTGGTAATGAAGGACACGGCAAAAACCAGCGCCGCGAAAACAAATGGCATTGCGGCTGTTAATAGCTGCATACGTAGTGCAAATTTAAAGAATTTAGCAAGGAATAAGGCGGCAAGGCCCTCTATCAGGAGCAGCGCCAGTATCGAGAATGTATTAGCGGCGGCCTCGTTGTTGATAAGGCCAAAAAAGAAATTTTGCAAATATTGGAAGCCTGAAAATATACTTATCGCGCTGGTGACGGCTTTTGTGATAAGTAACAGGATAATAACGGTGAGCCATTCCTGTTTAATGCAGTAGCGCTCCCAATTTGCTACGGCAAAGTTTTTTACAACATTTGCTAAAAATGAATTAATTTTGTTCATAATGATTTGAGTATTAAAAAGTTATAAAAATAAATATATTTGTTAGTTATAGTACAAATATAATAAAATAAAATAATACTTCATAATAAACTATTACTTTATTTTCTGATTTTTAGGAAGTTCGGGGAAAATCGGGGAAAATCGGGGAAAATCGGGGAAAATCGGGGAAATCGAAAAGTCGAAAAAAAGTCGAAAAAAAAATCGGAAAAAAGTCGGAAAAAATCGGAAAATTTGGAAGTGTGAAAAATTATTATAAGGCATAAAAAAAAGGCCCGGCAAACTTGCTGCCGGGCCCTTCTTTCCAGGATCTAATTTATTTTTCTTTCTCGCGGCTGGTTAACTCCTTATAAACGAGGTTAAGCAGCGTTATAACACGTTTATTTACTTCTGTGTTTTCTTTAATTACCGCCGCCTGTTCCTTGTTACTCTGTTGCATAAATGCAAATATTTCGGCCCTCTCGCGGTCGTGCTTCTCTAACATCTTTTCAACTATCGCCAGGACCTTTTTTATAAATACTACCATTGTAGCAAAAATTGTGACGTACCCGGCGACCGGAAAGCCCAAGGTTTTAAAAAGTTCTATGTATTCCATATTACGCGTTTTTTAAGGTTAAGTAGCCGGGGGTTTCTGGTGTGTCTATTCTGAAATAAGTAGAGGATCCGCTTTTGTATGTAGTGCCGTTACCGCCTACAATAGCAGTACATTGATTAAATGTTCCAGAATGACTTTTTTTAACAACAGGATTATTTTTTATATAAATAGTAACTAATTTCTTACAATTCTCAAAAGTATATGTAAATGCTATGTTGATTTTTGAAGTATCAAAATTTGTCAGATCTATATCCAATATATTTCCACAGCTATTAAACATATACTCCATATCGGTAAGACTAGACGTAATCCAGCCGCTTAGGTCAAGGTGCTTAATTTGGTCTAAATGCTGAAACATTGTTCTCATAGTAGTTACCTTGCGTACATCCCAATTAGATATTTTTAAATTAGTAAGCCTTATACATCTATTAAACATATACCCCAGGTTAGTAACGTTAGAAGTGTTCCAAAACGACAAATCAAGGTTATTAATATAAGAACAGCTTTGAAACATACACTGCATATCAGTAACGTTAGAAGTATTCCACCTTGTAAAATCGAGGTTGTTAATAACAGAACACTGATTAAACATAAAACTAAAACTTGTAACGTTAGAAACATCAAATGCAGAAATATTAACGGTTTTTAGTTTAGAACAGCCGTAAAACATACTGCTCATAGCTGTAACAGCCGAGGTGTCGAAGCCGCTTACGTCGAGAGCAGTCAAGCCGCTACAGCCGTAAAACATACTGTTCATAGCTGTAACAGCCGAGGTGTCGAAGCCGCTTACGTCGAGAGCAGTCAAGCC
>JAKSHY010000046.1 GCA_024399135.1 Lachnospiraceae bacterium | reverse complement strand
TTTACAAACACATAGTTCATGCGTTATGTCATACTTTACAAACACATAGTTCATGCGTTATGTCATACTTTACAAACACATAGTTCATGTGTTACTTCATACTCTTTAACTGATTCATGGCACGCTTACGCATTGTAGGATCGAGTATCTTCTTCCTGATACGAAGACTCTTTGGTGTAACCTCTAAGAGCTCATCTGTATCAATGAAATCAAGTGCCTGCTCAAGTGACATGATTTTAGGTGGTGTAAGTCTTAATGCTTCATCTGCGCTTGAAGAACGAGTGTTGGTCAACTGCTTTTTCTTACATACGTTAAGCTCGATGTCTTCACCCTTTCCATTCTCACCTACAACCATTCCTGAATATACCTTCTCGCCTGGTCCAATAAAAAGTGTTCCTCTCTCCTGTGCATTAAAAAGTCCATATGTAATAGCCTCACCTGCTTCGAAAGCAATTAATGACCCCTGCTTACGATACTGGATTTCACCCTTGAACTGACCATATTCATCGAAGGTTGTATTCATAATTCCATTTCCCTTGGTATCTGTTAAGAATTCTCCTCTGTAACCAATAAGTCCACGTGATGGAATACTGAACTCAAGTCTGGTGTAGTTTCCAGCTGATGGAGACATATTCTTGAGTTCGCCCTTTCTCTGGGAGAGCTTCTCGATTACTGCTCCTGCGAATTCATCTGGCACATCTATTAAACAGCTTTCAATTGGCTCAAGCTTATGGCCCTTCTCGTCTTCCTTGTAAATAACCTCAGCCTTGCTGACAGCGAACTCATAGCCTTCACGTCGCATGTTCTCTATTAATACCGAAAGATGTAATTCTCCTCTTCCTGATACCTTGAAGCTTTCGGTCGTATCTGTTTCTTCCACTCTCAAAGATACATCTGTATTTAACTCTCTAAACAGTCTGTCTCTTAAGTGTCTGCTTGTTATATATTTGCCCTCCTGTCCAGCCAATGGAGAGTCATTAACCATGAAATTCATAGCTATAGTTGGTTCTGAAATCTTCTGAAATGGTATAGGGCTTACTGCATCTGGTGCACAGAGAGTATCTCCGATATGAATATCAGAAATTCCTGAAATAGCTACGATTGAACCAATAGATGCTTCCTTAACTTCAACCTTGTTAAGTCCGTCGAACTCATAGAGCTTACTTACCTTAACCTTACGCTGCTTGTCAGGCTCATGGTGGTTAACAATTACAACATCCTGATTAACCTTGATAGTTCCATTATCAACCTTACCAACTCCTATACGTCCTACATATTCGTTATAGTCAATAGTACTTATAAGAACCTGAGTTCCAGCTTCTACATCACCTTCCGGAGCAGGAATGTAATTGACAATTGTGTCAAATAATGGCTCCATGTTGGTCCCTGGAACATTTAAATCCATAGTTGCCGTACCAGCTTTTGCTGAAGCAAATACGAATGGACAGTCAAGCTGCTCATCTCCAGCTTCCAGATCAATGAACAGTTCAAGAACCTCATCGATAACTTCTTCAGGCCTTGCTTCTGGTCTGTCAATTTTATTAATACATACGATAACCGGGAGCTTAAGCTCAAGTGCTTTTCGAAGAACGAATTTAGTCTGTGGCATCGAACCCTCGAATGCATCAACAACGAGTATTACGCCATTAACCATCTTGAGTACTCGCTCAACCTCTCCGCCGAAATCAGCATGTCCCGGAGTATCGATAATATTTATCTTTGTACCCTTATATGTAACAGCAGTATTCTTCGAAAGAATAGTGATTCCACGTTCACGCTCGATATCATTCGAATCCATGACACGCTCTGCGACTTCCTGATTTTCTCTGAACACACCACTTTGCTTTAAAAGTTCATCCACGAGAGTTGTTTTTCCATGGTCTACGTGGGCTATTATTGCTACATTTCTTACATCTTCTCTTTTAGTTTTCATATATTTCCTCATCTAATTACAATTCAACGTCTGAAAGTATAGCAAATTAGCTATTTCTTAACAATGTTAAAAAATTATAAATAATACGCCATTTCGCTGTAGTTTTAGTGCGTTTTGATTCTTTTTTAGTGTATAATATGTGATTATGAATAAGAAAGTTCAGAAAGTTATTAAGATACTGTCTGTTATAGTTTTAATCGTAATACTTGGAATCATCGGGTACATTAGCGTTAGATTCGCAACAGACAAGGACAATTTCAAAATATGGATGAATAATCATGCTGTTCTTGGAAGACTTTCATATATCGGAATGATTATTCTGCAAATTCTGGTGGCAATAGTTCCCGGCGGCCCTATTGAACTTGCAGGAGGTTATACCTTCGGAGCGGTTGAAGGAACAATCCTCTTTACTATTGGTGCATTCATTGGCTCTATGCTGGTGTTCGTATTAGTCAGAAAATTCGGCAGACATTTCGTAGAAATATATTTTAAGGAACATGAAATAAAGAAGTTAAGCTTTTTGATGGATGATCAAAAAAGAGACCTTATCTTCATGATTTTGTTTATCATCCCTGGAACCCCCAAGGATCTTCTATGCTATATAGCAGGCCTTACCTCCATGAAGTGGGGGATTTTCGCAATCATCTCAACCTTCGGAAGACTACCTGCTGTAATTGGTACTGCCATAAGTGGATCAGAATTTAGCAACGCCAACTATATGACTGCTGTAATTGCTTTCGTAATCACCATCGTATTAAGTGGGCTTGGCATATTAATCTATTACAAAATTGTCAAAAATAAAAATGATTAGCTGCATCTATTGATATAGCTAATCATTTTTTATTCACTCAATCATTAAAGTTTGTCACTATTAATATCATCCCTCAAGAAATGCGATTTCGTCGCCACTTAATTTAATATTAACAGATTCAAGATTCATATTAAGGTGCTTTTCATCTGAGTATGAAACAATCGGATGAACCTGTAATTTCTGGTTCATAAGATATGCAAGTGCCATCTGGGCTACTGTGCATCCTTTTTCCTTCGCAAGTTCTTCACACCTTGAAAGTCTTTTAATATTCTCATCAGAAAAATAACCTCTCATAGCATACATATCCATGCCCTGTGTAGCCTTTTCCGGATTAGTTGATGAAAATTTTCCAGAAAACAGTCCACGACAAAGACTCGAATACGCGAATACCGGGATATTATTCTCTATGAAGAAATCCCTGTATATTTTTCCATCCTGACCGCTAATTGATATAGCCTCTGAGCCTGACTCCCATGGGTCATTAACCTGAATACCCAGACTGTAATTAGGTGAATTAACTAAAAAGCCTGAACAATTCATCTTCCTGGCATAATCCTGTGCTTCTAAAAGTCTTGGCATAGTCCAGTTAGAAACTCCATAGCAGCGGACCTTCCCCTGCTTCTTATACTCTTCTAATGTATCAATAAGTTCTGAAACAGGAATACTTATATCATCTCTATGAAGAAGGTAAATATCAATATAATCCGTATCAAGAGCTTTAAGAGAAGCACTAAGATCCTCTTCTATAGCCGCTTTCGACACCCTGTGTACACTAAGGCTCTCATTTTTAGGGTGGCACCCTTTAGTCAGTACAACAACCTTATCTCTGTTTTTTCGCGCCTTCATCCACTGACCGAGTGAATTCTCACTTAATCCATACTGGCGTGCAGTGTCGAATGTATTAATTCCACCATCCATTGAAAGGTCAAGCATTCTTGAATTATCAAGGCCCTGCTGCATTATATCGCCGGCGCATCCACATATCAATTGTGATACCAATATATTGGTTCCATTAATAGGTAAGCTTCTCATATTGCTCCCTCTTCTATATCCATGCACAATCGTAATATTTTTACTTCTTCCACTTGGTGAATGTAAGATCTGAAAGTGTCTTCTGATCGGGTGCAATTTTTTCAATAGTGCTAAGTCTTCTTTCGCCGGTTCTGACATATCCTAATCCTGCACCATCTCCCTGTACTACAGGTGACTGTGATGAATTAAGCTGTGGTTCGAAGGAATATCTTACCCCTCCAATATTAACACCGCACCAGTCATGAGCTACACCCGAAGCATTTTTTCCAGTATCGCATACTGCGTCCACTCCAACGGCTAATAATAGAGTCTCGGTCACCTGCGCATATCCTGCACATACAGCTCGTCCCATTGTTAATGTATCATAGGTACTTCCAAATCTATAATGACAGCTTTTGTCATAAGAAACATGACTGCTTACATAGTTTCTAACCTTGTTTATTTTGGTGAACTCATCATCTGTTGGCAAAATACCTGTTGCATCAATTGCAGCAATTAAATACGCAGGTGCTTTAATATTAGGGAAAACACTTAAAATTGGCATACCATTTGAAGCTGCTCCAATATTAAATAACTTAGTTCCGTCAGGTAAAACTGCTGCTATCTTTTTGTTAGCCGCCTTCTGTCCTACGGTCTTCGCAATATATGCATCCTGATTCGAATATACATTCTTTGGATTAACAAAAACCGGAGCCCCATTAACATTTGAAACATACCACCCATTCTCAGCGCAGATACCTCTTACCGGAAGCATAGAGTCAGTAGGAGATGTGAACACTACAGAACCCTTCTCACTTGGAATGTTATAGTATTTGGTTCCTGCCTTAACATAACGGTCTGGAAGAGAACCTTCAATGATTGTTAATCCGTTTTCAGCATAGGATGTAACATTAATTGTTGTTAATACTGATACTGCCAGCATTACAACTGCCAAAATTCCACTTAATTTTCTTACTCGTTCTTTCATACTCTATCCTCCATTGTATAAATCACAGAACTTCTCTAACCATTTTTTCATCATATGTTACCGAAGTTGCTCCCTCAGCTTCAATATGATAAAGAGCATTGGCTGCTATATGCTCTGCAGCCTGCTCCAGATCTCTTATACCACTTGTATCTTTGTACGTGTCTATAATCGCATTAAGTCCGTCCTCTGTGATAATGCATTCTGATGGGCTAAGTCCGATTCTCTTTAAAATTTTAGGCATTGTGAAGCCTTTAAAGATTTCCTTCTTTTCTTCAAATGTGTAATCTGGAAGTTCAATAACTGCAAATCTAGACATCAATGGTTTGCTTATTGCACTCTTTTCGTTAGCTGTTGCTATTGGATACACCCCACCAGTTGGAATATTGCATTCTATGTAATTATCAGTAAATCCAAGGTTATCCAAAAGAGTAAGAAGCACATCTGCAGGATTGCCGTTTCCTTTTCCTGCTGCCGCCTTGTCAAGCTCATTAATAATGAACACAAGATTAGAGCTTTCTGCTCTTTCGAATGCTTCCATAATCAATCCTGGCTTGGCATTCGAGTAAATTCGAGAGCTTCCGGTTAGTTGCTCGGGGTCATTTATTGAACTCATTTCAAGTGTTGTCCATGACATCTTAAGAATCTTCGCAACTGCATATGCTATCTGCGACTTACCTGTTCCTGCCGGGCCAATAAGTAAAAGACCATATGCAGGAAGTGTGTGGGTTCGATTAATCTGAATAATTGTCTCTATTATTCTTTGCTTAACCTTATCCATTCCATAAAGCTCTTCGTCCAAAATCCTTCTGGCTTCAACTGGATCAATGGATTCAAAATAATCATTTTTCCAATGTATGCTTAACATGATTGAAAGTGCTCTTAAAGCATGTCTTCTTTCTTCAGGTGTCACCTCATTAGAACGGGCTATTGCAAGGTTTCTCTTAGCCCAGAGCTTAATATTTTCAGGAAGCGTATTTCCGGCACACGAAAGAAAATCTGTGATGCTCTGGATGCTGGTCATCTTCATGCTGTCAGCATCTTCCATATCTTCTATATCAACCTCTTCGTCTGACGGTGCACTGCTTTGGAATAATCTTTGCATCATGAACTGCAAAAAGCCGTTCTCACCGGCAAGCTTTGCTCCTCTTACTGACACTCCCATCTCGTGAATCTTATATATTCCATAGCCCTCTTCAATATTGGCACCTGAAAGTCTTACCATTATATGATTTTCGCCAAGCCATTTAACGAGATTCAAAAATCTCGAATCAACCTTCAATATATCCTCTTCAACGCTCTCATCATTTTCAAGGATAAATGTAGATCCCTTAACAGGACTTGAGAACATTCCTGACGTATGATGGACAAGCTTTCCTGACTTATTACTTAATATAATTATAGGATGATCCTTATCTGCCATATCAAGGTCAGATTTAAAGGTTTCATATGTATATTCTGCTTTTGCTTCTTCTATCTTTTTGTCATTAAAATCAAATACTGGCATACCGTCTCCAATTCACGCAATATAATTATTTAAACATCCTTATTATGTATCAAAATATGACTATTATGATAATAATACATTTTTTCTTATATTGCATCAAACAAAATAGCATAATCCTTGAAAACACTGAAGCCTTAGGGTATAATTTTCAGCGTGTGGATATTATTTCTGCAACATATTTTTGATAATTATTATATTTAGGAAAGAAGGAAATATTATGGAAAAGGTCGTACTTGCATACTCAGGTGGTCTTGATACAACAGCTATCATTCCATGGCTTAAGGAAACATACGGTTATGAAGTTGTCTGCTGCTGTATTGACTGTGGACAGGGAGAAGAACTTGACGGATTAGAAGAGCGTGCGAAATTATCTGGTGCCTCTAAGCTTTACATCGAGGATATTACAGATGAATTCGCTGAAGATTACATTATGCCTTGTGTACAGGCTGGTGCAGTATATGAGCATAAATATCTTATGGGAACAGCAATGGCTCGTCCTGGAATTGCCAAGAAGCTTGTTGAAGTAGCTCGTCTTGAAAATGCTGTAGCTATTTGTCATGGTGCAACAGGAAAAGGAAATGACCAGATTAGATTCGAGCTTGGAATTAAAGCTCTTGCTCCAGACATTAAGGTAATCGCTCCTTGGAGAGATGACAGATGGGGCATGGATTCACGTGAGGCTGAAATTGATTACTGTAAGCAGCATGGAATTGATCTTCCATTCGGAACAGACCAGTCATACAGCCGTGATAGAAACCTCTGGCATATAAGTCACGAAGGTCTTGAATTAGAAGATCCTTCAAAGGCTCCAAATTATGATCACATGCTCGTTCTTGGAGTTACTCCAGAAAAGGCTCCAGATGAATCTGTAGATGTTACTATTACTTTTGAAAAGGGTGTTCCTACTTCAGTTAACGGAAAGAAGATGAAGGTTTCTGATATCATCAGAACACTTAACGAATTAGGTGGAAAACATGGTGTTGGTATCGTTGATATTGTTGAAAACCGTGTTGTAGGAATGAAGAGCCGTGGTGTTTATGAAACTCCTGGTGGAACAATCCTTATGGAAGCTC
>JAKSHY010000045.1 GCA_024399135.1 Lachnospiraceae bacterium | reverse complement strand
TATAAATTATAAAAGATTTTGAATAAAGAATTATAAGAAAAAATGACAAAACTATTTTATTGTATTTGTTATTTTTTTTATTTCTTTAGTAGTAAATGCTGAAGCAAATAACGTTCAAAAATAAAAAAAAACGGCTTACATTTCTGCAAAACCGTCTTGTTTCAAAAAAAATCGGATATTTATTTATCGGAACTATTCACAAGTTCTTTAATATTTTCAACGGCATCAAATTGTTTCCTTGCTTGTTCGTCAATTTTATTGATTAAAGCGAAAGCAACCTTGTATGGCAATTCCATAAGTCCTGCTTTAATAAGATTACCTTCTTCAACTGTTACTGTAAGTGTAAGTTCATTCATTTTCTTTACCCCTTTCTAATTTTTCCCTAAAATCAGATATTTTTATTCTGTAAGTTTTTCTTTTCTCAAGAACACTTTCTGGAATATCTTTTCCTGTTTCTGCTTTTCTTGAAATATACCAGTCTGTATCATTTAAATATTGGTTCATTTCTTCGATTTTCATTTCAAGATAATCAAAATACTCACACCTTCGCTCAATGCTTTCATTCCAATCATCTGCAAGAATTTCTTCTTCAGTTTTTAATTCAAAATCGGTTTTTGAATCATTCAGTTTCCAAAACTCTGGTGGTAAACATTCCCCACTTATTACAGATGGCAATAAAATAGAATCTGGTTTTTCAAACATTCAAACATCTCCTTAGTTCCAAGAAAGAACCATAACTTGTAATTCACTACCAATGGTAGTACTAGAACCTTTATTTACAGTCAAATAGACAGTTTCATTACAGTTTCTCAATACTAACTTAGAAGTGCTATCAAAACGCAAGTGGTCGAAAGTTTTATTTTTTCCACTTTCGGGAGTTCCAATTCTTCCCATTGCAGAAACATATTTATTGGCTACTGCATTTTTGCAGATTGTTGCTAATGCATTGAAAACTGTATCTTGTGTAGCAGTCGAAGGAAATTGAACATATCTAATTTTATCTCCTATATTTATTTCATTCGAAGCAGTTGTTTTTGTTGCTTGAACAGATTGTCCTATAAGAATATTATAACTACCATTTGTGAGTTGGCTACCTGCACCGAACCCTATTAAAATGTTGTCAGTTCCCAATGTCAAATTAGAACCTGCAGTTTCACCAATTGCAGTATTATATGAACCTTCACTATTTGATAATGCGTTGTAACCAATTGCAATGTTACTTATTCCATTATTCAAAATTAACGAACTATAACCTATTGCAATATTTCGTTGTCCGTTTGTACAAGTCCCTAATGCACCAAAACCAACACCAATGTTATGACTTCCACTAGTACATTTTTTTAAGGAATTATATCCAATGGCAACGTTATCTTGACCAGAAAGAAGGCTAGATAATGCATAATATCCTATAGCACAGTTGTTGTTTATAGAGTTACCTGCACTTCTCCAATATGTAGTATTAGTTACTGCAATATTCTTACAAGCCTTAATACATACATAATAAAGTGTTGAAGATAAAACTACATCTCCAACGTTATAATCTTTTGATGAACTATAAGCACCAATATAATACCCAACGGGACCTGCCATATAACCTAATGAAAAACATAGAACATTAGATGCAGTTTTCAAATAATTGGACATATAAATTGCATCACCATAATGGATTTCTGTATTCGCAGGAACGGACCGTCCGTTAACTAAAATTGCAGAAGTAGTACCGTTCATTGCAAACCCAATGCCATAAGTGAAACTAGGTGAAGAAAGTTTATTGACGTTTAGTGAATCTACATCAATTTTTTCTGATTTGATTGAATTTGCTTCAATCTGGAAAGGCTGAATAAAGACTTCGCTTTTCGATAATGCTGGATTATAGATAACAGCAGAAGGAATTGCCCCTTCACTTGCAGAGCTGTTCTTGTATCTTGCGAAAATTATGTCTGTTTCTTGCCATGACCAATTTGCAGTTGAAGAGCCACCGGATGCAAGATATTTCCATGTAGTATTTGTGCTGTCATACCATACATTGTAAATAGTGGTGCTTCGCTTAACCATGAAAACATCAGCAGACCAAGGAATGAGTGTATTAGGGTTTACATGCATTCCTTTAGCAATTTCCACTTTCTCGCCTTTGAACATAACCCAACCGTTAACGTCTGCCGGTTGTCCGTTTTCATCATATCCATGAAAATAGATTTCTGCGTCATTTGGTATTGAAAATGCAGAATAGTTTACTTTCATTCCAAGACCATGAGCGATTCCGTCTTTGATGATATTTATTACAAAAGTTGCAGTTCCGACTGTAAAGGTAAGCGCATTCTTTGAAACATTTCCAAGATTTGAGCCATTGGTGAAAGCAAATACAATAGAACCGTCTGCATTAGCTGTCGGATTAGTTGCTGTAATTGTAACTCCGGTTGGATTTGAAGGCTTTGTAATAGTCTGCGCAACCCTGGAAGTTCCCTGCCTTGAATTAACATTAATTGTGTAAGTCTGTGCATTCAATACGTTTCCGGCTGAATCACATTTTACATAAACAGTATTTGCAGAAATGGTTGTTGCAATTGCTGATGTTCCAGGAGCACCTGGACTTCCTGGAGAGCCTGGACTTCCTGGAGAGCCTGGGTCGCCTTTATCTCCCTTATCGCCTTTCATTTCAGTAGGGTGTAAAGTCCAGTTTGTCGCAACGTTGTTTTCTTCAAGTTTTACGTTAGTCCACCAAGAAATTTTTCCATTATTGGTAGTTACTTTACTACCAATCATAATTAACAAGTTTGTTGTATTTGCAGGAGTTGTAAAAGTCAAACTCTTTCTATTCCATTGTGAAGCAATCGGAGTGAAATCTGGAATCCAAGCTTGTGTAATAAGAGTATTAGAACTGTTTCTACAATGCAAACCTGCCGTAAGACTTGCACCAGAATCATTCCAAAACTCCAAAGAAAGAGTATATGTTGTATTCTCTTTTGCACTTACAACAATTTGAGAACCTTGATACTGACTTGCAGACATTACACATTTAACACACGTTCCATAAGTCGAATCGCTTACTTGGGCAAGACTAGTAGGTGACCCCCATTGCCCCCAACCATCAATATTATAACCTTTTACAAAATTACTATTCTTAAGAAGATTGTCTTTAGTAGGTGAACCAGTATCTCCTTTGTCACCTTTTTGTCCATCCTTGATAGTACTTGTCTGTCCGTCAATGTCAATTGTTGTTGTTGTTCCACTTTTTGTGACAGATACAGTTGGTGTATGTCCATCTTTCCCATCTGTACCGTCTTCACCTTTAGGGCCTATATTTGTGCGTGGCTTTGACCATTGTCCGCTAAAAATGTTTTTAGCGTATTTGCTTGATACCCAAATACTTTCTGATGAAGGGGTTGTGTGCCAGCCATTGGTTGTTCCATCACCTTTTGGAGTATCAGGTTCTTCGAGACCATCGTGATAAGTGAAAAATATATTCCATTCGCTTGGAGATATTATTCCATTGTCAACAGTAGCTGGAACGGAACTTATTTTACTGTCAAAATCCGGTAATACGAAATCGGGATTATCGACGTCAAATACTGCTGGTGAATAGTCAACCGCAGTAATTTCTGCAGATAAATTACCATCACATTTAATGTCTGCGATGATCAAATCAATCGTGTCAAAATTTTGTAATCCGACAGTTACAAGGTCGTCTGGACTTGGTGCTTCTTCACCTGGAAGAATTGAGACAAATAAAAGAGTTTTTGTGTCTTCTGCTGAATATATGATTTCTTGAAGGTGTAATGTTCCGTCACTCTGTCTGTAGCGGATGACATTTATTCCTTCAGACATGTGAACCAGTTCATCAACAATAATCCCTATACATTGTCCGTCATGATACAGGCTTTCTGCAACTCGACATTGTGTTGTCCCAATTAAAGCTATATCTCCGGCATATTTAACCCAATCGCCTTTCTGGCACATTAAATATTCAACGTCACATGACCAAGTATGAAAAAAAGGTCTATTGCGTGTGACTGCATATTTCCACATTCCAAGCTTGCGGGCCTGTTCGCTTGAAGTTACTCCCCAGAGCTGAACATCCTGGATTGTGTGCGGTTCTTCTGCTTTGTTTCCGCTTGGGGTGTTATATAAATAAAATTCATTAGCCGCATAACCGGAATCTTTGTCTTCAAATCCGATATTAAGGGCGTCCGGGATGTCTGCAGAAATAATTGTTTCCGAATAGTTATAAGAATTTCTTGGAGTGAAAAGTTGAACTGCAGAACTTCGTTCAATATCCATCAGGGCGGTAATTTTACCATTCATTCTGAGAATTTCTGTTCTGCAGGTTGAACCGATTGCAGAAAGTAACTGACTAATGGACATAGAGTCTGTTATATATGTATTGCATTCGTACCCATGAACATTGCACCAGGTATAAAGACGTTCAAAGCTTGTCCAATCTATTTCGCTTGAAGCAAGTCTCTGCTGGGCAATTTCTGTCTGCATTGCGTAAACTGCAGCTGAAGCGGGATTGGATGTAAGTTCTGACTGAGTCCATCCGGATGATCCTGAATGAATTCCGTCCCAAACAGGCATTTTCGACTGTGCAATTAAATTCAGTTTCTGGACTACATTGTTCAGCTTTTCTGTTGCCTTGATTTTCAGAGCCACTAAAGTTAACTGACGGCATCTTCTTGCAGATACTGGCAGTTCATCCTTGATGGCACGGATTGAACCTACATATACATCATCTATAACTTTATTGTCAGTTGAATCTCCTGTTTCGCGTGTAATCTTAACAGTGTACATCGAAGAAACTAATCCTGTTTTTGTAATTGCATAGCGTTTTGTTTTAAGCTCTTCTCCAGTAATTACATTGCCAGTCTCTGTAAAATTCCCTAATAATTGATAAGCTGCATCCGGCTCATCTGCCTTTTTATAATAAGCTTTTACTGTTACGGATGTTTCTTTTAATTTTCCTTCATCATTATATTTTCCAAGTCCGCTTAAAAAGAAAATGTCTACATTAAGCTCTGTGCATTCAGGAGTAGTTTTAATAATCGAAGCATCTGTTCCGTCTTCTGTGCTATGTCTTAGGATTCCCATTATTTGGTCTTCATGAACACATTTTGTAAAGACTGGAGGTACTGAGCCACCGTAAGAAATGGCATATTCAATGTTATCGCCTGACTGATAACTACTCAGTAATGTCTCATCGATTTTTAAAGTGGATTCGTCAATGACTATATCTTTCTGACCGGCACAGAAAAGCTGGTAAAGATACATTGAACCTGTCTCAGGATCTACCCAGGTGTAACTTGTCATTGCAAGGTCAGTGTAGAAACGACGTTTTCCAAGAAGAACCGGAATGTAACCACGCTGTCTCAACTGATTCTGACTTCCACGGATTGAAGGATCTTGATCAGGAGAAGGTCTGTCTTTTAAACTTGGAATGTCCATATTGTATAAGGCAACCCCGCCCAACAGAAGACCTACACCGGAACCAATGAGAGAGCCTGCCAGCACACCACCAAAACCGGTCCATCCGATAGTGAGGCCTACAATGACTCCAAGAGCGGCAAGTGCACCACCACCAATTTTCATCCCGTTTCCGGTTTCTTTATTGTCACCAGTAGGAACTAATTTTAAAAGAACTGTTGTTCCATCTGCAGGAACCCGCGAAAAATCCGTTACGATTTCATCATTAAATAAAACACGCCATCCAGTGTTTGACACATTGTTTGTGTCAATTTTTTTAATAATTGCACTGACTGACTGCGGCTCAAATTCATATTCTGTCTTTTCTGTGCTGAATGCATTCAGCTGTGCGATAACTTTCACTGACACGATACCAACCCCTTATACAGGCAGAAAGCCAGGGGCTGGTTAATCTTTCACATACAACTCCCGTTTTATGCCTTGCATGGATTATATAATCATCGCCAGCGTATAAGGCTACGTGAGACAGTAAGCCGCGTGTCTGAATAAGAGCCACGGCTTTTTCTTCCGGAGCTTCAATTTTCTGAGAAATAATGAGAGGTACGTTATCCTGGAACAGAGTAGATGTCTTGTCTGTTTCGAGTGCGTCTGAATAGCCTGCAGTTAATAACGGCAGCTTATAGTTATATTCATTCAAAAGAATCAGACGAATCAGGCCGTAACAGTCACATCCCTCCATCGTTCTTCCAAGAGATACAAAAGGAATACCAACATATTTATTTACCCAGCTATACATACTTAGTAAAACATTCCAGGGAAATCTTCAGGAGAGTAAGTGATTGAAGTAAATTTTCTGTCATGCATGTATAAATCATGCAGTTCCCCGGTTATCACAGATTTATTTGCCTGGATGTTCCTTAGAATGAAATGTAAAGGTCCTTGTTCATAGACATTCTGATTGGACAGAACCACGCTAATATCGCAGGTGATTTTATGATTGACTGCAGCTGACTTTATTGTTTTGTAGACAGATAAATCCACATTATCAATTTCAAGCTTACAGACATTTTGCCCTTCTGAACTTTGATCCGGTAAAACTGCAGTGAATCCAACCGCGTAATAGGTTTTGCCATTAAATACAAGGTTCTGCTTGTCGTTAACAAAATTAAGAGCCTCAACATCGTCTATATAAATTGTCAGAATTGTGAGAAAAACAGCATCTGTTTCTGAGGCAGTTGCTGCTTTAGTTGCAGTAAAACTTAATTGATTAGGCATTTAACTTCTCCAATTTCATTGTAATCTTCCATAAGCCATCTATGGAATCTTCGCTGTAATCTTCAGTAAATCGAAATTCTGCGGGTAGTAAAGTCTGAGGGTCTTTCATCTGGAATCGCAAGGTTCCATCACCAATAGTATTCTGATACCAATTCTCTAATATTTTTCGCTGGAACTCGGTAATAATTATTGATCCTTCAAATACTTTTTCTGTAACGGTATATCTACGTCTGGTTTTAACAGGCCCTGCATCCATTTCTGTACGAATTACATTGTTTTTTCTCTTTGCACCGAGTCCCTTAAGTTGCAGCACTTGAGGAAGAACTGGTGGCCATACGATATCTGTCATAAATTACACTCCTTGAGCTTTAATTCCATATCGGGCATTCATTGCACGGTCTGCTTTTCCACTGGTAATATGGCGATTGATAGCACCTCCAATCATAACGTCAATTCGTTTCATTCCGTTTTCGTCTGATTCACTGGTCTGAACTTCTGCTCCAGAATAATTTTGGATCACAACCATGACGTTACAACCGGCTCCGGAGCTTCTGACTCCCAAGCTTCCATCAGGACCGCGTTCAAGCGGCATAATTGCTTCCGGTCCTGCTTCTCCCATAAGTCCTGTTCCAAAACTTGAACCACGGGCAAACCTGAAAAGAGTTGGCTGTGTCACAATACTGTTGGTGAAAGATCCACCTTTTGCAAAGGCGGAAATATCGTTGCCATAGACATTCCCCAATGCATTGGCTTCCGTTGGGTTATCTCTTCTCCCATTTGCAAATCCGCTGATAAACGAAGAAGTGAGACCTGCTGTAACAAAGCCAAGACCGATTCCCCATTGACCTTGAGCAATGAGTGTAAGTCCGGCCTGCAGAAAGAGCATTGGAAGCTGATTAAGAATTGCTGTTGCAGTTTCTTCAAGCGCATCTTTTAAGCCCTCACCGGCTGATTCTCCTTTTCCGAGAGCTTCACCCAAAGCCCCAAATCCCTGAAGGACTGCAGAAAAACTCATGGATGAAAGAGTAACTCCCATTTCTGCGAGAGCTTTATTGCTTTCCTCTGCGTTTTCTTTGAACAGTTGAAGTTTCTCTATACCTGAAAGAAGTTTTTTTTCATGTTCGTCTTCCCAAGAAATGAATTTATCTGAAACACCCGTTGCCGCATTTCCACT
>JAKSHY010000044.1 GCA_024399135.1 Lachnospiraceae bacterium | reverse complement strand
TTCTCCACACTGCTGTAAATCTTCTTTCATCATCATTCTTATCATATAATCACCTTAAAACCTGCTAATAAATTGCAAGTCTTTTTTACACGTTTTTTAATTATCTTTCTTCTTCATTTCATTTGCTCCATTTTACCACGACAAAAAAGGCCAAGCAATTTCCTGACCTTAAGATTATCTGGAGCTTCCCAACCCCTTGGATCTCCTGGAACATGAATATCAATATCTGCAGGTTCCCAATCTTCTTTTGATATATATTCCAGTCCCAGAGAACCCATTAGTGTTGGCTCAATACCCACTGCATTCAATTGTAAACAAATAATTCTAAATTCATTAAATAATTTATTCATTATCTCACCATTCGAGCTCATCATATTACATTTCACAGATAAATTATAATATTAACTGTCATGAAAATTGTTTGATCACAAAATCTTCTATAGCGTTGATAACATTATTCACCGCACACTCCAGAAAATCCTCATATTCTTCTCTGGAAAAGCCCACAATTGGATATCTTCCCTCTTCCAATGTTGGTATATAATACATCATCTTAACCTTCACCGGTATAGCACCTTTTGGAAGATAATCAATATAATCTGGAAACTCACTAAGTTCTTTTATTTCTGTATAATATCCTGAGTCTGGGTGTTTATCTAGATATTCTCGCTCAATTACAAAAAAATCCTTCATCCTATCCTCACGATCAGGCATAAGCTTCTTAAACGAATTCCAACTTTCTTCCAATCCATCTGCTCGATTGCATAATTCTGGGATCGCTTTGGCTCGTTTCCACGCCGCGGCAACTCGTGCATCATCTCTCATAATCCTTTGAAGTTCTGAATCTGTTATTAAATGCGCATAATACCCCAACAAAAACGAAAGCTCTTCCTTGGTTTTTATCGCATCCAGACGTGCTATTACGTATTCATCGTAAAATCTAACACAATCGGTTGCTTTCTTTCTATTATCATGCATCCAATGTGTCACTGCTCGGGACGGTGTAAAATCCGTCCAATCTTCGTTAGGAATATTACAATCTGGAGCTATATTACCAACACAAAACTCATGACGAGAAAGCTGTGGTAATTTTTCTAATACTCTGTCCGCGACAATCAAATGCGATACCCATTCAGCCATAGTTCTGTTCTCCCTATCTGCACCACATAATCTATCAAAATTCAGTTTACTATCTACAGCTCGACAAATCAGAATTTAACAGAACTATATTACCACAACTACAGTACAACTGCTTATAAAATAGAACATCAAACTACATTGAGGTCACTTTTAATACAAAAAGACCTTCGCATCTCTGCGAAGGTCTTAATAATTCAATATAAATTTCTTTATTTCCCATCTTTCTTCCCTGCAAATTCAAGTTTGTTTATTCCATTAAAATTAGAACTAATCATTATACTTTATCCCAAAATAATCCAAATATACCTTGAATCTGTCTTGAGCAGCTAAACAGGTATCCATTAGGTAACCCTTCTCATTTTTCCACTCTTTTAAACCTCTATAGTAAAATTCCTTAATACCATCTTCTATAATAAATGGCGTAATTCCATTACGAAGACATTCTTTAAACATAATCAATCTTCCAACACGTCCATTACCGTCTTGAAAAGGATGAATTTTCTCAAACTCATAATGAAATTCAATAATTTCTTCTAATGTTTTCTCTTTTGCCTCATTATATTTTCTTAACAATTGTTTGATTTCTTTAGCAACATTTTCTGGCTTTGTTGTCTCTTTTCCACCAACTTCATTTTCGTATCGTTTGTAATCACCTACTGCAAACCACGCCTTTCGACTATCTGAAGTACCAGTTTTTAAAATAAAGTGTAACTGTTTAATAAAGGATTCACTTAAACTATAGTTTGCTAATTCAATAATTTGATCAATGCACTTAAAATGATTTGCCGTTTCTACAATATCATCAACATTTAATACATCATCTTGAATTCCTATGGTATTTGTTTCAAATATATATCTCGTTTGATCATGTGTAAGACGGCTTCCCTCAATATGATTAGAATTATATGTTAATTCAATCTGTACTTTATGATATATTCCCCCTGTGACGCCAGATTCTTTCTCAACTTTCAGTCTTGAAAGAATATCTGAAGGTATTTTTCCTTGTCTTTTTTTTCTTGTAGGTTTAGTCGCATCAGAAGGTATTTTCCATGTTTTTCCATCAAGAACTGCTCCAGGAACTTTTCCTGACGAACAATAATTCCGTACACTTCTTTCGGATATTCCCCATTTAACCGAAATTTCTACTACACTACTATATTTCATCTACGACCTCCAAGCCAATAAACACGTCTAATATAAAGTTTTATGTATAAGTTCTCGGAAGTATTATACTATTATCGGCAATTTATATCAATGTTATATTTCATGAAAATACAACATATTTTGCCGATAATATATTACTTTATTGCATAGAAAAAGTCCACCGGTTGCTCCGGTAATAATTGCTACTCTTGCCATATCAAATCTCCAATATCTTCATTTCCTAATTTATAGAACTATTTTACCACAATATCAAAGTAACTATTTAACAAATAGAAATACAAAATCCGAAAGCTGATACACAAAGGCGCTGTGATTTCATATCTCACAACGCCCTTAATTATGTCATATTACGTATCCAAAAAAAATTCTGTGGTTTTGTTGCAAACTTTGATCATTACCTTCTCCGATGGCAAATGCTTACTCTTAATCCTTACACAGTGCACAGAGCATTCAAATATTTCCTTTGCCTTTTTGAATACCCTGTCCGCCGGAAAGAAAATATCATTATCCGATGCAATAATAAGAAGCGGAGATCTGATGCATTTAAGTTCATCCTTCTTATATTCCCTCGGAGGACGCATTTCCATCTTATATCCTGACATCATCAGATTGAAAAATCTCCGCCAGTCCTCATCGCCCTTTCCGCCCATGCACTGAATCACTCCATTCAATCCTTTCACGGTCGGATGAAAATAATACTTTATAAATGGAACCACCATATTGCTTAACATAGGCATTACAGGCCCATGAGCAATTCCGGAAGGCACCAGCAAAAGAGCCTTATCCACCATCTCCGGGTAACTTTTTGCAAAAGAAAGAAACATGGCCGAACTGTAGGATGAAACAACAAATGAAATCTTATCCACTTTGTAATGATCAAGGACTTCTTTTATCCAAATTCCATATTCATCTTTACTGCTGCTTATATTTCTGTAGGGTGCGCTCTTCCCCGGCATTCCCACAACATCAGGAGCGATGATAGAAAAATCCTTCAGCAACGGCAGGAAAAGTTTGAGATTGAGTGTCGTGATCCCATTGCCGCCGTGGATTGTGCATATTCTCGGCTTCCCCGGATCTCCCACAAGCAAAGAATGCGTTTTGCCAAAACTTGTCCTTATATAGCTATCAACGTAAGGAACATTCAAAGATGCAAGAGTTTCATCATAAAACTCATGCATCTCATTCATTGATTTTCTATTCTTATAAACAATTTTTTTCTTTTTCAATATCATAACTCATTCGCAGTTTCTTTTAGTACACGCATCAATGCTTCCATCATTTCAACTCCTGGCATATGACCAGTATTGCTTATCACTTGTATTCTTAAATTAGGATTATTACCGTTACTTACAAGACTTTTTGCTGTCTGAGTAGAAGCAACTATATCCGTATCGCCCTGCAACAAAAGATATGGTATTTCTACACCTCCCAATATCTCAGACAAATCAATTCTTAGTATTTCTTTCCAAAGCGAATTATTTTTCATATATCCATTTACCATAATTGCCTTAAAATCCTTGAATTTGTAATCAGGACTTGTAAGTAGCCCTTTAATAATTGAGCCCATTGGAGCCTTTGCTCCAATCTTATTTTGATATGCATTTGTATATTTTCGCAACGATGTTGATATTAGTTGCAAATCTTTTCCAGAATAATTGTCAACAGTGACAGTTCTAATCTTATCCATTTTCCTTCGAGAAATCTTTGACTTATCTAATTCATTCATTACTTCTTCGCATAAGAAAACATTTTTTATAATTTGTCCCGAAGCAATCACTCCATCAACAGCATTCGGATTTCTTTCCAATAACTTTGCGCTTAATATTGAACCCCATGAGGTTGAAAAAATTAGTATCTTGTTATCAACAAATCTCTTTTTAATTTCCTTAATTAAATCTTCTGTCATTTTTACAAAATCATCTATTGAAAAAGCATCATCGATAATACAATTATTAATTCCACATCCTAATTGGTCCCAGTACACCATAATAAAATTGTCAGTAAACTCTGGGAATAATCCTCTACATCCAACCGAAAAAGGAATAGGTGTTCCTGGTCCTCCATGTAAAGTAATAACTACTGGTAGTGTCCTACTTTTACCTTCTATTAGTATTTTTTGTTCATATCCATTTAACGAAAGACTTAACAAGTCTGATATTTCATTATTTGTACTTATATTTTTTCTTTTCATAAAAATTTTGTGTTCGCCCTGGTTTCCTACATTTCAATATTTTTGACATACAAGAACAGTGTTTGATTTTCAGCGGAATAATCATCTGCAGGTATCATATCCATTGCAACTTGCTTAAAGCCATCAGAATACTTTCTTCTGTATTGAATGCTAATTGATGTTTTACCTTCATTAAAATATCTTCTTAAGTATACTAAATCAGTCTTAGTTAGGTATTCTTCTAAATCATCTTCATGTACCTGACCCGACTTACCAAATCCTGAAAGCCATCCTGATATTGTGTCAGCAAATCCCTTTTCTGTGGTCTGCTCTGAAGTATCCATATTTACAATCGAATACGTATCCTCTGTAATATTTATTTTCAATATCTTTGTATAGAGGTTACAAAGAGCAGTATGAGCAGCCGCCTGGCCTCTTCGATCCACGCCCTTTTTAGCGTAATGAGCAGACTTAGCTTTATACATCTCCTTATCAGCCAGAACGGAAATATCATGAATCGTCATCCCCTGGTTATCATGACTTGTAACATAGCCATATGATAACGATAAACTATCAACAAGACTGCCTGACCATTTTTCCGTTGTCATCTCTAAAAGCTCCAATGCAGTTTTCAGTTGTTCTTCATTAGCATTAACTAGGACAACAAATTCATCGCCACCGGTTCTGTACACATTACCATACTTTCCAAGAGTTCTATTTAAACAGTCACATGCTCCGATTATAAGTTCATCACCTGCAGCATGTCCCAAAGTGTCATTAACTACTTTAAGTCCATTAACATCCACCGAAATGTACACAAAATCTTCAGCAATTGATGTCTGTTCAAGCTCATCTATTTTGTCTTCATATGCTCTACGGTTATTTGCTCCTGTCAGTTCATCGGTATGAGATTTTTTAATTAATATTTCCTCATTTCTCTTAGAGTCATCTATGTTCTGACAACCGTATATAATATGAGCAATATCTCCATTATCATCGTAATCACTTACGATAAATACTCCTTTAAACCAAGCATCAGCAGCATCACTATAGAAGTCTCTGTCTATAGTTGTATTATGCTTAAGTTCATCAAGTATTGTGTCACAATTAAACCATTCTTTAAGCCCATCTCTAAATTCTATCGCAACTGAGTCATCTACATTTGCTCTAAGGAACTCAAAGGCATTTGCGCATCGCTCAATCTTATCTACATATTCATTTGAACTTATAAAACGGTACTCCTGAGTTTTAACATCAATATAAATACTGAAATTGAATATCTTTCCAATACCCTCAATAATACGAATATGCTCTGCCTTTTCATGTTCAGCAGTAACTTCTCTGTAACAGCCCATATATATTTCTAACGAACCATCTTCTCTACGGATAAATTCACCAGCACCAGTTACCCAGATAATACTGCCGTCTTTCTTCATCATTCTATATTCTGCGTGAGATATATCTGGCAATTCTCTGTGAATTTTTACTGTGTCCCAAAACAGCTTTACAAGTAAGTCTCTTTCTTCTGGAATCAGAGTCTTAATCCAGCTGTCAAATTCATTAGGTAAATCATCAAGGCCATCATAGCCCAACATATCCCTTGTTCCATCAGTAAACTCAAAGCTTGTCATTTGTTCATTTTCATCAAACTTACAAATATACATACCTGCCTTAAATCCACTAGCAAACATCTGCTCTCTATGACGTGACAATTTATACATCTCATTGGCAATCCGACCACGACTATTTATTTCATCAATAAACTCTTTTGATTCGTTTGGAAAATCTTCATAGTTCAAAAGATCAAAAACTTTACCTATTACTTGTCCTTTTTCAACCTTAAACTGTCCTACATTACTATCTATTGAATCCACTGTATAAGTATCATATGCTGCCATTTTATTTAACCATTCCTCGCTTATTTTTATATATTTATTATCAACATTATAACTCCAATAATTAAGAAAATAAAATTTTAACAGAACTATATTACCACAACTACAGTACAACTCACTTTCTATTTAAGAAAATTGTTTGTTTTGTTTTCTATGCCCGAACTATAGCATAGTAGATGGTCACTAATTGGTTACTAAAATTTATATTTATAGAACGGATATTTTAGTAGATTGATTTTACGAAAATCATCTTTTTATGAACGGGGTCCTTTCGAACTCCCAATCCTTCAGTTGCAGCGTGAATCATTTCACCGTTTCCGACATATATTCCGCAATGACCACTGCAGACACATATATCGCCAGGTTGTGGATTGAAAGTTTGAGGCCAGGTAAGAAAAGTATACGTAGTTCCTACGCGTGCATATCTACCTGTAATGCAATAAGCTACAAATCCTGAATCATCAAACTCTCCAGGGCTGCACGCTCCCCACACATATTCTGCTATTCCGACCCAGCTTTCTGCTCTGGAAACTGCGTCCGAACCGCCACCCTGATAAGAAGCACATACTGCCTGTGATGACAATACAGATGATGTAAACAATGTAACTGCAGCCATTACTGCTAATAAAGTTCTCTTAATAATATTTGTTATGCATATTCTGTTCATCATAAAGAACACCTCGCTTTCTATTTAAGAAAAATTGTTTGTTTTGTTTATGAACACAGTATAAAAAAGAGTATGTTGCAAAACTGTTGGTCAAAAAAAATTTATTTAAAATTTTTTACAACTAAAAAAGACACTCCACATTTTTCGTGAAGTGCCCGGTTGTCTTTAATATCAAATATTTCTTCCTTGGTACTGTACAGTTACAACCAATACTTTTCGCGCAATCTTATCAATTCTATATATTGCAATATAATTATCTACTATTAATTGTTTATACCCTCTACCAGCATATCGTCCAACCAATCGGTCTTGATGGGCTTCAGGCATCTATTCTAACGTTCTTAATGCATTCCATATTCTATCTGTCTGTCCTTTAGCATTTTCTGGCGATAGTTTTTCAAGTGCAATATACGTATGGATATCCTCTATATCACGAAATGCTTTAGGATATAGCATAACTTCATATTTATCCATAGTATTTCTGATTTAACCTTTCCATTGCACTATCCATTGATATTGGTTCTCCACCTTCTTCAACTTCTTTTTCAGCTTCATAAATGGCTTGATCAATCTTATTAATCTGTGCAAAACGATCGTACAATTCAGCACTCATCACCACTAAATCATTATATCCATTCTTTGTTATGAATATCGGTTCCTGTTGTTTATGAGCTAATTCTGATATTTCACTTGTATTTCTCAAATCTCTAATTGGCATAATTGTTGGCATAATACATACCTCTCTTTCTCGTATCATAATTGTATCATAATTATGACACGCTGTAATTCTTGCAAGCGTAAAGAGAACGATAATTCGGCTTCCTTATTGCACCGGTTTTCGTCCTGTAAGATAGTAAACCGCCAGCTGCGTT
>JAKSHY010000043.1 GCA_024399135.1 Lachnospiraceae bacterium | reverse complement strand
TATCTACAACAGTAGAAATTTGAGCGAAGCTCTAAACCCTTAAATTGCACAACAGTGCCGGATTTGCTTCAAAAATAGCATTTTCTATTATTTAGCGCAAAGAGAAATATATCCAAAACACGAAATTTTCTCAGTAAGACTATAGGTTTGCAAATTATGTGACCATCAACAAGCCTTCATCATCATGTTTGGCGTATCCAAAACGGTGTTTTTGACCGTTATCTCCAATTTCAAATATAATAACGCTATCTTCTTCTGTAAATTGCTTTTCGTAGGTTTTGGTTATTTCTAGAATCAGAATCCGCAATAATCGATCGCTGTTTTGAATTTCAAATACACTGTATTGTAGCCTCCTTCCATATTTGGAAAGAAACTTTGAAAAGGAAGTTCTTAATTTATCATCGGCGATATCGTATGTCACTAATAACATTTAAACCTCCATATAGAATACAGGGAATTGATCAATGGGTTTCTGGCGAACAAAGGCTCGATAATAACTCTGAACATACAGAAATATTTCATTCTTAAAATCCAGCAGGGCATCAAGCATTATCTTTATGTACGGCACGGCATTTTTCCCTCCAATGAAATACTGCCCCTGATCCACATAAAAGTCGTCTTCATGAATTTGGCCTAGATTTAAAGCCTTAATTAAACTAGCATCAACAATGGGCCTAAAAGGTTCAACCAAATCACATGCCAATGATTTTCTATGAAAAAATTCTCTATGAAGAACCCCTACATACGTATCAAAACCGAATAATTCTAGCATCGCATTTATGAGGTTGAATAGTATTGTGTATCCAATGTCCATTAAGCAGTTTATCACGTCATGCTTTACCCTTGGACGACGTGCAGTCCAATTGTAATCCCTAAAGAGTTGTTCAAAATATCCTCTAGCAGCAACACCTTCGGTTCCCATGATTTCTTGTAATGATAATCCTGGGACAAGTACGGATTTTTCGTATACTTCCATTAGAGATATAGTCTTCTTTAAATCATCAGATTTATTTCGAATTTTCTTCAGTAAGTGGTTTTGATTATGAATTTTATTTGATATGATGTATGCACCGATATCAAAATCATCGTAATAATATTGAGTCCTTCGAAGAATTACATTACCTTCGGCCTTTGCGGGCAAAATGGCGTAAGGACGCATATAATAATTTAAGAAAACAATGGTAAAGCCGAATTTTCTTGCACGTTCCATTAATCCGCTAGTTAGGGAGAAATGTCCTGCAATAAAAAGAACAAATAAACGATAGCAAGTAGATTGCAATTTGATGGAATTATCCTCTCTACGAATCACGATATTATCGTTTTTAAAACTTATTTTTTCTCCTTCATTGAGCATCGCAAAAATAATCTGCTTGTGTTCAAAATCTTTAGTGCTCATCATAGTTTGATTTCTCCTAAATCAACGGTCTGTCGCAAAAATTTTTGTATATGCAATGTGCGCATTTTTGCTCGTTTTGAGGTTCAAATTCTAGAGGATTGAATTTGTGTAACGCGTTAACGGTAGTTTCAAACTTCAGAAACATTTCTGCATTTTCGCTAGGAAGTTTTATTGGATAAACCTTATTGTCATCCATGGAATAAAAACGGATTATTTGAACGTCATATCCCATTTCTTGCAATGAAAAATATTGAGCGTACAATTGGAAAACATATCCATCGTATATGTTGACGATATGTTTTTTTCGTTCAGTCAATAATTTCTTTTTCACATCGAATACATCTATTTTCCCGCATAGTTGATATTTTTCAGAAAAAACATCCATTCCCTGAAGAATATCCTTATGTGTTGAATAGCGATGTTCATCTACTGCGGCGTGAGCAGCTTTTCCTTCTAATTGCACTTCCTCATAATACAATTTGTCGGAAACCCCACCATACAATTGGTGGTAGTAAATGGAAAGGGGGCAAAATATGAAATCATTTAGAAAAGTAATTTTCAGGTATGTTTCCATTTTGCCTCCTATTTCTACAACATCTTAGAACGCTCTCTTTTGTACAAACTTAAACCAGTCTGCATGAGATATATTTTCTATGGAGCCCTTATCATTTTTGTTGAAGTTATTCTTCAGCAAGTAAAGTCCCTTCAAGGCAATGTGATAGGCACCATTGGCATCAGCATCGCAAGGCAACTTGTCCGAGTCCTTATAATTTCTGCTATCATAGAAAGTACCATCGGCAGCCTTCACCGGAGAAATCAGGTAATCATCTTCGGGATTGGTCGAATTAGCAACACTATTACGCATCTGTAAAATAGATGTGAAAGACTGATAAAGCTTATCAAAGAATGCAGCATTGTTCTTTTCCGAAGGGACATTTATGATATCTTCCAGAATATTTCTTCCAGAAGTCCATTCAATGTTCTTTTCATCAAAGATTTTTTTCAAATCTTCCGTGGGATTCACCTTGAAAGATTGCTTATCCTTAGGGTTATACTTGATGCGTTCTCCACGGGAATACACGGTCCATTTTCTAATGTGGCTCTGGACATCATCAGGAACCTCAAATGAGAATGCAAAACTTTCCGATACCTTGTCGTATTCAATTTGCTGAAAATATTGTTTAAAGAAAGACTTTTTCGCATCCATATTTGTCAAATTCTTTGTAGCCACCTTCGAAAGCTTAAAGAAATCAATAAAACCTGTCTTAGGATCAATTTTAGAAGTGTATGCCGCAGGGATATAGAAAATCCATCCGTTTTGTTTTCCAAAATCTGTTAAAGAATCTGGCTTTTGAGTTAACTGGAAAGCGTTTAATACACCACCGGCTTCAGAAACATTTTTGTTTTTAAAGACAAGGAAATTCAACTTTTCAATCAAAGCCAGTTCAAACTTCTGGTAAACCTGCCTTTCAACAGGGAATCGACCACGTTTAAAGCCGTAATTCAATTCTTCCATAACAACGATAGCGTTATGTTCTACCATCATTTTGGCGATTTCGTGTACAACTGCAGAAAGATAACCTTCCTTGATTTCCTTGATGTTGTTAATCGTTTTCCAGTTCTTTCGAGCGTTATCTCTTTCCTTTTCCTTCAGAGTAAGCTTTTGCTGATAATCAACCTGGACGGTTTGGCCATTTCGATTTAACTCAACCAAATTCAAAGTTTTTTGCAGTTCAATTTCACCCTTCTGGTTAATCAAAGATAAATACAGCAAGTGACGTTCACCTCGGTCAATGCCGATAACCTTTACTGTAGGATCTTTAGCCAAAAGCTCTTGAACGCGTTCATTGAATTTTTTGCCAGTAAGTTCTGCGGCCTTAAAGTTCATTGTAATAGGACAATGGAATTGGTAAACATTTTGGGTAAAGCGACGATCCTTGACAATATCATGGGTTGCCTTTTTAACGACAGCATTCTTTTCAAATTCCTTTGCTTCGTCAGAAATTTTGTCTATTATCCCATTTGCTTTCTTGTAAATTTCTTGATAGAATGATTCGGGAATTCTTTTGCCATCTTTACCGATTCTGTTTACCAAATAGGAATCTTTCTTGTGAGCGATAATCTTATCTTCCTTTATCACTTGAGGACGGAAGAAAAGTTCTGCTTCTCCATTTAATTTTAAAACAGTATTCTTCAAATTTTCTTCACTGAAAAGATTTTCCCAGTAAAGAGTATGAAGATTTTTAGAACCGCAACTATTTTCCGCATAGTCTTTGTTATAAATTTGGAATAGGAAAAGCTTACCACAATCAACAAGGTTCTGTATTTCTGATTCGGCAATCTTTGTGAAAGAAATCTTATACCCTTGTTCTGTGATTTCTCTATAAAACTCACTTATATCTGCATACGACTCAGTCTTGGAGAACTTGAAGTTAAATTTTTTCCAATCAGGATGTTGATTGATTGCATCTTTAAACCAATCAATCAGCTTATGACAAAAAATGATGTCAAAAGTATCACCTTTTTTGTACTGTTCCTTCGTATACCCTTCCAATATCTCCTTTGGAGGGTTAAATGTTTCTAGCCCTTTCTTTGAGAAGAAAACCTTGGGCAACATCTTGTTAGGACCAGGCAAAAGCTTATAAACCATTTTTTCATAACAATCGGAAGCATCACATGTAGCCTCGTTGTCAATCTTCGGTTTATCATTCGGATTAAATATGCCTAGGTAATATTTCCCATTTTTTCTTAAGATAATCGCATTATTTGCAGATTCCTTATTGGCATCCCAACCATTCGCCAGTGTTGGGCTATCAAAGTTAAGCTTAAACTTCTTTTCCGTATCAATTTTCTTTGTCACATAGTTTCGAACTTTATTGTACAAGAAAAGAATTCCAGAAAGTCGTTCAATCACCTTCTCGTATGTAGAATAGAAATCGCCATCCTTTTCTGCTTCTCCGCGATAATCCACCAATTCCAAATAATGATAAAGATTCAGGGCACAATCAAGATAAATCTTGATATGTTCGACATCATCATCCTTTTGTTTCAGGTCAGACCCATCTTTATATGAAATTTTCTGAATTAAGGTTACAAAGCCTTCTTCTAAATTTTTTACTTCTAATTCTACGCTACTGAAAGTCTGTTTTACAAGATTATCGTTGTTCAAATAATCAACAATGTTGATTCCTTCCATAGAAGGTGCGCTGGCAAGAATATTTTTCAGTTCCAGTAAAGATTGATCTTTTTTGAGTTCCTTATCAAGAGCATCTTCATCTTTCTTCTTTTTCGGTTCGCCATGTTTTGCTATAAAGTTTTGACGAATTGATTCTTCAACCACATTCCAACGACCTGTGCAAACTTGGGAGTATTCCGTCAGCTTTTTTACAGGAACGATAATCTTGTCTAAATCATATTCAGCATCTACAAACAGCTTTTCAATTTCAGAAAGTTGAGAAATCAATATTTCATGGTATGATTGTACGGCTTTAAACACGTCCTCGTCTTTTTCAAAAGCATCAATGAAAGAGCCGTCTCTATCACTCAAGATTTGCTTATAAAGCATGGACATTTTCCCAATTTTGACATCGGAATGCTGCTGCTTATACAAATTAATACATTCGTTCAATCCCTTAGACTTTTCTTGTCCAGCTTCAGCTGCTGTTCCTCCAAGAACTTGGTTATAAGCGTCGATTCCCTGCTGGGTCAAGCAAGCATTGAATCCATTGACTTCGAAGTAAGAATCAATTTTCTCGTTCTTCAGAGATTTCAATGCATCATTGATAATTTCGGGGTATTTCCCTTTTATTTCCTGAAACAATTTTGCATTAGTCAAGAACTTCGGGAAATTTTCATTCACCAACCTAAAGGAAATTGCTGTAGCTTGTTCCTCGTCGCTATACATATTTTTTCGGTTATCATAAAATCCTGTAAAATATGTGGTAAAACGATCAAATTCTTTAACGATTTCTTCGTTCGCTTTTTCGTCAACTTTGCCCTTAATGTATTCTGGCAGAAGTTCTGTGAACAATTCTTTGGAAAACAGCTTTTTGCCCTTTTCACTGGAAGAGAAAGCCTTAGCAATCTGCTTTCTTAGATTAGTCTGCTGAGTTTGCAGATTTTTCTTATCCCTGGCATCCTTAGTTTTCTGAAATTTTTCAATGGAGTCAGCAAGAGGTTGCCAGTCAAAAGAGTGTGTTGAAAGGACTTCAGCAATAAAATCTCTGTGCAAATTATCAATCAACTGTTTGGCGCCGGGATACTTATCCGCCCTATTTTTATCGGATTCCAAGAATTTTTGGATATTCTCTTCTGTTTTTCCAATAGGAATCAAGCGATTTCTAAGCGTAATGGAACGAGAATATCCATTTTTCTGACCACAGAATTGATGTATAGCTTGCATATAAAATCTCCTTATCCATAATATAACACCATTCAAATGTCATATTATGACAATGTTAAATATTTTTCAAAAAAATTGTAAAAAAGCAAAAAAAAAACGAAGATTCATGCAGAACCTTCGGGAATTTTAATGAAACCGTTTGCAGTTCTTAAAACTGATTATTTCGGTTGTCGCAACGAGCGGATTCGTTCTTCGGACAAGCCTGAATAACGAACAATTTCGTCCATAGGTTTACTATCAGACAGCATCTTGAGTGCCGTCTGGACAGCAACACGGTCTTCCGTCTTTTCCACAGCCTTTTCAACGGCTTCTTCGACTTCAGCGTCATGAATCGTCCTGTATGGCGGTCTTACGAAATCCATGTTGAATGCCTCCTTGAAGTTTTCCGAAATCCAGTAGCGAAAATATACATCCATAGACGTAAGTAAGTCAAGGGCCTCGTTTCCAGTCAATGACGTTTTAACCTTTTTTACCATCTGCGCCAGGAAATCGCTATGGTTCTCTGGATTACGTGCGTATTTCAGAGCACCAATGAACGCCCCCAGCCGGGGACTGAAATCATTCAGACACTTGTCATCGGGAACTGTCGAAACATCCAGAAAGACACACTTGAAGGGAAGCAGAATACTCTGCAACGCCTTGGGATAATCAGAATATGTTTCGTCAAGAGGATTCCAAGATTCCGTTCCGTTGTACAAAATAATTGCCACCGAGGGAATGCCTTTGTCCGCATTCTTTTTCAGCTTTTCTACCATCAAATGATAGTGATACCTAATCAACTGATCTACGACACCATCATCAGGCCACGACTTGTGTTCCAGCAAGAATCCCACACAAACCTGGACAGGAATCTTCTTTTTTGACAGACATTCCTTCTTTACCTTGGCCAGAAACGCTAAGTCCGCATAGCCGTGACTTTTCGTATCACTATAGTCGCCAGGAATTCGTTCAAACGATTCTCGGTCCAGTAAATCCACAACAGACTTCAAATCTTCATCACGAGAAGTCAAGTATTCCACAAATTCAAGAAATGTAGATACGTCAGATAAAACATCCCTACAAAAGGGATCATGCAACAATGAAATGTTCATTATATCCTCTGCGTCCTAAAGGGCGCGTTAAATTTTGTGTAGTAAAAGGAGGCTTTGCCCAATGAGGCAAGGCCAGAAACATGTAAAGTTTTAAGGATTCCTTTTGGTGCCCTACGTTACGTGTCCAGATAGCGCTTATCCAGGTACCCTGCGGCTTTGTGCAGTTTAAGAAACTGTGCCGCGAACAGCAAGCAGAGAATTATACGACCGGCTCGTAAGCCGGATGAGAATGACATAAATTTAAACAAACTGTTTTAACAAAGCAAGGGCCAGGAATCATTTATCAAAGCCTTACCCCAAGCACCACTTCCAAACGGGAACGACTTTAATTCCGTCATCCAGAACGGTTTCGGAATCCCAGGTAACGATTAGGCAGTCCTTGACTTTTATTTCATCGCGGGCAAGGCACAAGGCCGACAGTCCGCGATCCGATGTTTCGGATTTTTCCATGTTCCAGGCGACTTGGATTAGCTGCCGTGATTTTGAATTTTGGTCAGTCACCAAAAAGTCAACTTCGCCGCCAGATTTGTTGATGTAATACTCGATTTTATTGTTGCCGCGACGCAGGTGCATAAACACCAGGTTTTCAAGCAGCCAGCCTCGTTCCGCATCATTCTTTGGGGTCATGGCGCGAATGAGTCCGGTATCGACGATGTAGAACTTGTCTGGATTCGTGCGGCGAACAGCCAGAGAATCAGTCCTTATAGAAACCGGATAAATCAAGTATGCATTGACAAAATATTGCAGGTATTCAGAAATGCGTTCGCGATTGTCGGAAGCGCCTATGGCACGGAGCGCACCGGAGATGGCTCGTGTAGAAATTTTGCGGGCGTAGTTGTGGATGATGTAATCCAAAGTATCGCGCAAAGCCTGAGTGCTTGAAATTTCATGGCGTTCAATCACATCGCGATAAACTACGGCATTCACATATTCCTGAAGCAGTTTGTTGCGGATTCGCAAATCTTCGCCTTGAATATCGGGGAAGCCGCCTTCTTCAAGATAACGGATCATGGCGTTTCGCAGCAAGCCCGCCGTTCTCGGAGAAAACGGTGCCTGCGGTACAGTCTTTACAAGACCATTAAAAGTCAGAAATTCCGAAAAAGAAAGCGGGAAAATCTCAACATCGAGAGAACGGCCTCGCAACTGCGTGGCAACTTCTGATGAAAGAAGTTTCGCAGAAGACCCTGTCAGGCAAAGCTGAACGCGATTGGAATCTACCAACCGACGGGCAAACAATTCCCAGCCTTCAACATCCTGGAGTTCATCCAGAAAATACCAACATTTTTCCTTTGCGGCCTCGGGGTACATGGCTGCATGAATTTCCCCAACGAGCTTCAAGTCGTTTGCCGAAACACCTCGCAAGCGCTCATCGTCAAAGTTGATATAAACAATCCGTTCTAATGGAATACCATCGCTAAGCAATTCCTGTATTCGATGAAACGCCACATAGGTCTTGCCCACACGACGCATGCCGATAATGGAGGTCGCATTACGCGCCTTTTCGTAGTATTCAACAACACGGGGGTGAATTTTTTCGGGAAGGCCTTCCTCGTAAAATTCACGCATAATTTCGGCAATTGCATTCTTCATAGCTTGCAATATACATAATTTTCAATTGCGTTGCAAAATTGGCTCAAATAACAGGCCAATTTTAAGCAATATTGGCCTAAAAAATAAGCCAATTTTAAAACCAGTAATTTCATCTCCTAAATTCAGGCAATTTTTACCCCATCTTTACTCCCATTT
>JAKSHY010000042.1 GCA_024399135.1 Lachnospiraceae bacterium | reverse complement strand
GAGCTGACGAACCACCTGGGCAACGTCATGGCGGTGATATCCGACGCTCCGAGCGACGGGGCGCAGCCCACCGTCGAGAGCCTGACCGACTACTATCCGTTCGGTATGGCCATGCCGGGAAGAAACTATGTGAGGAACGGAGGCGGCTACCGCTACGGCTACACCGGCCACGAGAAGGAGGGCGGCCTTGCCGATGGCGTGTACACCACCCAGTACCGTCTGCTGGACACGCGTCTGGGAAGGTGGCTGAGCGTGGATCCGCTCTCCGCAAAATATCCCGACATGGGGGCGTATAACTACTGTGCGGCGAATCCGTTAGTGTATAGGGATCCGGATGGAAGGGTTCAATGTGACGAAAATGGTATTGTAAATATTACTTATGATCCTGCCGTTGTAAATCCAATGGTGCAATCAAGAAGTAATCAATATTCTCAAATCGTTTCAGGTCCAATTATAGATCCGTATAATGCTTCTAATTACAGATACGGTGTAGCTTACACAGAATCAGGTACGCCTTTTGTCGTTGCAACGTATATAGGTACGGGTATAGATGAACACGATAGGAAGGTTAATAACACCAATTGCTTTGGATCATGTTTTCTGGGAGGTCAAGCTTTTATACCTTCTGGTATCGACGCTCAAGTGATATTGAAAGATGAATTTTCCATCACAAAAGGAGAAAGAAGCGAACTTACTCGTGAGGCAATGGATTATCCAGATGGGTCCATAGCGACTGCCATTGCTGGCGATATTATAATCTATACCAATAGTACATATGGAACCGTCCCACAACATGCATCTATGATTCTTAGTTATGAGAATCCAACAGGAATGAACTCTTCGGTTGAAATTTTCTCAAAAGATGGCTCTAATGAGCCGCGCGATATTACTTCAAGTGTGAAAATAACATATGATGGTATCAATCCAATTACAAATGAACCTTTCGCATGTTTTAAAAATGTGTGGTCTTTCGAAGAGTATTCGAATGCTTATTCGGATGAGAAAACAGTGTATAGAAGGAATAGTGGAATGACAGTTCCAAGGGATGTTATAAGATCGGAAGTCCTTTATGAGAATAAAATAAAATCTGAAACCAATTATTAGAAGATGGAAAGAAAAGCACTTATATTTTTTTTACTTATCTTGATTGTACCAATATATGCGAAAGGGGACTGCAATGATTTTGTACTACATTATCAGGATGGCTTAGAGTATAAGTTATATCAGCCTTGTGTGATAAGAAATGATACTCTTGGATATAGATGTACTTTATCTCGTATAGACACCTTGTATTTTATCCAAAAAAAGGTGAAGAATCTAGTCTTGCCAGAGTCAGTTGTGGTAGACTCAATCACTTATCCTGTAATAGACTGTCAAGGAACATCCTCAGTTAATTGTTTTGAAAGCGTTGTACTACCACAATATGTGCGAGATGCCAATTTTTCGAACTGTCATCAGATTAAAAAAATAGACATGTCGCTATGCGATATTAAGAATTTACCCGACTTGGGGAGTTGTAAAAGCTTGAAAACTTTAGTTTTGCCTGATAGTTTTTGGTCATTATTATGTAATCAAATTAGTGGTTGTAAAAGTTTGGAGAAAATCGTTCTGTCCGATTGCTCTATAGCTTTTACTTTCACTGGGTGCGATAATTTGAGAGAAATATATATTCCCAAAGGTGTTCGTAGTATCCAAACTGCTGGAATATGGTATGTAAGAAATGAACTACCTATGGGAGATGTAAGATTCAGAAAAATTAAGGTGGATAAAAAGAACGCGAACTATTGTTCTGTTAGGAATGTGCTATATAATAAAGACAAAACGAAATTGGTGCTATATCCTGCCAGAAAACGGCGCAGGGTATTCCGTGTTCCAAAGTCAGTGAAAGAAATCGGGATGTACGCATTTCACAATGCAACAGACCTTAAGAGAGTGATATTATCAGACTCTGTAAGGCATATCGGTCGAGGTGCATTTGAAGGCTGCACATCACTGGACAGCATTCAATTTCCGGCTGGCTTGCTCTATATTGATAGGGAATCAATGCCAGCGACCTTAAAATATCTCTACTTTAGTGGCGATATTTCATTCAACAATAACAATCCATCATCTATGTTACATCTGCGAGATGGTCATATTGTTTCCTCTAAGGATTATGTTAATACTAAGCCTGATTGCCCTGATACTGAATTGTTGACATGCGATAGTATAATTCAGTCCATAAAAAGCGTAATGAATATCCCTTACGAAATAGGTGATTATGGGTGGGGTGTTGGTGGTGATCGTAACGTATGGCGTATCATCAAATGTGGTAAAGAAGCTGTCCCATGCTTGATATCATTGATTGAAGATAGTACACTTGTAACTGCTGTATATGAAAAATGGGACCCAATCGAGAAGGTGGAGTATGAAGTTTCTGTTGCAAAAATTGCTTTATCGCTAATATGTAAAATCATTCCGGAACTATATAGTTCCATGGAATCGGATGGTGTATTCGAACTGTTAAAGACTGGACATCTAAACGATGTACACGATTATGTGTCAACTTGGTACGATAATTACAAGAATCGATTAATTTGGGTACATTCTTTAGAGCCACGATGGAGAATTGATAATAAATATGTGGTAATTCCATCGGAAGGCCATTATGAAATATTAAAAAGGTAGGGTATAACGTAATGAAATTTTTGGTAAAAATAATATTGTTGTTATTTGCCTTTTCCTCTCAAGCACAGAATTTTGAGGAGGATATAAAGTGTGCGACAGAGTTATATAAAAAGAATAGCTATGTTTACGAGGCTCAGCATCTCTATTATACATTTAAAGATAATGAACTGCTAGAAAACCAACAATTATCCGTCATAAAAGACAAAGGGTATTATCACTCTATTAGTTATGGCATAGAAACTATCGTAAATAAAAAGTTTCGCACAATCATTAACCATAATTCAAAAATGGTATTTGTGTATGACATAGAGGATAATACAAAAACGGATACAAGGAATAGCGGTTTGGAGGAGGTCAAAGAGGCGTTCAATAATTTTGTTCTTTTGTTGAGTGAATTAAAGGATGGTGATGCGAGTCAGTCAGTGAATCATACTGTAAAATATGAGGGAACTGTAGATGGTATGAAAAAATACAATTTGAAGTTAGACAAAGGACAGTATAGCAACATAGAAATATTCATTTCAAAGAAAACAGGAGAAATAGTGCAAACTATATACACCTCTAGAGAGGATATAGAGATATCTCCAATGCGTTATGATAAGGTGAAATTGGTTGTGTTAAACTCCAAATTCAAATCAAAGGGTCGTATTGTCAAAAAGAACTTCGAAACGGATAATATTTTTGATATTCGTGAAAACAACCAGGTAGTTTTAAAGAATAGGTATAAGGATTATACCTTAATAAGTCGAATAAGATAAAGAGTAAAATTTCATACAATGGTAAGGGAAAAATTAGTAAGTGTAATAAAAACTATCTTATTAGTAGTTTTTTTAAGTTCGCAATGGAAAACAGTTCAATCGCAAAATTTGAGTCTTTCTTCTAGAAGCGACGTGGTTATCGCTTCATGGGATGCTATTGCAGATGCAACAGGTTATCACCTTGAGTGGACTTATAAAGATGGATATGGGAAAAAATCAACTAGTGATGATAACGTAATGTTTCGTAACGGGGCCACTCGTATAGAAACAACAAAGAATACATATAACATCCCATCGATATATGAGAATGGAACCTTGTATGTTCGAGTTAGATCATATAAATATGACGACAAAGGGAGTCTTGTTGTTGGTAAATGGTCAAATAGTTCAAACGTAGAAGTCAGGTCCAACGACGGCGACGAGATGAATTGGCAGGCGACTGTTGATTATGCAGAGGAGGGAAAGAATAAAGAGGTGATGACCTATTTTGATGGAACAAGTCGCGCTCGTCAGGTTGTGACCCGTAACAGCTCTAATAATGATATTATAGTCGGTGAGACATATTATGACCATCAAGGACGACCAGCAGTTCAGGCATTGCCAGTACCATCATTAATTGATAATGATATAATAGCTTATCACGATAGGTTTAATGTTTACTCTGACGGAAATAAAACTGAGGGGTATGATAGAAAGGCATTTGATTTGAGTACGGAAAATGATTGCGAATTGGCAGCCAAGCCAATGGATTCAGTATCGGGTAGTTCGAAATACTATTCGACCAATAATCCTCAAAAGAATGATGGGTATAATGCCTATATCCCTGACGCAGGAAATTATCCGTTTTCGCAGACTGAATACACTCCTGATAATACTGGTCGAATCCGTAGGCAGGGTGGGGTAGGCCCTCAATACCAGTTGTCTAGTTCAAGCGATCAAACGACCCATCCTACCTCATATTATTATGGGAAACCGACTCAAGAGGATTTGTGGAGATTGTTTGGATCACAGTGTGGAGATTTCTCTCATTATCAGAAAAATATGATTAAAGATCCGAATGGATCTATGCAGGTAAGTTATGTTGATATGCATGGACGGACTATTGCTACCGCGATAGCAGGTGATTCTACTCAAAGTCTTCAGTCTCTCAATGAACAAAGGGTTGAAAATGAAAAAGTGGTTAGTCTTTTGGATCATCCATCTGTTCCTGTGGGAACAACCCAGTACTTTTCGCAGTTTATCTATTTATCATCGACGGCTGGTACACATAAGTTTAAATATTCCATGAATTTAGACAAAGTCAATATTGGGGATGTATGTTTATCGTGTAAATATAAACTAGTCATAGACATCAAGGATGAATGTGGTAATAGTGTTAAAGCTGGTGATAATCAGTCACCATTTTTGGAAATGATTCTAGAGGGCGGTGAGTTGCAGAGTAACCAGATTTGGCTTGAATTTTCCGCTGATCTTGTTGTGGGAAACTATACGATTACAAGGACACTTGAAATCGATCCTCAGATGAGAGTAGAACAAGTGAACAAGTATCTTGAGAGTCATAATGTAAAGGGTTTATATGATTTCATAGAGGAGGAGGTGTCTTATACAGACTTTTCATCATGTAAATCATCCGACTGTATTTCTTCATGTTTGGAGCAAAACTTCTCTACTTATGAGGAATACGTTGATTGTGTAGCCGAATGCTCGGATACCACTAACCATCAGTGTGAGGCCTACTATGAAAGACTAAAACAAGATATGGTTCCTGGAGTCGTTTTGTCTGATACAAATAAATTCAAAGGAGAAGAAGGTTTAAACCCAGTTTCGGAGAACCAAGTTTTGGGAGGTCAATATGCTGTCTATTCAATTAGCTCAGATGGGGAATATTCATCAGGTCAGTATTCTATTTTCCAAGAATCCATTTTTGACAATTTGGTGTCAGATAATAATATTGATTTCAAGAATATAGTTGAGAGTTCGGGTATATCATACGATTCCATTAAGACTATTAGAGGATTTATAAACAATTTTGACACAAAATGGTGTGAGTATTTAGCGAAGAGCTATCATCCCGAATGGAATCTTGTTGCTGATTGTGAGACTGAGAAAAAGATGATGTTCTATGATTATAAGATGCGGATGATCGATTCATATGAGGACGCTTATCGTTTAGGTATGCTTAATCCTATTGGTATTACCAATCTTAAGAACATTACCTTAAAGGGGTTATTGGCAAAGGATCTACTTATGATTAATAATATGTCTTTGACTGAAAAGATGTTAAATTACTCGGCTGGATATTCGATATGGCATATGGCGATATTAATGGCTGTTCAGGACGAATCTTTCTCTACCACCTTATCCCAAACAAGTCCTATAACATATCCAGAGAATGTTTATGATCGTAATGGCTGTTCGTCATCTACTGTAAATGGCTACACTGTTGACTGGGACCAGGTATGGATGAACTTTAGGGCTCTGTATTTGGCTGCCCGAAATGAGGTCTATCAGACAAATAAAAATAAGAATAAAACAATTAATAGCATATTACTTAATAAAGAGTCTGATCTTGCGAAGTTAGGTCTTGAAGCAAGAGTTCCCGATATGTATTCACAGATGAACAATGAAAAGTCGAATGCATACGTGAATGGAGTTGTAAGCCAAGAGTATCAATCTAATATTGAGGGAAAGATATGGCAAAGTTGTGTAAATCAGGCTACGGCACAAGCTGATATCATAATGAAAAAGTTAAGTGGTTGTTTCCGCAACAACACTATCGATGTTTCTTCTATCAAGCAAGACTTCATAGATATTATGGCCTATACAGCTTATTTGAGTGGAAATGTCATGGGTTATAGTAATGTTCCTGAAGAGTATCGAGGTAGATCAGTTGATGATCCCGTAAAAAAACCTAGGTTCTATTCATTCGAGAGTGTTTTGGTCGCTCACAATATACCTTTGGATTCACTTTGTAATCCGGATTTGATTACAAACGTGTCTAAGTTCGGTAACGATAATATTTATGATAACGAAAAACCACTTGATGAATGCGGATGTGATTTAATTATCCAAATGGCTGAGGAATATAGTAAGGAAAACCAATTACCATATAACATTCGTTCAGCAAGTGCTTACTTCTCAGAAAAAACGGGGGTTGAGATTTCTAATTTTAATAAAATATTATGCGCATGTCGTAGAGCAAAGGGTAATAATTCATATTGGACGGAAGAATCGAAACGTGAGTTAAGAGAATCTCAATTGACGATTCCTTCCGACTTTGTCTGCGATATATGTGTGCCTTGCTCAGATGTGAACGCTGCGATTTCACAATATAAATATGTGGATCAAGCATTTGCGGGTTTGAGTGGTATTATTAATCGATCAGTGAGTGATATTGTGCGCACTGCGTTGACCCATAACCTGAACGAACGTTTTAATATGAATAAGACGTTCGAGGAATATGTCGAATTTGCCAAAGATTGTGAGTCGTTAAGGGTTGGGAAAACTGTTAAAAACTGTCAGACGACAATAGAGGCGAAGCAATTGTTGGTGACATTAAATAAAATACTGACTTTCCATCGACTTCAAGGAACAATCAATGACTCACGTTGCTATAACGAGATAAACAATCTTGTTAAGCTTGAAGGATCCTCAAGAAAAGTGTCACCCGAAACCTATGAATCTGAATTGGTTGATAAACCATTGTCCAGTGAATACTTCAAATCAAGCGAGATCGGGGTTTCCGAAGAGAGGGAGTGTACAGATGATTGTAGTTTAATTTCGTTTAATCGAAAGAGTAACGATTCCACTCAAACTGAAGTGACAGTTGTATCTGGCAACAGTTCTTCTCGTTTCACTCTAATTAACCAAGATACTCTACAGGTTGACAATATCGTTCATGTAGAGAATATGTATATTGATTCTATAGGTAAACTGGTTTTAGTTGTTACAGTAGTTAAAGACAATGAACTTGTGCAAGAGAGTTTCTATGTTGAATCCGATGATTTCAATTTTACAAATTGTCCTATCTATAATAATCTTTCTGAACTTACATTGTGTAAAAGAGGTAAAATGTCAGTGGATATGGAGGAAGACGAATGCGAGAATCAATTGCGTAATATTGCTATTATGAATGCCACATCCAGATATAATGAGTATATTGATACATTGAGAGCTACAATTAATGACACATATCTCTTTAAGTGTTTTGCCAATACAAACTCAGAAGCATTGACAATGACTTATAAAGATCGAGAGTTCCATTATACACTATATTACTATGATCAGGCGGGTAATCTTGTGAGAACAGTCCCTCCTGCTGGTGTCCAGTTGATAGATGTGGAAGAGAACAGGTCACAACTACGGTCTGATCTGTTAAATGGTACACAATCGGTATTCACAAAGCATCGCCTTGAAACTAGATATGTGTATAACAGTTTAAATCAATTGGTATACCAATATATGCCTGACCATGATGGCTTTAATGATATCGCTAGTAACATTTACGTTTTTGATGATAAGAACGTCATAGGATCATCTTTCACAACCACACAAGGTATTACTGTTGTGGAAGATTCAGAGAATGAAGGCCAATCATTGTTATATAAGACTGTAGATAATGGCCAACATTGGTCGCCAGTATCATTTACTGTCAGCTCGGACCTTAAATATACAAGAACATTCACAAATGGGGATTCTTACATATGTGGCAGCAACGGCGTTGTATTAGTAAAGACATCGTCCAATGTTTCGTGGGCTCCTATTCATACTGATAACGAATTGGATCTGATATCGATTATGGGTAACTCCCAGACGCCTTATTTCATCGCTAAGGATGGTAGCACATTTAAACTTAGTGGATCCTCTTATAGCTTTGTATCAAATCCATTTGGTGGAGAGATCCAGTTATCTGAAATATCCCATAACCAAACAAATGCTGTTGCGGTTGGTTATAGTAATGGAAATGGTATAGTTTATGTTGGAAATATGAATGGGTCAACTGGGTTAGTTTCTAATTGGGAAAAATTAGGACAGGCAGAGATTATTCCAGGACAAATTTCTTCTATTGCTATGGATGGAACATATGGATATGCCAACGCAGAGAATGGACTTCTGTTCAGAACGAAGGATGCCGGGTTAACATGGAGTCTTGTACCGCAAGATGAGGTCAATAAGTATAAAGATATGTGTATTACAAAAACTGGTTCGATGTATACATTATCCGGGGATGGAGAATTATCGCAGTTTGAAGGCAATTTCCGTAGAACAAACGTGAAACTGATTGCAGGTAGTGACAATGTTTACTTTTTGACAAATGATGGATCTTTGCAAACACCGATATATAATTACGGTAAAATTTTCAACAATGACATCAGTGAAATTACAGATTTTGCTGTTAATAAGGTATCAGGAACAGAACTACATGTTTACTATGTGAAAAATAGCAATCTATATAGAGATATAGTTTCTATTACTCCAAGTCAGGTGTTGGTTAATAAAAGGAATGATGTTCTCAAACCAAACTGTCAGGGTGTTGTTGTGAAAAACGGAAAAGTATATTATAACATCAATGGAGTTATAACTAAAGAGGGAGATAACGTATCTTCTTTTAGTAGCTATGTAGGAGATAATGTATGGGATGTCAGCGAAGACGGAACGTATGTAGTCTTTTCAAATAATAGAATTACCCAAGTGCATGGAGAAAGTTTCTTTGTTTCTTATTTCTTACTTCCTGCAGTTCACTCCGTAAGTGTCTCTGGCAATAAGGCTATTGCGGTTGGAGAATCTGGTGTTGTGTTATACTCAGAGGATCTTGTCCAATTCAGGATGATTCCATCTAATACATCTGATATTCTATTATCTGTTATCTTTGCTAACGATAAGGCCTATATTGGAGGAGTGAATGGAACCTTATTGGAATATAAGTCAGGTAATGTTTCGAAATTCGCTTTGTCTCCTTTAGATAATGGTGATATTACGTCGTTATCATATAAGTATTCCTCAAATTCATTGTTTATGGGTAATTCTTTGGGGCAAGTATGCCGTTTGGACTTCAATACAAATTTTCTTTCAGGTTGGCAACAATTGGATTCTCCTATTAACTTCATTGATACGGGTTATGGCAGTAAAATACGTATCATAGGTAACAATGCTATGGTTATTGATGCAGAGTACTGATATTTAAGAAAAAGGGAAGAATGAAACATATAAAAGTATATTTTGTTTATTTATATTTAATGGTTGTAATTCCTGCACATTCGACTACTGTAGAATGGTTGCAGACAGCCAGCCGCGAGCGGGTCCAGCTGGGGAAGGTCACGGCCATCGCCGCGATGGGTG
>JAKSHY010000041.1 GCA_024399135.1 Lachnospiraceae bacterium | reverse complement strand
AGGAAGGAGGGACTATGAGAATCTGACCCGCGTGAAGTAAAGAAAGGAGGGTCAGGAAGGAGGAACTACGATAAATTGACCCGCGTGAAGTAAAGAAAGGTGGGTCGGAAAGATGAGACTATGAGAATCTGACCCGGATAAAGAAAGAAAGGAGGTCAGAAAGATGAGACTATGAGAATCTGACCCGCGTGAAGAAAGAAAGGAGGGTCAGGAAGGAGGGACTACGAGAATCTGACCCGGATGAAGAAAAAACGATGGGTCAGGAAGATGAGACTATGAGAATCTGACCCAGACGAAGAAGAATAGGTGGGTCAAAAGAGCAGAACTCCGAAAAGTGACCCATAAATGGATAATAAGAAACTAAGAGTAATCTCTTTGGCAAATAATAGGATAAAAGAAATGGGAGGATAAAGGAAATGATAATAAGTTACGAAAATGCAAAAAAAGAAATAGCTCGTTTGACAATAGAGAGTGAAAAACTGAGAAATGAATTAAAAAGATGTCCTCAGGGCGATATTTGTTGTGCTAGAAATATGACGTCATATAAATGGTATGTTATACATGAGAGAGGCCGAAATTATCTTCCTAAGATAAATGAATCTTTGGCAAAGAAATTGGCTTTAAAAAAGTATATGACTTTGAAATTAATAGAATTGGAAAGTGAAATTAAAGGTTTAGAAAGATATTGTTCAAGTATTAAGAAGGCTTGTGGTAGTAAATGTACTTCAGAAACATTGTTAGCACATGAAGAATATTCAAAACTTTTGAATGATTTCTTTAGAAATAACGATGAAGTAATACAAAAATGGACAAACGAAGAATATGAAAAATGTAATAAGAACCCAGAGAACCTCACAATAAAAGGAACAGAGGGAAAACTACTTAGATCAAAATCAGAAGCGTTAATAGATCTAATGCTTTATACAAACAAGATTCCATTTAGATACGAGAGTAAGCTAGTTTTAAATGGTATTACTTTGTTTCCAGATTTTACTATATTTAATCCCAAAACAAAAACTTTAATATTATGGGAGCATTTTGGAATGATGGATGATCCTTTATATGTAGATAAAACATATGAAAAACTTAAATTATATTCTAAGAATGGATATATACCAGATGTAAATTTGATAGTTACTTTTGAAACGGCTGATAATCCATTAAGTACAGAAACAGTGCGAGAAAAAATAGAAAAGATCATTGGATGGAACTAATAAAAAAGAAACGAGCGGCTGTATATATATTTGACTGATGAAGTTGGGTGGGGAACGATTTCATTTGAATAAAATAATAGATTGAAAAAAGAGAGTTTGATATTATTAGATAAGATCAAGTGATTATGGGAGCATTCGTGAAGAAAATCATGACATTAGATTTATTTCAAATTCAAGCTCGAAGGCTTTAACAGAAAGTAATTTGAAAATATGATATCAAACTCATTAGAACAAGAAACAAAACCATTAACAGATAAGGAAATAAAAAAGCTGACACAAAAAGCGAAAATTCTTATTCCCAACAGGGTAGAACATTATGCTAAAATGATGGGTGTTCATTATGACAGAATAACTATCAGGCATCAGAGTACGCGCTGGGGAAGCTGTTCCTCTAACAAGAATTTAAACTTCAACTGCCTGTTGCTTCTTATGCCGCTTGAGGTTATAGACAGTGTCATTGTGCATGAACTATGTCATCTTATACATATGGATCATTCGAAAGCGTTTTATGAGGAAGTGTATCGCTATTGCCCTAATTACAAGGAACTTAATAAATGGTTAAAAGAAAATGGCGCATCAATAATACGAAGACTTCCCTAAATATAGTGTTTTTAGTACAAAGATATACTACTAATAGATTTTGTTAAATTGTACTAAAAAAAATACATAAAAATCGTAAAAAACTTCAAAAATAATTCTTGATTTCTCCTAAACAATTGGATATACTAGTCAATGCTGTGGCATGATAGCTGTGAAGCGTGAGGTTGCTGCGGATTCGAAAGAGTTTGCAGGTTTTCCGTGGAGCGAATGTCAAGGTCCCAATGGGACGAAGAACCTGACGACAAGTCACTGTACCAAACAATGTCTGCTTTGGGCAGAAACACGGGCGTTAAGCGTACCGAATCATGAAAAGAAAAGAGCGCGAAAGCGCATATATTTTTTGATGAACGGTAGGACACGCACGGAGATGTGTACAGTCACCAAGCTTGTCGTACTTATTAAAAAGAAAAAACAAGTACGAAAAGGAGGCGACTTTTTTTATGGCAACACAAGTAATGAGAATCACTCTCAAGGCTTATGATCATCAGTTAATTGATGCATCTGCCAAGAAAATCATCGAAACAGTCAAGAAGACAGGATCCACAATCAGCGGACCAGTACCTCTTCCAACTAAGAAGGAAGTTGTTACTATCTTAAGAGCTGTACATAAGTACAAGGATTCTCGTGAGCAGTTCGAACAGAGAACTCACAAGAGACTGATCGATATTTTAACACCTACTCAGAAGACTATCGAAGCTTTACAGAAGATCGAGATGCCTGCTGGTGTTTATATCGATATTAAGATGAAAGAAAAGTAAAAAAGTAAGAAACGAAAGTTTCAAAAGAAGTAGTAAAAGTTTCAAAGCTAGTATGGTCCAAATCGGACCCGCTGTAGAAAGGATGGAAACAAAATGAAAAAAGCTATTTTAGCAACAAAAGTCGGAATGACTCAAATCTTCAATGAGAACGGTGTTCTCGTACCTGTAACAGTACTTCAGGCAGGACCTTGTTATGTAACACAGATCAAGACTGTTGAGAACGATGGTTACAGCGCAGTTCAGGTTGGATTCATGGATAAGAAAGAAAGAATCGTAACCAAGGACAAGAGCGGAAAGAAAGAAATCGCTCACAGAAACGGTGTTGGCAAGGCAATGAAGGGCCACTTCGAAAAGGCTGGTGTTTCATGCAAGAGATTCGTTAGAGAATTCAAGTTTGACAACGCTGATGAATACGAATTAGGTAAAGAAATCAAGGCTGATATCTTTGAAGCCGGAGATAAGATTGATGCAACTGCAATCTCAAAAGGTAAGGGATTCCAGGGTGCCATCAAGAGACTTGGTCAGCACAGAGGACCTATGCAGCACGGTTCTAAGTTCCACCGTCATCAGGGTTCAAATGGTGCATGTTCATCTCCAAGCCGTGTTTTCAAAGGTAAGGGAATGCCTGGTCACATGGGTTGCGTAAAGGTTACAATTCAGAACCTTGAAGTAGTACGTGTAGATGCTGAGAAGAACCTCTTATTAGTTAAGGGTGCTGTTCCAGGATCAAAGAAGGCATTAGTTACCATCAAAGAGACCGTTAAGGCTTAAGGATGATGAAAGGAGGAAAGCAAGATGGCAAACGTATCTGTATATAATATGGAAGGCAAGGAAGTTGGCACAATCGAGCTTAAGGACAGCGTGTTCGGAGTAGAAATCAATGAGCACTTAGTTCACATGGCAGTTGTACAGCAGCTTGCAAACAATCGTCAGGGTACACAGAAGGCTAAGACACGTTCAGAAGTATCTGGTGGTGGAAGAAAGCCTTGGAGACAGAAGGGAACAGGACATGCTCGTCAGGGTTCTACAAGATCTCCACAGTGGACAGGCGGCGGAGTAGTATTTGCTCCAGTACCAAGAGATTATTCTTTCAAGTTGAATAAGAAGGAAAAGAGAGCAGCTTTAAAGAGCGCTTTAACAAGCAGAGTAGTTGATGGAAAGTTAATCGTAGTTGATGAGCTTAAGTTCGACGAAATCAAGACAAAGAAGTTCCAGGCAGTTATGGACAACCTTAAGGTTAGTAAGGCATTAGTTGTTTTAGGCGAGGTTGATAAGAACGTTATCCTTTCAGCAAGAAACATTCCTAATGTTAATACAACTCAGGTTAACAGCATAAACGTATACGATATCCTTAAGGGAGATACACTTGTATTAACTAAGGATGCCGTAAGCAAGATCGAGGAGGTGTATGCATAATGGCAGATATTAAGTATTATGACGTAATCTTAAAGCCTGTAATTACTGAGAAGAGTATGTCAGGCATGGGCGAGAAGAAGTATACATTCCTTGTTCATCGCGAAGCAAACAAGACAATGATTAAAGAAGCTGTTGAGAAGATGTTCGAAGGCGCTAAGGTTAAGAGAGTTAACACAATGAACAGCGACGGAAAAGAAAAGAGACGTGGTTACGTTTACGGAAGAACAGCTAAGACAAAGAAAGCTATCGTATGGTTAACAGAGGATAGCAAGGACATTGAGATTTTCTCAGGTCTGTAAGAGTTGGTAATTCCAGATAATTATTGGAATTAAGTATTGAAAGGAGATATAGAAAATGGGAATTAAAACATATAACCCATATACACCTTCTAGAAGAAATATGACCGGTTCAGATTTTTCTGAGATCACTAAGAAGACTCCTGAGAAATCTTTACTTGTAGCAAAGAAGAAGACAGCTGGTCGTAACAATCAGGGTAAAATTACAGTAAGACATCACGGTGGTGGTGCTAAGCAGAAATACAGAATCATCGATTTCAAGCGTAATAAGGATGGAATTCCTGCAACAGTAGTTGGAATCGAGTATGATCCTAACAGAACAGCTAATATCGCATTAATCTGCTATGCAGATGGTGAGAAGGCTTATATCCTTGCTCCAGAAGGATTAAAGGATGGCATGAAGCTTATGAACGGCCCAGAGGCTGAAGTAAGAGTTGGTAACTGCCTTCCATTAGAAATGATTCCAGTAGGTACACAGGTTCACAACATTGAGCTTTATCCTGGAAAGGGCGGACAGATGGTTCGTTCAGCAGGAAACAGCGCTCAGTTAATGGCTAAGGAAGGAAAGTATGCAACATTACGTCTTCCTTCAGGCGAAATGAGAATGGTACCTATCATTTGTAGAGCAACAGTTGGTGTTGTAGGTAATGTAGATCACAACCTTATTAAGATTGGTAAGGCTGGACGTAAGCGTCACATGGGTATCCGCCCAACAGTACGTGGATCTGTTATGAACCCTAATGACCATCCACACGGTGGTGGTGAAGGCCGCGCACCTATCGGTCGTCCAGGTCCTTGCACTCCTTGGGGTAAGCCTGCTTTAGGTCTTAAGACTCGTAAGAAGAAGAAGGCTTCTAACAAGTTGATCGTAAGAAGACGCGATGGTAGAGCAATCAAGTAATAAGGAGGAGAGAAGAAAATGGCTAGATCACTTAAAAAAGGACCTTTCGCAGACGCTAGTTTGTTAAAAAAGGTAGATGCTATGAATGCATCAGGCAATAAGCAGGTTATCAAGACCTGGTCACGTCGTTCTACAATCTTCCCTTCTTTTGTGGGAATTACATTTGCAGTACACGACGGAAGAAAGCATGTTCCTGTATATGTTACAGAGGATATGGTTGGACATAAATTAGGCGAATTCGTTGCTACCAGAACTTATAAGGGTCATGGTAAGGACGAGAAGAAGTCTAAGGTTAGGTAAGATAGGAGGTTTTATCATGGCAAAAGGACATAGATCCCAGATTAAAAGAGAGAGAAATGCGCAGAAAGATTTAAGACCTTCAGCTAAATTGTCTTACGCTAGAATTTCTGTACAGAAGGCGTGTTTCGTTTTAGATGCCATCAGAGGCAAGGATGTTGATGCTGCACTTGGTTTGTTAACATACAGCCCAAGATACGGTTCATCAATCATCAAGAAGCTTGTAGAGTCTGCTAAAGCAAATGCAGAATATCTTTACAGCCAGGATCCTACAAAGTATCCAAATCCTGAGAACCTTTACATTGCAGCTTGCTATGCAGATAAGGGTCCTACAATGAAGAGAGTACAGCCAAGAGCACAGGGTAGAGCTTACAGAATCGAAAAGAGAATGAGCCATATCACTGTTATTTTGGACGAAAGATAAGGAGGAAATGGATAATGGGACAGAAAGTTAATCCTCATGGTATGAGAGTTGGTGTTATCAAGGATTGGAATTCCAGATGGTACGCTGAAGCTGAATTCGCAGATTTCTTGGTAGAAGACCAGAAGATTAGAAAATACCTTAAGAAGAAATTATATAGCGCTGGTATCTCAAAGATCGAAATCGAGAGAGCAGCAGACAGAGTTAAGGTAATCGTATTTACAGCTAAGCCTGGTGTCGTAATCGGTAAGGGCGGTGCTGAAATCGAAGTAACTAAGAAGGAACTAACTAAGTTAACAGATGGTAAGAAGATTTCATTAGATATTAAGGAAATCAAGCGTCCTGACAGAGATGCTCAGTTAGTAGCAGAGAATATTGCACAGCAGTTAGAGAACCGTATTTCTTTCCGTCGTGCTATGAAGTCTTGCATGGGAAGAACCATGAAGGCTGGCGCACTTGGAATCAAGGCTTGCTGTTCAGGCCGTTTAGGTGGTGCTGATATCGCTCGTTCAGAGTTCTACTCAGAGGGTACAATTCCTCTTCAGACATTACGTGCTGATATCGAGTATGGTTTCGCCGAGGCTGACACAACTTACGGTAAGGTAGGTGTTAAGGTATGGATCTACAAGGGTGAAGTACTTCCTACTAAGAAGACAGAAGAAGAAAACGTGCAGGAAGGGAGCGATAAATAATGTTAATGCCAAAAAGAGTTAAGCGTCGTAAGCAGTTCCGTGGCTCTATGGCCGGAAAAGCTACACGTGGTAATAAGATTTGTTACGGTGAGTACGGTATCGTAGCAACAGAACCTTGCTGGATCAGATCTAATCAGATCGAAGCAGCCAGAGTTGCAATGACACGTTACATCAAGCGTGGTGGTAAAGTTTGGATTAAGATTTTCCCTGATAAGCCTGTTACCGCTAAGGGCCTTGGAGTTCGTATGGGTAAAGGTAAAGGTGCAACAGATTACTGGGTAGCTGTTGTTAAGCCTGGTCGTGTAATGTTTGAAATCGCAGGAGTGCCTGAAGAAACTGCAAGAGAAGCTTTACGTTTAGCAACACATAAGCTTCCATGTAAGTGTAAGATCGTTTCTAAGGCCGACTTGGAAGGTGGTGCGTCAAATGAATAAGTATGTAGAAGATTTAAAGAACAAATCCGAAGCAGAATTAGCACAGGATTTAGTGGCTGCTAAGAAAGAGCTTTTCAATTTGAGATTCCAGAATGCAACTAACCAGTTGGATAATACTGCAAGAATCAAAGAAGTAAGAAGAAATATTGCCAGAATACAGACTGTTATCACACAGAAGGCAAAAGAGGCTTAGGCTTCGCAGTTGCATTTGAACTCATAAGAAAGGAGACTTATAGTCGTGGAAGAAAGAAATTTAAGAAAAACACGTATTGGTAAAGTTGTTAGCAACAAGATGGACAAAACTATCGTTGTAGCTATTGAAGATCATGTAAAGCACCCACTATATAAGAAGATCGTTAAGGATACTTACAAGTTGAAGGCTCATGATGAGAACAACGAATGCCAGATAGGTGATACTGTTAAAGTAATGGAAACAAGACCTCTTTCAAAGGATAAGAGATGGAGACTTGTTGAAATCGTAGAGAAAGTTAAGTAATTTGGAAGGAGAATTAGCATGATTCAACAGGAAAGCAGACTAAAGGTCGCTGATAATACTGGTGCTAAGGAAATCCTTTGCATTAGAGTTATGGGCGGATCTACAAGAAGATATGCCGAAATCGGTGATGTCATCGTTGCTACAGTTAAGGACGCTACACCAGGTGGTGTTGTTAAGAAGGGTGATGTTGTTAAGGCTGTAGTAGTTCGTACCGTTAAGGGCGCACGTCGTAAAGATGGTTCTTATATCAAGTTTGATGAAAACGCAGCTGTTATCATCAAGGATGATAAGACTCCAAGAGGAACTCGTATTTTTGGACCAGTAGCAAGAGAGCTTCGTGAGAAACAGTTTATGAAGATTGTTTCTTTGGCTCCAGAAGTATTATAGGAGGGAACTTTAGATGGCAAGTTTAAAGATTAAGAAAGGTGATACTGTTAAGGTTATCGCTGGAAAAGATAAAGGTTCAGAGGGTAAGGTACTTTCAGTTGACACTAAGAACGGTAGAGTAACAGTTGAAGGTGTTAACATGGTTACTAAGCACACAAAGCCTTCTGCTCAGAACCAGAATGGTGGAATTATTCAGATGGAGGCTTCCCTCGATGCTTCTAACGTTATGTTAGTAGTTAAGGGTAAGACAACCAGAGTTGGCTTCAAGATGGACGGCGACAAGAAGGTTCGTTTCGCTAAGTCTACAGGCGAAGTAATTGATTAATTCTAGGAAAGGAGAGCATTTAGCGTGAGCAGATTAAAGGATCAATACAAGAACGAGATCGTAGATGCTATGATCAAGAAGTTCGGTTATAAGAATATTATGGAAGTTCCTAAGCTTGACAAGATCGTTGTTAACATGGGTGTTGGCGAAGCTAAGGAAAATGCTAAGGTATTAGAATCTGCAGTTTCTGATTTAGAGACAATTACAGGTCAGAAGGCAGTAATGACCAAGGCTAAGAAGTCTATTGCTAACTTTAAGCTTAGAGAGGGACAGAACATTGGATGTAAGGTTACTCTTCGTGGCGAAAAGATGTACGATTTCCTAGATCGTTTAGTAAATTTAGCACTTCCTCGTGTACGTGACTTTAGAGGTATCAATCCAAATGCATTTGACGGCAGAGGAAATTATGCTTTAGGTATCAAGGAACAGATTATTTTCCCTGAAATCGAGTATGATAAGATTGATAAGGTTAGAGGTATGGATGTAATCTTCGTTACAACTGCTAAGACAGACGAAGAAGCACGCGAGCTGTTAACATTGTTTAACATGCCTTTCGCAAAGTAGTAGGAGGAAAGATATGGCTAAAACAGCAATGAAAGTAAAGCAGCAGCGTAAGCCTAAGTTCTCTACACAGGCCTACAGCCGTTGCAGAATTTGTGGTCGTCCACATGCATATTTAAGAAAATACGGAATCTGCAGAGTATGTTTCCGTGAGTTAGCATACAAGGGTGAAATCCCTGGCGTTAAGAAAGCAAGCTGGTAAGAAGGAGGAAAACAAAAATGACAATGAGCGATCCAATTGCAGATATGCTTACAAGAATTCGTAATGCAAATTCTGCTAAACATGATACAGTTGATGTTCCTTCTTCAAAGATGAAGTTAGCTATTGCTGATATTTTATTAGAAGAGGGTTATATCAAGAAATATGACCTTGTTGATGATGGCGCTTTCAAGACAATCCACATCACACTTAAGTATGGTGTAGATCGTAATGATAAGGTTATCTCAGGTATTAAGAGAATTTCTAAGCCTGGTTTAAGAATTTATGCTGGTAAGGAAGATCTTCCTAGAGTATTAGGCGGATTAGGAATTGCTATCATTTCAACAAACCATGGTGTTGTAACTGACAAGAAAGCAAGAGAGTTACAGGTAGGTGGAGAAGTATTAGCTTACGTTTGGTAAGATAATACATGTATGTACATAATATAAGGAGGTACGGGCATGTCACGTATAGGAAGAATGCCAATCGCCATTCCTGCAGGTGTTACTGTAGATGTGGCAGAAAATAACAAAGTGACTGTAAAAGGTCCTAAGGGAACACTGGAAAGAGTGCTTCCAGCAGAAATGGAAATCAAGGTTGAAGGTGCTGAAGTAACAGTATCTCGTCCAAGTGATCTTAAGAGAATGAAGGCTCTTCATGGCTTAACAAGAACACTTATTAACAACATGGTTGTAGGTGTTACAGCAGGTTATGAGAAGAAGCTTGAAGTAAACGGTGTAGGTTACAGAGCTCAGAAGGCAGGAAAGAAGTTAACCTTATCCCTTGGATACTCTCACCCAGTTGAGATGGAAGATCCTGAAGGCATCGAAACAGTTGTCGAAGGACAGAACATCATCATCGTTAAGGGTATTGATAAAGAAAAAGTTGGCCAATTCGCAGCTGAAATCAGAGACAAGAGAAGACCTGAACCTTATAAGGGTAAGGGAATCAAGTATGCTGATGAAGTTATCAGACGTAAAGTTGGTAAGACTGGTAAGAAGT
>JAKSHY010000040.1 GCA_024399135.1 Lachnospiraceae bacterium | reverse complement strand
AAGTTTTCTGTAATATAGTCCTGTATTCTCTTTACAAGATTCTGAGCATCAGCAGAAGCCGGATCTATATTCTTCATCTCGCCAGCTTCTTTAAACAGAAGCATAAATCTATCTGCTATAATTCGCTCGTCCTCTTCAGTTCGATTCTTTTGCTTTTCTTCCATCTCCTTGTATTCTGGCATATTGCCATACAATTCCTTTGCCTGTCTGGAATATTCGTCCAGTTTGCTTCTATCAAAAGCCTTAAAATCCATATGTTTCACTCCTAACATTTTGATTCCAAGTGCAAAGTTCATCAAGTTCTCAATATGTTCCTTCTTAAGCCTTAGCAACTCTATTTGCTGTTCTAAAGCTTTACTTCTATCAAAATCAGGACTATTGATAATTGCCTTAATGTCTTTCAGAGGAAACTCCAATTCCTTAAACAGCAGAATATGTTGAAGGCGCTCCAAATCTGTATCGTCATACAGTCTGTAGCCCGCATCGGTATATCCCGTCGGATGTAAAAGACCGATCTTGTCATAATATTGTAGAGTGCGTATACTCACTCCGGCAAGCTTACTCACTTCATGCACTGTCATCATTATTATTTCCTCCCTTAACTTGGTGACTTCAGCATAAACTATTACGTAACGTCGGAGTCAATACTTTTTTCAAAAAAATTTTTCCGTAAAAAAAAGAGCTTCTTTTGACATTATTATTTATTAAAAAATCTTGTTAATTAACTTATATAGAAGACGACCCCAACCTGATTTTTTAAAATCTTCCGCGCTTCCGATTCCATCACATACATCAACTAACACGTCCGTTAGTCCACCACCATTAACCTGTGCCAACATTTCATCGCTTAATTCTACTTTGTTCATCATTTTTGTGTTCATAATTTTTTCTCCTTTTTATTTCTGTTTATTTATTTGTATGTTGCTTTTGTTCTTTGATGAACTCAGTATACATGAGTATTCGTTGCAGAAGCGTTGCACAAAATGATGTGCCCCCAAAAAGTTGAACCAATTTTTCGATACAAACACTAACAAAAATAGAATCCTCCTACAACAAAAGTCCTATGACTCTTGTTGTTATTGCAACATTTGTCATAGGACTTTTGCAATGCTATTCTGACATCATCAGAATAACCTGGCACTGTCGTAATACTAATTATTCATTTGAATCTCTTTTTCTAGAAAAAGCTGTTGATTAATTTAACAAGATTTTCCAATCCATCATAAATTTGCTCAGTTGCTTCCCATGCTTCTTTAAAACTCATAACTTTATCCTCCTAATTATTGTTTTTGTTTTTGTGTTTGTTTATGAGCTTATTATATTGGAGTGACTGTTGCAAAAACGTTGCACCAAAAAAAGTTGTACCAAATTCTACAACAAAAAACCTTCGCATCCGAAAGTTGATATACAAAAGGCGCTGTGATTTCACATTTCACAACGCCCTTAAATATGTCACAAGGCTAAAATATGCATGTCCTTGTAGTGTTGTTTGGTTAAGTTACAATTTATCTGTGTATATACATACGTGTCATTTCTGGTTCATCATCTCCTTGAACCATACATAAAAACTCCCACCCATATCTCTCATAAAAACCTGTATGATCCGTAATCAAATAAATTGGCGAAATATTTTTGCTTCTCATATCTTCAACTACCATACTTAATAATTTCCCTGCAATTCCTCTTCCACGATAGTTCTCATCTGTATATACAGCACATACATTGGGATACAAATCCTTTCTATCATGAAAATCATTGTCAATGACACCTAGTCCAGCTACTATATCTTCGCCATTAAGGCACAAATACCAACCATATTCTGTCTCACCGTTTATATAGGAGTCCATACATTTTAAATATGCCTCTTTAGGAACACCCCATTTACAGTGAAACCAATCAGCAGCATCACCTTTAATGTCTTTCCTTTCTCTTAGTTTAATATAACTAAATTCCTCCATCTTTTTCTCCCTTTATAAAACAAATCCAAACGCCTATCGACTATAGGTTTTCACCTAAAGGTGTGTTTATTTATATAATTAAATTCACCATACAATCTTATTTACAGCCTTAAATGACATCGATGAAATTATATTCCAGGAAGAAGACTCAGTATATAAACTACTTGATACGCTAAAGCTTAATCAAGAATAACGTGATGTCCCCAAGGCACATATGCGAAACTAGATGGAAACATCAATTCTGAAACAACTTGTTTCAGTTTTAAACTACCCATATTAACATTAGCTTGTTTTAGCTTTCTTATTATGTAATTTATATAAATAATGTTCTGCTAAGGATAATCTTTCAAATAAATAATAAAGGTGATCCCGAAGGACCACCTCTTTAGCCAAAATTGAATACTATCTTTTTCTTACATCCTGTCTTTTTAGCACGTTTCTCAGTTGGCCTACTTTTAATTTCCTTAAATAATCTTTGTTTTTCAGCCTCTATCTCGGAGGCTGACATCTTTTTGTATTTTTCAGGAATCTCATATACATCATTTTCCATCATCATAATGCAACTACCTCCTTAAGTATTATATCGAAATTCGTCTGAAGTTCATAAATAGCTTTTATTTGGACTTCATAATCATTATATCCATACTTAATATAATCCGCAACAACCAAATTATAGTATTCACTGTTAATAGCCTCACTTGCGGCATACATAAATATTGATCCATTATGACAAACCACCAACCCGAGAGTATAATCATTATCATAATTGGCCATAAAGTCATCAATACTTGGTGGATAACTACTCGGATGAGAATGGATTGTTATTAATGTTTTGTTCTGAGATTTCTTATATGCTTCTATAACTTTCTTTGTGGCATCTGAATAAATAATTTTTCTCTCAATTTTAGAATCTATCTCCTTAGCTACAACCTCACATTCATCATAATCTATCCAATACATATCCTCATAAAGAGTTCCACTTCTATGAATAAGCATTTGCTTTGCTAGTGTATAAATTAATTTATTTAGCTCCTTATCATCTGAGATAGCATCAAATTTTTTCCTAAAATCTCCGCCTTCAATGTATGTATGATTAATAACCGTTTCTTTATTTCGTCCTGGTCGCTGTTCTTCAGCTTCAATGCTTTCTGATAAAAAATTTTCCACCGCATTCCTTCATAAGTATTTAGACACGAATATCCTAACACATTTTCTTACTGCAAAAAACATTTTCTTTATTCATTCCATTCAATGAGATGTTTGGTAATATTTACAAGAAAATATAAGAATTATAAGGAAAGCGCGATTGTACCCCAGTTGTACCCTTGTCTATGCAAAATTAAAAACTCAGTAACACCGATTTCTCGGTATTTCTGAGCTTATCTGAGAGAGCGCGAGATGGGACTCGAAGATTGGAGTCACTCGCAAACACTGATAAATAGGAGGTTTGCAGGACTGTCATTTTCTTCTGTACCCCGAGTTGTACCCGGATAATATAATTTACATTCTTGTATAAATTCAATCTACTTTTTCTAATTTAGATTTCTCAACGCTATTTTTATATCGTTCGACTGCATCAATATATTTTTCTCTAAAATATGATGCATCTAATGAGTGCTTACACCAAAACAAAAGTACACAAAACAATAATAGGTCCATCCATATATTTATATTCACACTATAATAGTAAGTGGTCATAGAACCCCTCGAAATCACATAGGCTAAGTTAATTACACTACATGCAAACCCTAAGTGCAACGCTGAAACTCTTATCATTTTACACTTCATAATACGGTCTCTGACTTTAAAATATTGTTCCCCGATGATGGCTTTTCTAATCCTCTTCAGATATTTTGGATCTGGTCGTTTATGATATTCCTTCGAAAATTCATCTTCTATTTCAAAATAATTTTTTCCCAAATATCTTCACCAAATACAGCAATCAGGGCTGCTCTCTTCTGAATATTACAATTCTTATTTTGAATAATTCTCTGAAATGGAAATAATACCAAATATGGTAATAGAAATAATATAGGATTTTGTACCTGAATACCAATTCCTATCGTTGCAAATGTAATGGTATACATTGCAATTACGTACGTTTCCTTAATAACTTCCATGTTTCGAATTGATTCGTTGTGAACTACATATTCTTCCCATTTCATAGCTTGTCCTCCGTATCCTTATGCTAATTATAATGTACTAATTCTGGCGTATAACATCCCTCCTCTTGATAAAATATATTTTTATATAATCCATTAAAACTTTGCTGGATAATTATTATAACGTGATAATTCCATCTACAGAATGTTTCATTGCATCAACATCTCTTTTTCCAGATTTTGCATTAGGGAAGACATCCCATATTTTATATATTTGTGGCACCATTTCTGGATCAACTACTTGTAATTTGCTTACAATCTCTTCAATTCTAGAATTAATCGTATTTATATCAGGATTATCGCTAAATACAAGGTGTGCAGATAGTTTTTCCTTGCCATTATGACTCATACAAAAAACATCGCAGTTTTCTATATATGATAACTTCATAATTTCCTGCTCTACAATAAAATTATAAAATCTGACTCCATTTATAACCGAATAGTCAACAGCTCTGCCCTTAACATATAGATTTCCATCCTCATCCATACAGCCAACATCACCCGTTCGACTCCATTTTATTCCATCACTATCTGTATAAAAATACTCATTTGTAGCTTGTTCATTTTGGTAATATTCAACCATACCACACTGTGTTGCCACAAAAATATTACCTAATGTATTATATGTTAATTCATTACAATCATCATCAAAGATGCTAACTATAACACCTGGAAGAGGAATTCCCACGGAATCTTTATTATTGTCAGTATATATAGTCTGTGACGCAATACCTGCCCCACACTCACACTGTCCATATCCAACCATCAGTTCTGATTCACAGCCATGGCTTTTCCAAACATCATTGATACTTTTTTTCTTTCCTAATTCTAGTCTTTCTCCACCTTGAAATACATTATCTAATCCTTGTATCTTTTTGTTTTTAACGTAGGTTGAGTTTAAGAAACCTTCATACATAGAAGTTGGTGCAACTGTAGAATTAGGTTTAAACTTAATACAGTTATTTACAAATATTTTACGTTCAAATCTTGGATCCATTAACACTTCTGCTCCATGTGACAATGGCAGGTGCATAGATGTAGAAAGTCCTGTCGAGTACCAAGGCGGAATAATCTGATAAAATCTTTGATCACCATTGACATTTATACCCATTTGTTCATATGCATGAACAGAATTTTGAAAACTATCATGAGAAAGTAAGATGGCCTTAGAAGCACCTGTTGATCCTGAAGAATAAACTAATGCACATGCCATATTTTCTTCATATGACGCAATATTAACATCTTCATTTGCTCCCTTTACAAAATCATTCCAATACATATCGTTTTCCTGTATCTTTACTTTTTTCTTCGCTATTCCCAACAAAGAAGCATTTAGTGTAGGAACAACTATGATTTTGTCCATATTCATTTTTTCGATAGTTTCATGTATGCTTGTATATATGGTATCTAGCACAAGTAACACCTTACTATTGCATTCATTTATTCTATCAATCATCTGATCCTTATCAAAATACGGCGACATAAAATTACAAACAGCTCCTATTTTAGCCAAACCATAAAATGAATATGCAACTTCTGGCACCATAACAGAACAAATAGTTACATAGTCGCCTTTTTTGATACCTATACTTGCAAAAGCACTAGCTGTACGATTAACATTTTTTATAAATTGAGGAAACGTTATTTTTGTACCAAAGAATCTAATAGCTACACTTTTATTATCTTTATTATTGCTAATCAACTCCTCATACACTGTTCTTTTCACATATTTTTTCGTGTTCCAATTATCCGGATAATATTTAATCCAAGGTTTATCTTTTGAGGCATAACCAGTCATCTTTTATCATCTCCTTATGGTGTGCTTATTCGTGATAATTATACGATAATACATATTATTTTACAACGAAAAGTCACCATATAATTAACGCACAAACGCAGTATTTATAAGGATTGGTGACTAATTATGATAAATGTGTTGGAACGAATAACTGAATTAAGAGAACAGAAAAATTGGACTGAATATCAACTGGCAGAACGCTCCGGATTAACTCAATCCACCATTTCATCCTGGTATAGAAAAATATATTGCCAACGCTTCCTTCACTGGAACGAATATGCATTGCTTTTGGTATATCTATTTCACAGTTCTTTGATGATAATAGCAGTGAAATAACATTAATCAATCCAAAACAGAAGCAACTATTAGAACATGCATCAAAACTTGATAATAACCAGTACGATGCATTAATAAACTTTCTGGATAAAATATAAAAGCTGGCAATCGTTACGATGCCAGCTTTTATAATTGTAATTAGTTATTTTACAACACCAATATTCTAGAAATATTACTATTTCTTCTTCAAGATATCCCTGTTTTAGCCATTTCTCATTATAAAAACTCTAGAATGAGCTCTCAATAGCAGATACTATTCATATTTGGTCACATTTTATAACTTTATGCCTTTGTAATATTCATCCGGTATTCTTTCTCAGCAAGCTCGATTTGCTGTTGAATTTGTTCTGCGGTTGGTAAATGGTCCGTTATCTCTTTAATCTTAACATTATCATATGTCGCGACTCCCATAGGTGTTGTAATTCCCTGAAATGCCAGCTGTACCTCAGTGCGATCCATATCCTTACATATCAGCAATCCTATAGTTGGATTATCGCTATCTCTTTTAACATACTCATTCACAGCATTTACATAGAAATTAAGCTTACCCGCAAATTCAGGATCAAAAGGCTTAACCTTTAATTCAAGTACTACATAGCACCTTAAATAAATATGATAGAACAATAAGTCTATCTTTCTGGTCTTTCCTGAAACGATAATTTCCTTTTGTCTTCCAACAAAAGCCCATCCATCTCCTAGCTCTAACAGAAACCGCGTCATTCGTTGCTCTAATATATCTTCTAAAGCATCTTCGTCATATCCTTCCGGTAAGCTTACAAATCCAAGATCATAATTGCTTTTTAGGATTTCCTGCGCGAGCTTCCCTTGAACCATAGGAAGCTGCTCCGTAAAGTTTGTAAGAGCATTGCCTGATGAATGATATAGGTCAGCGCGAATCACGTCATCAAGAGCATTTCGACTAAGACTTCCTTCTATAGTTTTCTGTATATAAAATAGTGCTTCGTCTATACTTTTTGATTTTTGAACAATCAATATATGATGTTTCCATGGTACATAAGCAAATACTGAAGGGAATATCATTTCTGAACCAGTCTGGTTCAGTTTTTGCTCGTGAATTTCTGAACCAAGTTGGTTCAGTTTTGAATCGGTGCCAACAAACTGTGTCTCCATATTAGAAATCAAGACTGTTGCATTGCTATTTGTTGAATAGAAAGTATACCATTGCTTCATAAACCATAAATTACGTGCAGAAAATCCTTTAGCACCTGGAAATTCAGCCTGCAAATCCAAACTGAGCTGCTCAACAATTCCTGTCCCCCACTTTTCCTCAGCTTTTCTAATAACAAGGTCTCTGCCAAGTTGCCAATTAAACAGAAGTTGTTCTGAATTAACCTTAACAGCAGCCTTTATTTGCGAATTTCTATATCTTTGTTTTATTTCATGAACCCATTCTATATATTCACTGTCAGCAAATGTATCTTTAGAACTAACCATATGTGGTGTAATCTTTTCTTCCATAACAACCTCCTCACATCTAATTCTTTATGTTTTATCTGGTGCATTCTTATACTTATCTATAACCTTCTTAGTTGCATCAGAATATATTATTTTTCTTTCTATCTGAGAGTCTATCTCCTTAGCTACGACCTCACATTCAGCATTCTAGAACATATTATAATTATATAATAAAAAAGACAGGCCCTCAGGTCTGTCCCCGGTCTTAGGGAACGCATCCTTCTAAAACCTAATCACTATATAATAATATACACATTCAATAGCACTAAGTCAACGTTTTACACCTATATATTTCTATAAAGACTTATGGTTTTCCAATTAGTTGGGAATCCCATATATTCTAATATCTGTTCCTCTGTAACCCTCTTACTCCTTCTTGTATATTCTCTTACCAGAATCAGAAATCTCTTCTTCAATTCCTTAAAATCATCTTTGTATAGAAGATACCTTACTGCTATAAATACAGCAAACAAATCAGACTTTCCCTTATCATAGTGTCCACCAGTTGTAGAAATATTCAGCTTTTTGTGTAACAATGTATTAGGTATTTCAGAATATGCCTTAAATGAAAATAAACATTCGTTATGAGCACAAACATTCCTAAAAAGAACAAGAACCTTCATATATTGCTCTAATTCTTTCGGATTAACATTTTTAAACTGTCTACAAACTCTACTCTTTATTTGTGGAAGAGCATATAAATACATTTTTGATATTTGACCAAAAGTTAATGCATGTAGTAACACCCACAAAGGCACATTATGATACGTACTTCTCTGATGATTAATATAATCATGCTCAATATTTATATTTGCATTATAAGATAAAATAGAAATTAGTTTGATTACCTCATTGGACTTTTTTGCCCTGTAGTTCATCGGGTCAAGATAATATTTTTGTTCTTCGCCAAATATCTCACAGAATCCATATGACATTGCATTTGAAAATTTGCGTTCTATCACACATATATATTCCATGACTAAACCTCTAAGTTTTTGATCAAAGTTATATAAAGCAACAATATCATCAAATGTAGTGTTACCTATGTATTTTCGTGTCATGGGATCTCTAAATGGTTGCTTATATCCACCTATAAGCGAGAAGTATCCTATCTTACATAACATACCTTGGCAATATGTCTCATCATTTATAATTAAATTCTTATCATCACGAAGTTTTGCTACCTGTTGTTCATATGTTAAATGTGGTTTGTTCATATATCTCCTTCGATATACATTAATAACTTAATTAGATTCAACCAATCATAATCGCATGAATTTAATCATTACACTGATCATAATACTCTTTGTAACTCTGTATCTCATAACTAATTATCTCGGGGTAAATATTAATATAATGCCTGCACAACTGCTTAAACAACGGCAAGAAAGTATCATAACCGCAAAAATCCAGCATCCAATCAAGCGTATGTTCTACCTCATCTGCTGTAGCAACTCTTGAACATAAATCATCAACAATGGGTTTATATGCTGCAACCGCACTAATAGCTATATGATTCATTGCATTAACCAATGAATTGATGTGCTCACTTTCCAATTGAGCAATATCATTTTCATCAGATTTAATCTTAACTAACTGTATTTGAAGTTTGCATCCTAAAGCATTTGCATATCGTAACATTAACTCTAATGATGGATTATACTTACCACTTTCAAATCGAGAAACATCTGTCCTATTCATTCCAGCAGCTTCTGATAATTCTTCCTGAGTTATCTTTAGCTCTTTTCTTTTATCTTTGAATTGCTTCAGAATATGCGACTTATTTGTAGTATTGTAGCTCTCAATTACAATCTGTTGACCATTTTTATTAACGATATAATCCATATTGTAAATCCTTTGTTTATTTTGTTAGCTTATATGCTACATTTTATTATAAATATTTTACATCCATCCGTAAAGCCCTGAAATGGCTTAGATATGATGTTCCAGATAAATCTACACCTGTAAAAGCTAAGTCTTTAGGCTCTATTTTTGATTATGAAAATGTTACGACTCAGGTTGCTATAAACAATAGATACACTCCTAAAGAGGTTATCCATTACCAAACTCCTTATACTTTAAGACACTTAATTGATATTGCTAATAATAAGAAAGCTCATGAGAACTACAACTATGCCAGAAGCTTATATCAACTGAACACACTGAACGCATTGAAAAATCATTATAATATAGTCTTTTTTCAAGCTCTGTATGAGCGCGAGACGGCGCACAAGGTCCGGGGGACCTTGGTTTTGCGCGGACCGGAGCGGAGCGGAGACCTCGAACCTTCGAGGTCTTGGATTCGCTCTGGTAACACGAAAAAAGGATATCCATTCGGATATCCTTTTCGTGTTCCTCAGAGCGCGAGACGGGACTCGAA
>JAKSHY010000004.1 GCA_024399135.1 Lachnospiraceae bacterium | reverse complement strand
AATTGTATTATTAAGGCCTATATATAGTATGATTGGCTGTATGAAATACAAGATGGGAAACCTGAATGACCCACCAAAAATGGTGCATCGTTCAACAATATTTACTATCGTCCTTTATTTATTGAGAAAGGAGACGCAATGAAGAATGAAGTAAGTATAGTTCGACGGATTCTAGATTTATTCAAGAAATCAATGTTGATGTTATCGATTGTTTTTCTAGTAGTTTTAGGCGGAACGTCTATGTTGTTATTAGTACAGAAAACAAACGGTATGGCAAATGCTCAAACAGACGCTGTAATTAAAGGCGTAAATGATTGGTTTGACGCACAAATAGGTCGAGTTAATGTAATAGCATATACATTAGCATACGAAGATTATGTTGGAACCAGATTTGATGAATCGGAAGCATATATGGCAGATATTATTGGTGAAAATCCAACTGCGTATGCTTACTATTTTGGTTTAACTGACGACAGATGCGTATTTAGTGATGGATGGGAAGTTCCTAGTGATTATAAGGCTACTGAACGTGATTGGTATCCAGACGCGTTTGCAAATCCTAATGAAGCATTTGTAGCACCTGCGTATGTTGATGCTGATACCGGTCGAATTGTAGTCACTATATCAAAAGCTATTGTTCAAAATGGAAAACCTGTCGGTGTATTTGCTGCTGATTTTTTCATTGATGACCTTACGCTTATGACTAGTAGTTTGAGTACTAATAATTCTTTTGCTATTATTTTAGATGGTGCAGGAACTGTATTAACACATAAAAATGATATGAATTTACCCGTTGCGGACAGCAATGGTGATATGGTTGCCAAAACGTATGCTGATTTAGGTATTAGTCAAAATTTGTTTAAACCGGATACAAGACTTAGTAAAATGGGTGGTGCATACGTATATAACAGTGAATATGTACCTGTTGCAGATATAACCGTTGTTTATGCGACTACTCTTCTATCTTATTATGGTCTTTACGCTATTATTATTTTAATTTGTATTATTTTGTTCATCGCTGTTTATTATCCAAGTAAACATAGAAATACAAAGACAATTAGTAAACTATTACAACCTCTTGGTGAATTATCAGGTGTTGCCGACAATATGAAGAATTGTGTATTGGATTATACAGCGAATCATAGAGATTCTGATGAAATTGGATGTCTGTGTTCAGCGATTGAAGAATCTAATGAAGTCATTAAAGGTTATATTGATGATATTGCTAATATTTTGGATGTAATGTCTAAGGGTGATTTTACTGTAAATGTGAGTAAAGATTACATTGGTGATTTTAAGTCATTGAAGAATTCAATCAATATTATTCTTGAGTCTTTAAGTGAAACAATATCGTCTATTAGAAATATTTCAGATTCTGTATATGAATCTGCTCAGGAAGTTGCGTCCGGCGCTGAAAGTTTATCGAAGAATGTCGAAGACGTAATGACTATTGTATGTAAAGTAGACAATAGTATCGAGAACGTAAAATCCGAATTTGAAGAAGGTATGGAACTTGTTACTGAGTCTGAATCATTATCTGTTGACGCTAATTCTACATTAGATATTGGATATCAGAAGATGGAAGAACTTGTCAAAGCTATGGAAGATATCACGGATAAGTCAAATCATATATCTGAAATTCTTGATGTAATCAATGGTATTGCAGAACAGACTAATTTGCTTTCACTTAACGCTTCTATCGAAGCTGCTCGTGCTGGTGAATCAGGTAGAGGTTTTGCTGTTGTTGCAGACGAAGTAAGAAAACTTGCTGATGAAACTAAGCAGGCATCAGAAAACACTACTAAACTCATAAAAGAAACAGCAGAATCTGTTGAATATGGAAATACACTTGTTGCTGAAACATCTGACCAGATGAAGAAGGTTATTGACATTAATGACAAGGTTAATGCTCACGTGTCTCGTATAGGTGAAAGTATCAAAGCTGGCAATGATGCTATGCGTGGTATTGAAATGCAGATGCGCGAAATGGAAACATTTACGACAAGCACGAAAGCTACATCTGAAGAATGCGTTGCACTGTCTAATGTATTGCACGGACAGTCTGAAGATATGAAAAAGAGTATCGAACAGTTCAATGTTTAATAATTATGGATTACATCTCGGCTTTGCGGTCGGGGCCTGAATGACCCACCAAAAATGGTGCATCGTTCAACCCAGACGGAACACCACTCGGTATTGGGCAATGTCGTTTAGTTAGTAGATGTAGGCACAAAAATACCCACCTTATCAAGATATTCAGAATTGATAGGTGGGTTTTCTTTTACTTGCCTAATGCGATTCTCGTCTTAGTGATTTGTTCAATCGTACAACTGAGCTGCTTCACAATGTCAGAATATGAAAATCCCTTATTTATAATTACTGCTTATTGGAATATAGGTCGTATTATTGTGAATTACTATTAATTTCAGAAGATGATAAAAGAAGTTTTTATGAAAAAGAATGTGTTAATGCTGGTTGGTCTGTCAGAGAGTTAAAAAGACAGATGGAAACATCATTATATGAAAGATTGCTATTATCATCTGGAACAGAGAATAAAGAGCGAGTTCTTGAGCTTGCATTAAATGGAAATGAAATTACAAAACCGAGTGACATTATTAAAGATCCTTATGTATTTGAATTTTTAGGAATACCAGAGGACAAGCCAGTGTTAGAAAGTGACCTTGAAAAAGCGTTGGTTGAGCATATAGAAAAGTTCTTACTTGAATTGGGAAAAGGATTTATGTTTGTTGGAACCCAACAGCGAATAACTCTTGGTAATGAACATTATTATGTGGATATGGTTTTCTATAATAAAATATTACATTCATATGTATTGATAGAGTTAAAGACTAAGAAACTGATGCCAGCAGCAGTTGGACAGCTCAATATGTATCTCAATTATTATGAAGAGGAAGTAAATGAGGAAAGCGATAATCCACCAATAGGAATTGTTCTTTGTACGGACAGAGATTTCCTTGAAAAGAAAAGGGAAAAGAGAAGGAATTAGCTTTATGATAAATGAAGAACTTATTGTAAAAATGACTGAGTTTAATGCTGGTGACCCAAAGAGAATACAGCATTTTATAAAAGTATACGAATTTGCCCATGTCATCGGAATGAAGGAGCAATTAGAAGAAGAGCAGCTCCGTGTTTTGGATATGGCAGCTATTATGCACGATATAGGAATAAGACCTTCTGAAGAAAAGTATGGCAGATGTGGTGGCAAGCTTCAGGAACAGGAAGGCCCCACTTATGCAAGAAAGATGCTTGCAGAATTTTCGGAAGTATCTGAAGATGAAATCAATAGAATCTGCTATCTGATAGCACATCATCATACTTACGATAATGTGAAAGGACTTGATTATAGAATTTTATTGGAGGCAGATTTCCTTGTAAATGCAATGGAAGATGATTTGGATAAGAGTGCTATTATCACATTTAGAGATAAGGTGTTTGAAACAGCGACAGGGCTACATCTGATTAATACGATGTTTGGATTATAGAAGGAAGAGTAATATAGTATCTGAAATTGCAGAAATCAGCATTATTCATTTATTTATGAAGAGGAAGATACACTAATGGTTTCAATTAATGATGTTGCAGCTTATGCAGGAGTTGAGTTGGTTGAAATATGCAAAGAAATCAATCAGGAAAATGAGTCAAAAAAGATTAGAAGAAATGTATCTGTTATTCAGGATGTTGACGGTAATAATATTGTTATTATTAATGATATCAGATTTAAGGGAAAACGTTCTGTAGATTGGAAAGATGTCAGAGAGTATTTAAAAGAGTATGTTGGAGAATTTTATACAATTGCCGCAACTGGAGATATTGTCTATATTGGTTCTGATCTCCCAAAGGAATATAGTGGATCAAAATATACTAATAGCATAAAAGGTACAAATGCAACAACGGGACTTCCTGAAATGATAGAGATAGCAGTAGGAAAACATTTTAGAGAGAATCATGAGGATAAGCATAGAAGAGATGCAAAAAATGGATGGTACAGATATGATTCTAGATTTGCACTTCCAGTTTATGACGACAAAGGCGAATTAGAAAGGTACAATGTCTTTCACGCATCTATGCTGGTACGCCATTCAAATGATGGTAAATTGTATTTGTATGATGTTATAGACATAAAAAAAGAAACGAGCAACTCTCTCGGCGAATGATCGCTTACCAGACAAAAAACCCATTTCCTTTATGGAAGTATGATACTACAGGAAATAATGGTTGTCAATCCGAATATTCGAAAAACGTTTGCGCACACAACAGATACCGAAACAGTCAGACTTTTACGGGGGTAAAAATTTGTGGCACCTAAGACGTGCGCGAATAGTATATGATTTGGTTGAAATACAACCTGAAAAATATAGAGAAAAGATTATCATTTTGGGATAGTCTTTTCTTCTTTTATATTGACAGCTAATTTGAATTAGCTTACAATAAGGCTAATTCAAATTAGCCAGAGCGCGAAAGGAAATAACAAATGGATACCAAACATAGAATTTTAGACGAGGCATTAACCTTATTTTCACAAAAAGGTTATGCAAATGTTTATGTGGGAGAAATAGCCCAAAAGGTTGGAATTAAAGCACCTTCTCTTTATAAGCATTATAAGAACAAGCAGGCGATTTTTGATGCAATAATTGATGAAATGAATAAAAGATATGAAGAACATGCAGGTACTCTAAATATTAGTGGCATGAATCCCTCAGCGGATGCATCAGTATATAGCAGTATTTCAGAGGATAAATTGGTAGAAATCGGAACAGAGTTATTTTTGTATTTTCTACATGATGACTATACATGTCGGTTTAGAAAGATACTTACCATAGAGCAATTTCATAATAAAGAATTTGCGAATATTTATTCTTCACAATATGTAGATGGTCCCATTTCTTATCAAAAGATGTTGTTTCAGTTTATGGTAGCAAGTGGAGCATTTATACATGCAGATGTGGATATGATGACTCTTCAGTTTTATGCGCCGATTTATATGCTTCTAACCTTATGTGACAGAGAACCGGATAGAGAAGCGGAAGCATTAGAATTACTAGAAAAACATTTTAGACAATTTAGTAAAATTTATGGAGGTACACAGTAATGAAAATAGTAATGCTTAATGGACAGAATCATAAAGGAAGTACATATCATATCGGACGAATGATTGCTGATAAAATAGAGGGAAAGAATGAGATAACAGAGTTTTTCTTTCCTAAGGACTTAAATCATTTCTGTGTGGGATGTTATAAGTGTATTGAAGATGATTCAGCTTGTCCTTACTATGAAGAGAAGAAGACAATAATTGATGCTATAGATATGGCGGATATATTAATTGTTACAACGCCAACATATTGTATGCATATGTCAGCACCATTAAAATCATTTTTTGATCTCACATTTGATCTATGGATGGCTCATAGACCGATGGAATCTATGTTTAAGAAGAAGGCTGTTATTGTATCTACAGCTGCAGGGACAGGAATAAAATCAGCTATGAAAGATGTGGAAGACTGTCTGTTCTATCTGGGTATTCCTGAAATTTATAAATATGGTATGGCAGTTCAGGCCATGAGTTGGGATGGTGTGGCTCCAGATAAGAAAGAAAAGATAGAGAAAAAAACTGCTATACTAGCACGAAAGTTAAGTAAAACTACAGAAACTTCTGTTGGCATAAAGACTAGATTCATGTTCCGAATGATGGGAATGATGCAAAAGAAAGGCTGGAATTCGTCACCAATTGAAACACAGTATTGGAAAGAAAAAGGCTGGCTTGATGGAAAGAAGCCGTGGATGTAATTGTTGAGACTGGTGTTGGCACAGAATACTATATAAAATGAGTGCTAATAAGCGGAGGATTGACATAATGAGAGAGATTACTCTTATTCAATTAAAAGAGAAGAATCCAAGTGAATATATGCTTGTTGATATAAGAGATGAAGGAAGTACTCTGTATGGTGGAATCCCGGGAGCAATCAATATTCCGGCGGCTATGTTTGAGGAGGACCTGGAGGGATCGATTAGTAAACTGGATGCGGAAAAAGATATTATTTTATATTGTCAGCGTGGTGAAAAGTCACAAGAAATAGCTGAACTTCTGGAAGGCAGAGGGATTAACTGTTTTAGTCTGGCTGGGGGATATAATGCCTTTCTATTAGAAATAATGGATGAGGCAGAAAATGAGAATTATCAGGAAGAGGTTGAAGTAAGTATAAGAAAGAAATTCCATAAGTCTCTTTTCTCACCATTTGCGAAGGCCTGTAAGACATATGAATTAATTCAGGAGGGTGATCATATCGCGGTATGTATCTCAGGTGGCAAAGATTCAATGCTTATGGCGAAGCTTTTTCAGGAAATACAAAGACATAGACAGGTGAGTTTTGAATTGACCTTTTTAGTTATGGATCCAGGGTATAATGCCGAGAATAGAAAACTAATTGAGAGCAATGCTAAAAGACTTGGAATTCCAGTAACCATATTTGGAAGTACTATATTTGATGCAGTCGATACGGTAGATAAGAATCCATGCTACCTGTGTGCAAGGATGAGAAGAGGATATCTTTATAGTAAAGCAAAAGAATTGGGATGCAATAAGATAGCACTTGGACATCATTATGATGATGTAATAGAGACAATTCTTATGGGAATGCTCCATGGCGGGCAGATTCAGACCATGATGCCGAAGCTTCATAGCACCAATTTTGAAGGAATGGAACTGATAAGACCTTTGTATCTTGTCAGAGAAGCAGATATATGTAAATGGAGAGACTATAATGACCTTCATTTTCTTCAGTGTGCGTGTCACTTCACGGAAACATGCAGTACATGTCATGAGGACGGAACAACGTCATCTAAAAGATTGGAAACTAAGAAACTGATAGCAAAACTAAAAGAAAGTAACCCTTATATTGAGGGAAACATATTTAAGAGTGTCGAGAATGTGAATCTTGATACAGTTATAGAATACAAACAAAAGGGTGTCCGACATAATTTTTTAGATAACTATTAATATAAATACCAGAAATCACAATAAATGATATAATTACTTAAGGAGGGTAATATTATGGTACATTATAAATGTCGCAATTGTGGCGGCGAAGTAAACATAGGCGAATCCGGAGGTTTTTTATGTCCTTATTGTGGCTCTAAATCCTTTATGTCAGATGCTGATTTTAAAGGTAATGAGATATTTCGAAAAAAGCTTGTAGAGTACTATAAGGCTGAAGCGGATAATAAGGAATATGATTACGATTCAGATACATTGTGGCAGTGTAATGGAGAAGAATCCTTTGCTTTGGAAAATGGTCAGAATTTGAACATAAAATATATGCATAAATATAATTATGATTCTTTTTCCTGTTATCTCGCCAAAGAAAGTGTTGTATATATTTTCGATAATGAAAAAGAAAAGAGAGCGTTTCTTACGAATCTGAGCAGGCTTGATTTTCCAGAAGCAGATACTAAATTGCCAAGATGTTTTCCGAAGTTGAAAATGGATGTTGATCTAAAGAATGGAAAGAAAGTACTGGCCTTCATAAGACGCCCTAACTTTTATCCAGTGGAGCTTTTCGCACCATTAGAATCAGTACATCTTGCCTGGGTTATTTCCAGAATGGAAAACCTGTGCTGTGCACTTAAATTCTCAGGTATCGAATTTGGCAGGTTTGATATGACAGCAGTCTGGATTAATCCAATCACTCATGAAGGAGCATTGTTTGGTGATTGGACTAAGGTAAAAGATATATCTGATACCAAAGATCTGACAGACATAAGACGAACAGCAATCGAAATTGCAGAGAATGCAAGAAATCCAATAGAGATGTATGAATTTTTAAACACAAAGCCTAAAACGGATGCATATCAAGATTTTTCTTCATGGGATGAGGTTATTGAAAAAGGCTTTGGTGGTCATAAGTTTAAGAAAATGTAAAGGAGATAAATCATGGGATATGGTAGTTATACTGCTTCAGACTGGAGCAAATTAAAATCTAGTAGAAATCTTTCTAGTACTCAAACTGTACAGGAGGTATTTAAAAGTAGCAATTGTAATCCAAAAATGAATCCTAAGTTCATAGGAACAAGAGAATGCTTCGACTCGAGTGACCATCCTAATACCACACCTATAGTAGTAGCACTTGATGTTACAGGTTCTATGGGATATCTTGCAGTAGAGGTTGCAACGAAGGCATTAAATGAACTTATTACGAAGCTCTATTCTACAGGTGCAGTTGAGGATCCAGCATTAATGTGTGCTGCTTACGGGGATTATATGGATACAGCACCTCTTCAGGTAACGCAGTTCGAGTCTGACATTAGAATAGCTGAACAGCTTCTTGACATCTATTTTGAAAATAAAGGTTCTGGTCAGGTTGCGCTTCCTTGCTTATGGGAATTTTTAGCAAAACATACTAACATTGATGCAGTTAATAAAAGAAAAGAAAAAGGTTTTCTATTTTCAATAGGGGATCAGGCTACAATTAGAAGTACAAGTATACCTCAAACAATTACAAGGGTTATTGGTGATTCACTTCCTTCTGCTACGAGAGATAGCCTGTTAAAGGAAGTACAGGAAAAGTTTCATGTTTTCCACATAATGATTGGTGGAGAAGGAAATAATGATATCCTTCCGGGCTATAAAATGTCTATTTCTCAGAATGATATTGGTTGCATTCCTCAGATTATAATTAGCGCTATACAGCTTCAGAAGGGTGAGAAATTAGATAGAGTGCTTGAGCAGTGGGATAGTGTCAATGTACCTGTTATTAGTGCGGCACTAAAGCAGCTTAATCTGATAGGTGTTTTAAGAGAAATATGTTTGTAATTTTAGAATAAGAACCCTGATTATATAATGCGAAAATATATGAATATGAAAGAATGCAGGGAAAAAAGAAGAATTATCGCCGTGATAGGAAAAAATTACGGTGACGAAGGAAAGGGGCTTGTTACGGCGAGCCTCTGTTCTTTTTATGCACATCCTTTAATAATTAAGCATAATGGCGGAGCTCAGGCAGGTCATACTGTTGAAGATGAAAAAGAAGGAAAACGCTTTATTCATCATCAAATTGGAAGCGGGGCTGAGTATGGTGCTGACACATTGTTCTCAGAATCTTACCATCCGGATTTATTTCAATTATCGAAGGAAGTAGAAGATTTTGAAAAACTATTCGGATTTTTACCCAAAATTTTTGCAGAAAAAAATGTGACTATAACTACTATAGATGATGTTCTTATCAATATGGCTCTTGAAACGAAAAGAGGGGATAAGAGACACGGAAGCTGTGGAATGGGAATTGATGAATGTGTCCAGAGAAATAGTGCAGGATATGCGATACGTCTCTGTGATATTATGGGAAAATCTCATAGAGAAATTTTTGATTTACTTAAAAAATTGCGTCAGATATATACGACGTTTCGAATCAAGAAACTGGAAATTGATAATACAAACCCATATTTCGAAATGCTTAATGATGAAAATGTTCTAACTAATTTCGCCGAGATAATATCGAAGAATATAGATTTATTGCGAATTGTTGACGCAGATACAGACTGGCTCAAAAGCTATGATGGTATTATTTTCGAAACAGGACAGGGGCTTTTGCTTGATTGTGATTACCTTAAAAATGCTCCTCACCTTACATCCTCTAAAACGGGGCTTAGTGAACCTCTCAAATTTTTAGCTAAAAGAAATCTTGAATTAAATGAAGCAATCTATGTAACTCGTCCCTATGTAACAAGACATGGCGCAGGTCCATTGCCAGGGGAGTTTAAGAAAGAAGAATTTCCGAACATTCAAGTTGATTTAACTAATGAACCTAATGAATGGCAGGGGCATATTCGTTATGCGTATCATGAGAGCATAGAGGAGTTTATAGAACCTGTTTTAAAGGATATTCTTTATAACGAAGAGTTACTGGATGGAAGAGAAATCAAACCATCTTTAGCTGTAACACATTTAGATGAAACAGAAGGATTAATATATTTTTCTGACCAAAATATTTCCTTTGAAGAACTAGTGAGAATATTAAGCGCCAGGTTTGATGTTTTTTATTACTCTGATAATCGCATGAATATGACAAAGATATAGGGTAATTCCCAAATATCGTAGCTAAAATAAATCCAGCATGTTATCAAGATATATTTTTTCCCTAACATGAATATGATATTGGGGTTTAACCATATAATATAGCAGGAATTCTAAGACGAGGGCGCTTCCAAGTCCTCGTCCTTCTATTTTGAAATTAGAGAATCCCATTGGAAGATATTTCTCCATAATATCATTGACACTTATGAAACCAGGATTTTCCATTGCTCTTGAAAAACTGTATCCTTCTCCGATATAAGGTGCTGTACAAATATATTCTCCTTCGAAAATGCCAAGGTTTTTTCGACTAACCTCTTCATAGCACTTTTTACGATCACTACATCCGTAAAAGCAACATTCATTTAAAAGAAATTCTACCTTGTCCTTTCGCTTATCAGATAATGCATCTAATTTTTTGAATTCTTTATTTAATCTAAAATCTGGAACAATGTATTTGAATTCTTCACGGTCTAACTCTTTTAGAAACTCTTCAAAATTCGTTAATACCTTTGTTGTTGATGATATAAAGTAAAAATTAGTAAATTCAGCTTTTAAATAATTTAGGAGCAAATCAGAATGAATTATTATGCCAGTTGACAAAGATGCTTCTTGATTGAAAATTTTACATAGAAAATTGCATGATTTGTCAGATAAATGCTCCTTTGTTAGTAGCGAATTGCTGAAAGTAAAACGTGGAGATACTTTGTACTTTTTTAAAAGTGCTAATACATCATTAACATCAGCATCTCCAAGCTCTACTCTGCCGCCACCCCATAGACAGTCCTTCGGTGAACCATATATTGATCCAATTTCGCACCAGTCATAAAAATATTCATGATGTTCATAGAATAAAGGAAGAAACAGGCTATATAATTTATGAAATTCGAATAATCCGGGTAGATGAAAAAAGGCTTTCTTACTCATAAATACTATTACCAAAATTCAAGTATAAACATATAGGGAATTGATTGATAGCGAAATTCTAAATGATAATAAAAGGTATGTCAAATAACTGAATGCGTTAAAAATCATTTATCCTGTATATGATTAAGTGTTATAATAAACACTCAGTTATTTTGATACAAATATATAGCTAGAATCAAATGAATTAAATCATAAACTGGAGTAAAAAATGGATCACAAGATGCTTTCTACGAAAGAATTATATAAGTGGACATTAAGGCTTGCCCTACCTCTTATGATACAGAATCTTATTAATACACTTGTTAATACGGCAGATACCATAATGCTTGGATATGTTGGACAGAATGCTATGGCAGCATCTTCATTGGCTAACCAGTATACATTCGTTCTACAGTGTGTCTTTTTTGGTATGGCAACAGCAACCTCAGTATTGTGTGCACAGTATTGGGGTAAGAAGGATAGTAAAACTATTGAAAGAGTAATAGGACTTGCTGCAAGAGTATCTATTATATTCTCGATTCTTTTCACAGTAGTTTCTTTCATTTTCCCGGAAGCAATAATGACTATGCTGACGGACAGCCCTGAAACTATTTCGATAGGTGCCCAGTATCTTAAAATAATGTCTTTGTCATTCCTGTTCATGGCAATTTCGCAGGTATATTTAAGTGCTCTTAGAAGTGTTGGTAAGGTAATGTTCCCATCAGTGGTCGCGGTGGTTTCGTTATGCGTTAATATTGTACTTAATGCAGCGTTCATTTTTGGATTGTTCGGCCTTCCTAAACTTGGAGTATTTGGTGTGGCTTTAGGAACAGTAATAGCCAGAGTTACAGAGGTTATTTTGTGTATAATTTATTCTGTTAATTGTGAGGTTAAGTTCAGAATTAAATATATATTCAAGAGTGCAGGTATTCTTACGAAAGATTTCGTCAAAATATGTCTTCCTTCAATAGGAAATGACTTGGTATGGAGCCTTGCCACAACGGTGTTCGCGATTATTTTAGGGCATATGGGTGATGATATTGTTGCAGCTAATGCAGTGGCAATTATGGTTGTGGATATTGGTGCCATCGCTGAAAGAGGATTTGCTAATGCAACTACTATAGTAATTGGACAGACACTTGGTGCTAATCTTATTGAAGAAACTAAACACTATGCTGCAAAATTAGTCAGACTGACGGCATATGTTGCCACAGCGGGATGCATTATTATTGTGGCGCTCAGACCAGTAATTATGGATTTTTACTCTGATAAACTTACAGAAAATGCTGTAGCTCTTTTAGGAACTATGATGTATATGACAACATACAGAATGATAGGTGAAGGAATCAATACATGTCTTATCTGTGGATGCTTTAGAGGCGGTGGAGATACGAAATATGGTTTCATCATGGACATAATAATGATGTGGACTGTTGCTATTCCTCTGATGGTTATAGCAGCATATGTATTAAAGCTTCCACCTATATGGGTATACTTTGTTATGACACTTGATGAGATAGAGAAAATGCCATTTATATTTATTCACTTTAAAAAATATAAGTGGATGAAAAATATCACAAGAGATGAGGCAGAATTAGGAGCCTAGTTTTAGAATATGAAGGTAGTAGTAGAGATTGTTGATAGTAAAGAAAAGGAAGAGGCTGTAATTAAGGCGACAGAACTTACTGACAGTGTTAAAAATGCAGTGGATCTTTTGGAAAATGGTCAAAAAAGTATACCTGTACTGGAAAATGGGAATACTATGCTATGTAAGACCTCTTCAATATATTACATAGAGTCGGTAGACAAGAAAACTTATATATATACCAAGGATGGTTGTTATGAAACAAAATACCGGTTATATGAATTAGACGAAATGCTGGGTAACCTTTACTGTAGGTGCTCTAAAGCAATGATAATTAATTTAAGAAAAATAAAAAATGTACGCTCAGAAATAGGTGGAAGACTATTTGCTACCTTATTAAATGACGAAAAAGTAGTAATATCAAGAAGCTATGTAAAAGCAATAAAGGAAAGACTGGATATATAAATGAAAAAGATAAAGATATTATTTGAACAGGCAATTCTGATTTCAGTAGGAATCGTTATCTGTATGTCAATAGAAGCAACGGTTTACCATCTTTTGGGTGATGATATTGCATTAAGATGGTATCATCCGCTTTCAATTTTGCTAACAGGAATATGTTGTGCATTTCCTTCACTGATACTATTTAATAGTGACAGTAGTAATTCGTCGAATTTCATGGTAAGGATCATTATTCATGCATCGCTACTATATGTTATGGTCATTGGCTTTGGATATATTTTTAACTGGTACAAAGAAATAGATGGTTTTATATTTCTTTCGTGCTCATTCCTTTTAGTATACGTTTTCGTATGGGTGTCTCAATCATGGCTCTCAAAAAAGGACGAAAATGAAATAAATAGTGCTCTTAATGAAATTAGAGATGAAGAATAAGTAATAAAAATGGCAACTTGGTATTAAGTTTTTGCAACTTAGTCGAGTTGCTATTTTTTTATGTAAAGAAAACGAATATATTTGTCATGTGGGAAATAAATAAGAAAAGTAAGATGAAAGGATTAAGATGAAAGCGATAGAAGTTAAGGATTTAAAAAAGAAATATCAGGATAATCTGGCAGTAAAAGGAATTTCATTTTCTGTTGAGGAGGGTGAACTATTTGCATTCTTAGGTGAAAACGGTGCTGGTAAGTCAACAACGATCAATATGCTATGTACGATTCTTCAAAAGACATCAGGTGAAGCAAAGATATGTGGCTATGAGCTTGGAAAAGAAGATGATGAAATAAGAAGCAGTATAGGAATTGTTTTTCAGAATTCAGTTCTTGATGGAAAGCTTACTGTTAAACAAAATCTTATGACCAGAGGAAGCTATTACGGATTAAGTAAAAAGGAAATAGAAAAAAAGCTTTTATCCTTTGAAGAGCATTTTGAAATGAAGGATATTTGGAACAGAAAATATGAAAAGCTGTCTGGTGGTCAGAGAAGACGTGTGGATATTATGAGAGCACTCCTTAACAATCCTAAAATATTGTTTCTGGATGAACCAACAACGGGGCTTGATCCTAAATCGAGAAAGCTCGTATGGGATTACATCAATTATCTTAGACATGAAAAGAAAATGACTATATTTTTAACTACACATTATATGGAAGAGACGAAAGAGGCAGATCATGTAGTAGTTCTTGACAAGGGTGAAATCATAAGTCAGGGAACACCGGCGTTTCTTAAGTCAAAATATGCATCCTCAAGACTCGTGTGGTATGTCCAAAAGAGTGAAAATTGCGAAAAAGTTATTAAAGAACTAACAGACAGTTTCGAGTATGATGTTGATCATTATATTATTCCTATTAATGGCAGTGTTACTGAATTTTTGTATTCTAACAAAGATACAGTTACAGATTATGAAGTGATTAAGGGAAGTATGGATGATGTATTTTTAAATCTCACAGGAAAGGAGCTTTCATAATGAAAGGATTCATGGGTTTAATCAAAAGAAATTTACTTATATATTTTAAGGATATTCAGGCAGTTATATTTTCGTTATTAACATCTATTATAGTATTTGTATTATATTTATTATTTATCAAATCTACCTTTGTTGATTCAATTAATGATTTTCTAATAGGGCTTGAAAGTCTGGTTGATTCAAAGGACATTGATACGTTAGTAAGCTGCATCTTATTAACAGGTGTATTGGGATCGGCAATGATTACGGTACCTTTTAACTGTCTTTCAACTATAGTAAATGATAAGGAGAAAAAAATAGATTACGATATCTGCGCAACACCAATGAAAAGATGGCAGATAATATTCGCTTATTTTTTGTCAGCAACGATTTCTTCAATTATCATCACAGGCTTTATTCTGACAATAGGTATAGGTATGCTAAGCATGAATGGAAGCGTATATCTCACATTGGAATTAGCCATGATGGCTTATGGAATAGTTATTTTAGGTTCATTATCATCAACTGCATTATTTATGATTCTTATGATGTTCTTTAAAACGACATCAGCAAGCGGTGCATTTTTTGGTATGTTGTCTGCAGCTTCTGGTTTTGTTATTGGAGCATATATGCCATTATCTAATTTCTCTAAAAACATTCAGACAGTATGCAGCCTTTTCCCAGCAACACATGTAACGGCTCTTATGAGAACCGCGGTTATGGGAGGTGTTTTGGATCATATTAATGATTCAATAGGTGGTCTTGATAACGGAGCATTCGCTGATGGTATTAAGGATGCTTTCACATTTAATCTGACAGTATTTGATAACAAATTTTCGAATCAGAATATGACTTTTTATATAATTGCAATTTTTGTTATCAGTGCACTGGTTATGATGGCTTTATACAGCAAAACATATAAAAGAAAATAAGGGTTAAAAGATGACTTTTCATTAATTGTTGGTTAAAATGATTCTTGGAGGATTTAACCATGATAAGAAAAGCGATGGAAAAGGATGCATCAAAAATATTAGAGCTTTTGGTACAGGTTAATAATGTTCATAGTGTCAACAGACCTGATTTATTTTTGATGGATAAGACTAAATATACTAAAGAAGAATTGATTGAGATAATTAAGGATGACAGTAAGCCTATATTCGTATCTACAGATGAGAATGATATGGTGTTAGGATATGCATTTTGTGTTTTCCAGTCACATATAGAGGATAATAATTTTCCAGATATAGTTACACTCTACATTGATGACATATGTATAGATGAAAAATACCGTGGAAATCATATAGCAACAGGATTATATGAATACGTAAAGCAGTTCGCCAAGGATGAGGGATGCTATAACATTACGTTAAACGTATGGGATAAGAATGACAGTGCGCAGGCGTTTTATAATAACTGCGGTTTTAAAATCCAAAAGTATGGAATGGAAGTAATCCTGTAGAAGATTTCTGATGTGAAAGGAAGAGAATATGCAGTGTTTGGAATATCCTTTTGATTCGAATTATATAATTTCGAAGAAAAAGAAAATTAAAAGAGAGTTATTAGAAAGTAATAAATCCTTTATCGAGAAAAAAATAGCGATTCTTGGTGGTTCTACAACCAACGATATTAAACTTATTTTAGAGCTTTTTTTATTAAATTATGGAATCAAGCCTTCTTTTTATGAGTCTGAATATAATCAGTATTATCAGGATGCGATGTTTCCTAATAAGGAGCTTGAAGAATTTTCTCCAGATATTATTTATATTCATACAACTAACAGGAATATCACCACATACCCAATTCTTAAGGATACAAAAGAGGCAATTGATGCACTTATAGAGGCAGAATATTCTAAGTTTTCCGGAATGTGGGAGAGACTTCACGAGGTATATCATTGTCCTTTGATTCAGAACAATTTTGAGATGCCTTTTTACAGACTTTTAGGTAATAAGGACGCATCTGATATTCATGGCGCAGTAAATTTTCTTACAAGACTTAACATGAAGTTTTATGAATATGCCCAAAGTCATGATAACTTTTATATTTGTGATATTAATTATATCTCCGCGGATTATGGATTAAAGGAATGGGCTGACACATTTTATTACCATATGTACAAATATGCTCTGTCGGTTCCTGCAATTCCATATCTTAGTTTTAATGTTGCCAATATTATTAAGTCGATTTTTGGAAAGAATAAAAAAGGATTTGTTCTTGATTTAGATAATACCCTATGGGGTGGAGTCATTGGAGATGATGGTGTAGATAACATTGTACTTGGTCCGGAAGAATCAGAAGGTCAGGTATATTCTGAATTTCAGAATTATATTAAGTCACATCAGCAGCTTGGAATAATTTTGAATATTGATTCTAAGAATGATTACGAGAATGCAATAGCAGGTATTAATCACCCAGACAGCGTATTCAAAGAAGAGGATTTTATTAAGATAGAAGCCAACTGGGATCCTAAGGATCGCAACTTCGTTAATATTGCTAATGCACTTAATCTCCTTCCGGAGAGTCTTGTGTTCATCGACGATAATCCGGCTGAGAGGCATATTGTAACAGAACAGCTTCCAGGTGTATGTGCACCTAATATAGGTCAGGTTCAGGAGTATATTAAGAATATAGATCGTTCAGGCTTTTTCGAGGTTACAACTATCTCGGAGGATGATGCCAAGAGAAACGAAATGTATGTTGAAAATGCTAAAAGACAGGCGCTTGAAGCCAGCTTTAGTGATTATAATGAGTATCTTTTGTCTCTTGAAATGAAAGGTACTATTAAAGCCTTCGAACCAGTATATATGGCGAGAATTGCGCAGCTTACCAATAAGTCTAATCAGTTTAATGTTACTACTAAAAGATATACACAGGCAGAAATTGAAGAAGTTGCTGCAAGTGATGAGTATATTACTTTGTATGGAAAACTGGAAGACAGATTTGGTGATAATGGTGTAGTTTCTGTGGTGATTGGACATATTATAGAAGATGTCTGTCATGTAGATCTTTGGATAATGAGCTGCAGAGTTTTAAAAAGAGATATGGAACAGGCGATGATGGATGGCCTTGTTAAGAAGTGTAAGGATAAGGGCATTAGTACCATCAAGGGTTATTATTATCCTACGCAGAAAAATGGTATGGTCAAAGAATTATTCAAGGTATTTGGCTTTTCGAAAATAGAAGAGGATGATAAGAATAATACCATTTGGGAATTTAAAATTAGAGAAGACTACGAAAACCAGAATAAGGTTATCAGCGTAGAATATTAATACTATTTAAAGAGAACATGTCCCAGGATTTGCTCCTTCTTAAGGAAAGGATAGTCCCACAGTCTTGAATCATGACTGTTTTCACGATTATCGCCAAGGAAGAAGTATTCTCCTTCTGGAACATTATATGTAGAACTTGTGTAAGCGTATGTATTTCCAAAGGCATAAGGCTCATCGAGCTTTTGGCCATTGATATATACGCTTTCGTTTTTTATTTCAACAGTTTCGCCAGGAAGTGCGATGATTCTTTTACAGTAAATAGTACCATCATCATCGAATACTATGACATCTCCACGATCAGGGCCGCTAAATAAATAGCTTAATTTTGAAAATACATACTTTGAGCCAACATGTAATGTTGGTTCCATTGAACCAGAGGGAATAAGAGCCATTCCAATAAGTGTCTGCATCAAAATGAATGTAACCAGAAAGATGATTGCATACGAAAGAAAACCTTTATATTTTTTGACAGACGAATTACCGTTCATTTATACGTTAACCTCTTAACATGTATTTAGATATTAAAAAAGCAATGAAAAAAATATAACCTGGAATGGTTTCTTTAATTAGTTCCTTGAATGTTGAAGTTTTATCGAAATATGCGAATAAAACATCAATGAGTGTAAATGCTAAAAGCAGAATACTCATACCATCAGCAACCTTAAAAGGACCATGATTAGTTACCCTTAAATCATAGATTGCATAGACCATGAAAATTGAAAATGCTAAACTAATAAAAGTAAATATTGGATTTTGTATAATTGTTTTAATTAAGCTTTTTGATTCCATAAGCTCGATTATAAAGCAAAAGTATATTAAAGTCATTAGAAAAGTAGAGAACAGTCAATGGAAAATAATACTAAAAGATTAAATTTAATAGATACGATAAGAGGCTTTACAATTCTTAGCATGATAGGCTTTCATGCCTGTTGGGATATATATTATTTCAATCTTGGAATAACATATGAGGATCTTTCGTCTACTCCGTTCTATATCTGGCAGCAGAGTATATGCTGGAGTTTTATTCTTATTTCGGGGTACTGTTTTTCTCTTGGTCATCATCATTTAAAAAGAAGTGCACTTTGCCTTGGCGGAGGAGTCTTAATCACACTTGTTACGGGAGTTGTTGTTAATGATCAAATCGATATTTTTGGCGTTTTGTGGCTGCTTGGAATATCAGGTTTCATTATGATTGTCTGGGATAAGTTAAGACGTGTACTGTTTAAAGATAATAAGTATCTTACTATTTTGGGATTTTGGGCATCTGTCTTTTTGTTCATTTTATTTAGAAATGTTAATTCGGGATATTTGGGATTTGAAGGCTTTAATATATTAAGGCTACCAAAAGGTCTTTATAATGGGTATTTTATGACTCTTTTTGGTTTCACTATGCCAGGCTTTTTTTCTTCTGACTATTTTTCAGTTATTCCATGGTTTTTTCTGTATTCGACAGGATATTATCTGAGAAGAATAATGAAGGATGGATGGTTTGAAAATAAAATACTAACATTAAAAATTAAACCATTTAGTTTAATTACTAGTCTAGGAAGGCATTCCTTTATTGTTTATGTACTCCATCAGGTTGTTTTGTTCGCCTTTTTTTACGTAATTAACGTTGTAATTGATTAATTAATATGATAAACTCAAAAGTAGTGTGGGGTTAATTATGGGGAGATTTCTTGAATGGCAAACAGTACATCAGAAACCTTATTCATAACAAGTGATAGTAATAATGACGAAATGATTATTCGTAATAGAGACGCATGTGTTGCGTCTTTTTGTGCTGTCGCAAACTGGACATATGATATCAAAGAGCAGACAATGACATTCGTATATCCAGATGACACTGAGGGTGCCTATAAGAGCATCGTATTCTCCAAGTTCAACCAGGATATGCACGATTTCAAGCTGATTTATGCAGATGATTACCCTATGTTTGATGTTTTCTGTGCAGAGCTTGATGCAGGAAAGGAAAATGTTTTCTGCGAATTCAGAGAGATTGCATATAATTATCAGCAGGTATGGGTAAGATTCATAGGACATGCTGTTTATGGCGAAGATGGTAACCCTGTCAAAATTAGTGGAAGACGTTTTGATATTTCGAGAGAGAAAAATTCCAAGGAAGATGTTAACGAGGTTGAACAGGACTTCCTTACAGGATTGTTTTATAGAGATAAATCCAGAGAGTTAGTAAGAGAAGCTCTTGAGAAGAAACCAGCTTATGAAGATGCCATGATTATCTTTGATGTTGATGACTTCAAGAGTATCAATGATGCTAATGGTAAGGTTCAGGGTGACCTGGTTCTTCAGACGATATCTGGTCTAATTAATACCAATTTCATGAGCAAAGATATAGTTGGTAGAATTGCTGGAGATCAGTTCTTTGTATTCTGTGAAGATATAAAAAACAGTAAGGTTATAGAGTTAGTTAAGAGCGCACAGACAAGAGTCGGTGAGTCTGTTTCAATGCCAGATGGAAGTGGAGTTACATTAAGTGCTGGTATTTCATATTATCCAAAGGATGGCGACACATTCGAAATATTATATGCAAAAGCTGATATGTCATTGACTCTGGCCAAGAAGCAGGGAAAGAACAGATATGTAGAATTCAGCATGTCTAATTCTGAAGATGCCGGAGTTGGATATACATTGTCTAAGATGGGATCATTCATCGAGGATGAGCTTAGAGTATCCACAGAAGATAATAAAGTTAATAAGAAATTATTTGATTATGCTTTCGAAGAGTTATCAAGAGAGCCAAGTATATATATCGCTATTCAGAAGATATTCGAAGAAGTAAGTCTTTACTATGGTCTCGACAGAGCTGCATTGGTTGAATTAGACAGAAGCTCACAGATTCCTAAGGTTACCAGTAAGTGGTGCAGGGTTGATGATTCAGAAGATGCCAGCAAGATAGATATAATGCCAAGAGATGTCTGGATGGCATTCGAAACAGAAGAATCTCCGGATGGATATTTCATCTTCGAGGATGGAAGATGTGGAGCGATGGACTTTTTCAGGAATATCGTAGATATGAAGAATCCACCAGTCTCTTCTATTCAGTTTAAAGTAATTAATAATGAAGAGATGTTATATGCCCTGGTTAACTTCGAAAGCTTTGAAAGACATGTCTTTAAAAATAGTGAAACTTCTACATTAAAGAGTATTGTTAAACTTATCAGTAGCTATATTTTAGGTCAGCAGGTTAAGGATATTCTTGAAGCTGAAACTATAATCAGCAAGAATGTAATGGATGCCCAGAGACTTGTTTACTATGTTATAGATGGTAAGAGCTACGAGTTAAAATATATTAGTAAGTATGCCAAGAACTGGTTCCCTAATGCTGCATATGGACATAAGTGTTATGAAACCATAAGATGTCAGGACGGTCCATGTGATATGTGTCCGTTTAAGAATCTGAATGGTGAAATCAATTCTACACAGTTCTATGACGAAAAGGAAGAAAAGTGGATTTCGATTACCGCCAGTCATATGAAGGATACAGACTGCGAGGATGATATCTTAATCTGTGTTACTGATGTAACAGAATTCTTAAATAAGGTTCGTGGTGAAGACACATTAACTGTTGCAGATACCTTTGACAAATTCATAGTAGATGCAACCAAGCTGATAATGCGACAGAATTCGGGTTATGCGGTTATCTGTACAGGAATTCAGGAATTTTCTAAAATTAACGATGAATTCGGATATGTTATAGGTGATGAAATCCTGAAAAGATATGCTGATTTAATCAGAAATGATATAGATGATGATGAATTGTTATGTCGTGTTAAGGGTGATGATTTCATTCTTTTAATAAAGCAGAATAACTTAACCAAGAAGAAGGTAGAGAGGTTAAGAGATGTTTTCGTTAATTATTCGAAGATACTTAGTAATGAATTCAGACAAAAGTGCCCGGGAATTGATGTTAAGTGTTTTGCAGGAGAATATTTAATATCAAAGAAGGACAAATATATTAACCATTGCGTAGATAATGCTCTTAAGGCTCGTCAGGTAGCTTTTGATGAAAGAAGCAAGAATAACGGTTTCTTTGTATATTCTCAGGAATTGGAAGAATCAGAAAGACAAAGAGTGCTTCTTGAAAAGAAAATGAAGAAATCCCTTAAGAATGGTGGATTTAAAGTTTTCTTCCAGCCTAAGGTAGATGTTAATACGAAAGCTATTATAGGTGCTGAAGCTTTAGTAAGACTTCAGGATGAAGATGGTAAGATGATTTCTCCTGGATTGTTCATTCCATTAGCAGAAAAGAACGGAATGATAGTAGATATTGATATGTCAGTGTATGATCAGACCTTTGCACTTATGAGGAAATGGATTGATCAGGGAAAGAATATACCACTTATTTCAGTTAACGTATCGAGATTACATCTTTTAGATGATGATCTTCCAAATAAGATTAAAAAGATTTCAGATAAGTATAATCTTGATCCTTCAATTATTGAGCTTGAGATTACAGAAAGTGTATTCTTCGATGATACAGACAGGCTTATTACAATGATTAAGCGATTGAAGGATATGGGATATGTCATCTCGATGGATGACTTCGGTTCTGGTTATTCAACCCTTAATATTATGAAGTCGCTTCCAGTTGATGTAATAAAGATTGACGGTGGTTTCTTCATGAGAAATGAAATGGACAGAAAGTCGAAAGCCATTATTTCTGCGATACTTCAGTTAACTAAGAATCTGGAATTTGATACAGTTTCAGAAGGTGTTGAAACAGAAGAGCAGGTTGAATTCGTAAGATCACATGGTGGTAGATGTGTTCAGGGTTATTATTTCTATAAGCCAATGCCAGCGGATGATTTTGAGAAACTGATATAGTTTGCTAAAAGCCCCATTGTTTTGGGGCTTTAGTTATGTAGATAACAGATAATACAATATATTTTTGTACTAAATAGTTATGATAAAAAAAGACGATTATTTTTATACAGAAGAACATCAACTTCATATTCCCAAAGTAATCCTGGCAGGTGTTGATTATGGTGATATTCCGGATTTTGAACATTCCATGGAAGAAATGAAGGGACTTATTAAAGCATGTGACATGGAGGTAGCAGGTGTAATTACACAGTCACTTACACATCCTGATAATGCCACATATTTAGGAAGTGGTAAGACTATGGAGCTTTCAGAGGCTGTTTCGGCCTTGGAAGCTGAGTATGTAGTATTCGAGGGTGATTTAACTCCGTCACAGACTAAGAATTTGGGTGAAATTTTAAAGGTTCCTGTATGGGACAGAACATATCTGATTCTTGAGATTTTTTCGAAAAGAGCTAAGACGAAGGAAGCTAAGTTACAGGTTGAACTTGCTTATCTTCAGTATATGCTTCCGAGATTAACCGGAATGTGGGCTCACCTTGGAAGACAGGGTGGTGGTGGCGGAAGCCGTGCCAACAAAGGTGAAGGTGAGAAGCAAATTGAGCTTGATAGAAGACAGATTAATAAAAGAATTGCTGAGCTTTCGAGGAATTTAGAAGAAATTACCAGAACAAGACAGGTTCAAAGAGATGGAAGAAGTAAAAAGAATACACCGTCAGTCGCTCTTGTAGGTTATACGAATGCCGGAAAATCTTCCTTGATGAACAGACTGATTAATAATTCCGGTGGTGATGAGAATAAAAAGGTTTTCGAAGAAAATATGCTTTTCGCAACACTTGATACGTCGATAAGGAAAATTACAGGAAGTGACAACAGAGAATTTTTGTTATCTGATACGGTTGGATTTATTGAAAATCTTCCACATGGATTGATTAAAGCATTCAGATCTACATTAGATGAGGTTAAATATGCGGATCTTCTTTTGATAGTACTTGATGCTGAGGATCCATATCATCCTTCTCATAAGAAGGTTACCGAAGATACGTTAAGAGAACTCGATGCATCTAATATTCCAAGAATATATGTTATGAATAAATCCGATAAGCTAAAAGAGCGCGAGGGTCTTCCTCCAGAGGTTAATGAGGAGAAAATATATATATCTGCGAAAACAGGAGATGGAATAAACGAATTGCTTAACATGATTAACCGCGTGATACGAAAAGGCGGAGAAGTTTTGAATATGTTAATTCCGTATTCTCAGGGTGAATTTTTAAATAGAATTCATCAAAATGGCGTGGTTTCCAAGGAAGAATATGCTGGAGAAGGTGTGCTGGTAACTGCAGAGTGCCCAGGTTATATGCTTGATGAGGCGCGTAAATACGCCATATAAACGTATATGTTTATGAAAAATCAATATTTTTATCGAAATTATTAAAAAAATATAAAAAAGTGCTTGCATTATGTAAAACGCTATATTATAATGACACTTGCGTTGTGAAATTGAAGCAAGCATATGCACCGCTAGCTCAGTTGGTAGAGCACCTGACTCTTAATCAGGGTGTCCAGGGTTCGAACCCCTGGCGGTGTACTAAAGGGTCTTGGATTTGCATTTAGGCAGGTTCAGGGCTTTTTATTTTTTCTAAAATTCTAAATTTTGAATTATTCCCATTATGTAGTAAAATAGAATAGATAATCTTTTTTAGAGGTTTTGTTTTGATTATAGATACACATGCACATTACGATGATGAAGCTTTTGATATTGATCGTGATGGATTAATTAATAATTTTAATAATGAAAATGTTGGATTAGTTGTTAATGTTGGGGCGAGTCTCAAGGGTTGTGAGGATACGTTAAAGCTTACAAAAAAGTATCCTAATGTATATGGTGCATTAGGAGTACACCCATCTGATGTAGAAGAACTTAATGAAGAAAAGTTATCCTGGCTTAAGGATTCATTAATATCAAATGCCCTGTACAATGGTGGGAAGATAGTAGCCCTAGGAGAAATAGGTCTTGATTATTACTATGAAGACCCGCCAAAGGATATTCAGATTGAAATGTTTAAAAAGCAGCTTGATATAGCAAAGGAAGTAAAGCTTCCTGTTATCATTCATTCAAGGGACGCTGCCAAAGATACACTGGATATATTAAAAGAATATTATAATGAAGGAATAAGTGGAATTATTCATTGTTATTCGTATTCCGCAGAAATCGCAACGGAATATCTTAAAATGGGATATTACTTTGGAATAGGTGGAGTTCTTACCTTTAAGAACGCAAGAAAACTTATAGAAACTGTTGAGATTATTCCGATAGAATCAATTGTTTTAGAAACGGATTCACCTTATCTGACTCCAGTGCCACATCGTGGGGAAAGAAATGACTCATCTAAATTAAAATATGTTGTTGAAAAACTGGCAGAAATAAAAGGGATTTCAGAAGAAGAAGTAATAAAAATTACAGAGGAAAATGCAAGAAGGGTTTATAGATTAGATGCCAACGCTTGATAGTATCAAAGGAACTGTAGAAATTCTTGATAAGTACAGATTCAATTTTCAAAAAAGATTCGGTCAGAATTTTCTGATAGATGCTCATATTCTCGATAAGATAGTAACAGGTGCTGACGTTAATGAAAACGACTGTGTACTTGAAATTGGTCCTGGTATAGGAACGATGACACAGTATCTGGCTGAAAGAGCCCGTCATGTAATTGCGGTAGAGATTGACAAGGCACTGATACCTATATTAGGAGATACTTTATCTTCTTATGATAATGTAACTGTTATTAATGATGATATTTTAAAGGTTGATATTAATGCCTTGGTTAAGGAATATAATGATTCTAAACCAATAAAAGTAGTAGCGAATCTTCCTTATTACATAACGACTCCGATTATTATGGGACTATTCGAGGCTGATGTTCCTATTGACAGTATTACTATAATGATTCAAAAAGAGGTTGCTGACAGGATGCAGGTTGGTCCGGGAACTAAGGATTATGGAGCCTTATCCCTGGCGGTTCAGTTTTATTCCAAGCCAGAGGTTATCGCTTATGTTTCACCAGATTGCTTCATTCCGAAGCCTAATGTTGGCTCAGCAGTAATCCGACTTAAAAGATATGCAAAGGCACCGGTTGATGTTAATAATAAGGACTTTATGTTTAAATTGGTAAGGGCCGCTTTTAATCAGAGAAGAAAAACATTAGTTAATAGTATTGGTAATGCAGGGATTGGTATTTCAAAAGAAAAAATATTAGAAGCACTTAATCAAATGGAGCTTAACGAAAGCATTCGTGGGGAAAAGCTTTCGCTTGAGGAGTTCGCAAGATTGTCTAATATTCTGGAAGGGTAAAAATGGGTTTAGTAAGTATTGAAGCAGGAACTAAAATATTTAATACTGGGGATACTGCAGACAGACTCATACTGATTATGAAAGGATCAGTACGAGTATCATTTGTTGGTGGAAGTTACATTCTAAAAAATGGAGATTTCATAGGAATTGCTGATTTAGGTCACAGGCATACTGTCATGACATATGAAGCTATCGAAAAATGTCAGGTAGTAGAATATCCATTTTCTTTCGGACAGCTCAGTTCATTTTTAACATCAAATAAGGATACACATAAGTTTTTCCTGTCATCGTTATTCAGACAGCTTGGTGAAATATCAGGTCTTTACAGATTGCTTAAGAACGAATACGAAAGTATTAAAACATATCTTGCCTCATCGTATGAAGACTATATTTTTATGTGTGAAAAGCTTTCTACTTCACCAGGCGAATTGGCTTCCTATGATGACGTAATTAATTTCGATTTTGAAGAGATACTTCCAGAGTGGATGACAGGATATTATTCGGTTTTAGAAGAAATAGTTACAGGTGCAGGAACTAATGCATCAGATCCTGACTTTTTGACAGGATTACTTCTTAAATCTTCGAATGATATCACCAGTATGGTTACGGCCTGCAGTGAAGTTGAAACGAATAAGACAGACTTAATGGCTCTTTTAGTTAATGAAAATGGAGTAGATTTATTAGAATTATTCTTATCCTTATATATTAAGGGTGCCAAGAAGGTTGGTATAGATGATCCAACTATGGGACGTATCATACGAACAATTAACGATATTATGATGCAGGCTGAAACTCAGGGAATTGACCAGGAAGAGTTTTATGAGCAAAGAAAAGATGATTATGAAAGAATTCTTATAGAAGCAAAGGAAATATCGCTTAAGAGGGACAAAAATGTTGAGTCTCATGGTGAGGAGCAGTTTGCCAACGTTTCTGAGTCCTTGAATGTCATCATAGAATATGCTAATCCTTCAGAAGAACTTGCAAAGTCTTTTTATGAAAATATATCTTTGTACAAAAATACAGTTAACAAAAATGGCAGTGAAGATAATATTCGAAAGCTAAGAACTCAAATAGCTAAGGAGTTTAATGAAATATATCAGCTGGCATTTTTAAGAAGTGCACTGGAAACTGAGGTTCCAACAATACTTAAGATGTTCTTTAACTTCGGATATGTTGATGAGGAGCTTATCGGAGTTGATAACGCAGTATATCTTTATAATCTGGTAGAAAAACTTCCAACAGATCCTACCATAGGAGTTTATTCATATTATGAATGGCTAATGAGTATATATGAGTGCAAAAAGGATCCTGGTCGAAATGAATTTGATACGGATTACGCAGAGTATCTTCATGAGCAGATGCGTAATAATAAGATAAGCAAAAAAGAAGAAGCTGCACTCTTTAATGATTCTGAATCAAGGGTTAAGTATGAGCTTGATAATATTTTTGGCTCAGTGAATAAGACGACTACAGGTAGAATAACGACGTTTTGCCCACTCCTTTCGGAGCATAATCTTATTAAGGGACTTGAAGAAATGCTGGTTACTGCAGATAAGGTCAGGGAGTCAGTAGTTAAAATAAGATCCATTGATTATGGTGCTTACTATAGGCAGACCATGTATGCAGCTCCAGAAAACGGAATATCAAAGGAAATAATAGATGTCGAGATACTTCCTGATTTTATCCTTACACCTAACATTGGAAATCGTGGAATAATGTGGCAGGAAATCGAAGGAAAGAGAAGAACCACACCAGCCAGGATGTTTCTTTCAATTTTTCAGCAGGAAGATTTATATAATCAGATTCTTAAGCTTACGGGACAGTTCAGATGGGAAATGTGTAAGCGAGTTCAGGGCGCAAGATGGAATGATATTACAGAGCATTCACTTACTTCTGAATATTTTGATTATGTTCAGTTCTATAGGAAAAATAATGAATTATCAGCAGAAGCCAAGGACAAGATTAAAAATGATCTTGTTCGAAGTAAGAACAGCTTTAGAGAAATGTTCATAAGAGATTATATAGTGTGGATCAATTTCGAAAGCCAGGGTTCGCCACGACTTAATAAGGTTGTAAGAGCTATTATGTTTTCTTATGTTCCATTCTCACGAGATGTTAGAAAAAAACTGGGATTAAACCCTATGTACAAAGATATGGTTGAGCGATACGAAGTAAAACAGGGAGCCAAAATTCACAGAATGGATAATTTGATTAAGAAAATATCCAATATGGGAAAAGAGGTTCCAGATGAGATTGAGATGCAAATGCATTTCCTTGAAGGTTAACTGTTTCTGGTTTTGGACATTTTTCTTTGTTTAACCATTATATAAGGTGAAAGATTGCTGCAGATTGATGTGATAACGAAGCCGTAGATGGTTTTGTTATCCTGTTCTGCTACGCGTACAGCTCTTCCTTCAAGCTTGATTTTGGTTTCTTCATCCTCGAATTCAATTTTGATTAAATCATTGGGTTTGATGTCTAGTGTTCCGAATTTGTCAGTAATAGAAAAGCCAGAAAGACTGACATCTCTTATTGTTACATTTTTAGGCTGATGATCCTTTCCTATCATAGTGCCTTCAGCAGATACACCTACTCTGAAACAGTTTCTTCTGTTTACAGGCTTTCCCTCACCCTTTGCCCTTAATTCATACTTACCAGGAACAGAGGTGATGGTTGCACTGTTCCACTGTATTGGAAGAGTATCTCCATTTTGATACTGGACACTTATATCTACATTGTCGAAAACAAGTCTTTTGTTTTCTGCCTGATTATGGAGAACAATACTTGAGGATACTTCAGAATGATTTTCAGCTATATGAGCTTCCATCTGAAGACGTTTAGTATCCTTTGAAATGACTAAAATTATATTTTCGCCCGGTTTAATTTCTGAAAGTTTCATGCTCTTCCCCCTAAAACAAACATAAAAGTAACACCCTGTTAACTCAAAAGTATATCATACATATAATGCTTTATAAATTACAAAAATTGTTTTACTTTAGGTATTTTTAAATTAAAATCTATTGTAAAGAAAGTTTAAAAGGAGAAAAGGAATGCCTGTTAATCACTATGAAGTAAAAAATAGCTATGTGAAAGATATCTTTAAGCTTGATACACCGAACACTACCTACTGTATAGGTATAGTTGATGAAGGATATGTGGGTCACATTTATTATGGGAAAAAGATAGAAGATCCTGGCATAGAGCATATATTGAGAATAGATGAAATGCCATGGGTACCTTCAAAAAATAATCGTGACAAATCTTCGTTTTTAGACAGTTTTCCAATGGAGTTTCCAACACATGGTATTGGTGATTACAGAGAGGACTGTTTAAGTGTTGAGTCTTCTGGTGGTAATTTTGCAGTAGGACTTATATATGATTCATATGAAATAATAAATGGAAAGAATAAGATTAGCGGACTTCCTTCAACATTTGGTTCTGACAAGGATGTCACTTCTTTGGTGATTCATTGTATTGACGAACCATTAAAGCTTTCAATTGACCTTATATATTCTGTATTTGAAGACCTTGATGTTATTACGAGAAGTGTGAAGGTTACTAACAATTCGAAAGACTCTGTCTTCCTAAAGAAGATTTATTCAGCATGTCTTGACATGGATAACGATGACTTCGTTGCCGTAACATTGCATGGTTCCTGGGCAAGAGAAAGACATATGGTTGAGAGTGAAGTCAATAGGGCAAGAGTAAGTATTGATTCGACTCGTGGAGAATCTTCTCATCAGATGAATCCTTTTTTAATGATTAAAAATGCTGATGCAACAGATGAATCTGGTGAAGTATACGCCATGAATTTCGTATATTCTGGAAACTTCCATGCAAGTGTAGCGGAAGATCAGTTCGGACAGATAAGAATGCTCATGGGAATTAATAGTGAGGATTTCAAATGGAAGCTTCGAGAAGGAGATACTTTTGAAGCACCTGAGGTTGTTATGGTGTATTCTTCTTTTGGAACAGGTCACATGACAAGAACATTCCATGATTTATATAGAAAGCATTTAATCCGTTCTCCTTATAAGGATAAGAAAAGACCAATTCTTATTAATAACTGGGAAGCTACTTACTTTGATTTTAATGAGGAGAAGCTCATTTCAATTGCCAGGGAGGCATCAAAGCTTGGAATTGAAATGCTGGTAATGGATGATGGATGGTTTGGTCATAGAGAAGATGATAATACGTCATTAGGAGACTGGATCGTCAATGAAGAAAAGTTAAAAGGTGGATTAAAATATCTTGCTGATGAAGTAAATAAGCTTGGAATGAAATTCGGAATATGGTTCGAGCCTGAGATGGTAAGTCCTTTATCAGATCTTTACAGAGAGCATCCGGACTGGGCTATAGCCATTCCGGGGCGTGTTCCAACATTAAGTAGAAATCAGTATGTTTTGGATATTACCAGAGAAGAAGTACGAGATTATGTGTATGAAAGCGTTGCGAAGGTGTTAAGGTCAGCGAATATTGAATACGTCAAATGGGATATGAACAGGCAGTTGTCGGATATAGGTTCTGTATCTTTGCCAAAAGAAAGAATGGGTGAATTATTCCATAGATATGTGCTTGGAGTATATGATCTCCAGGAAAGACTTATTAGCGAATTCCCTAATCTTCTTCTGGAGAACTGTTCTGGTGGTGGAGCAAGATTTGATCCTGGAATGCTTTTCTATGGCCCTCAAATCTGGTGTTCAGATGATACTGATGCTGTAGAAAGGCTCATAATTCAGGAAGGAACAGCTCTTGTATATCCGCTTTCATCTATGGGGGCTCATGTTTCAGACTGTCCTAACCATACAGTTGGAAGAGTTACTCCGTTCGAAACAAGAGGGCATGTTGCACTTGCCGGAACTTTTGGATATGAACTTGATGTTACTAAGATACCTAAAGAGGACAAAGATATGATACCTTCCCAGACGAAGATGTATCATAAGTATAATGATTTGGTTCGTGAGGGTGATTATTACAGAGTAGCTTCATATAGTAAGAACGGACAGTATGACTGCTATGGAGTAGTTAGCAAGGACAAAAAAGAAGCACTATATACCTATGTACAGGTTATGATGAGACCTAACTATCACAGCAGGAAGATTAAATTTAAGGGCCTTGATCCTAAGAGAAATTATAAGATAGAGGGAGAAGACAGAACCTATACAGGTGAGATTCTGATGAATGCAGGTTATCTTGTTAAGAATATGTGGGGAGACTTTAAGAGCTGTCTTATACACATTATGGAAGCGGACTAATCGAATTGCTTATTGATAAAGGATTGTGACCATATTTCTCTTATGTGGAAATAGTTTTTATAATCATTTATAATGAATAGAGTCAGGCTTGTTGGTCTATTAATTTAGTAGTGACTGACATAAGCAAATATTATACCAGGAGTATTACGTGATGAATATTGTATTGTTATCAGGTGGTTCAGGAAAGCGTCTTTGGCCACTGTCAAACGACATAAGATCAAAACAGTTTATTAAGATTTTTAAGACAGAGGATGGAACATACGAGTCTATGGTTCAGCGTGTCTACAGACAGATAAAAGGAGTAGATCCTGACGCTACTGTCACAATTGCTACTTCTAAAACACAGGTTTCATCTATTCATAACCAGCTTGGTGAAAATGTTGGAATATCAGTTGAACCATATAGAAGAGATACATTCCCAGCTATTGCATTGGCTACAGCATATCTTGTTGATGTGATGAAGGTTAGTCCTGAAGAGTCAGTCGTTGTATGCCCGGTTGATCCATATGTTAATGATGATTATTTTTCGGCAGTAAAGGATCTTTCGAAGGAAGCAGATAAGGGAGAGGCTAATCTTGTTCTTATGGGTATTGAGCCAACCTATCCATCTGAAAAATACGGATATATCATTCCTGTTAGTGCTGATGCTACATCTAAGGTTAAGGAATTTAAAGAAAAGCCAACCAAGGAAGTTGCTGAGGAATATATTAAAGAGGGAGCTTTATGGAATGGTGGAGTTTTCGCATATAAATTAAAGTATGTGCTCTCCAAGGCTCATGAATTAATAGATTTTGATGATTACTATGATCTTTTTTCAAAATACGAAACACTAAATAAAATTTCCTTCGACTATGCAGTTGTTGAAAAGGAAAATAACATTAAGGTTATGCGTTTTAATGGTGAGTGGAAGGATCTTGGAACTTGGAATACTCTTACAGAAGCCATGGAAGAAAATGTTATAGGAAAAGGTGTCATGAATGAGACCTGTTCTGATGTTCATATTCTTAATGAGATGGATGTACCAATTCTTGCTATGGGACTTCATGACGTAGTTATTTCGGCATCTCCTGATGGTATTTTAGTTTCTGACAAGGAACAGAGTTCATATATTAAACCTTTCGTTGATAAGTTCGATGAGCATATTATGTTCGCCGAGAAGTCATGGGGAAGCTACAAGGTTATGGATGTTGAGAATGAATCCATGACTATTAAAGTAACACTTAATCCAGGACATAAGATGAATTATCACAGCCATAAGAATAGAAACGAAGTATGGGTAGTACTTTCTGGATGTGGAAGCACTATAGTTGATGGATATACTCAGAATATTAAGGCTGGTGATGTTATTACCATGAATGCAGGCTGCAGACATACAGTTATTGCAGAGAGTGAACTGAAACTCGTAGAGGTTCAGCTTGGAAAAGAAATTACGGCAGATGATAAGGAAAAGTTCGATATAGAGTATTAAGGAATGAATAAACCTATTTTATTAAGGCCATCGGGTAAGGATTACCTATGGGGTGGTCAGAGATTAAATAACGAATTTGAAAAAGGCATAAATATGTTTCCTCTGGCTGAAACGTGGGAATGCAGTACTCATCCTGATGGCCCAAGTTATGCTGTGGGTGGTGAGTTTAATAATCAGGAGCTTTCTAAAATCATTAAAGAACACCCATATTTTCTTGGAAGTAAGCACGAGGGATTAGATGAACTTCCAATATTAATTAAGTTCATAGATGCCAAGAGTGATCTATCAGTTCAGGTCCATCCAACTGATGAATATGCTATGGAGAACGAAAACGGGCAGCTTGGAAAAACCGAGATGTGGTATGTATTAGATGCCACTAAAGATGCCAAGCTCATTTATGGCTTTAACCATGATTGCGATGAGAATATGATTCGCTCATCTATCGAAAATGGTACTCTTATTAATCATCTTCAGCAGGTAAACATTAAGAAGGATGATCTTTTCTTCATAGAAGCCGGTACTGTGCATGCTATTGGGGAAGGAACATTAGTCGCTGAAATACAGGAAAACAGTAATCTTACGTATAGATTATATGATTATGACAGAATTGATAAGGATGGTAGTAAAAGACCTCTTCATATCGAAAAGGCTTTAAAGGCTGCCAATCTAAAGAGCTCAAAGGAGCCTAAGCAGCCACTTAGAGTTTTGAATTATAAGCGAGGTGTTGCATCAGAGCTTCTTTGCAGATGTAAATATTTTGAAGTGTACAGAATGATAGTAAATACCGAAAGACGTCAGATTGTTAAGTACAAGACTGATGAAATGAGCTTCAGAGTACTTTTGTGTGTCAATGGATGTGGAAATATTAAATTCAAAAATGAAGATATTAATATCTTCAAGGGAGATTGCATATTCTTTCCTGCTGATTCTGAAGAAGTATCAATTCATGGACAGATACAGTTTCTTGAAGTAAGAGGATAAAATATTAGCTTAATACAAAGTGGGTGAAGGTAGCACTTCCACCCGCTTTTTTTGTTGAATATATGAATAGACCAGCTCTGTTTCCTGCAAAGTGATCAAGCTTAAAATACATTTTGTGTGAAGGTCCAATATTAAATTTCACAGTATCCTTCATATTCATAAAGTCAGCGTCGAAAGAAAGTGTTGCTACAGGAGAGGTGAGGGGTATTCTTTCTTTTTCATACTCAGTATATTCATAGGACATCATTTCACTGCTGTTACATTCATTAGAATGCATTACCATAAAATATTCACCATTATCTTTCGTTATTGCAGAAAAACCATATGCTCCCTGAAGAACACACAGTCCTGCATAATCTCCATCATTGAGCATGGAAGCATCTACAGTTACCTCGACATGACATGAAGGCCAGAATAGTCTTTGAGTAATCATATTCTTTGCTTGAGTAAGACAGGTGACAGTATTTTGGGTGGTTACAGTCCATGTTCCCATTTTGAGGTCAATAGAGCAAAGTGAAAGATCGGGTTCGTGATTAAACTGCCAGAAACTCTTTAAACCAAACGAAGGACCTTCTTCATTAAAATCATCTGAAGAAGAAAGCGGAATGCATTTTCTGACATTAGTGTCGTATTGGATGTTTATATTAGTTATTTCATCTTCGAGAAGTTTAGGGAAATCGTTTTCGAAAATCATTGGAATAAGTACAGGAATTCTTCCAACGGCGCCGCGGTCCTGAAAGAGAATTGCATAGTAATGTCCATCTTTGGTGTCTACTATACCACCCTGTGCGATTCCTGAGTTACAGTATCCCATATCATTTTCGAGAATGTCCTTTCCGGTATATTCACCATCAACAGTATCTGATACGAAGCAGGCTTCAGTTCTAAACCATCTGTCTTCTTTGCTGTGTATCAGGAAGATGTAGTATTTACCATTAATTTTATAAAAATGTGCTCCTTCATAGCCGAGAGGTGTCTTCTTTGAGTCTTCAATTATGACTTTATTGATTCCACCCTCTTTAGGCCCTTTAAGATCTGAATCAAGCTCAGTCAAATATATTTGTCTGTTGCCATATACGATGAAAACTCTGTCATCATCGAATAGAAGTGATAAGTCATGATAGAAGCCTTCAATATTAGATTTAGCCCATGGTCCGCTAATTGATTTAGATGTGTAAAGATATGTTTTTTGGGTATCATTGCATACGAATACAACATAGAAAATACCATTGTGGTATCTTAATGAGGCCGCCCACATACCTTTTCCATATATGTTTTGTCCATTTTCAAGCTTCTGCTCTGGAGTGGAATCTAATCTGTCATAGATAAAGGTTGCATGTTCCCAGTTAATTAAATCTTTTGATTTAAGTATTTCTCCGCCAGGGAAAAAGTGCATTGTCGTACTAATCATGTAATAAGTATCGTCCACTCGGATGGCGTCAACATCTGGATAATCTAATTTAATAATTGGGTTTATATTCATGAAATGCTCCTAAAAAAATCTGTAACGTTAAAAAGTTCCAATTTATAGTACTAAAATAGTTGAATTAATAGCATTTTAGTAAATTGACGTAAATAATTATAGCACGTAAAATGTTTAATTATCAGTACTAACAGAAAGAGAAATTATATAAATGGAAATAGATATGAAAAACGTAAAAGCAGTAGTTTTCGATATGGATGGAGTAATATTTGATTCGGAAAAAGGATGTTTGGATATCTGGATGGAGCTCGCCAGAGAAAATAATCTTTCAAATATGGAAGAAGTATTCAAAAAGTGTATTGGAACTACAGTTGTGAAAACAACTCAGATTTTAAAGGATAATTATGGTGAAGATTTTGATGTTGAGTCTTTTCAAAGTGAAGCATCAAGAAGATTTCATGAAAGGTATGACGAAGGAAGATTACCAGTTCTTCCTGGTGCCAGAGAAATTCTTAAATATTTAAAAGAAGAAAATTATATCATCGGACTTGCATCTTCTACTAAGGAGGCAACAGTTAAGCAGCAGTTGTCAGATGCAAAATTAATTTCTTATTTTGATTATATTACCTGTGGAGATATGCTGAAGGTTAGTAAACCAGCTCCGGATATATATTTACTTGCCTGCAAAAATCTTAAGGTTTCACCAGAAGAGGCAATCGCTATAGAAGATTCATATAATGGAATCAGATCAGCGCATGCAGCCGGAATGATTCCAATTATGGTACCGGATTTAATTGACGCAGATGAAGAAATGAAAGAATTATCCTTTGGAATATACGATAATCTGTTTGAAGTCATTGAATTTTTTAAAACCATCAGATAAGTTATAGATATATAAAAAACGTTATGAACAAAAAAGTATTAGAAACACTGGAATTTAATAAAATAATTGAAAGACTTATAGATAAAGCTACGTCTGAACCAGGAAGAAAAGTATGTAAGGCTTTGGAACCTATGACAGAGATAGGTCCTATTGAAGAAGCACAGCAGGAAACCTATGATGCACTTGGTATGCTTTTATCTAAGGGTAGTACATCATTTGGTGGGAACAAAGATATAGGCTATGCACTTAAGAGTCTCGGAATTGGTTCTACATTATCTGTTGTTGAACTTTTAGATATTGCAGGTTTGCTTGAAAATGTTGACCGAATAAAAAGATATGGTCAGAACGAGGATGAGCATGACACTAGTGTCATCTTAGATACGGTTGATGCTGGTAATTCAGTAACCAGGTATTTTAATGAGCTGGTATCCTTAAAGAAGATTTCGGATGAAATAAGAAGATGCATTATTTCAGAAGATGAGATAGCAGATGATGCTTCACCTACATTAAAGAGTATAAGGCGATCAATGATGATAGCTCAGGACAGAATACATACCCAGCTTTCATCTATGCTTAATGGATCATACAGAACCTATCTTCAGGATGCTGTAATAACTCAAAGAGATGGAAGATACTGTATTCCGGTTAAGGCTGAGTACAAATCATCAGTCAAGGGTATGGTACATGACCAGTCTTCTACAGGTTCCACATTTTTCATAGAGCCTGAGGCGATAGTGAATCTTAATAATGAAATACGAGAGCTTCAGGTCAAGGAAAAGGAAGAGATAGCAGTAATATTATCAATTCTTTCCTCAATGTGCGCTTCATCAGTAGATGAAATATCAAATAATATGAAAATCATGACTCATCTTGATTTTGTATTCGCCAAAGCTTCTTTGGCATTGGATATGAATGCAACAAGACCGATGTTAAATGAAGAAAAGAGAATAAGAATAAGAAAGGGAAGACATCCTTTACTTGATCCCAAAAAGGTTGTTCCAATAGATATAACTCTTGGTGAGGAGTTTGATTTATTAATAATTACAGGTCCTAACACTGGTGGAAAAACTGTTTCTTTAAAAACAGTTGGTCTTTTGACACTTATGGGTCAGGCAGGACTTCATATACCGGCACTTGACCGTTCACAGCTTAGCATTTTTACGAAAGTGTTCGCTGACATAGGAGATGAACAGAGCATTGAGCAGAGTTTGTCCACATTTTCATCACATATGAAGAATATAGTTACTATATTAAAATATGCTGACAGAAACAGTTTATGTCTTTTTGATGAGCTGGGAGCTGGAACTGATCCTACAGAGGGTGCAGCTCTTGCTATTGCTATTTTAGATCATCTTCATCAAAGAAGAATAAGGACTATGGCAACAACTCACTACAGTGAGCTTAAGGTATATGCGTTAAGTACTCCTAAGGTTGAAAACGCATGTTGTGAATTTGATGTAGAAACATTGTCTCCAACTTACAGACTTTTAATTGGTATACCAGGAAAATCAAATGCCTTCGCAATTAGCCAGAAATTAGGACTTTCGAAGGATATTATTGACAAAGCTTCACAGCAGATTGATTCTTCTGAGGCATCCTTTGAAGATCTGATCGCAGATTTAGAGTCAAGTCGTGTTACTATTGAAAAGGATAAGGAAGATATAGCTTCCTACAAGGCTAAAATTAAGGAGCTTCAGGATAATCTTCATGCCAAGAATGAAAAGATAGATGCAAGAAGAGAAGCTATATTGAAAGAAGCCAATGCCAAGGCTAAGGAAATTTTAGAGGAGGCCAAGGCTACAGCAGATGAGACCATAAGAGTATTCCAGAAGGCTGGTCCGGGTGCATCCATGAAGGATCTTGAAAAGGAAAGAGAGAAGATTCGTGGAGAGATAAATAAGAAAAATGACAAGCTTGCGATAAAAAGTGAGCCTGTTGTTAATAAGAAGCAGATTAAACCGGAAGAATTAAAAATTGGAGATCCGGTTAAAATCATAACAATGGGTATGACGGGAGTTGTTAATTCACTTCCAGATGCTAAAGGTAATCTGTTCGTAATGTGTGGCGCTTTAAGAACACAGACTAAGGTTTCGAATCTTTCAAGAATAGAGAAGGCTCCAGAAACTCCGTTAATTAAGTCACCTGCGCCTTCTGGTGGGGGTAATTCTGTTAAGAATGCCAAGGCATATTCGATTTCTTCAGAAATTAACCTTCTTGGAAAAACAGTAGATGAGGCGCTCTCAGAACTTGATAAATATTTAGATGATGCATATCTTTGCCATTTATCAACCGTAAGAGTTGTTCATGGAAAGGGAACAGGAGCCTTAAGGCAGGCTGTCCAAAGATATTTAAGAAAAGTGAGCTACGTAGCTAACTTTAGAACAGGTGAGTATGGAGAAGGTGACGCAGGTGTCACAATTGTTGAGTTTAAATAGAAAGGGAAATTAATGGCTACTAAACAAAGAATTTTAATCGTAGATGATGATGAAAATATTGCAGAGCTTATATCTTTGTATCTTACGAAGGAGTGCTTCGAAACTAAGATAGCACCGGACGGAGAGAGTGCACTTGAGCTTGTTAAGTCATTTGATCCTAATCTTATACTTCTTGATATTATGCTCCCTGGCATAGATGGATACGGAGTTTGCCGTCAGATAAGAGCCACTATGTCTACGCCTATTATCATGCTGTCTGCTAAAGGAGAAGTATTCGACAAGGTGCTTGGTCTTGAGCTTGGTGCAGATGATTATATGGAAAAGCCTTTTGATACCAAGGAGCTTGTTGCCAGAGTAAAAGCTGTTCTTAGAAGATATAAAAAGTCACCTTCTAATGAGCAGAGTGAAGAGAGTGTTAAGGAAGTTAGTTATACTGATTTGGTTATTAATCTTACTAACTATTCAGTTAAGTATTACGGACAGATTGTTGATATGCCTCCAAAGGAGCTTGAATTATTATACTTTTTAGCGTCATCACCAAATCATGTATTCACCAGAGAGCAGCTTTTGGATCAGATCTGGGGATATGAATATATTGGGGATACCAGAACAGTAGATGTTCATATTAAGCGTATCAGAGAAAAGATAGAGGATCACCCTAACTGGAAAATTGCTACTATTTGGGGTGTAGGATATAAATTTGAAACGAAGAACTAGCCTTTTGGCATTCGTTCTTAGAATGAAGGATTCACTTTGCGTAGAACTTTATATTTAAAATTTTTACTTGCATATTTAATATTTGGAATATTTGGCTTTATTGCAGTTGCTACATTCATAAGCAATATGACGAAGGATCATTTAATTAATGAAAAATCAGAGGCGATGTATGATGAAGCGACAGTTATTGCCAATACCTATGCGGTAGACTTATATAATAACGAAATAGCACTTGATACTGTTAAGAAGCAGCTTAATGCACTTGATAGTTTTTCAGGTGCTACTTTATGGATAATTAATCCATCTGGACGACTAATTTTAAGTTCAAAAATACCGCTTAATTTAGATGAAGAAGTGATAATAGAGGGTTTTGATCCAACTGTTACAGGTTCTTCCTATTATGTTACAGGAAAGTTCTTTAATTACTTCGAAGAAGACTATTTAAGCGTATTTTCTCCAATAACCTCTGATTTTAAAGTCAAAGGATATGTGGTGGTACATTATCCACTTTCTTCTATTGAGAAGGAAAAAGAGAGTTTACTTGCAATAGATTATCTAATGTTAATCATATTATTCCTTCTTTCTTTGATAATACTTATTTTCTTTACGGAAATGGTTTATTTGCCAATTAGGAAAATCACCGAAGCTACAGAGCAATACGCATCCGGAAATATGCACTATGAATTGTCAATGGATTCGGATGATGAAATAGGCTACCTTGGTGCTACAGTTTCTTATATGGCTCAGGAAATAGCAAGTGCAGAAGACGATCAGAAGAAATTTATCGCTAATGTATCTCATGATTTCAGATCGCCACTTACTTCCATTAAGGGATATCTCGAAGCGATGATTGACGGAACGATTCCTCCCGAGATGCATGAGAAGTATTTGAATATTGTATTAAATGAAACAGAAAGACTACGTAAGCTTACAAACGGACTTTTAACATTAAACAATTTAAATACCAAGGGTATGCTTTTAGATGTTTCGGTTTTTGATATTAATCAGGAAATTAGAAATGTAGTTGCAAGTTTCGAAGGAACGTGTATTAAAAAAGCGATTGCGATTGAGTTAATACTTACAGGTGATGAGCTTCCTGTAAAGGCTGACTGCGAAAAAATCAAGCAGGTTATGTATAATCTGGTCGATAATGCAATTAAGTTTTCACATCCCGACTCAATTATTAAGATAGAAACTTCAGAGAAGAAAAATAAAGTATTCGTATCGGTTAAGGATAGTGGAATAGGTATACCTAAAGAACAGTTAAGTCAGGTGTTTGAAAGATTTTATAAGAGTGATCTTTCCAGAGGAAAGGATAAGAAGGGTACCGGACTTGGTCTTTCGATAGCAAGAGAAATAATTCGTGCGCATGGCGAGAATATTAATGTAATTAGTACAGAAGGAATAGGATCAGAGTTTATATTTTCTTTGCCAATAGAGGATGATCCAGAAGACGAGGATATCTAAGATGAATATTATATTACATCAGCCGGAGATTCCGGCTAATACTGGAAATATAGGACGTACCTGCGTTGCAACAGGAACATCACTTCATTTAATAGAGCCGCTTGGTTTTGTTCTTAATGATAAGACAGTTAAGCGTGCAGGAATGGATTATTGGGACAAACTGGATATTAGAAGATATGTAAATTTTGAAGATTTTAAAGAAAAAAATCCCAATGCGAAAATCTGGATGGCAACAACGAAAGCAAAAAAGGTATATTCAGATGTTGAGTTTGGAAAAGATGACTTCATAATGTTCGGAAAAGAATCAGCAGGAATTCCAGAGGAAATTCTCGTAGAGTATGAAGAAACAAGTATAAGAATTCCTATGCTTGATGATATCAGATCGTTAAATCTTTCGAATTCTGTAGCAATAGTTCTCTATGAGGCTCTTAGACAGAATAACTTTGATAGCATGTGCCTTGAAGGAGACCTTCACCGCCTGGCATGGAAGAATTCATAAGAAATTATTTACAAAGCAAATCTTATAAACTACTATATAGAGTGGTTTAGAGGGTGAAGAAATGGAAAAGATTAAGAATTTTATTAAAAAACCAATAGGAAAGGCAGTGATTGCCTTTGCTTTTATTGTTATAGTGGCAGCAGTTGTATCTTTGTTCGTGTTTAGTACACCATCGAATGATAAGGTATATTCTGAATGTACGGTAGAGGCTGGTGTAGTAATTAAGCCTGAGGATTTTCTTAAGGAACCTATTGCCGGAGTTACCTTTTCAGATAAGTGCAAAAATATAGATACAACAATTCCTGGCACATACGAAATAGAGATTGTTGATGGAGTTAATATCTATACATCTAAATTGAACGTATTAGATACAATAGCACCTACAGGAAATGGAGTAACGCTTACTTTAGGACAGGGCGACAATCTTGTTCTTGATAATTTAGTAACTGATATTACTGATGCAACTAAGGTTACTCTATCAGTGGACGAAGCTGTTGACACTAATACACCAGGAGAGAAGAAGATTAATGTTAAACTTACCGATCTTGGTGGTAATGAAACAGTTGTTGAGGCTACTTTGATAGTTTCTTTCGTTAATCCACAGATTATTATAGAAGCAGGAGACAATATTCCTGAAGCTTCTGAGTTCGCAAAAAGTGCGGGCACTACAAGCTTCGTTACAGATATTTCACTGATTGATACAACTCATGTAGGCACGCATCCACTAAAGGTAAGTGTAGATGGCAAGGAGTATGATGTTTCATTAAAAATAGTTGATACTACTCCTCCGGTTGTTGAATTCAAAAATCTCGAAAGCTTCACACTTGTTAATAGAAAGCCTGAAGATTTCGTAGCCAGTGCTTCAGATCTGACGAACCTTTACTATAGCTTCATAGAAGCTCCTGATATTAATAAGGTTGGAGAACAAAAGCTTAAGGTATCAGTCAAGGATGCAGGTGGTAATGAGGTTTCAGGTGATGTAACCTTAACACTTAAGGAAGATACAGACTTCCCAGTAATTACCGGGGTCAAAGATATAATTATTGCAGTTGGGCATAATGTTCAGTACAAGAATGGAGTTACTGTTACTGATGAATGTAAGGAAGGACTTACATTAAATGTAGATAACTCCAAGGTTAATATTAATCAGTCAGGAGAATATGAGGTTATTTATACAGCAAAGGATGCTGCCGGGCATGAAACCACAGCGACATGTATTCTTTCTGTAAGAGACAGAGTGTATTCTCTTGAAGAAGTAAATTCCATGGCAGATAGTGTAATTGCTAAAATTATTAAGCCAGGAATGTCTGCTCAGGACAAATGCAGAGCTATATTCAATTATGTTAAATCTCATGTTGCATATATTTCTCATTCTGAAAAGGGAAATTATATAAGAGCAGCATATGAAGGATTAGCAGACGGAAAGGGCGATTGTTATGTATATGCCTGCACATCAAAGGTATTATTAACTCGTGCCGGTGTACCTAACTATGATATTGCGAAAATCCCAGCCAAGACACAGCATTACTGGAATCTTGTTGATATAGGAACGGGATGGCTTCATTTTGATACGACACCAAGAAAGGATCATCCAACCATATTCCTATGGGATGATGCCACTATGATGGCATATTCTGCTAGACACTATAATTCACATAATTATGATCACTCAATTTATCCTCAGGTAACAGGATCATCAGAAGGCATATATATACCTCCTATGGAAACACTGAATCCTACACCTACTGAGGTTAATCCAGTTCCTAATCCGGAAAATGGAGAGGATCCGGCGCTTGCACAGTACTATGCAGCATTAGAAGAGCAGAAGAGATTAGAAGAAGAGGCAAGAAGACTAGAGGCTGAAGCCGCAGCCCAGGAAGCACAGCGTAACGCAGAAATTCTTGCTCAGTATCAGGAAGCACTTAATCAGATGCAGAATGCAGCAAATTAACTCGTGGGCACTTTGACAGGTGTCCGGGCATAATTGATATATCTTTATATGGAAAAAATAAATACATTAGGTATAATAGGCGGACTAGGTCCGATGGCAACTTCATATTTCATGCGACTTCTGACGGATATGTGTTCAGCAAGAAAAGATCAGGAGCACCTTGATATTATTACTTATTCCAAGCCTTCGATTCCAGACAGAACGGAATTCATAATAGGAAAGAGTAAAGATAATCCGGTACCAATGATGACAGAGGTAGGAATCAAGCTAAAGACTATGGGTGCTGATGCTCTTGCTATTCCTTGTATTACAGCACACTGTTTTCATGAGGAATTAGAAGAGGGTATTGGCCTTCCGATTATTAACGCTATGGAAGAAACTGCGAAATATCTAAAGGAGATAGGTATTAAGTGTGCAGGCCTAATGGCTACGGATGGCACCATTGAAAGCGGAGTTTTTAAAAAATATCTTGATAAATATGATATAGAAGTGGTAACTCCCAAGTCCCAGGATCTTGTTATGAAGATAATATATGATGAGGTCAAAGCCAATAAGCAGGTTGATATGGACATTTTTACCGCGGTTACAGATGAACTTACGAATATGGGATCCCAGGTAGTTTTGCTTGGATGTACAGAGCTTTCCATAGTTAAAAGAGATTACAGAGTTAAAACCAATGTACTTGATGTACTTGAGATATTATCAAGAAGTGTATTATTAAAAGCAGGAAAATTAAGCGACAAATATATACGTTTATAACGGAGTTAAAATGCAGAATCACGTATTAGATTATTTATTTGACATAGTAAAAAAGGTTCCCAATAAGGTTGCTTATTCAGATGGAACTGTGGATATGACATTTCAGGATGTCTATAATGAAGCAAGAAGTGTAGCAAGCTTTCTTCATAATAATGGGGTATACAGAGAAGCTGTTGTTATTTTCATGAAAAAGCAGCCAAAAACGATTGCAGCATTCTTTGGAACTATTATGGGACGAAATTATTATGTTCCTATTGATTCAGAAATGCCGGCAGTCAGAATGCAGCTTATTTTAGAGAATGTTAAGCCTAAATTCGTAATATGCGATGATGACAGTATTGAAAGTGCTAAGAGCTTTAAATTCGATGGCAAAATAATTAATTATGATGACATTAAAGCAACACCTCACGAAGATGAGGCATTAAATGAAATTTACTCAAAAACTATTGATACTGATCCAATTTATATTGTATTTACTTCAGGCTCCACAGGTATACCAAAGGGTGTTGTTGCATGTCACAGATCAGTAATTGATTATATAGAGCAGCTTTCGGATGTTATGAAGGTTACAGAAGATACCATATTTGGTTCACAGACACCTTTATATGTTGATGCATGCTTAAAGGAACTCTATCCGACTATTAAATTCGGTGCTACTACATATTTAATTCCAAAAGAATTATTTATGTTCCCAATAGATCTTGTTAAATATTTAAATGAGCACAAGGTCAATACAATTTGCTGGGTAGTTTCTGCACTTACAATGGTTTCGGCGTTCGGTGCATTTAAGACAGTAGTTCCAGAATATCTTCATACAATCTGCTTTGGATCAGAGGTATTTCCTATTAAGCAGTTTAATATCTGGAAAAGTGTTGCTCCTAATGCAAGATTTATTAACCTCTATGGTCCAACAGAAGGTACAGGAATGTGCTGTTACTATGAAGTAAACAGAGATTTCGAACTTGATGAGGTTATTCCAATTGGAAATCCATTCAAGAATACGGAGATTATTCTTTTAGATGGTGATAATAAAGAGGCTAATGAGGGTGAAATCTGCATAAGAGGAACCTCAGTAACTCTTGGATACTTTAATAATCCTGAAAAAACAAGTGAATGTTTCGTACAGAATCCATTAAATCCATATTATCCGGAAATAATTTATAGAACCGGAGATATAGGTAAATATAATGAGTACGGGGAATTGCAGTTTGTTTCAAGAAAAGATTATCAGATTAAGCACATGGGACACAGAATTGAGCTTGGTGAAATTGAAATAAATGTTAATATGATGGATGAAATCAATATGGCAGGCTGCATATACGACGAGATTAAAAATAAAATCGTGCTGTATTATGTAGGTGATATGGAAATTAAGGATTTAACCATGGATTTAAAGAGTAAACTTCCAAGATACATGATTCCTAATTCAATCATTAAGCTTGATAAAATGCCATTAACAACTAACGGAAAGATGGATAGAGCAGGACTTAAGAAAATGTATCAGAACAAATAGATTTGTTTTGGTGTAATAGATGTGAACAAACAATATAAACTATAAGGAGACTATTTAAATGGACGAGTTATTAGAAATTTTACAGGATCTTCACCCAGAGATTGATTTTGATTCTTGTGACACATTAGTTGATGACAAGATTCTTGATTCATTTGATATTGTTACTATCATTTCAGAGGTTAATGAAACTTTTGATGTAGTTATCTCAGCAGAATATATTAAGCCAGAGTATTTTAACTCTGCTAAAGCCTTATATGAATTAATTGAACAGCTTGAGGACGAATAAGAATGTTATTTACCTCGTATGAATTCATAGGATTTATTACAGTCCTGTTTATTCTTTTTTATGCAATTCCTAAACGCTTCCAGTGGATATTATTATTAGCTGGAAGCTATATCTTTTATTATCTTGCAAGACCTGTGTATGTTGCATATATCTTTACAACTACACTGGTTGTCTATTTAGTTGCGCTAAAATTAGATCAAAAAAGAGCCTTTCAGGAAGCATACCTTAAAGAACACAAGGATGAACTTACTAAGGAAGAGAAGAAGGCCTTTAAGGCAAAAGAGAAAAAGTCAAGATTTCACTGGATGCTTCTTGGACTTTTAGTTGGTCTTGGTATTTTGGCCGTAATTAAATATACTAATTTCACTATTTCTAATATTAATGGAATTTTAAGTGCTTTTGGAAGCTCTGCAACCTTAAGCTTTGTTGATATTGTTGTTCCTATGGGAATATCCTTCTACACCTTCCAGGCGATTGGATATTTAATTGATGTGCATAGAGGCACTATTAAGGCTCAAAGGAACTTCTTTAAATTCGCATTATTTGTTTCATTCTTCCCACAGCTTGTCCAGGGTCCAATAAGTAGATATCAGGATCTTTCTGAAACTCTGTACAAGGAGCATAAGTTTGATTCTAAGATGTTCACTTTTGGATTAGAAAGAATATTGTGGGGATTTTTTAAGAAACTTGTTATTGCAGACAGAATGCTTATTGGTGTGAATGCTCTTATTAAGGATGCAGATACTTATAAGGGTGCCTATGTATTCGTTGGAATGCTGTTTTATGCCTTAGAGCTTTACTGTGATTTTACCGGTGGTATAGATATTACAATTGGCGTAGCCCAATGCCTTGGAGTAAATGTTACTGAAAACTTCATGCGTCCATTCTTTTCTAAGAATATTAAAGAGTACTGGAACAGATGGCATATTACAATGGGATCATGGTTTACAGACTACATCTTTTATCCAATTACTGTTTGTGGTCCAATGCTTAAGATTTCGAAGTGGTCCAGAAATCATTTAGGAGAGACGATAGGAAAGAGAGTACCTATATATTTGTCGAGCTTCGTTGTATGGTTTACTACAGGTATCTGGCACGGTGCAAGCTGGAACTTCATAGTATGGGGACTTGGAAACTTCGTTGTAATTATGATATCTCAGGAATTCGAACCTTTATATCACAGATTCCATAATAAATTTCACCTTGAAAACAATCGTCCATACCAGGGCTTTCAGGTTATCAGAACAGTTCTTTTAATGAGCTGTCTTAGAACGTTTGACTGTTACAGGGATGTACCGCTTACATTTAAGATGTTCGGTACAATGTTCACAGAAGGTAATTATAATGTGATTTTTGATGGATCACTCCTTAATATAGGACTGAAGATATCAGATTTTATTATTCTTTTCATAGGAGTGATAATTCTTTTTATGGTATCAATGTTCCAGAGAAAGGAAAGTGTCCGCGAACAAATATACAGAATTTCGTACCCATTAAAGGTATGCATATGGTTCGGACTTTTCCTTATGGTCATCATTTTCGGAATCTATGGAATCGGATATGATGCAACTCAGTTTATTTATAATCAGTTCTAATGACCTGTATACAAAAATATAGCGAATTAAAAAGAATACATTTATTAAATTAGCAGCATGAAAAAAGTATTAAAGTATGTTATTACAATTGCATTAATCCTTGTGATTTTGTTCTTCGTACAGAAGCTTTTTATGCCAAAGTATGTTTCTGATGTTACAGAGGGCAGACTTATAGCAGAATATTATGAAGAGGAAATGGATCACGATATTTTGTTTGTTGGAGACTGTGAGGTATATGAGAATTTCGTTCCAGCAATGCTCTGGACGGATTACGGATATAACTCTTATATTAGAGGATCAGCACAGCAGCTTATATGGCAGTCCTACTATCTTTTAGAGGATGCGCTTAGATATGAAAAGCCGGATGTAGTTATTTTTAATGTATTATCAATGAAATATAACGAGCCTCAGAAGGAAGCATATAACAGAATGTCCATTGAAGGAATGAGATGGTCTAAGTCTAAAGTTGACAATATATATGCATCCATGACATCTAAGGAGCATTTCATAGAATATGTTTTTCCACTTCTTAGATATCATTCAAGATGGAGTGAACTTGAAGAGGAGGATATAGAGCATATATTTGACACTGATGTCAGATTCCATAATGGCTATTATATGAGAGTCGATGCTAAACCTGCCAAGGATGTTCCGGGTGGCGAAATTCTTGGTAACTATCAGTTCGGAGATAATTCATATAAGTATCTTGATATGATGACTAAATTATGTAAGGAAAATGATATAGAGCTAATATTAATTAAAGCTCCTTCCTTATATCCATACTGGTATCCTGAATGGGAAGAGCAGATGGAAGAGTATGCCAAGAAGAATGATTTAAGATATATTAATTTCCTCGAGCTTCAGGATGAATGCAATCTTAACTGGGATGAGGATACATATGATGCAGGTCTTCACTTAAACTATTATGGTGGACAGAAGGTAACCAAGTATCTTGGCGATTATATTAAGAATGAAATCGGACTTAAGAGCCGAAGAGGCGATGAAAAATTAGAAAAAATATGGAACGAAAAATTGGAATTATTTAATTCTGATTTAGAAAATAAATTACGTGAGCTAGAAGGAGAATGATTATGAAAAAATTAGCAGTAACACTTATGGGAGTTTTGATGTGTGTATCTTTGGCAGCATGTGGGAACTCCAATGATTCTAAGGTTATTTCAGGTGATGTCAATAACACTACAGTGAATGCCCAGAATAACAATGTAGAAAACGAAGGTCAGGAGGCTTCAGGTTCTTCGGTATCAGGATATGTTTTCTCATTTAACGGAACAGATGTTGTAGTTGACGCAGATGCTGAACCTATTATTGCATCTTTAGGTGAGCCAACTTCTTATTATGAAAATCCAAGCTGTGCATTTAATGGACTTGATAAGATTTACACATATTCAAGCTTTGAGGTAGATACTTATCCACAGAATGAAAAGGATTTAATTTCCGGAGTAATTTTAAAGGATGACACAGTGTCAACTAAGGAAGGAATCTGCATCGGACAGTCTAATCAGAATATGATAGATACATATGGAGAAGAATATACCAACGAAGATGGAATGTGTGTATATCGTAAGGACAATATGAAGCTTTGCTTCATCCTTGATGGAGATCAGATTGTTTCTATCAAATATCTTTCTACAGTATTAGATGAAGAGTAGTTTTCAAGATTGAAGATACAAAGTGCGATTTTTGGTGTCAGGTATTATGAATAAAATAATTAAGAAAGCTGCAGTTTTTATTTTAATTACGGCAGTAGTTTTTTCTTCAATTTCAAATGACAGTATAAGTTCTCAAGCAGATGGGATTAAGAGTGTAACTATATCTTTGGCAGGGGATTGTTCTTTAGGAAAACTGGCGATACATGATTATTCTAATAGTTTCGATCAGTATTTCGACAATTACGGTCCTGATCACTTTTTCAAAAATGTTAAGCCAATCTTTGATTTAGACGATATGACACTTGTCAATTTTGAGGGAGTTCTTACTAATTCGAATGGACTTGTTAAGAAACAGTACAACATTAAGGGTCGCCCAGAATTCAATCAGGTTTTAGTTAATTCAGGTATTGATGCGGTTACGCTTGGTAACAATCACAGAATGGATTATGGTGAGCAGGGACTTGCAGATACACTGGTTTCATTAAATGCTATTAACATGCCATATGCATTCGATGAACATACAAGAATCTATACAACTAAGGATGGAATTAAAATCGGATATGTTTCTGTCAATGAAGTCTATGATGGAAAAAAGGTTGAAAATTATCTGATTTCTGGAATAAGTTCCCTGAAAAAGGCAGGATGTGATCTGGTTCTTGCATGCTGTCACTGGGGAATTGAGCTTGACAAGTATCCAGCGCCTTATCAGAAGGAGCTTGGTCACAAGTGTATAGACTGGGGCGCAGATTTAGTTGTTGGATGTCACCCACATGTTCTTCAGGGAATTGAATATTATAATGGCAAATATATAATTTACAGTCTGGGCAATTTTTCGTTCGGAGGTCATAAGAATCCTAAAGACAAGAAGAGTATGATTGTTCAGGCTACAATAAATGTAGCAGGACATAATGCTGTTGGAGAAGCATCGCTAAAGGTTATTCCTTGCCTTATCAGTTCAGTGCCGAATAAAAATGATTATTGCCCGACACCTGCAACAGGTACAGAGTACAGCAAAATCATTCAGAATTTAAACACCTATAGCAGGAATTTAAAAGTTACAATTGACGCTAATGGTAATGTTTTTCATAAATAGTAATCGTCTTCAATGTTGCGTTTAGGTATATTTTAGGTGTAATATATATTGGATTATTTATTTTTTGAAAGGATTGATCAAAATGTATCGAAAAGTTTCAACAGATCTTAACTTCGTAGATCGTGAAAAAAATATTGAAAAGTTTTGGAAGGACAATGATATTTTCAAAAAGAGTATGAAAATACGTGAAGGTTGTCCTACATATACATTCTATGATGGCCCACCAACTGCTAATGGTAAGCCTCATATTGGACACGTGCTTACCCGTTGTATCAAGGATATGATTCCAAGATACAGAACAATGAAGGGATATTATGTTCCTAGAAAAGCTGGTTGGGATACTCACGGTCTTCCAGTAGAGCTTGAAGTTGAGAAACTTTTAGGCATTGATGGTAAGGATCAGATTGAAGCATACGGACTTGATCCTTTCATTACCAAGTGTAAGGAATCAGTATGGAAATATAAGGGTATGTGGGAAGATTTTTCAGGCACAGTAGGATTCTGGGCTGATATGGATAACCCATATGTTACATATGATGATAACTTTATTGAGTCTGAGTGGTGGGCTCTTAAGCAAATTTGGGACAAAGGTCTTTTATATAAGGGCTTTAAGATTGTTCCTTACTGTCCACGTTGTGGAACACCTTTATCATCTCATGAGGTGGCTCAGGGATATAAGGTATTAAAGGAAAGAACAGCTGTTGTCAGATTTAAGATTAAGGATGAGGATGCATATTTCCTTGCATGGACAACAACTCCTTGGACATTACCTTCTAATATTGCTCTTTGTGTTAACCCTAATGACACATATGTAAGAGTTAAGGCTGCTGATGGATATACATATATCATGGCAGAAGCTCTTCTTGATAATGTATTAGGTCAGATTGAGAGAGAAGAGGGAACACCTGCATACGAAGTAATTGAAAAATATACAGGTAAAGATCTTGAATATAAGGAATATGAACCATTATACGAATGTGCTAAGGCTGCTACAGACAAGCAGAACAAGAAAGCATTCTTCGTATATTGTGATGAATATGTAACTATGGCAGATGGTACTGGTATTGTACATATCGCACCTGCATTTGGTGAAGATGATGCCAGAGTTGGTAGAAAGTATGATGCTCCATTTGTTCAGATGGTTGATGAGCATGGAGTAATGCGTGAGGAAACTCCTTTTGCAGGCATGAGATGTAAGCCATCCAAGCATGAAATTGATGCTGGAGCTGTAAGCTGTGACCCAGAAGTATTAAAGGAGCTTGATGCAAGAGGCATTTTATTCAGCGCTCCTAAGGTTGAGCACGATTATCCTCACTGTTGGAGATGTGATACACCACTCCTTTACTATGCTCGAGAGTCATGGTTCATCAAGATGACTGCTGTAAAGGATGATTTAGTTAAGAATAATAAGACAGTTAACTGGATCCCACCTTCAATTGGTGAAGGAAGATTCGGAAACTGGCTTGAAAATATTCAGGACTGGGGTATTTCACGTAACCGTTACTGGGGTACACCATTAAATATCTGGGAGTGTGAAGATTGTAAGCATCAGGAGGCTATTGGCTCTCGTGAAGATTTAGAGAAGCTTTCACAGGATTCCAAGGCTAAGACAGTTGAACTTCACAGACCATATATAGATGAAATTATTTGTAAGTGTCCTAAGTGTGGAAAGGATATGAGAAGAGTTCCAGAAGTTATTGACTGCTGGTTCGATTCAGGAGCAATGCCTTTTGCTCAGCATCATTATCCATTTGAGAATAAAGAGTTGTTTGAATCTCAGTTCCCTGCTGCATTTATTTCAGAAGCAGTAGATCAGACCAGAGGATGGTTCTATTCGTTAATGGCTGAATCAACACTTTTATTTAATAAGTCTCCATATGAAAACGTTATCGTTCTTGGTCTTGTTCAGGATGAAAATGGTCAGAAGATGAGTAAGTCAAAGGGTAATGCCGTTGATCCGTTTGATTCTCTGGCTTCATATGGTGCTGATGCGATAAGATGGTATTTTTATACTAATTCAGCTCCATGGCTTCCTAACAGATTCTATGGAAAAGCAGTTCAGGAAGGACAGCGTAAGTTCCTTGGAACATTATGGAATACATATGCATTCTTCATTCTTTATGCGAATATAGATGATTTCGATGCAACCAAGTATACGCTTGATTATGATAAGCTTCCTGTTATGGACAAGTGGCTTTTATCAAGATTAAATACTGCAATCAAGGAAGTTGATAACAACCTTGAAAACTACAGAATTCCAGAAGCCGGAAGAGTTTTAGATGATTTCGTTGATGAAATGTCTAACTGGTATGTTCGTCGTGGACGTGAGCGTTTCTGGGCTAAGGGAATGGAGCAGGATAAGATTAATGCATACATGACACTTTATACAGCATTAGTTGAGATCTGTAAGTGTGCAGCACCTATGATTCCATTCATGACAGAAGAGATTTATCAGAATCTTGTATGTACTAATGATAAGAATGCTCCAGAAAGTATTCACCTTTGTGAATTCCCAGCAGTGAAGGAAGAGTGGATTGACAAGGAACTTGAAGCGAATATGGACGAAGTATTGTCAGTTGTAGTTCTTGGAAGAGCTGCAAGAAATGCTTCTAATATGAAGACACGTCAGCCTATTGCTTCTATGTATGTAAAAGCTGAAAAAGAATTAGATAAATTCTTTGTGGAAATTATTGAAGATGAGCTTAATGTTAAGGAAGTAGTATTTAAGGATGATGTTTCAGACTTAACAAGCTACACATTCAAGCCTCAGCTTCGTACTGTTGGTCCAAAGTATGGAAAGCAGTTAGGTGGAATTCAAAAGTATTTAGCTAATGTAGATGGAACTAATGCAATGAAAGAGCTTAAAGCTGAAGGTGCAATTAAGTTCGATGTTGATGGAGTTACGGTTTCATTGGCAGAAGAGGATCTTCTTATTGATGTAGCTCAGAAGGAAGGATATGTAACAGAAGGGGATAATAAGGTTACAGTAGTATTAGATACAAATCTTACTGATGAGTTAATTGAAGAAGGATTCGTACTTGAAGTTATTTCTAAGATTCAGACAATGCGTAAAGATTCTGATTTCGAAGTTATGGACAGAATCAAGGTTGGAATCAAGAATAATGATAAATTAGCCAAGATTATATTGGCAAACGGGGATGCAATAGCTACAAAGGTATTGGCAGATGAAATCACTGAGGGTGTTGAGTTCGAGATTTCAAAGGAATGGAACATTAACGGTGAAAAGGCACTTATTTCAGTACAACGTAGTTAGGAGGGAGTAACTAATGGCAACTAAAAAGGTACCAGAGGTAAAGACAGGATTTGTATTTGACAAAGAAGCATTTAAGGGAAGTGTTTTGTACAACATCAAGACATTGTACAGAAAGAATCTTCAGGAAGCTACACCACAGCAGATTTTCCAGGCTGTAGCATATGCAGTTAAGGACACAGTTGTTGACAACTGGATGGAGACTCAAAAGCAGTTTGATAAGCAGGATCCTAAAACTGTTTATTATATGTCAATGGAGTTCTTAATGGGTCGTGCATTAGGAAACAATATCGTTAACCTTAAGGCACAGAAGTCTGTAAGAGAAGCATTGGATGAGCTTGGTGTTGATTTAGATGTTGTAGAAGATCAGGAGCCAGATGCAGCATTAGGTAATGGTGGACTTGGTCGTTTAGCAGCATGTTTCTTGGATTCACTTGCTACATTAGGCTATCCAGCATATGGATGCGGTATCAGATATAGATATGGTATGTTCAAGCAGGCAATAAGAGATGGATATCAGGTAGAGGTTCCAGATAACTGGCTTGCAAATGGAAATCCATTCGAATTAAGAAGACCAGAATATGCTAAGACAGTTAAATTTGGAGGATGGGTTGAAGTAACACCAGACGGAAAGGGCGGAAATAACTTCCATCAGGAAGGTTATCAGTCAGTTAGAGCCGTTCCTTTTGATATGCCAATAGTTGGTTATGGCAATAATGTTGTTGATACATTAAGAGTATGGGATGCAGAACCTATTGAATGCTTCCAGCTTGATTCATTTGATAAGGGTGACTATCATCAGGCAGTTGAGCAGGAAAACCTTGCCAGAAACATTGTTGAAGTTTTATATCCTAACGATAATCATTACGCAGGAAAAGAGCTTAGATTAAAGCAGCAGTATTTCTTCATTTCAGCATCTGTCCAGGAAGCTGTAGAAAAATATATGCGTAAGCATGATGATATTCATAAGTTCTATGAAAAGGTTACTTTCCAGCTTAATGATACACATCCAACAGTTGCAACAGCTGAGCTTATGCGTATTTTAATGGATGACTATCACTTAGGTTGGGATGAAGCTTGGGAAATCATGACCAAGACATGTGCATATACTAACCATACAATTATGGCTGAGGCTCTTGAGAAGTGGCCTATCGAATTATTCTCAAGACTTCTTCCTCGTGTATATCAGATTATTGAAGAAATTAACAGAAGATTCATCGCTAAGATTGAGAGCATGTATCCTAACCAGCCAGATAAAATCAGAAATATGGCTATTATCTATGATGGTCAGGTTAGAATGGCTTATCTTGCTATTGCATGTAGCTACTCAGTAAACGGTGTTGCTGCTCTTCATACAGAGATCTTAAAGAAGCAGGAGCTTAGAGATTTCTATGAAATGATGCCAGAGAAGTTCAATAACAAGACTAATGGTATTACTCAAAGAAGATTCCTTCTTCATGGTAACCCATTATTAGCTGACTGGGTTACAGAGCATGTAGGAAGTGACTGGATTACTAATCTTCCTAAGATTAATAAACTTAAGGTTTATGCATCTGATGAGAAGGCTCAGCATGAATTCTTAAATATCAAGTATCAGAACAAGGTAAGACTTGCAGAATATATTCTTGAGCATAATGGTGTTGAAGTTGATCCTAGATCAATCTTTGATGTTCAGGTTAAGAGACTTCATGAGTACAAGCGTCAGCTTATGAATATTCTTCATATCATGTATCTTTATAACCAGCTAAAGGATGATCCTAATATGGACTTCTATCCAAGAACATTCATCTTCGGTGCTAAGGCTGCTGCAGGCTACTACAATGCTAAGATGACTATTAAGCTCATCAATGCAGTTGCTGATGTAATTAATAACGATGCATCAATTAGTGGAAAGATTAAGGTTGTATTCTTAGAGGATTACAGAGTTTCATTAGCAGAAATGATAGTTGCTGCTGCAGATGTATCTGAGCAGATTTCGACAGCTTCTAAGGAAGCATCTGGTACATCTAACATGAAGTTCATGTTAAATGGTGCTATTACATTAGGTACTATGGATGGTGCTAACGTAGAAATCGTAGAAGAAGTTGGTGCTGAGAATGCATTCATCTTCGGTCTTTCATCAGATGAAGTAATTAACTTCGAGCAGCACGGTGGATATGATCCTACAGAAATCTTTAATAATGATCCAGATGTAAGACGCGTTCTTATGCAGCTTATTAATGGTACATATGCTCCTGATGATCCAGACAGATTCAGAACATTGTACAATTCATTATTAAATACAATCAGTACTTCAAAGGCTGATACATACTTCATCCTGAAGGATTTCAAGTCTTACGATGAAGCTAGAAAGAATATTGTTGAAGCATATAAGAATGAAAAGGGCTGGGCTAAGATGGCTATCTTAAATATAGCATGCTCAGGTAAGTTCTCATCAGATAGAACTATTCAGCAGTATGTTGATGAAATCTGGCATTTAGACAAAGTGAAAGTTACTAAGAAAAAGGCATAAAAAACATGAAAAAGATTGGTTTTGATAACGAAAAATATCTCAAAACACAATCTGAGCACATAAGGGAACGTATCGATAAGTTTGGCGACAAGTTGTATTTGGAATTTGGCGGCAAACTTTTCGACGATTATCACGCTTCTCGTGTGTTGCCCGGATTTGAACCTGACAGTAAGCTTCGTATGTTAATGAAGCTTGCTGACAGAGCTGAAATTGTAATTGTAATCAGCGCGCAGGATATCGAAAAGAACAAGGTCAGAGGTGATTTAGGAATTACATATGATGAAGATGTTCTTAGATTAAAGAGTGCCTTTGAAGACAGAGGTTTATATGTTGGCTCTGTTGTTATGACACAGTATTCTGGTCAGGCAGCAGCCGATGCATTCAGGGCACGTCTTGAAAAGCGTGGTATTACAGTTTATCAGCACTATCTTATTGATGGATATCCATCAAATATTAAGACTATCATTTCAGAGGATGGTTTTGGAAAGAATGACTATATTAAGACCACGCGTCCGTTAGTAGTTATCACAGCTCCAGGACCTGGAAGTGGTAAGATGGCAACATGCTTAAGTCAGCTTTATCATGAGAATAAGCGTGGAATCAAGGCAGGATACGCCAAGTTCGAAACATTCCCAATCTGGAATGTTCCGCTAAAGCATCCAATAAACTTAGCATATGAAGCAGCTACAGCTGATTTAGATGATGTTAACATGATTGATTCCTTCCATTTGGAAGCCTATGGAGAGACTACAGTAAATTACAATCGTGACATCGAAATTTTCCCTGTTTTGAACGCAATGTTCGAAGCAATATACGGTGAAAGTCCATATAAGTCACCAACTGATATGGGTGTTAATATGGCAGGAAACTGTATTATAGATGATGCCGTGTGTGCCGAGGCATCTAACATGGAAATAATCAGAAGATACTACAACACTATTAACAGGGTTGTAGAGGAGAAGGCTTCAGAAAAAGAAGTTTACAAGATTGAACTTCTTATGAATCAGGCTAAGATTACTACGGATGACAGGAAGGTCACTGTCGCTGCCAAAGAAAGAGCAGAAAGCCTTGGTTGTCCGGCAGCAGCAATTGAGTTAGAAGATGGAACTATTATTACATCTAAGACGACAGAGCTTTTAGGTGCATCCGCAGCGTTGTTATTAAATGCTCTTAAGGTTCTTGCGGGTATAGGTCATGATGTACATGTTATATCACCTGAAGCAATTGAGCCTATTCAGCTTTTAAAGACTGCATACTTGGGGGGAAAGAATCCAAGATTACATACAGATGAAGTACTCATTGCATTATCTATTTCTGCAAGTACAGATGATAATGCCAGAAAGGCCCTGGAACAGTTACCTAAACTTAAGGGGTGTCAGGTTCATACTTCTGTTATGCTCTCGGATGTTGATATTAAAACATTTAAACGTTTAGGTGTTGATTTAACATCTGAACCTATTAAAACCAAGAGAAAGTAGAACATGAGTCAGAATAACAATCAGAATAATAATGATAATAAGCCTAATGGTGGCAACAACGGAAAGGATCCTAAGAAGCAAAATGCGTTTATGTTCATAATCGCAGCTATTCTTTCGCTCTTTTTAGTTGTGTCTTTCGTTAATTTCCTTACAGGAGATTCGGAAAAAGAAATAAGTTATTCACAATTTATTTCTATGCTTGATGCTGGGAAGATTGAGTCTGTAAAAATAGATACAGACAGAATCTTAATTACTCCTAAAGAGAGTGAGGATTCCCAGAGTAAATCTCCTCTTAATTATATGACTTTGCTTTATGGTAATTACATGACAGGAAATGTCAGCTACTATACGGGAAAGGTAGAAGAGGACGACACATTAACGAAAAGACTTCTTGACGCAGGTGTTGAGGTTCAGGGAAAAGTTGTAGATTCATCCAGCATGATAGTCAGCTTCTTCCTGTCATATGTTTTCCCAATTCTTTTAATGTGGGTTTTACTTAGCTTCTTATTCAGAAGAATGGGAAAAGGTGGCGGAATCATGGGCGTTGGAAAGTCGCACGCCAAGGTTTATGTCCAAAAAGAAACCGGCATTACATTTAAAGATGTAGCTGGTGAAGATGAAGCAAAAGAATCTCTACAGGAAGTAGTTGATTTCTTACATAATCCAGATAAATATTCAGGTATTGGAGCCAAACTTCCTAAGGGAGCTTTATTGGTTGGACCTCCAGGAACAGGTAAGACATTACTTGCAAAGGCTGTTGCTGGTGAGGCACATGTACCTTTTTATTCACTTGCAGGATCAGATTTTATTGAGTTGTACGTTGGTGTTGGTGCATCCCGTGTAAGAGATTTATTCCAGGAAGCAACTAAAAATGCTCCATGTATAATTTTTATCGATGAAATTGATGCTATTGGTAGAAGCCGTGATTCTAAGTATGGTGGTGGTAATGAAGAAAGAGAACAGACCTTAAATCAGCTTCTTTCAGAGATGGATGGATTTGATACATCCAAGGGTATATTAGTTCTTGGAGCAACTAACCGTCCTGAGATTCTTGATAAGGCACTTCTTCGTCCAGGAAGATTCGACAGACGCATAATAGTTGAAAAGCCTGATTTAAAGGGCCGTGTTGAAATATTAAAGGTTCATGCGAAGAATGTTAATCTTGATGAAACAGTAGATTTTGATGAAATAGCATTAGCTACATCAGGCGCTGTTGGTGCTGATTTAGCTAATATGATCAATGAAGCAGCTATTATGGCTGTTCAGCAGGGAAGAAAAGCAGTAAGTCAAAAGGACTTATTCGCAGCTGTTGAACAGGTATTAGTCGGAAAAGAGAAAAAAGACAGACTCATGTCTAAAAAAGAAAGAGAAATTGTATCTTATCATGAGGTTGGTCATGCTCTTGTTTCTGCACTTCAGAAAAATTCAGAACCTATTCAGAAAATCACTATTGTTCCAAGAACAATGGGTGCTTTAGGTTATGTAATGAATGTGCCTGAAGAAGAAAAATATCTTGAGACCAAAGCTGAGCTTCATGACAGATTAGTACAGCTTCTGGCTGGACGAGCTTCTGAAGAAATAGTATTTGGTGATGTAACAACAGGTGCTGCTAATGACATTGAGAAGGCAACATCCATTGCCCAGAATATGATTACCCGTTTTGGTATGTCTGAAAAATTCGGTCTTATGGGTCTTGCTACAGTTGAAAGCCAGTACCTTGATGGAACAACGAGATATACATGTTCTGACAGAACTGTTGCCGATATAGATTCAGAGGTAATGCAGCTACTTAAGGATTGCTATGAAGAAGCTAAAAATCTTCTTACTGGTAATCGTGAGGTTATGGATAAGTTAGCTCAGCATCTTATTGAAAAAGAAACCATCTCTGGTAAGGAATTCATGAAGATATACAGAGAGATTAAGGGAATTCCAGAACCGGAAACTGAAGGTGAAGCCAATTCTGATGGTAACAATGGTGAAAGTATTGAAAAATCAGATTCACATGATGACAGTAATTGCGATGAGAATGTGAATTCAAGTATTGACACTGAGAATGAAGATGAAACAGATAATCATGGTGATAATATAAGAGGACAGATGATAGACGCAGTTATAGATGAAAACTGTGATGGCGTAATCATTGTTGAGGATGCTCCTAAATGGACACCACCAACTCCTGGACCTTCCAATCCACCAAATGAAGGAACGAGGGGCAGATTTTCCGGAGCACCAATGAATTAGTAACAATAAAGTTGGCAGTATAATTCATCTGGGGATCGATATTACTGATTTTTATGAAAGAAGTTATAGATTTCTTCAGCAACATTTTCAGGAATTTCATCAATTTTTGATAATTCCAGAACAGATGCATTTTTAATATCATCAATAGAACTAAAGGCGCGAATAAGCGCCTTTCTTCTTGCACTTCCAACACCTGGTATATCGTCGAGAATAGACTTAACCTGTGATTTATTTCTTAATGATCGATGATATTCAATTGCGAATCGGTGAGCCTCATCCTGAATTCTGGTTATAAGCTTAAAGCCTTCGGAATTTCTGTTTATTGGAAGCTCAACATTATTAAAATATAGACCTCTTGTGTTGTGATTATCATCCTTTACCATGCCGCAAACAGGTATATTAAGGTGTAGTTCATCTAAAACCTCAAGAGCAATGTTAACCTGGCCACGTCCTCCATCCATTAATAAAAGATCGGGGAATTTCGTGAATGAACCATAGGATTTATCTATATTTTTTGAATCAAGCTCTGCTTCTTCTTCCATACCATGAAGAAATCTTCTGGTAAGAACTTCTTTCATACAGGCATAGTCGTTAGGTCCTGCGACTGTTTTCATTTTGAACTTTCTATAGTCTGATTTTTTCGCAACACCCTTTTCGAAAACAACCATTGATCCGACGTTTAAGAAGCCACTAATATTAGATATATCAAAAGCCTCCATTCTGTTTAATGAAGGTATTCCCAGTATTTCTTCTATTTCATGAACAGCCCCTATTGTTCTTGCTTCCTTCAATTTAAGCTGTTCCTTATCTTTTGAAAGAACAAGCTCTGCGTTTTTCTTTGCAAGTTCAATCAGTTTTTCCTTTTGACCAATTTTAGGAATTGTAATAGTACACTTGCTGCCTCTTCTAGTAGAAAGATATTGTTCCAACACATCAATATCCTCAATTTCTTCAGCAAGAATCAGTTCGCGTGGAACAAAAGGGGTGCCTGCGTAGAACTGCTTGACGAAATCTAACAGAATACTATTCGTAGGAGCACCTGACACATGCGTCATATAGTGATGCTCTCTTCCAATAAGCTTTCCACCTCTTATGAAGAATATCTGAACTACAGCGTCCTCTTCATCTTTGGCAAGAGCAATAAGATCCTTGTCGTCATCATTATAGGCAGTAATCTTTTGCCTTTCAGATATTGCCTTTACAGAATTGTACAGGTCACGGACAGTAGCAGCCTCCTCGAATTTCATTTCTTCAGAAAGCTTAAACATTTTAGATTCAAGGTCTTTAAGTGTATCTTTGTACTCACCATTCAAAAAAGCGATAACATCTTTAATTTTCTTAGCGTATTCTTCCTTAGTAACATAGCCACAGCATGGAGCCATACACTGGTCAATATGATAATTGAGGCATGCTCTGTCTTTTCCAATGTCACGAGGAAGATTTCTATTGCAGGTTTTAAGTTTAAATACCTTATTTATTAAATCAATCGTATCGTTAACAGCGCCATTAGATGGATAAGGACCATAGTACTTTGACTTATCCTTTTTCACCTGCCTTGCAAGTAATACTCTTGGGAACTCTTCACCAAGAGTAACCTTAATATAAGGATATGTTTTGTCATCCTTTAGCATCGTATTGTATTTAGGAGAATATTCCTTAATAAGGTTGTTTTCAAGAACCAGAGCCTCGACCTCAGAATCGGTAACAATATATTCGAATCTGTCGATCAGGGAAACCATTTTATCAATCTGAGGTCCTCTTCCAACAATTTTCCTAAAATATGAGCGAACACGATTATGTAGGTTTTTTGCTTTCCCAACATAAATAATTGCATCCGATTCATCATGCATTATATATACCCCTGGCTGATTAGGGAGTTTGTGTAATTCTTCCTGAAAATTAAAATCACTCATATGTACAATATAGCATATTACGAAAACAAGATGCCAGTTTCACTATTATTCACAGCATTTTACAATTGCCAGCATTGCACGATGCTGCAATTAAAGTACTACGTTTAAAGAAACCAGGTTTTAATCATCATATCTATTTCATCTGTTCCTAATTGATAAGCTTGAGTTTCTTCTGTGATTATCAGGTTTTTTCCTATTATAATTCCGGATTTGGATAGTTCTTTTATTCGCTGAACAGTATGCTTTGCATACTCTCTATCATCCATCATTCCGCGATGCTCCCAATAGTATATATTTCGCTTCCTTTTATTTAAAATTGTAAAATCTGGATAAATTATTTTTCCATTATTAAGAGTTAATGGACACTCATATTTATAGGGAATACCATTTTGTTCAAGTGTATTAGCAATATTCAATTCTGATTTTGATCGAACCGATTCACCTTTATTAGTTGTATACACAGTAGTGTTGGTAGGCACTTCTTTTCCTATATATTTTTCTGCTATCCAGGCCATAGCATAATCATCATCTGACAAATCAAGCGGAGTTATATAATTCTTAATTTCTGAAGGATTATCTGAATATAAAGATTGAAACTTATCGATAGAATCATTTGATTTTTCGATTAAATTTAATATACTTTTTTGTTCTTTATTAAGTAAAGCGTATGCTTTTTCATCGTATTTCTTTTGGAGATATAGAAGTATTTTTTGCTTATCACTTTTAGAAATATATTCACCACCTACATCTTTATTGGTTGCTCTTAAATAATACTGTACCTTGCCATTTGTTTTTATAGTATGAATTTTGCCAGGTGGATATTTATGAATTCTTTTTTCTAATAATTGACAATAATTTGTAATTTCGTTGTATCTTCTTTGGGCTTCATCATAAAGACAGGAAGGATTTATATAGTTGTTCATATAATATTTATTCATATAGTTAAATTCCTTTCGTATATTGTTTGGTGCAATTCTTGTGGTTATGAATTACTGAAAATTCTAGAAATTTCCGAGAAGTTTAATATAAAGAGGTTACTATCAAAATACAGACGTGTGGATTATTTTATAGTATGACATGGATACATTTTGGTAATTGTAAAGTGCAACATTTTTTTGTACAAAAAGTGGAAAATATTTTTGTACATTCTAATAGTATCATTTACAGTAATAATCGAGATTTTGTTAATAACAACAAATTTGGAATGTTTTAAGATATTGATGACAAACTTACCTTATTTTAAGTGTGTAGACATCAGAATATGAAATATTAAATTGTTTGATGACACTTTTACATATTATATGTTTAATAAAGCATCAAAAAATGAGGAATTAGTTGGATTGATGTTTTTTCTGCCATGTCGTGAGTAAAAACACAACAAAAAAAGAAAATACTGCCAGATTGATGTTTTATGAAAAATCTTGAAAATAAAAACACAACAAAAAAGGAAAATACTGTTAGATTGATGTTTTATGAAAAATCAAGCAAGTAAAATCGCAACAAAAAGGAATAATATTGCTAAATTGATGTTCATGAAAATTCTAAGCAGTATACTCAGTTTTTTAGGCAGTAAAGACACAACAAAATTGAATTTACTATTACAAATGATGTAAGATAATCACATTGTTTGATGATTTGTGATTAGAACACATCAAAAAATTATATGTTAATTGATGTAATGAAAACTATAGCATATTTTATGATGATTCGAAAGTAAAGATATATAATTTCACATTCATGAATACAATCAAACAATATATTCACCTAGATGAACACACAATAGAAGGATATTATGTTAACATAATTCTAGTGTGTGATTTTTGAAATTTATGGGTTAGCAAAGAATCTTTGGCCAATGCCGTCTTCGGTGGGCTAGGGGGGAACATTCGTAGATACTTGGCCCATCGTTCTTTGCCTACCCTCGTAAATATATAATGTCGGGGGAAGCGTTTGATGTCCAAAAGAACGCAGATAAGGGATAAATTTGAATACGGTGAAGCTCTTAGAAGACTTAGAGAAGAAGCAAAGCTGACCCAAAAAGAATTATCCGAGAAATCTGGAGTTTCTGTTCATACTATCAGCAATGCTGAAAGTCTTAATAAGGCATCATTTGAATCTTTGTTCATGATTCTTAACGCACTTGGACGTGATTTCAATGAAATTATTCCAATGAAGCGACGGCCTGATGAAATGTCGATAATAAGGACAGATAACAAGAACATGAGGCTTGAATTTAATAAAGAAAAAGAGTACAGAGCATCAATTAGTCTGATAAAAAAATACATGAATAATATATACTTTGAAGAGTGAGATTGTTAGTTAACTATTCTCACTTTTTTTTTTATATGCTACAATATTTAAGTTAGAAAATAACCTTGATGGAGGGTACAAAATGGCTAGTGTTAAAATGGAACAGATTGTTGAGAAGATGAAGCTTAATAATTTCACCCCAGAGCTTGATGTTTCTAAGGTTAGAATTAAAGTTCCAGATATCAACAGACCTGCACTTCAGATGGCAGGATATTTCGAGCATTTCGAGGCAACAAGACTTCAGGTCATTGGTTTCGTTGAGTATTCGTATATGCAGGGACTTCCAGAAGCTAGAAAAAAGGAAATATATAAACGATTATTAAGTTATGAAATTCCGGCAATTATATTCTGCCGTGAGCTTATTCCTGATGATTTATTTTTGAAAATAGCAGTTGAAAATAATGTTCTGGTTCTTGGAACTAAGAAGGCTACTTCAAGTTTTTCGGCTGAAATTATAAGATGGCTTAATGTTAAGCTTGCTCCATGTATTTCTATTCATGGTGTACTGGTAGACTGTTTCGGTGAAGGCGTTCTCATCACTGGTGAGTCTGGAATTGGTAAGTCAGAGGCTGCCCTTGAATTAGTAAAGAGAGGCCACAGATTAGTTACTGATGATGCTGTTGAAATCCGTAAGGTTTCTGACGAAACACTGGTTGGTTCGGCTCCAGAGGTGACAAGACATTTCATTGAACTTCGAGGAATTGGAATCATCGATGTTAAGACTCTTTATGGTGTTTCATCGGTTAAAGATACACAGAATATCGACCTGGTTATTCATTTAGAGGACTGGAATAAAGAGAAGGAATACGACAGATTAGGACTTGAAGAAGAATACGTAGAGTATTTAGGAAACAAGGTTGTGTGTCACAATATTCCTATTCGTCCTGGTCGAAATCTTGCCGTTATCTGTGAGACTGCAGCTATCAATCACCGTCAGAAGAAGATGGGATATAACGCTGCTCAGGAGCTTTACAGAAGAGTTCAGGAATCTATCGCTAACGGCAGAGGCGATGACGACGAAGACTAAAAACCTGAATTAATAATAAAAATCATCTAATCAGGACATGGGGATAATAAGGAGGATGTAATGATGTCTAAATACGTTTTTGGTGTTGATATAGGTGGAACAACAGTTAAGCTGGGGCTTTTCGATGTTGATGGAACTTTGATTGATAAGTGGGAAATTCCAACAAGAAAAGAAAATAAAGGTGAGAATATCCTTCCTGATGTTGCTAAGAGCATTCAGGAGAAGATGCAGGACAAAGATATAGCGAAAGACAACGTTTCAGGTGTTGGAATTGGAGTTCCAGGTCCTGTTGATAATGAAGGAATTATTCATAAAGCAGCTAACCTTGGATGGGGTGAGTTTTCTATTAAGGATACTCTTGAAGCTATTATCGATATGCCTGTTATGGCAGGAAATGATGCTAATGTTGCAGCTCTTGGTGAAATGTGGAAGGGCGGAGCCCAAGGATATGACGATGTAGTAATGGTAACGCTCGGAACAGGTGTTGGTGGTGGAATCATAGTCAACGGAAAGGTTATTAATGGTTCTACTGGCGCAGGTGGAGAAATCGGACACATTCATGTTAATGATGATGAAACTGATACATGTGGATGTGGAAATAAGGGTTGTCTTGAACAGTATTCTTCAGCTACAGGAATAACAAGAATTGGAAATAAGATTTTAGCATCAAGCAGTAAGTCTTCAGTGTTAAGAGATCAGGAGGTTAGTGCCAAGTCAGTATTTGATGCAGTAAAAGCAGGAGATGAGCTTGCTAAAGAGGTGGCTGATGTATATGGAAAGTATTTAGGAGATGCACTTGCTCAGATTGCGTGTGTAGTTAATCCTGAAGTTATCTGTATAGGTGGCGGTGTGTCAAAGGCTGGTGAGGTAGTAATTGATTACGTTAAACCACACTACGTGAAGAATGTATTCCATGGAAGCCGCGATACTAAGTTCGCATTAGCTACATTGGGTAATGATGCTGGAATCTATGGTGCAGCTAAATTAGTTCTTGGCAGATAATAGGTAAGAAATCGTGGAATCAATAAGACCTGCATTATATCAGTTTTTAAATAAATATGTGGATGAAGACAGAATATTATTGAGTGAGCCTATGAGTGCACATACTACTTTCAGAGTTGGAGGTGAGGCTAAAGCACTAGTTTCAATTAATAATGAGGAAGAGCTTATTAATTTGATTCCATTCCTTAATGGAGAGCAGGAACCATACTATGTTAAAGGGAATGGAAGTAATATTCTTGTTGGTGATAAAGGTTATAATGGGATAATTTTAGAGTTATCCTCTAATTACAATAAAGTAAAATGTGAGGATGGAATAATCTATGCTGAGGCAGGAGCTCTTATGAGTTCTATTGCCAAAGTTGCATTAGATAATTCGCTTGAAGGATTCGAATTCGCATCAGGAATACCGGGTACCATAGGTGGAGGCGTAGTAATGAACGCTGGAGCTTATGGTGGTGAGTTAAAGGATGTTGTAACTAAGGTAAGAGTTATGGATCCTAAAGGTGAAATCCTGACACTTAGTAATGAAAACATGCAGTTTGGTTACAGGACCTCTGCAATCAAAACAAGACCTTTTGTTGTGCTAAGTGTTGAGATACATTTGGAAAAGGGAAATAAGGATGCCATTGAAGAAAAGATGAATGAGCTTAATTCCCAGAGAAGACTTAAGCAGCCTTTAGAATTTCCAAGTGCTGGTTCTACATTTAAAAGACCAGAAGGGTATTTCGCAGGAAAACTCATAATGGACGCAGGAATGAGAGGTTACACGATAGGCGGAGCACAGGTATCTGAAAAACACTGTGGATTCGTTGTGAATAAGGGAAATGCTACTGCAGCTGATGTTTATGAAGTTATCCTTGAGGTGCAGGAGAGAGTCAAGAAAAAATTTAATGTGAATTTGGAACCAGAAATAATATTTCTTGGAACGTTTTAAAGATGAGATTCGTAATTGTTACCGGAATGTCCGGTGGAGGAAAGAAAACTGCATTAAGAATGCTTGAAGACGCAGGCTTTTACTGTGTTGATAATCTTCCAGTTGAGCTTATAGAAAAGTTCGTTGAGCTTTTGTCTACGCCGGGTGGTGAGGTGACTAAGGTTGCTCTTGGCGTTGATGTAAGGGCTAATCACAACTTTGATGAGGTCCCGGTAATATTTGAAAAATTAAAAAAATCCGGTTATCCACTTGAAATCCTTTATATGGAGGCAAGTGATGATACGCTTATTAAAAGATATAAGGAATCAAGAAGAGCTCATCCTCTGGCTCCAGATGGAAGAGTTGAGGAGGGAATCAAAAAGGAGCGAATGATTCTTTCTTCTATTAAAGAACAGGCTGATTATATAATGGATTCAACCAAGCTTCTTACCAGAGATTTAAAGGAGGAGCTTGATAAGATATTCGTACAGGGTGAGGATTATAATAATCTTATGATTACGGTTCTTTCCTTTGGATTCAAGCATGGAATCCCACAGGATGCAGATCTTGTATTCGATGTAAGATTTCTTCCTAATCCATATTATATCGATGATTTAAAGCGACTTTCTGGAAATGAAGCACCTGTTCATGACTATGTGATGAGCTTTAAAGAGTCCTGGGACTTCCTTAATAAGCTTGATGACATGGTAAGCTTTCTTATTCCTAACTATATTAAAGAAGGAAAAAATCAGCTGGTTATCGCTATTGGCTGTACTGGTGGAAAGCACAGAAGTGTCACTCTTTCCAATGAATTATATGGAAGATTAAAAGATAAGAAAGGCTATGGAATTAAAATAACCCACAGAGATATAGATGCTGGTATTCATGGAGTTTATTAAAGATGTCATTTGCTAAAGATGTGAAAACTGAATTAGAAAATGTGATTCCGAACGCCAGACACTGTCAGCTGGCAGAAATGTCAGGAATAGACAGTTTTAGTCAGAAGAATATTGACGAAAGTACCATAGCTGGAAGAAAATTCTTTACTTTGACAAGGAAAACAAGTATTATTAATAGGGTTATAGAGGCTAATCTCAATAATTCGTGTTGCAAAAGAGCCTTTTTGAGAGGCGCTTTTTTAGCCTCAGGTCAGGTCGCTGATCCTAATAAGGGATATAATCTGGAGTTCGTATGTCCTACCAGTGAGGCCAAAGATATATTATCTGAATGCTTAAGCAGTTTCAGCATAGAAGCTAAATGTACAGTACGTAAGGGGTTGCAGATTCTGTACATTAAGGAAGCTGAAGCTGTAGTAGATACATTAAATGTACTGGGTGCTCATAAGTCGCTTATGCTTTTAGAGAACCTGCGTGCAGAGAAGGATTTCCGTAATTTAATCAATCGAAAGGTCAATTGTGAAACTGCCAATATTGCTAAAACAGCTAAGGCAGCTAATAAGCAGATTGACGACATTCGAAAAATTGAAGAGTGTATGGGGTTAGATAAGCTTCCAGAGCCATTAAGACAAATGGCCAAGATTCGCCTTGAGTATGTGGATAGCTCATTGACAGAGCTGGGAAAACTGATGGATCCACCTATTGGTAAGTCAGGAGTGAATCACAGGTTAAGGAAGCTTAGTGAAATTGCGTCTACTATTCAATAGATATAAAGGAGATTAGTTATGGAAAAATTAGTTCAGGTTAATATTCCTGGAGATGTTGATGCAAGACCTATAGCCATGCTTGTACAGGTTGCAAGTCAGTACGACAGTACAATCTATCTTGAGACTTCAGGTAAGAAGGTTAATGCGAAAAGTATCATGGGAATGATGAGCCTCGCACTTAAGAAAGGTGACAGCGTGAATGTACTTGCAGAAGGAAGCGATGAGTCATCGGCAATTGAGGGTATTGAAAAATATCTTAGTAATGATAATTAATAGGGAACCCTATTAAATAAATAAATTAAAGAAAGGAATTAACAATTATGTCATTAGTAACAACAACAGAAATGTTTAAGAAGGCATATGATGGCGGATACGCAATTGGTGCTTTCAACGTTAACAACATGGAAATCGTTCAGGGTATCACAGAAGCAGCAGGCGAACTTAAGAGCCCTGTTATCCTTCAGGTTTCAAAGGGTGCTCGTGCATACGCTAACCACAAGTATCTTGTAAAGATGGTTGAGGCAGCTGTAGAGGAGAATCCAGAAATCCCTATCGCTCTTCACCTTGATCACGGTGATTCTTTTGAATTATGTAAGTCATGTATCGATGGTGGATTTACATCAGTTATGATCGATGCATCTTCTAAGTCTTTCGAGGACAATATCGCTCTTACTAAGCAGGTAGTTGAATATGCTCACGCTAACGGCGTTGTAGTTGAGGCTGAGCTTGGTACTCTTGCTGGTATCGAGGACGAAGTAGTTGTAGAAGCTGGTCATGAAGCATACACTAAGCCAGAAGAAGTAGAAGAGTTCGTTGACAGAACAGGTTGTGACTCTCTTGCAATTGCAATTGGTACATCACATGGTGCATACAAGTTCACAGCTGAGCAGTGTACACGTAATGCAGAAGGAATTCTTGTTCCACCTCCACTTCGTTTCGACGTTCTTGAAGAGTGTATCAAGAGACTTCCAGGATTCCCTATCGTATTACATGGTTCATCTTCAGTTCCACAGGAATTCGTTAAGATGGTTAACCAGTACGGCGGAAATATGCCAGATGCTGTTGGTATTCCAGAGGAGCAGTTACGTAAGGCTGCTACATTAGCTGTATGTAAGATCAATATCGATTCAGATATCAGACTTGCTATGACAGGTAACATTCGTAAGTACTTTGCTGAGCATCCAGATCACTTTGATCCACGTCAGTACTTAAAGCCAGCTAGACAGGCTGTTAAGGATATGGTTTCTCATAAGATCGTTAATGTTTTAGGATCTGATGGTAAGGCATAAGAAATACTAGAACTAAAATAAAAGATAGTTTATAATTGAGGTGTGTTGTCTGACAACACACCTCATTTGTTTATTAACATCTGTATGGGTTATATTGGGGAGATATAATGAACTTAATCTATAATATTCATTATGAAGTAGCAGCAGCTATATTTTTAATAGTTATATATGGCTACATGAAACTACAGTATTCAGTCAAGAGTGATTCGACCTATCGATTCACCCGTCTTGTTCTGATGCTTATATGTGCGAACATTGCAGACGTATTCACAGCTATCGAAATCAGTAATCCTGATAAATTCCCTGTATGGCTTAACTGGATCACTAATACTATATATCTTGAACTGGTGGCAGTTCTTTTGTACTATGTAATAATTTACATAGGATCTTATATGAATGTTAAAAGCACGAGGGAAAACTACCGCTTCACCACTGTTGTTCTTGTGTTTTATACAGCATTAATAGTAGCTAATATCTTTACCCACTGGGTATTCTATTTTGATGAAAGTGGAAGCTATATCCATGGTCCACTGTATTATGCAGTATTTATTACTCCTATGTTTTTCATAGTAGACAGTATCTTTATCGCCATTAGAAACTGGAATACAATTGACAAAAGAAGGCGCTATTCGATTCTTTTCTTTGGGGTAATGGAGCTTATGGGTTCTTTCGTTCAGGCAGTGTTTTTACCAGACATTCTTTTGAGTATTTTTGCAAGCTCGGTAGCAACAGTTGTTGTTATGTTCGCCTTGGAAACTCCGGATTATAAGAAACTCATGGAAGTTATGGAGGAGCTTGAAACCAGTAGGAATACACTTGCTGTTGCCAAGAAGGATGCGGAAGATGCCAAGATTGAGGCAGAAGAAGCGAATGTTGCCAAGTCTTCATTCCTTGCTAATATGTCGCATGAAATCAGAACTCCAATTAATGGTGTTCTTGGTATGAATGCCATGATTTTAAAAGAAGCAAAGGATCCTGCTATTCTTGAATATGCTCGTAACGTTGATAATGCGGGTAATGGACTTTTGTCGCTTATTAACGATATTCTTGATTTTTCGAAGATTGAATCAGGTAAGATGAAGCTCGTTCCTGTTGAGTATGAATTATCCAAGGTTCTTTCTGAGTGCTATAATATGGTATTTTTAAGAGCCAGAGATAAGAATCTTGATCTTCTATTTGAGAATAATACAACGATTCCTAACAGATTATATGGTGACGAAGTAAGAATCAGACAGATTATTACGAATCTTCTTACCAATGCTATTAAATACACTGAGTCGGGAATGGTTTTACTGACGGCTGACTGGAAGGAAGGAAAAGCCGGTACGATGGAGCTCATAATTTCGGTCAAAGATACAGGAATTGGTATTAAGAAAGCAAACCTTGACCAGCTATATGATGCTTTTTCAAGATTTGATGAGACGAGGAACAAAAATATAGAAGGAACAGGCCTTGGACTTAGAATCACCAAGCAGTTTTTGGACCTCATGAATGGAACTATAGAAGTTGACAGTATATATGGAAAGGGTTCCGAATTTACAGTAAGAATTCCTCAGCAGATAAGAGCGGAGGGTAATCTTGGAGATTTCGCCAACTATGTTCATATTAGTAAGGAAGGCGAAGAAGAAGTACTGCCTAACAAATTTGAATGTCCTAAGGGAAGAGTACTTGTTGTAGATGATGTTGACATGAATCTTAAGGTAATTAAGGGATTGCTTAAGGAGACGAAATTAAATGTTGATACAGTAACGTCAGGAAAGGAATGTCTTGAGAAGGTTTCAATCAACAGGTATGACGTTATCCTTCTTGACCATATGATGCCTGATATGGATGGTATTGAAACTCTGGTTGAAATGAAAAAAGCTAATTGCGAAATGAATGAAAATACTCCGGTTATTATGCTTACGGCCAATGCTATTCAGGGTGCAAGGGAAGACTATATAGATGCAGGATTTACAGACTATTTGAGTAAGCCTGTAAGAGAGTTGGAATTGAATGCGATGCTTCTTAAATATCTTCCTAAGAATCTTATTAAAATGATGACAGATAGCGAAGAAGATAAGGAAGATGAGTCTTTTGATGATATTCAGGAAACGTCAGCTGTATTAGATAATTTATCTGTTGATTTAGAGGAAAATTCTGAGAGTAATAAGGTTCTTCAGGCGTTTGAAAGAAGATTTTCATTCCTTGATGTTAAGACAGGAATGACTTACTGCTTAAATTCCGAGGAATTCTACGAAAGTATTATTAGAGAATTCAGAGAAACAAGTAAGTACGAAGAAATACAGACATATTATGATAATGCTGATTTAGAAAATTATTCTATTCTGGTGCATGGTGTTAAGAGCTCGGCACTAACAATTGGTGCTACAGAAGTATCCACAATGGCTAAGGGACTCGAATTCGCAGCGAAGGCAGAGGATGTAGATTATTTGAAGGCTAATCATTACCCATTCATGCATAAGTATGGAGAGCTATTAGATAACCTTGATGAAGTGTATGGTTAATTTTAAAGCCAAGCTTTTTAAGTAGCGCTATAGAAATTTCATTATCTGGTTTAACACGGGCTTGAACTGTATTAAGTTCAAGCTCTTTTTTTGCATATTCAAGAATCGCTGAACACACCTCATAGCCTAATCCGATATGCTGGTAATCCTTATCAATTACGAAGCCCAAGTCAGGGAATTCATAACCATCCTCCATGGATATTCCGGCGCGTCCTATGATTTTTCCTGTATCTTTTAAAATGACAGTCCATAGTCCGAAACCATAGAATCCATATATATTTTTAATGTAGTTTTTGGTGTATATCTTTTCATCAAGAGGATTCTCGAATAATTCATCAATGTAGTCTGTTATTCCTGGCTTTTCGTATATTTCATAAAAACAGTCAACGTCATCAACTGTCATTTCACGGACAAGCAGTCTCTTGGTTTCAAGAATGGTCCACGGTTTTCCCATAAGTCTTAGAAGCATTTTATAAAGATATTCGTCACTAAAATCTTCGAGCTCACCTTCTAAAACGTAGGGTGCACCATCGAATTTCGTACCATCCTTTGAAAGTGGAATACAGTACAGACCTGAAGATAATAACTCCTCATATTCAGAAACTGTGTCGGTAATCCATAATTCATTTGTGTCTTGAAACTTCTTGCTTTTTTTCATATGATTATTTTATCAATCATTATCGGGAAAGGAAACTAATTATGGCACAAAATCCTATAGTAACTTTTGAAATGGAAAACGGAGATATCATTAAGGCAGAGTTATATCCTGATGTAGCTCCTATTTCTGTTAATAATTTTATTTCTTTAGTAAGTAAAGGTTTTTATGATGGATTAATCTTCCATAGAGTAATTAATGGATTCATGATTCAGGGTGGAGATCCAGAAGGAACAGGTATGGGTGGCCCTGGCTATGGAATAAGAGGAGAATTCGCTCAGAATGGAATTAAAAATGATTTAAAGCATACAGAAGGAGTTCTTTCTATGGCTCGTTCCATGATGCCTAACTCAGCAGGTTCTCAGTTCTTTATTATGCACAAGACTTCTCCACACCTTGATGGAAGCTATGCTGCTTTCGGTAAGGTTATTGAAGGAATGGAGAATGTTAATAAAATTGCTGAGTGCAAAACAGATTATTCTGACAGACCTTTAGAAGATCAGAGAATGAAAAAGGTTACAGTTGAGACATTTGGTGTGACCTATGATGAACCAGAAAAGATGTAAAAGACCCCTAAAAAGGGAGGATGCCAGGTAACTTACTGTTACCTGGCATTTATTATGAAAAAGTTTATTATCAAATCAACTTTGTAAAAAACATATTTTTGATGTATCTTATAAATATAATATAAATAGAAAAGATTAATAAACAATATTATGTAAATTAATAAACAGAAAACGTTTTATGAACAAAATATGAACACAGTCTTATGTTTTTAGTTAATATCCTAAGTTTAATCCTCTTAATTTTAATAATTTCGCGAAAATACGGTATTTCGGCAGTGTGCGCATGGCCTGCTGGTGTATGTATTATGGTCCTTTTTATGTATGTTTTAGCTTTCGTAAGAGGACTATGGGCCATAGATTTCATTAGTGTAGCATTCATTATAGGGTTCATAATAAGTTTATTTGCCCAAAAGAATTCATCGTATAAGGAAGAGCTTATAATATACAGGAAGCTTATTTTTAATGTACAGTTCATTGCAAGCTTAATATTTTTCACAGTATTAGCTTTTCTGGTCATGGATAAGAAGGTGACCTGGTGGGATGATTATAATTTTTGGGCAGCTGATGCGAAATCCATATTCGGTCTTAATGGCTTTTCATCTAAATATGCCAATGTTGCCCCGGAGTTCGGCGATTATCCTCCTGGAACCCAGATGTTCAAATGGTGGTTCAATCATTTAAGTCCTGGTGAATTTAATGAAGGTCTGATGTTTTCAGGCTACTACTTCATGCTTTTTAGCTTCCTTATGCCTTTTCTTAGTTTCGCGAGAAATTCCAGGAAATTGTTAAATATTTTGTGCACTGCTTTTTCATGTGTTATGATTTTGCTCTTTCCTGCAACAGTTGAAGCGTTCTGGTGTGATGGATGCTGTGCCGATACCATAATGGCAGTGATTTTTGGAAGCTTCATAATAGGTGTAATCATAACTTCAAAAGAATCTGATAATAACACTAAAAACACTGGTGGATTTGTGAGGTTTCATGAAGTAAATCAGTATCTTTTGCTGGCAGTTCTTTCGTTGTCGAAAAATACAGCTTTTTTGTGGCTCTTTTTAGCAGTGCTCTTTTATATGGTAATCCATATCTTTGTTGCGAAAGATTTTAGAATAAAAGCCTTTTTAAAGCTTGTTGCTTCACCTGTGTTGGCGCTTGGCAGCTGGTATGGTTTTTGTCTTATTATGCGACGTGTTGCCAAGCTTACGGGAAGTGCAGTTTCCATGGTGACGGGCACGACCTCTCTTCCAGAGTATCAGGGTGAATTAACAAGAGTATATGTTAATGCTTTCTTAAAATACCCGCTTCACAGATATGAAAATGGTATTATTAATCTTTCACCCCTTTCGCTATTGATATTATTCATAGTCGCTGTGACAGTTTTATGTCTTTTTAAAAAGGTGTCTAAAAAAGAGGGTGTGGTATTAGGTATTTATATCATTATTGCCGGAGCCGCATTTTATATCTTTGACCTTGTTTGTCACCTTACAATATTCGCCAATGAAACTCAGTATCTTGAGGAATTCGCCATGGTGTCATCAATGGAAAGATATGGTGCGCCGTTTACTATTGGAATAATGATGCTACTTATATATTTGTCCCTGAAGAATGCTAAAAAATGGGTGTCGGTGGTTGTTATTTCACTGTTCATTATGCTTACGACAGATTATGAATCTACTTATAGGACTGTTAATGGATATCGAAAGACAATTGACGAGACCATGAATACAAGAAGTGAAATAATTGATGAGAAGGGATGGAATTTCCTAAAGGAAATAGAAGGCAAAAAGAATGAAAGAATTCTGTATGTGAGAGATGTCAATGATATAAGCTGGGTTAGAAATACATACATGGCTTTCGAGGCTTCGCCGGTTTCTTTGGTATTCAGAAACATGGATCTTGAAGTGACAGATATGTCAGAAATCGAAGCTGCCATGAAAGAACTTCATGCATCTTCATATCATATAGATTAACAGGAGATTATATGTACAAACACATTTTATTCGATCTTGATGGAACACTGACTGATCCAATGCTTGGCATAACGAATGCAGTTATGTATGCACTTGAAAAATTTGGTATCCATACAGAAGACAGAACTACATTATACAAATATATAGGACCACCTCTTATTTATTCATTCACGAATTTCGCGGGATTAAGTGAGGAGGATGCCAGGAAAGCAGTAGTATATTACAGAGAACATTATGCACCTGTTGGTAAGTTCGAAAATACTGTGTATGATGGAATCCCAGAGCTTTTAGAAAAGCTTAAAGGTATGGGAAAAGATATAGTACTTGCAACCAGTAAGCCGGAGCCTTTTTCGGTTGATATATTAAAGCATTTTGATCTTTTTGATTATTTTGATTTCGTTGCAGGCTCTACTTTGGATGAGACCAGAACTAAGAAGGAAGAAGTTATTGCATATGCCCTAAAAGAGCACAATATCGATGTTAATGATGCGATTATGATAGGTGACAGAGAACATGATATAATAGGTGCTAAGAAGAATGGACTTAAGTCCATGGGAATCTTATATGGATATGGTTCAGAAGAGGAGCTTAGAGCTGCTGGCGCTGACTATATAGCAAAGAGCGTAGAAGACATTATTAGTGTTGGAGGATTTTAATATGGAGAACATGACAATTACGGACATTTTACAGATTCTGCTTTGCTTTTATTTTCTGGGAATGGGTGTCAAGATGTTAGTCACCGGAGAAATAAGTCCTAAGTTTAGAAATTATTATACAGAAGAATCAGTAAAAAAGTTTGCGAAGGTGAATGCAGTATTTTATTTTCTGTTCGCAGTATTTTTTGCTTTGATGCTTTTAGTTAATTTAAAGCTTCTTCCGGATACTCTTAATGTACCAGTTCTTATTGGTTCTGCGGTTTTATTAATTGCAGGCTGTATAGTATATGTCAGATTATCGAAGAAAATGTTGATTAGAAAAAGTGGAAGTCAGGGATAGATAATTGAAAGTTTTAAGAATAATACTGATAGTCACACTGACAGCGCTTTGTGCTGTGTTGGGGCTGTTTAGTTACAAACTAAATGAAAAAGTCGAATCGTATAACGAAATCGCTGGTGACTGGTCATACATAGAGGACTTTAAGAGTATAGCAGCAAGAAATGCTTATGATTACCTCTCAGACAGTGGGTATAAGGAAGTCACGATAGAAGATATAGAAGGTATGATGAGTGATGTTAAGATTCCGGTTACTCTCAGCATAAAGACTAATGGAAAGAAGGCAGGAACCTACGAGGTAAACATATTAGAAGATGATTATGCTAATGCCAGTGAAAAGGCCTATGAGGTTCTTAGCGAATGTATAAGGGATATTCTGGTTAAGCGTCTTATGGCGGCAGAGATAATTTCAAAAGAAGCCAATGAAGAAGAACAGGACAGAGTTATTAAAGAATCCCTTGGAATGGAGCTTATTGATGTAATAAAGGAACATGGTCCGGAGCTTCTTCCAAACTATGATGAGATAGAGAATCTGAAAAAGGACAATGGTTCTTTTGGTGACAAGGATGGATTCATTGTATCGGTTTCAGATGTTACAGGAAAAAGTTACGTGATAACAAGAATCAAAGATACGGTTGTTATGCAGGGTGTGGATGTTGAAAACGAAGAAGTATATATTTATTCAAAAAATAATAGCGCTGTTTCTGATAGCAGTAATAATAACTAGTCTTCTTCCTCTGAAGACGAAGGCAGATTCACTTAAAATTTCTGTTCATAAGCTTATAGTTAACGGAAATTCAAGTGATGTTCATGTTATTGATTATGAATATGCTAACAATGCATACATTTCGTTAAAGAATGTTGCATGTGCGCTTGTTAATACAGGAAACAAATTTGATGTGAAAATAGGTGAGTCATCTGTTGATATTACATTGGGCAAAAAATACAGCTTTACGCCTCCTTCAGAGGATGCCTGGAATGATGAATATGTGGATGGCGCCAAGGTTACCTTGAAAAGTCATGACACGACTGTCAATTCTGAAACGAAGAAATATTCTTCAATAATTGCCAAGGACGCCAATGGAGTATCAGACTGTTTCATGTCGGTTTTGGATCTTGCCATGATATTGGATATTAAAACGACTATGGATGAAGATGAGAATATTATCATGGATACAGAAGTTCTCTTTTCTGTTGATCCTAAGAAGCTCGAAGAAGATGGATTCTTCCAGGGCGTTAACAGCGTTTTAGTTGGTAATGCCACTACAGGGCAAATATATTATGAGTATGATGGTGAGAAGGCGTATCCGATAGCAAGTACTACCAAGCTTATGACGTATTTATTAACTATGGATGCCGTAGCTGATGGTAAGATTAATATGGATACTCTGGGAACTGTTTCGAAGGATGGAGCACTTTTGTCAAGAAGTGCTGACGGTGTTATTGTCATGGATGAAGGTGATAAGATTCCGGTGAAGCAGCTTCTTATAGGGTCACTTCTTCCATCCAGCAATGAGTGCGCACTAACACTTGCTGAGTTAATAGCAGATACAGAGGAAAACTTCGTTAAGAAAATGAATGAGAAGGCAGCTTCTTTAGGTATGAATACAGCTATATTCTATAACTGTAACGGACTTCCTGTGTTTACTAAGACTTCTGCTCCGGGAAAGAAGCAAAACAGAATGTCATCCCATGATATGTTTAAAATGGTTTCTCATATATTGAATGTTTATCCTCGGGTTACTGATATTACTTCGATGAAGAAGGCTAAGGTAGAGCCATTCGGAATAGAGGTTAAGAACACTAATGGAGTCCTTTATAATATTCCTGAATGTACAGGATTGAAAACAGGAACAACTAATAAGTCGGGAGCCTGTCTGATAACGTCATTAAGATATAATGATCAGGATTTGGTAATAGTGCTCTTAGGTGCTGAAAGCAGTGTCGACAGAATTAGAATCTCTGAGGTAATGGGAAGATTCGCGATGCATGAGGTGAATGGCATCAGCGTTGAAGATGAAGAGAAAATGGGTGAGGGTGAGCTTGAGGTAGAAGATATCGTAAGATTCGTACTTAAGAAAGCGAAGGCAGCCTAAACTATTTTTTTATAATGCCGATATATTAGTCAAAGCTTAAGCAAACACGTAAACTAGCCAGGGACGGTGCATTTTTAGTAAGGAAACTTTAAATGTTCCGTTCTTTTTTGTACTCAAAACGGACTTTGGATATGAAAGGGGCATATCTAAAAGGAGGAGAAATATATTGCGAATTGATTCCGCTTCAATAGGAATGGAATCCGCACGAACCTTTACAACTTCATCAAGCATGGTTCGTAAGTATGCATCTTCAGTGGCTTCAAAAACTACTACAGATAACTTCGGACTTGGAGAGTCTCTAAAGAGTCTTGATTCCAAGATAAAGGATATAAAGTCCGCAAGAAATGTAGGAAGAGAAAGCCTTGAAGAGCAGTTTAAAAAGCTCAGGGAAGAGTTTGTCAATATTCTTATGAGATTACTGTTTCCAGATAAAGAATATAGTGCTAAAGAAAGTATGGCCAGAATGGATAACGGGGGAGAAAGTGGTGATTATACTCCGCAGACCATAGTTTCGCATATTATGTTTGAGAACGAATATCATTATGAAGAGTATGAAAGCACTACCTTTTCGGCGAAGGGAATAATTAACTGTAAGGATGGAACCCAGATTGATGTTAATCTTAACATTGAAATGTCACGAAGCTTTGAAGAAAACTATTCTGAACAGTTTGAGTATATTCAGTACATGACAGATCCTTTAGTAATAGATTTCGATGGAAATGTTCCATATATGTCAGATCAGACTATTAAGTTTGATATAGATATGGATGGAGAGGAAGACGAAATATATAAGCTTGGGGCTGGCAGTGGATTTCTTGCACTGGATTTAAATGATGATGGAATCATTAATGACGGTAGTGAGCTTTTTGGCACAAAATCAGGAGATGGTTTTAGGGACCTTTCTGTCTATGATGATGATAAGGACGGTTTCATTGATGAAGACGATGAAATCTTTAATAAGCTTAAAATATGGGCATTTGATGAAAATGGAAATGGACATTTATATTCATTAAAAGAAAAGAATGTCGGAGCTATTTGTTTAAAAAACGTATCTTCAGAATTTTCGCTTAATAATGTGACTGATAATGCAACTAAAGGTGTAATCAGGAGTACAGGAATATTCATTGCAGAGGATGGAAGATATACAGGAGGAGTGCATCATTTGGATGTAGCCATCCGAGAAAGAGCTCTTGCTGCATATGCATAATGATTATCAAAATCCGAGGATAAATTCCTCGGATTTTGTGATATAATAATCTATGTATGCGAAGATGTAGATTATGGTCAATAATTTATATATTATTATGTTCTTTGTTCGTTATGACAGGGTGTGGGAAAAGAGAAGAGGGTAATAATGCTGATGCCCCTAATTCCCAGTATTTAGGAATGAAGGAAGAAGCAGATATTCAGTATGAAGTGCCATCAAGTACTCCGCATATTTTGATAGATCAGCTGGGATATCAGGAAGGAGGAACTAAAACTGTTGTTTTGTTCGGAGAAAGTATTCCGAACTCCTTTGAGGTGGTTGACACAGCATTAGATGTAGTTGTTTTCATTGGGAAAATAGATAATGTGTCTTATAAAGAAGATCTTCGGATGAATGTCGCATATGGAGACTTCACAGACTTAAAGAAGGAGGGGCATTATCGTATAAGGGCTGACAAATTAGGCTATTCTTATGAATTTTCCATAAGTGATGATATATATGATGAGCTATTAAATAATAGTATTAAGGAATATTACTTCAATAGATGCGGAATGACACTTACCGAAGAGTACTCTAAGGAAAGATCACACACTGCATGTCATACATCGAAGGCGGTGCTTAGAGATGATATGAATGTCAGTATTGATGTATCTGGCGGGTGGCATCAGGATGATAGTGGTTCTAAGACCATAGAGAATGCATCAAAGGCTATAGGTACGATGCTTCTTTCATATGAATTGTTTCCGAATTCATTCAAGGACAACGTAGGTATTCCAGAAAGCGGCAATGATATACCGGATATTCTCGACGAAATTAAATACGAGATTGACTGGCTTATTAAAATGCAAAACGAAAGTACCGGTGAGGTATATAGTGCTCTTACGATTAAAGAAGATGATGGCGCAAAAATAACTTCGTATGTAGAAAAGAGTACATCCAGTTCTGCAAGAGCGTTCGCATACGCACTGTCAAAATTCGGTTATCTTTATCAAAAATATGACAGGGAGTTTTCGACAGACTGCCTTAAAAGAGCTGACAGAGCGTGGAAGTATGCAAGGTTAAATGATGAGAGCCCAGGTTCTTACGAAAAGGAGCTTTCCTTGGAAGAGAGGAGTTGGGAATATGCTGCTTCTTCGGAGATATACCGTGCGACAGGAAATAAAGAATATAAGGATTATATAGAAAATTTTCTTGGCACACTTACAGAATCGGAATGGAAAGTGAATGAGGTTTTATTTTTAGGACTTATCACTTACATCAACACCAAGCAGGATGTTAATACAGAGTACTGCGCATATATTACAGACAGAATTTTAAAGGATGCAGAAGAGGTTTCCTCGAAGGTCAGGGCGGCAGATTTTCTGGTTCCAGAAAACATAAGCGAAAATAATAACCTTGAGCTTCTAGATCAGATGATATTAATGACGCTGGTTGATTATGTGATACCTAATCATGAGTATGACACAATAATTGAAAACTATCTGCATTACTTCTTAGGATTAAATAAAAAATCAGTCTGTTATCTGGATGATATTGGAAGTATTAACTATAAGGATGTTCAGGAATCTTTAGGCATAATGAATGAGTTTAATTTAAACGCCAAGCTTATCTTTATGCTTGGAAAACTGTTCCAATAAAGATAGCAGATTAATAGATGTATAAGGAATAACTGAAACAGTAAATTAAAGAAACATAGGTGATTAAAAACAGGAGAATTAAGAATTATGGGATATCTCAGATTTTTTTGGACAGCTTTATATGTTGTGGTAGCTTTTTTGATTAGTCTGCCATTCTTGCTTTTAGACTATATTATTGGTCTTTTTAGTATGAAGGCGAGAGATCGCTTTACATTAGGAGTTGTAAGAGTAACCTTTAGGATTCTTTTAGTCTTAGCAGGGGTTAAGCTTCATATTTCAGGATATGAGAATATACCTAAGGATAAGCCTGTTGTTTATATTGGAAATCACAGAAGCTTCTTCGATGTAATTACTACATACGCACTTTATCCTAATATGACAGCATTCGTTGCGAAGAAGAGCTTTAAGAAAATTCCATTTCTTTCATGGTGGATGATGATGCTTCACAACCTGTTCCTTGACAGAGGTGATATCAAGCAGGGAATGCAGACAATTCTTACTGCAATTGAATATGTAAAGGGTGGAATGAGTGTTGTTATATTCCCAGAGGGTACGAGAAACAGAACCTATGAAGAGGATATGCTGGAGTTCCACGAGGGAAGCTTTAAAATTTCAGATAAGTCAGGTGCTCCTGTAATTCCTATGACCCTCTATAATACTTCGGCAATTTTCGAGGATCATTTCCCTAAGATTTACTCTCAGCACGTGTTCATCGATTTTGGAAAACCTATATACCCAGATGAACTTGATAAGGCCGACAGGAAGCATTTTGGTGCCTACACAAGAGAGATTATGTTAAAAACATATGGAGAGTTAAGAGAACAGTATGAAAAACTTAACGCTAAATAATATTAAGGATGTCTGTCATGGTGAATTAAAAAACCTGGACAAATATATAGACAAAGAAGCCACATCCGTAGTTATAGACTCAAGAAAGGTCACTGAAGGTGGTATATTTATTGCCACAAAGGGAGAGAGAGTCGACGGTCATACCTTCATCAATGATACCTTCAAGAAGGGTGTTATGGCTGTAGTATGCGAAGATGAAATAGAAGAGTATGATGGCCCGTATATCCTCGTTGAAAATAGCTTCGAGGCTCTAAAGGATATCGCAAGATTCTATAGAGAACAGCTTGATATTCCAATTATCGGAATAACAGGCTCAGTTGGAAAAACCAGTACCAAGGAATTCATAGCTGGAACCCTGTCATATAAGTACAATGTATTAAAAACTCAGGGGAACTTTAATAATGAAGTAGGAATGCCTCTTACAATTCTTTCTATTCGCGATGAGCATGAGATAGCAGTTGTAGAAATGGGGATTTCACATTTTGGTGAAATGACAGTTCTTACCGATATAGCGAAGCCTGACACATGTGTCATAACCAATATAGGACAGTGCCATCTTGAATATCTTAACGACAGGGATGGGGTTTTAAAGGCTAAAACAGAAATTTTCAAGTCGCTTAGTAAGGATGGTGCAGTGTTCTTAAATGGTGATGATGACAAGCTGATAACTGTTGAATCTCCGGTTAAGCGTCCGATAACATTTTTTGGAATGAATGATACGAATGATGTGTTCGTAACAGATGTTAAGAATCTTGGACTTCTTGGTTCTGATGTCAAAATTCATGTTAAGGATGAATCCTTTGATGCACATGTAACACTTCCTGGTTCTCATATGATATACAATGCCATGGCAGCAACTGCTGTTGGACTTTTATATGGAATGACATTTGATGAGATTAAGGAAGGACTTAATCTCGTGAAGGCAACTTCAGGAAGAAGTAATATTATTTCGACCTTGAAATATACATTAATTGATGACTGCTATAATGCAAACCCTGTTTCGATGAAGGCGGCTATAGATTTATTGAACCTTTCGAATACCAGAAAGGTTGCCATTTTAGGAGACATGTTCGAACTTGGAGAGAATGAAAATGAGCTTCATAAGGAAGTGTCTGATTATGCCAGCAAAAAGGGTATAGATATACTTATCTCAGTTGGTAATCTGACTAAAAATATGACTTCTTCGAATTATCATTTCGATACCAAAGAAGAATTGATTAAAGAGCTCCCATCCATTCTGAACGAAGGGGATTCTATATTAATTAAAGCTTCGCATGGTATGCATCTTGAAGAAGTGGTTGAGTTCTTGAGTAAGTAAAGCTACATATGCTGTAAAGCAGACGGCATTATGGAAAATATAGAGTAATAATACCGAAAGGATTAATAGATAAATGAAAATTGTAGTTTTGGCTGGTGGAATAAGTACTGAACGTGATGTATCACTAAGCTCTGGAAAGCAGGTGTATAACGCATTAAAGGAAAACGGACATGACGTTATTATGCTTGATGTTTATTTAGGATATGAATATGGTGATGAGGAAGCTAACCTTTCGTTAGAAGATACATTTACACTTAAGAGGGACTGGGCAGCGTCCATTGGGGCTGTTTCGAAGGACAATCCTGATATAGAGGCTATTAAGGCATTAAGGCCGGATGGCGAGAAGAATTTCTTCGGACCTAACGTAATCAGATTGTGTCAGGCTGCAGATGTTGTTTTCATGGCTCTTCATGGCGAGAATGGAGAGAATGGTAAGATTCAGGCGTGCTTTGATCTTATGGGAATCACTTACACAGGAACTGATTATGTAAGTTCAGCTATGTCTATGGACAAGAGTATAGCAAAAGACATTTTCAAAGCATATGGGGTCCCAACACCATTTGGATGCACATTGGAAAAGTACGAAAGAGGAACTAAAGATATGACAGATATGTCATATCCTATAATTGTCAAAGCCTGCAAGGGAGGTTCAAGTGTTGGTGTTGCTATTGCCAATACCAAGGACGAATACGAGGCAGCATTAGATGAAGCATTCAAATATGACGATAAGGTTGTAATCGAGCAGTATATCAAGGGTCGTGAATTCTCTATTGCAGTTATGGATGGAAAAGCACTTCCTATAGTTGAGATAGCACCTCTTAATGGATTTTATGATTATAAGAATAAGTATCAGCCAGGTGCTACAGTTGAAACGTGTCCTGCCAACATAGATGAGGATCTGACCAAGAGAATGCAGGATTGTGCAGTTAAAGGTTTTAATGCACTTAGATTATCCAATTATGCAAGACTTGATTTCATGCTTGATGAGAAGACTAATGAGTTCTTCTGCCTGGAGGCTAACACTCTTCCTGGAATGACACCAACGTCTCTAGTTCCACAGGAAGCAAAGGCTGTAGGAATCTCGTTCAATGAGTTATGTGAAAAGATAGTTAATGCAGCGATTAAATAAAGAAAAGGAGACCTTCATGGATAAGATAGCAGTACTTATACCTTGCTACAATGAAGAAAAAACAATTAAAAAAGTAATTAGCGATGCAAAGGCAGCTCTTCCGGAGTCAGTTATATATGTTTATGATAATAACTCGACTGATGATACTGCGAAGATTGCGAAGGAAGAAGGTGCTATTGTTCGTCATGAGTATATGCAGGGCAAGGGAAATGTTATTAGAAGAATGTTCCGTGAGATAGATGCACACTGCTATATTATGGTGGATGGTGATGATACTTATCCTATGGAGTATGCCAGAGAAATGGCTGACTGTGTCCTTAAGAAGAACTCCGATATGGTAGTTGGAGACAGATTATCTTCAACATATTTTACTGAAAATAAACGTCCATTTCACAATTTCGGAAATACGTTGGTAAGAAGTTCTATCAATCAGCTCTTTGACTGTGACATTAAGGATATAATGACTGGCTTTCGTGCGTTCAGCTATGGTTTCGTAAAAACCTTCCCTGTAATGAGTAAGGGATTCGAAATTGAAACAGAGATGACGATTTTTGGTGTTTATAATCATATGCAGATTGACAATGTTATTGTTGAATACAGAGACAGACCAGAAGGTTCAGAGTCTAAGCTTAACACCTATTCAGATGGATTCAAGGTGCTTAAGACGATATTCAGATTGTATAGAGATTATAAGCCAATGGGATTTTTCGGAATTCTTGCATTTTTACTGGCTGCTCTTGGCGTTGGATTCTTCGTACCAGTTTTGCTTGATTTTATAAGCACAGGACAGGTAGATAAGTTCCCAACACTGATTGTCTGCGGATTCGTTATTTTAGCTGCGATTCAGTCATTCTTTGCAGGGCTTACCCTGTCACATATCGTAACTCAGAACAGACGAGATTTTGAGTACAGATTTACGTTAGTCGACCAAAAGGAGCGTTTAGCCCGTGAAGAAGATATCGAGGAATAGTTCCTTAATAATAATTGCATGCTTTTTCGTTTTTGTTGCACTTCTTTTCTTTATTAGAGGGGAAAAGAGTGTGATTGCGGTGCATGATAATCTTGATTTATTCACACCGCAGTATCAGATGATGAAAGATACAGGAACCTTCTTTTCACATGATGCCAAGGTTCCGTTCATAGATGAATCATCAAGAAATGATCTTCCATCAGAATTCAATTTATATACGATATTATATTTTATTTTTCCTTCATACTATGCCTATGTTATTGGTTACTTACTTAAAGTATTGATAGCAATTCTGGGTGCATATTTTCTGGCCAAAGATATATTAAGAGAACGCTTCGAAGATTACGAAGGACTTGTACTCTTAGCAGGTTTAGGATATGGAATTTTGAATCTCTTCCCTAATTTCGGGATTCCATTTTCATCGATTCCTATTCTGGTTCTGATTATTAGAAAGATAACCTATAAGACAGGAAGAAACTGGTGGTTTCTTCTTCTTTTGGTGTATCCAATGATAAGCTATTTTTCGTATTTTGGATTCTTTATTTTAGGATATCTTTTTATTTATTTTATCTATAGATGGATTAAGACTAAAAAATTCCCTCTAAGACTTCTTATTGCAATCATTCTTCTTGGATTATCATATATTGGATGTGAATACAGGTTATTTAACACCATGCTCTTTTCTAATTACGTTACCATAAGAAGCAGCATGGTTATTGCATCATTAGGCTTTTCTGAGATTATATCTGAAATTATCTCATCATTTGCACATGGTGACATGCATTCTGATGCTGCACAAATATATTTTGTAATGCCGGTATGCCTGGCATTTTTGGTGTTTGATTTTATTACGTTTTTAAAAAGGAAGGAAGTTAAGAAGTTCTTTAAGGATCCATTCTTTTTGGTTATGCTTTTTATTTTCCTGAATAGTGTAATTTACGGTATCTATAACAGTAAAATGGTGAGAGACATTTTCGAATTCGTTCTTCCGCCACTTGCTGGTTTTCAGTTCAACAGAACTATATTTTTTAATCCATTTTTGTGGTATGTGGCACTTTTCATTGTAGCTAAAAGATTATATGATCTTCTTCCTAAGTTTAAGTTCATACCAACAGTTTTACTTTTAATTTCGATAGCAGTAACACTTCTTTCGAATGTAAGATATAACGATATCTATCACACTTCGTATGATATTGCGAAAGAGGTACTTTCTGATACAAGGTCTAATGACCTTTCTTATGAAGAGTTTTTCTCTAAGAAGCTTTTTGACAAGGTTAAGGATGAAATTGATTATAACGGCGAATGGGTCGGCTGCTATGGATTCTATCCGGCTATTTTGGAATATAATGGTTTTAGGACGATTGATGGATATCTGGGATATTATTCCCAGGGCTATAAGGAAGAATTTAGAAGAATTATAGCTCCCGCATTAGATAAGCAGCCTGCATCAGCCCAGTATTTTGATAACTGGGGAGCAAGATGCTACTTATATTCCGGACAGTATCCATCCATAACTAATGCATACAGGAATTATGAGTTCACAGAGGATGAGCTTTTGATTGATACTGATGCTTTTAAGGGTGTTGGCGGAAGATATATTATCTCAAGGCTCAAGCTTGTTAATGCAGAAGATATGGGCTTTGACGAGGTTGGTGTTTTCGAAGATGAATCGTCTACCTACAAGGTATATGTTTATCGAACGAAATCGGTATATATGACACGCGATCACTTAGGAATTCCTTATGAAGAAAGAGAGCTTCCTACTTATAGCACTGACAGGATTGTAGAAATTAAGAATAAGCTTGAAGAATACGCGAAAATTGCGAACGAGAAATCTTCGGAAGGGAAGATTTCTAACGAGGATGTCATTGAAGAATTAGGAAATGAGGAAGAAATACTATCTCTTTTTGATGAGGGTGTAGCAATGATTGATGCTATGTCCACTGCATACTCAGTTCTCAATGTTGAATCGAACAAAAATATATATGATCAGGACATAAAAGATAGAATGGAAGATATCTTTGGTGATTATCTTGATTATTCTGACATGTTTCAGGTAGCAGTAAGGGAGCTCTGTAATTCTCCATATGAACTTACCATGAAAAAGAGACTAAGAAGCTACGTGATTAACGGATTCAAAAAATACGAGGAGATGACAGAGGAAGAAAAAGAACGAGAAGTTAAGCTTAAGAGTCTTGTCGATGAATATACACTTGCTTCGAAGGAAGATTATTACGTTGATTATAATGGTGAGGAATGGAGCTATGAGCGTTTCTATTCTATTACAGACGATGATCCAATAGATGATGATACATATTTTGGTATTTATAATGCTCTTCAGGAAAAGAAGGCAGGTGTATTAGGTGATATATACCTTCAGATTGTAAGGCTTAACATAGAAAAAGCGAAGGACGCCGGATTTGACAGCTTCCCGGAATATGCGTACATGGTGGGATATTCTAAGGATTATACAGTTGAAGATGTGCGGAATCTATGTAAAGAGCTTTCAGATGAATGTGTTACTTATGCAAGGAAGATTAATGAGCTTTCGTCTGAATATGAACAAACCACTAGTCCCAGACAGTATGATGACATGGAAGTTTTCGAAAAGCTAAGACCATACTTTTCGAAAATATCACCGGAGCTTGATGAATCAATTAATTACTTAATAGATAATCATCTTTTCGACCTTTCACTATCAGAAACTAAACCTGACAATGGATATACTATTAGGTTTTCAACGTTCAATGATGGTTATATTTTTGATTCACCATATGGTGTTACGAAGGATATCTTTACCTATGTACACGAATATGGTCATTATAATTATTACTATCATTTAGTTAATAGCAATTTTGAAAATGAAAACAATATAGACTTTTCAGAGTATCATTCGCAGGGAATGGAGGTTCTTTTCTCAAGATATTACGAAGAAATTTTCGGTGAAGAATTAGGACGTGATTTAGCTTATAACGAAATTTCCCAGCTTACGAATTCAATTATTGATAGTGCAATTGTTGCAGAATTTGAGCTATATGCATTCGATCATCCTGATTCTACGGTAGATGAGCTTTCGAAAGTTTATCTGGAAATTAACGGAAAATATGGAAGAAGATATGTTGAGCAGATTACGCGAATATATGACTGGATGAATATCCCGCATATTTATCAGTCGCCCTGCTATTATATCTCATATTCGACGAGTGCTCTGGCGGCTCTTGAAACCTATGCTGAGGCTGGCGAAGATTTTGACAAGGCAGTTGAAAAATATATGGAGATGACAGCGCTTCCACCTACCTGGGGCTTTAAGAATGTGCTCCATTTTGTTGGTATAGATGATATTTTTGAAGAGGGAAATGTTTCCAGAATATATAAAAACACTTATAAAGAGTTAAAGAGGATGATTGAAAATGAGTAAAAGGGAAAAGACAGGTTTTCTTCCCATTTTAATAATTGCAGTTTTGGCTATCGTGCTGGGCGTGATCTTTTCCTATGGAAGAGTGGCTAAGTCTTATACGGTTTCGGGCGAAGGAAAAGAGATTAAAGCCGATGAGTGCATAAGTGACAACGTTAATTATGACAAAGATACAGGTTCTTATATCCCGGTGGCTGATGATGCATGGCTTATGTTTAGTGGATATAATGAAGAGTTTGAAGGCGCGGTCATCACATTAAAGGATAGTGTAAAGACGACAACTCCTATTATGCTTTACTACAGCAGAATGGGTGAGGATATTTTGTCTGAAAGCCATACAGTTATGTCCAAGATTGATGAAGGTCAGTCTACGGCGTTTTTGAAGTTTCCCAATACTCCTGTCAATATTGTGAGGATTGATTTAGACATTGAGTGTACGATAGAAAGTATATCTTTGGCAAAAGAAATGCCGGAGGTTAAATACTATATGGAAAGTGATTTCTATATAGCAGTGCTCATTAGAGCGGTAATCATTTTCATAGTTTTGTTCCTGGCTTTTCTTTCACATAAAGAGAGAATTAAGTCAGGGGATGCTCCAATTAAAGGCATTTTCGTTAATGAAAAGAGCCTTGGTGCTAATCATAAATATGAATACGATTATTTAAGAACTCTGGCGGCTTTATGTGTAATTGCAGAGCATTCGGTATGTGAAGCATATACACCTAATGTATCTTTGGGAGACCCTGGATATTCTACCTTGAGAATTATTCTGACATTCTCCTTAGTCTGCAATGTTCTTTATGTAATGCTTAGTGGTGCACTTTTACTAGCTCCACGTGAAGAATCCCTGAAGGACTTCTATATTAAGAGAATGGGAAAGGTACTGATTCCTACCATAAGCTATTTCTTATTATATGTTCTTGTTGGTTATGAAAAGGAAGCCTTCAAGAATGGAGTAGGCGAAGGCACATCTAAGATTCTTAAAGGACTTTTAGAAGGAAGATCTGAGTACATGCCTCACATGTGGCTTGTTTATGTAATTATAGGTCTTTATATCTTTGCACCATTTTTAAGAATTATCGTATCCAAAATTACAGAGGGTCAGCTTTTTGGCCTCGTGGTTGCCGGATTTTTCTTCAATGTACTTGCAACGTATCTTCCAATTTTTGGATATACTTTCGGAATAGAGACTCCTATCGCAGGCTGGATAGGTGTATTTTTGCTTGGATATTACATGACAACCGAGCATGAGAAGAAGTTAGAGTGGATGTTCATCGGTCTTGGAATAGTTGGACTTGTAGCAACATTCCTAATGGTATATTATCGATATGATTTACTTTATTATACTTCGAACTGGACTCCTAACATGTGGCTTATCGGGGCTATGGTTTTCGCACTGTTTAAAAAGTTTAAGAAGATATTCGCCAGACCAAGTATCATAATTGCATCAGTTTCGAAGTACAATTTTTCAATAATGCTTATTCATGTTCTTCTTTTGCTAAAGCTGGTTCTTCCGTTTGGATGGAGCTTTGAGGCAGATTTTGGACATCTTACGATATGTATTGTCGGAATGATTTTGGGATGCTTTGTTCTTTCATATGTTGTTGCAATTATTTATGATAATACTGCGATTGCGGCAGCGAATTATGTGTACGACAGGATATTTAAAAAATCAGGAAATACCAAATAACATGTATGCTAAAATTGTGTGTAGACAAAATGATGTAAAATTTAAATAAGTTTTTGAAGAATGAAATTATTATGGATATAAAAGGAGCTTAGTATAAAATGTACGAAATAAGCTTAAGTGAACCTAAAAGAGTGTTTTTCTGCGGTATTGGCGGAATTAGTATGAGTGGACTTGCTGAGGTTTTACTGGATGCAGGATTCATAGTGTCAGGATCTGACAGAACTAAGTCGCCGCTTACTGATAATCTTGAAAAGCATGGTGCTAAAATTTTCATAGGCCAGGAAAAAGAAAATATAACTAAGGACATAGATGTTTTCGTGTACACAGCTGCAATTCACGAAGATCATCCGGAATTCGTTGAAGCTATAAGGTATGAAATACCAATGCTTTCAAGAGCTGAGCTTTTAGGACAGATTATGAAGAACTATAAGCTTCCAATTGCAATATCCGGAACTCATGGAAAGACAACTGTTACATCCATGATTTCAGAGATTCTTATGGAAGCCGAAATGGATCCAACTCTTTCTATTGGAGGAATCCTGGATTCGATTGGTGGTAACATACGTATAGGTCATTCTGATGTTTTCGTAACTGAAGCCTGTGAATATACTAACAGCTTCCTTAATTTTTATCCTAAGGCAACACTTATACTGAATGTTGAAGAGGATCATCTGGATTTTTTCAAAGATATAGATGATATCAGAAACTCCTTCCATAAATTCGCACTTTTAACACCAGAGGATGGTGTTGTCATAATTGGTGGGGATATTCCAGAGGTTGATTCTGTTTTAGAAGATGTTAAGGCGTCAGTTGTAACCTTCGGTAAGACTCAGAGCTCTGATTATTATGCGACCAATATATTTGTCGATGAAGAAGGACTTACACATTTTACAGTTAATTCGCCATACTATAGTAAGGAGGAATTCGTTCTTGGGGTTCCTGGCGAGCATAATGTGCTTAATGCACTTGCATCAATTGCTTTAGGTGATTTCATAGATGTTGACAGAAAAATTATGAAGGAAGCGCTTAAAGGATTTGGTGGTGCGAAGCGTCGTTTTGAGAAGAAGGGTGTGGTTAATGGCATTGAGATTTTAGATGACTATGCACATCATCCATCTGAAATTGAAGCTACACTAAAGGCTTCCAAGAGCTATCCACACAAAAAACTCTGGGTTGCCTTCCAGCCGCATACATATACAAGAACTAATGCATTCTTAAAGGATTTTGCCAAGGCTTTGAGCCTGGCAGATGGAGTAATCTTAGCTGATATTTATGCAGCAAGAGAAAAAAATACAATTGGTATTACTTCGAAAGATCTTTTGAAAGAAATAGAAAAGCTTGGAACAGAATGTTATTATTTCGAAACTTTTGAAGAAATTGAAAAATTTATTTTAAAAAGTTGTGCACCAGGTGATTTGTTGATAACTATGGGTGCTGGAAACATTGTAAATGTTGGGGAAGACCTGCTTAAGAATTAGTTGTCCACATTATCCACAGATTTCGATAGCAAAAAGCTATGAAAAATCTGTGGATATTTTTTATTTGAATTATCAGCAATTTGAGACCTTATCCACACAATCCACATTATCCACAAAACCTCGAAACCCTTGTAAATACTGGGGTTTGGGCACTTTTTCCTATTTTCTTTTCTATATATTTGTGATAGTATAACCTTACTCAAAACACGAAACTAAATGAATGGATTGGTGACTTAAATGAGTCAGTTTAAGGTTTATCAGGATTACTCTCAGGATGCAACTATGGTATCTAATATTTTCATAGATACTTATATGAAAGATGCCAATGATGCACAGATCAAAATATATCTTTATTTACTACGAGTTTTGTCTTCTAACATGGGCTGTAGTATTTCAGATTTAGCAGATCAGTTTAATTATACCGAGAAGGATGTACATAGAGCGCTTAAGTATTGGGAGAAGAATAATCTTCTTTCGCTTGATTATGATGAAAATAAAACGCTGGTAGGAGTGCGTCTTCTTGATGTTGTTGAAAGGAAGGACAATTCTATTGTATTAGCACCAGTAGTCCCTCTTCCCATTCAGTCCCTGATAACAGAAGACTCATATAAAAAACCGGAATATTCAACAGATGATATTATGAGTTTTAAGTCTAATGAGTCTACGAAGGAATTATTGTTCGTAGTTGAACAGTACCTTGGAAAGTCGTTAACAGTTTCAGATGTCAAAACTGTGCTTTTCTTCTCAGAGGTACTTGAATTTAGTAATGAATTAATAGATTTTCTTTTTGATTACTGTGTAGGCAGAGGAAAGAAAGACTTCAGATACATAGAAAAGGTTGCATTAAGCTGGAAGGAACAGGGAATAACTACCCCTAAACAGGCAGCTAAAGCATCTAAGAAATATGATAAAGTTGTTTATGATACCATGAATGCTTTAGGAAAGAGCAATAGTCCAACCAAGAAGGAAGTTGATTTCATTAACCGCTGGACTACAGAGTTTGGATTTGAATTCGAAATAATAAAAGAAGCTTGTGAAAGAACCGTTATGGCAACGGATGCTCACAGATTTGAGTATGCAGATAAAATTCTAAGCTCATGGTTTGAGAAGAACGTGCATCACAAGTCTGATATAGGAGCTCTTGATGCATCTCATCAGGAGAGCACTAAGGCTAAAAGGGTTTCAGCGAATAATCAGGCAGCAGCATTTAAACAGTTTAGTCAAAGAAGCTATGACTATGATGAATTAGAAAGACAGATTTTAAGTAATTAGTATAATTAGTTGTCTAAATACGGATGAGTGGAAAATGGCATTAAGTAATACGCAGTACGATGCAATAATGCGCATCTACAAGGAAAGACAATTAAATACAGAAGCTCTTCTTTCAGAGCGTATTATGGAAATTAATGAAAAACTTCCTGAATATAAGAAGATTGATGATGAGATAGCATCTTTTGGAGTTTCGTCGCTTAAAAATATTCTGTCCGGAGTTGGAGAATCCCAGGATTCGATTAATGTAAAGATTGACTCTCTAACCAATAGGAAGAAAGAGCTTTTGGTTGGGGCTGGATATCCTTCTGATTATTTAGAACTAGTATATGTTTGTCCTGATTGCAAGGATACTGGATATATCGGTGATGAGAAGTGCCATTGCCTTAAAAAGACCATTACATCCATGATGTATCAGAACTCTAATCTCGATGCGATTTTGGCTACAGATAACTTCGAAAATCTGTCATATGAATATTATGATGGTGAAAATCTACAACGAATTAAGCATACAGTAGACCAATCTCATGAATTTATACAAAATTTTGATAGAGACTATCAGAATCTTATGTTTTATGGTACAGTAGGTACGGGTAAATCGTTCCTTACAGGCTGCATTGCGAAAGAACTTTTAGATACAGGACATAATGTGATTTATTTTAGCTCCACAGAGTTATTTAAAATTCTTTCAGACATAATGTTTGATAAGGGTGACAGAATATCTTTAGCTTCTATGCGAGAGGATATTTATAATTCCGATTTACTGATAATTGATGACTTGGGTACAGAGCTTTTAACGAATGCTGTTACTACCCAGCTGTTTTCACTCCTTAATGAAAGGAATCTAAACAGGAAGTCAATGATTATATCCACTAATCTTGAATTGTCAGAGCTTCAGGAAAGATATTCCGAGAGAATTTTCTCAAGATTCCTTGAGCGTTTTTCATTTTTTAAGTTTAGTGGCCAGGATATCAGAAAAATCAAAAGAACAAATTCATAATATTTCACTATGAAAGGATTAATCATGGGCGAGCGTGAAGAAACCAGAAATCTGGAAACAATACCTGTAGGATCGTTAGGTATTATTCCCCTTGAAGGATGTAAGACACTAGGTGAGAAGGTAGACAATTATCTTGTTAAGTGGCGTACTCAAAGAGAGAGTGAGCACAAGGACAGTTTAGCATTTGCTGGATATCAGAGAGATTCTTATATTCTTAAGGCTAAGGTTCCTCGTTTTGGTTCAGGTGAAGCCAAAGGAATGATTTTAGAATCCGTTCGTGGTACAGATCTATATTTGTTGGTAGACGTAGCTAACTACAGTCTTACATATTCATTATGTGGTCATGAGAACCACATGTCTCCAGACGATCATTACCAGGATTTAAAGAGAATAATTGCAGCTGTTGGTGGTAAGGCAAGAAGAATTACAGTAATTATGCCTTTCCTATATGAATCACGCCAGCATAAGCGTACGGCAAGAGAATCACTTGACTGTGCACTTGCTTTGCAGGAAATGGTTAAGATGGGTGTTGACAACATAGTTACTTTCGACGCTCATGATCCAAGAGTACAGAATGCTATCCCATTAAATGGTTTCGAAACAGTTCAGCCAACTTATCAGTTCATTAAAGGACTTCTTAATAGAGATAAAAATCTTACAATCGATGCGCAGCATATGATGGTAGTAAGCCCTGATGAAGGTGGTATGTCAAGAGCTATTTATATGGCTAACGTATTAGGTCTTGATATGGGTATGTTCTATAAGAGAAGAGATTATACCCAGATTGTTGATGGACGTAATCCTATTGTTGCACATGAGTTCTTAGGTGCTGATGTAGCAGGAAAAGATATTATCATTGTTGATGATATGATTTCTTCCGGAGAATCTGTTCTTGAGGTGGCAGCAGGTCTTAAGAAGCGTAATGCTAATAAGATATTCATCTGTGCAACCTTTGGATTATTCACAGGTGGTCTTGTTAAATTTGATGAAGCATATAAGAATGGTACTATTGCTGGTGTATTAACAACTAATCTTATTTATCAGACACCAGAACTTCTGGCAAGCGAGTGGTATATCGACTGCGATTTAAGTAAGTATATTGCATATCTGATTGATACATTAAACCATGATGCATCTATTTCAGATCTTCTTGATCCAAGTGAAAGAATTCAGCAGATTGTAACAAAGTACAAGAATGGTGAGCTGTAAAATATACGAAGTTAGCTTTTAAGACTTTTGGATGTAAATGGTTTAGACTATTGGTTTGTAAGTCTATTAGATGTAAGTCATTTTGAACATTGGTTTTTGAACTAGTATCGAATAATCTGAAAGTTATATGATATGAAAAGTGTAGACACATGTTTTGGAAATTCCAGAGCATGTGTTTTTTGTTCTATCGCTGTTAAATTGATGTGATTAGGATATTGCAGGTTGGGATTCGCGGCTCGTTTCTTTATGGAGAAAGTATAGTTTTTCTTAACATGCTTACTACACGCAGCAATTCTGAGGCACGGATGCCGAAGAAAAGCGTAACTGAGCCTGGATGGCGAATTTACGCAGGTTGCGTCCGTTATCAAAAACAATAGTTAAGCATGTCTAGAAAAACTTGACTTTCGTAATACGAAATGAGCCGTGAATTCACAACCTTTCTGTAACCCAAACCCAAGAGACATAGAGCGAAAATACGCAATACATAAAAACACATAAATCTTGTAAGCAGACATTTTCAGTAAAAATTCACAAAAATTCTTGGTAAATTTTTACATTAAAACAACCAAAATGGAGTGTAAATTTGTAAAAAATATTCACAATATTCTGTCAACATGCTATAATTTATATACGTTTCGGTTGATTGGGACGAATACGATAAGAGGTGATTAGCATGATTAAAAAGGAAATGATTGCCATGCTTTTGGCCGGTGGCCAGGGAAGCAGACTAGGGGTACTGACATCTAAAGTTGCTAAACCGGCAGTTTCATTTGGGGGAAAATATAGAATTATCGACTTTCCATTAAGTAACTGCATTAATTCGGGAGTAGATACAGTTGGTGTTTTGACACAGTATCAGCCACTTAGATTGAATTCACACATTGGTATTGGTATACCATGGGATTTAGACAGAAATATCGGAGGCGTTTCTGTTCTTCCACCATATGAGAAGATAGGAAACACAGACTGGTATACAGGAACAGCTAATGCTATTTTCCAGAACATTGATTATATGGATAGCTTTAATCCTGAGTATGTCTTGATTCTTTCTGGAGACCATATCTACAAGATGGATTATGAAGTTATGTTAGATTTCCATAAGGAAAAGGGAGCAGAGGCTACTATCGCTGTTATGCCTGTTCCAATGGAGGAAGCTAAGAGATTCGGTATCATGATTACTGATGAAGACAGAAAGATTACAGACTTTGAAGAGAAGCCTGAGAATCCTCGTTCTAATCTTGCTTCAATGGGTATCTATATCTTTAACTGGAAAACACTTAAGGAAGCTTTGATTACTAATCAGGAGCAGCCAGGTCTTGACTTTGGTAAGCATATTATTCCATATTGCCATGATAAGGGTTGTCCTTTGTATGCATACGAATTTAATGGATACTGGAAGGATGTAGGAACTCTTCATTCATACTGGGAAGCTAATATGGAGCTTATTGATATTGTTCCTGAGTTTAATTTATATGAAGAATATTGGAAGATTTATACACGTTCGGAAATTCTTCCTCCACAGTATCTTTCAGATACAGGATTCGCTGAAAAGAGTATCATCGGCGAAGGCTCAGCAGTTTATGGACAGGTTTATAATTCCGTAATTGGTTGTGGTGTAACGATTGGAGAAGGAACAGTTATTAGAGACTCTATCATTATGAATCACACTACTATTGGTAATAATTGTGAGATTAATAAATCAATTATTGCTGAAGATGTTGAGATTAAAGATTCTGTTAAGATGGGTATGGGCGAAGAGGCTGAGAATGAGACAGATCCTCATATTTATAATTCAGGCCTTGTCTGCATTGGCGAAAAGAGTATTATTCCAGAGGGAATTACTATCGGAAAGAATGTATGTATCTTTGGCCAGACAACAGTTGATGATTATCAGGATAAGATGCTTGCTTCCGGCAAGACTTTAGTGAAGGCAGGTGACAAATAATGAGAGCGATTGGTATTATTCTAGCCGGTGGTAATAGCTACCGAATGAAAGATTTATCACAAAAAAGAGCAGTCTGTGCCATGCCTATAGCAGGAAGTTACAGAAGTATCGACTTTGCTCTTTCTAATATGACTAACTCAAGCATTCAGAAGGTTGCAGTATTAACTCAGTACAATGCTGGATCTTTAAATGAACATTTAAATTCTGCAAAATGGTGGAATTTTGGTCGTAAGCAGGGAGGATTATTTGTATTCACACCTGCAGTTACAGCAGAGAATAATTTCTGGTACAGAGGAACTGCTGATGCTATGGCTCAGAACCTTGCATTCTTAAAGGACAGTCATGAACCATATGTAGTTATCACATCAGGTGACTGTGTTTATAAGATTGATTACAACAAGGTTTTGGAATATCACATTGAGAAGAAGGCTGACATTACTGTTGTGTGCAAAGATATGCCTGCTGATGTCAATGTTGACAGATTCGGAACTTTGAAGATGAATGAAGATTCAAGAATCGAAGAATTCGAAGAAAAGCCAGTATATGCTAAATCTAATACAATTTCCTGCGGAATCTACGTAATCAGACGTCGTCAGCTTATTGAAATGCTTGAAAAGAGCATGGAAGAAGAAAGATATGATTTCGTTAAGGATATTCTTATCAGATACAAAAATATGAAGAGTATCTATGGATACAAGATTAACAGCTACTGGAGTAACATCGCTACTGTTGAGGATTACTTTAAGACAAATATGGACTTCCTTAAGAAGGATATAAGCGATTACTTCTTTAGAGAGTATCCAGATATTTATTCTAAGGTTGATGATCTTCCACCAGCTAAATATAACTATGGTGCACATGTTAAGAACAGCTTAATAAGCAGTGGATGTATTGTTAATGGTACAGTAGAGAATTCAGTAGTATTTAAGAAGGCATACATTGGAAACAACTGTACAATTAAGAATTCTATTATCTTAAATGATGTTTACATTGGCGATAATACATATATTGAGAACTGTATTGTTGAAAGCCATGGAACATTGAGAGCTAATTCTAATCTTGTTGGTGAAGACGGAATCAAGATTGTTGTTGAGAGAAATGATCGTTTCGTAATTTAACGTATAGTTACGAGACAAGTCTAAGAAATATTAGAATAAACGATTGTTTTTTGAATATTTGAATTAGTATTAAGATGGTGTATATGAAAGAGTATTTCTGATATGCATCATGCATTAAGTAATGGAAGATAATAAATATTTTCAAAAGGCATTGGGAGATTTCACATATGATGTTGCGTGTGGTGCTGCAATAAGACATCTTCATGACATTGGATTTACTCCCGAGGAAATCGAGAAAAGACTTGATTATCCAGTTTCACTGACGAAGATTAATAATACAATTAAAAAGTATGAAGAAAAGAAACTTCAGGATGAAAAACTGGGTGGAAAAACCAGAATTGTTCAGGAAATGAACGAGTATGGAAAAATAAGCTTTAGGAGAATTAAAGAAGACAACTCGAAATGAGTTGTCTTCTTTAGAACAAAGTGATATATGTATATAGTAGTTGGCTTGGGAAATCCAACCAAACAGTATGAAAATACCAGACACAATATTGGATTTATGACGATAGATGAGATGGCAGACAGATATGGGATATCAGTCACTTCGATTCAGCATAAGGCAAGAATTGGAAAAGGTATTATTAATGGTCACAAGGTTATACTTGCTGAGCCCCTGACCTATATGAATCTTTCTGGTGAAAGCGTAAGGGCACTCGCAGATTATTTCAAGGTTGATTATTCTAGTGAGGTAATCATTATATCTGATGATATTGAATTGCCTCCAGGATATATCAGAGTGAGACCTAAAGGTTCTGCTGGTGGTCATAATGGATTAAAAAACATTATTCAGCATCTTGGAACAGAAGAATTCATACGAGTCAGAGTAGGTGTTGGTGAGAAACCTAAAAAGATGGATCTTGCCGAATATGTACTGGGTCATTTTCCACCGAATGAGATGGAAGATATTAAATCAGGTATTTCTCAGACAATTGATGCTATCAATCTGATTATGGATGAAAAGATTAGTGATGCCATGAATCAGTTTAATAGAAAAGTAAAAAAGGATTCTGCGGAATCAAATGAAAACAAAACTTTAAAATAATCAAAGGAGGAGATAAAAATGTTTTGTTCAAAGTGTGGTTCAGATATTGGAAACAATAGTTTCTGTCCAAATTGCGGAACTTCAAATGTTCCACAGGGAGGAAGCATTCCAAAGACTAATTTAGGAGTTTCAGCTGGATTATTAGTTGCTGGTGTATACTTCTCATTAATTCTCGATGGTGGAGTAATTGCTGCTTTATTAATCGCTGGATATGTTCTTATCGCAGAGAAGGAAGAGTGGCTTAGAAAGAATGTAGTTAAGGCTATTATCCTTTACTTCGCATTCGCATTATTATATGGTATTATTCGTCTTATCCCTAACTTCGTTGATTGGATTCAGGATTGGGTATATGCATGTAATGGTTCATTCAATACTTCTAAGTTCTACCAGATTATGGCTATCATTACTGATCTTATTCAGTTAATTCAGAAGGTAATGTTCATCGTATTTGGTATCTTCGCTCTTTCTCACAAGAACTTCAATGTTCCTGTAGCTGATGGCGTAGCTCAGAAGCACTGCTAATTCTTATTGATTTCAAAGCCCTGGATGTGAGTATGTCTCATTTCCAGGGCTTTTTATTATTATGTGTTGTATATATTATGTGCATATAGCTGGTGGCACTTCTGTAATATGAGTCTGTAACACTAAATAAAGCGTATAATGCGAATGATCCGCCGCTTCATGGCGCACATCCTTGCGCGCGTGAAGCTAATTTCGCCATCCGGGCGAAATTACGGCTAATTCTTATTATACGCTTTAAGTGTTACGACGACTCAATTACAAAGTCGTACCACCAGCTATATGCACATTTCTATACACAATATATAATGCATGTGGTATAGTACGAATTGTAAATTGAAGAATTTAGAGTAGACAATTTGATTCAAAAAATTGGAATAAATACATCAATTTATCAAGAGATACGATATATGAGCACGGAGCGGATTATGATGCATATAAATAAGAATAATAGTGGAATGTCTTCAGTTAAAATATTGGTTATAGTAGCTATATCTTTGGCAGTGATAGCATTAGGATTGGTTGGCGCAATCTTTATTCCTAAGATGTTCGGTGACAAGGATGAATCGTCATCAGAAAAAAGCGCCAAGAAGCATGAAAAGACCGAAGCAAGCAGCGATATAGATAGCAATAATGAGGATTCAGGTGAAAAGGAGAGCCTTCTTCGGGAATTGTTTTCGGATAAAGGTGAAGAAGCGGCTACTCCAGCAAGGGAACCTGTTGTCATGACTGCTGACGGCCAGTATACTGAACTTGCTACAGTGATTCAGGTTATGATTGAGAATGAAATTGTTACAAAGGATAAGAATCTTCTTAATGATCACAATTGGAAAACGGTTTCAAATTTCTTTCAGATATGTGACAGGATGTCTGGTATTTCTCATTTAATTATGGACAAGGATTCATATGATAATGAGAAGTGTTTGGGCTATTACTACTTTAAAAAGGATACTCTCGAAAAACTTGCATATTCAGTTCTTGGTGAGAAGCTGGAGGCAGGAGATCTTGAAGAAGTAGCTGATGCATTTGGTGACTGGGCAAGAAAAAAGAGCGAATACGCACCTAACGGTTATGCATATGTTGAGGATGATTATCTTGTTCTTGCAGTTGGTGAAGCTGGATATATGGGTCCAACAGCGGATTCTTTCAGGAAAAAATATCTTGGAAATGGACAGTGGCAGATAATCGCTAACATAGTTGAAGAAGATTATGATAATTATTATGAAAATAATGTAATGCCTTTTAACTGGAATGGTGTTATTGCAGTTACTGTTGAAGAAGATCCTGATTCATATTTTGATGGTTTTAAAATAGTTGATGCATCATGGCATGATGCTAAGGAGCCGGAGTATTCCACAGATTGGCAAAGGGCATATTTTGAAATAATTCAGAAAGCATATAAGGGTGAACTTGGTTTTGGAACCCAGGTTGAGAAGGCATTTGATTTCATTTATTTTAACGATGATGATATTCCTGACCTTGTTGTTAATTCTGTAGGCTATAATGTTGCAGTATATTGCTTTGATGGTAAAGAGGCCAAGAAAGTATTTAATGGTGGCTATGGTGCATTCGGACTTAGCTCATACAATTATATAGAAAGAGAAAGTATTGTTGTATGGTGTGATGCGGATTTTGCTGGACTTGAGGTATATACTGAAGCGTTTAAGTTCTTAGGCGTGGATGACTGTATATCTTTGTATGAAGAGACACCATGTGTGAAATACTATAAGGACAAGAATAAGAATGGAACAGTCGATGAAGGCGAAGATGATTACGACCATCCATATTATTATATAGGGGATAAAGAAGTAACCGAGCAGGAATTCAATGAATATGAAGGTGCGGTTCCTGAAACAACAGGGGATTTAGTAGAAGCCAACATGAATTACTGGGCAGTTACGAGCAGATTGTTCAGAGATGATCCAATGCAAGAACAATAGGCCCAATAGGTCAAATCTATGTGAAGTCATCAAAATCAGATAAACATTAAAAATTGTTGTGAATAATCTCGATTTTCGTTCGAGAAGACATCAAAAATGTAATATCCAGAGATATTGATGAGAGTATTGCCTGAAAAATAGTAAAGAAGACAACAAAGTAAGAGAAAATGAGAAAATTGATGAAATACTCCTTTTAAAATAGGAGATAATGACATCAAATTAATCAAAAAGTAGATAATTGATGATTACAAAGACATAGTCTCATATAGTAGAAAAGCCTTGAAAATACTGCTATTTTGAGTTATCTTTTAGTATATGTGTGGGCAAAGATTATATAAGTATTATGGCTACATTTGGCAAGCACGGGAAAAAATATAAAGCAGCACGATAGAAAATATAAGTAAACAGGTGAAAAAATGGCAACTGAAAATTTAGACATCATTAAAGAAGAAGTAAATGAAAACAGTAATTTCATTTATGAATTCATTAGAGAAGATATAGCGAAGGATGGACAGTTTGAAGGTCAGACTGTTCACACAAGATTCCCGCCCGAACCTAATGGATATTTGCATATTGGACATTGTAAGGCTCTTTGCATCGATTTTGGTATGGCAGAGAGATTTGGCGGAATCTGTAATCTTCGTATGGATGATACTAATCCAGCGAAGGAAGATACAGAATATGTTGATGCAATACAGCAGGACATTCACTGGCTTGGATTCGACTGGGGAGACAGATTCTTCTATGGTTCTGACTATTTCGAGAAGGATTACGAATATGCAGTTGAACTTATTAAGAAGGGACTTGCATATGTTTGTGAATTAACTCCTGAAGAATTCAAGGAGCATAGAGGTGATACTCAGACTCCTGCTACATCTCCATACAGAGACAGACCAATTGAAGAAAATCTTGAATTGTTTGAGAAGATGAGGAACGGGGAAATTGAAGAAGGTAAGATGACTCTTCGTGCGAAGATTGACTTAGCTTCCGGCAATTTCAACATGAGAGACCCTGTAATTTATAGAATCAGATTCATCAATCATCATAGACAGGGCACTAAGTGGTGTATTTTCCCAATGTATGACTTCGCTCATCCAATTCAGGATGCACTTGAAGGAATTACACATTCATTATGTTCGCTTGAATATGAAGATCACAGACCTTTGTACGACTGGGTTGTTACTAATGTATCAATTCCTTATCACAAGCCAAGACAGATTGAGTTCGCAAGACTTGGAATTGATCACACAGTAATGAGTAAGAGAAAATTGCGTCAGTTAGTTGAAGAGAAGTATGTTTCTGGATGGGATGATCCTAGAATGCCTACTCTTTGTGGACTAAGACGTAGAGGATATACAGCTGCTTCAATCAGAAATTTCTGTAACACAATAGGTGTTTCAAAGGTAAGCTCGGTTATTGAATATGCAGAGCTCGAAAGATGCCTAAGAGATGATCTTAACTTGAAGGCTGAAAGAACTATGGCTGTTCTTGATCCAGTTAAGCTTACAATAACCAATTACCCAGAGGGCCAGGTTGAAACCTTCGAGGTTGAGAACAATCCAACAGACCCAACACAGGGAACGCATACAATTTCATTCAGCCGTAATCTTTGGATGGAAAGAGAAGATTTCTTAGAGGAGCCTATTCCTAAGTACAAGAGAATGTATCCAGGCAACGAAGTAAGACTTAAATCAGCTTACCTTGTTACATGTACAGGCTGTGTTAAGGATGAGAACGGAAACATTGTTGAAGTGCTTTGCGAATATGATCCTGAATCAAGAGGCGGAGATCCAGCTGATGGACGTAAGGTTAAGGGTGCAACTCTTCACTGGATAGATGAAAGTGAGAGCGTTGACGCAGAGGTAAGATTATACGAAAATCTCTTCGATGATGTTCAGCCAGATGGCCCGGATAAAAACTTCTTAGAATGTCTCAATCCAGATAGTCTTAAGGTAGTTAATGGCTGTAAGGTTAATAAGGGATTAGTTAAGGTAGCCGAGGAATTCCTGAAGACAGAGAACAGAACAGGTGTCAATGCACCTACATTCCAGTTCATGAGAGTCGGATTTTTCTGCTTAGATAACAAAGATACAACTAAAGACCATCTTGTATTTAATAGAAGCGTTTTATTAAAGGATGGATTCAAGAAGTAATTGATTATGGCCCTCTTTTTATAGAGGGCTATATTATTGTGCAGATGCAATATATTGCAGGTGGCATTTTTGAGACCGTAATAGTCACATATATGATATGTTGCATTGTTTGATGTCTGTTATTTTTTAGTACAAAGATATGGAAACGATTAAAAATATACTCTTAGAACTTCCTGAGGTTTTACGAGCAAAAAATGAACTAAATAAAGATAATTCAGTTATAGCTTTGTCAGGAATGACAGAAAGCTCTAAGCTTCATGCAATTGCCACATTAGGTGAGGATTTTAAGTTTAAACTGATTGTGACTCATAATGACATGCGTGTCAGAGAATTATCGGATGACTACAGACTGTTCGACAGGAAGGTTTCGACATACCCTGCTAAGGATATGATGTTCTATCAGGCGGATATTAGGGGAAATGAACTTGCTATTTCAAGAATGAAGAGTATACGAAGGATTCTTGAAAACAAACCCTCTGCACTGGTTACTACATTCGGCGCACTGATGACACCGCAGGTTCCTTTGGGCATAATCAAAAATAATATTCTGAAGATTTCGAAGACTTCGGTTGTAGAAGAAAAGGCCCTGGCTAAGAAACTTGTCATGCTTGGATATGAGAAGGTGTATCAGGTTGAAGCCCCGGGACAGTTCAGTATTCGTGGTGGAATTGTAGACATATTCGAAATTACAGAAGAAAATCCATATAGAATTGAACTATGGGGAGACGACATAGAGTCATTAAGATCATTTGACGTATCAAGCCAAAGATCTATTGAGAATCTTTCGTCAATCACGATATATCCTGCAACTGAGCTTATTTTGACAGATGATGAAATTCATGAGGGACTTCAAAAGATTGAAAAGGATGCCCTTTCATATGCTAAGAAATTGCGAGATGAATTTAAGACTGAAGAAGCTCACAGAGTTGAAACTAATTTTAAAGAGCTTAAGGAGCAGGTCCTTGAATTTAGGAATATAACTAATCTTGATTCATATATTGGATATTTTTATCCCGAAGCGGTATCTTTGATAAATATATTCGATCCTGACAGCACTGTCATTTTCTTAGATGAACCAATGCGCATTGAGGAGCATGCGTGTGCTATTGAAACAGAATTTAGAGAAAATATGTCCCACAGACTATTGAAGGGATATGTAATCCCAGGCCAGATGGATATGCTTTTTTCTCTATCCAATGTTTTAGGTAATATATCTAAATATCATACGGTATACATCGAAGTTTTGGAGATGAAGAACGTTTTAACAGATGAATTCTTAACACCAACTCTTAGGGTTAATTTAAATACAACTCCGGTATCGAGTTATAACTCAAGCTTCGATTCTTTATTAAAGGATATTGGAAAATATAAGAAAAGTGGCTACAGGGTTCTTCTTTTGTCAGGGTCAAGAACCAGAGCACAGAGACTTGCCAAAGACCTTTTGGATAATGATATAGCTGCGTTTTATTCAGATAATCCTTCGCATGAATTAAAGCCTACAGAGGTTGAAACATATTATGGGTCGGTGTCCAGAGGATATGAGTATCCACAATTAAAACTTGCAGTTATTTCGGAAACTGATATCTTTGGCGCACAGAAAAAATCAAAGGTTAGGAAGAAGCGTTTCGAAGGAAAGTCCATTCAGGATTTTAATGAGCTAACGGTAGGCGATTATGTGGTTCATGAATACCATGGGCTTGGTATATATAAGGGCATAGAAAAAATCGTAATTGATGGTGTGACTAAGGATTATCTTAAGGTTCAGTACCGTGATGACGGTGTTCTTTATGTGCTCGCAACAGGTCTTTCGGTATTACAAAAATATGCCTCGTCGGATGCCAAAGCACCTAAACTAAATAAGCTTGGTTCTACGGAATGGGAAAAGACCAAGGCTAAGGTTAAGCTTGCAACAGAAGAGGTTGCCAAGGATTTAGTCAAATTATATGCGACCCGTCAGCAAATTAAGGGTTATCAGTTCGGAAAAGATACCATCTGGCAAAAAGAATTCGAGGAAATGTTCCCATACGAGGAAACAGAGGATCAGATTAGTGCTATCGAAGATACCAAGAAGGATATGGAAAGCACTAAAATAATGGACAGACTAATCTGTGGAGATGTTGGATTCGGAAAGACAGAGGTAGCAATACGTGCTGCATTTAAGGCTGTTCAGGAGGGAAAGCAGGTTGTATTTTTAGTTCCAACAACGATTCTTGCCCAGCAGCATTATGACACATTAAAGGACAGAATGAAGGACTTCCCAATAAGAATAGATCTTCTTTCGAGATTCAGAACCAGTGCTGAAATTAAGGCAACATTAAGAGACCTTAAGAAGGGTTTTGTTGATATAGTAATAGGAACTCACAGGGTTTTGTCTAATGATGTTGAATTTAAGGACTTAGGTCTTCTGGTAATAGATGAGGAGCAGCGTTTTGGCGTAACTCACAAGGAAAAAATCAAGAAACTAAAGGAATCAGTTGATGTACTTACATTAACTGCAACACCTATTCCAAGAACTCTTCACATGAGCCTTATTGGCATAAGAGATATGTCTTTGTTAGAGGAGGCTCCTAATGACAGGCTTCCAATTCAGACATATGTAATGGAATACAATGAAGAGATGGTAAGAGAGGCAATTGTTCGAGAAATCTCCAGAAATGGCCAGGTATATTATGTTTATAACCGTGTCAATAATATAGCAGACATAGCAGCAGGAATACAGGAATTGGTGCCAGAGGCGAGAGTTGCGTTCGCACATGGTCAGATGGCTGAAAAAGAACTTGAATATATTATGTATCAGTTCATAAATCATGAGATAGACGTATTGGTTTCAACAACAATCATTGAAACAGGTATGGATATTTCGAATGTTAATACCATGATTATTCATGACTCTGATAAGCTTGGGTTAAGTCAGCTCTACCAGCTAAGAGGAAGGGTTGGAAGAAGTAATCGTACGGCGTATGCATTTTTGATGTATAAGCGTGACAGACTACTTAAGGAAGAAGCAGAGAAGAGATTGTCTGCCATTAAGGAATTCACGGATTTGGGCTCTGGCTATAAGATTGCCATGAAGGATCTTGAGATTCGAGGAGCGGGTAACCTTCTTGGAAGAACGCAGCACGGACATATGCAGGCTGTTGGATATGACCTTTACTGTAAGATGCTTAATGAAGCAGTAAAGAATGAAAAAGGAATTAAGGTAGAAGAAGATTTCGAGACATTAATCGATCTTGATGTAGATGCATTTATTCCGGAAGAATATATCGTTAATGAAATTCAAAAGCTGGATATTTACAAAAGAATTGCCGGAATTGAAGATATTAATGAGTTTAATGAGATGAAGGAGGAGCTGGTAGACAGGTTCGGAAGTATACCAGTTTCTGCCATGAATCTTCTACGTATATCTTTAGTAAGGGCGAGAGCTCATTCACTTTATATGAGTGAGGTTAAGGCGAAGAATCTCGAGCTTTCCTTTGCTGTAAGAGAGGATGCGAAGCTTAATCCGGATGGAGTTCTTAACCTTTTTAAGAGGTTTGAGAAGCTTTCATTTAGTAACAAAACCAATCAGTTTTTGTATCATTACAAAAAAACAGGTTTTGCAGAGCGGGACGAGCGTGAGTTACTTGAACTTACTGAGAATTTGCTTGAGGCAATGTGTGAGGAACTGTTGGACTAGTAGAAATGCCGATTGTATGCTCGTAAAAAATGTGGGACTACGTGAGAATTATTGGAATAATAGCCAAAATTATGGTATTCTAGTAGTGTATGCGAATATGAGGGGAAATAGCAGTTTTTTGCATAATAAAGGAATGAAAAATGGACATTTTTAGCGTATTGAATTTAATTGGTGGCTTGGCCCTTTTCCTGTACGGAATCAATGTAATGGGAGATGGTCTTAAAAAGACCTCAGGTGGTAAGCTAGAATCGGTTCTTGGTAAGATTACATCTAACAAAGTTTTGGCAGTTTTGATAGGTGCAGGTGTAACAGCAGTTATGCAGTCATCTTCAGCAACTACCGTTATGATAGTTGGTTTCGTTAACTCAGGATTGATGGAGCTTGCAAAATCCGTATTGGTAATTATGGGTGCTAACATCGGTGCAACCATTACGCCATGGGTTATGTCATTATCATCTATTGGATCTAGTGGTACAAGTGTTATTCTAAACCTTTTGAAGCCATCTGCGTTTTCTTCAGTTCTAGCAATAATTGGTGTGTTTATCATACTTATTTCGAAAAATACCAAGAAGAAAAACATAGCTCAGATTATGGTTGGTTTCGCGGTTTTGATGTATGGAATGACAACAATGTCCGATGCTGTTAAGCCACTTTCACAGTCCGCTGAATTCGGCGATATTATGATGATGTTCTCTAATCCAATTTTAGGTACGCTTGTTGGTGTAATTTTAACAGCAGTTATTCAGTCATCTTCTGCTACTGTTGGTATGGTTCAGGTTCTTTCGACATCCGGTCTTATTACGTATGGTACAGCGATTCCTTTAATGATAGGTGCAAATATTGGAACATGTGCAACATGTCTTTTATCAAGTATTGGTACCAGCAGAAATGCAAGACGTTCAGCTCTTATTCACCTTTACTATAATATTGTTCGTGGAATACTCTTCCTTGTAGTATTCTATTCGATTAATTCTTTCGTTTATGAATTTGGATTTTTGTCAGATAATGCAACAGCTGTTGGAATTGCATTCTTCTATACATGCTTAAGTATTGCTTCGGCTTTGGTATTGTTCCCATTTTCCAAGCTGTTCGTTAAGCTTTCATACCTTACACTTCCAGTTACTGAAGATGAGGCTGAACTTACAGGTCTTTCTGCTAAGCTTAACATCAAGCTTCTTGATGAGAGGTTCTTATCTAGTCCAGGACTTGCAATTGAACAGGCTAAGAAGGTTGCCTGTGATATGGCAGCATATACTAAGGAAGCTTTGTTCATGTCAATTGATCTTTTTGAAGAGTACAAGGAAAAGAAAGCAAAGAAGGTTATTGATCTTGAAGAGGTTGTTGATCACTATGAGGACGAACTTGGAAATTATCTTGTTAAGCTGAGCTCTCATCAGATGGATGAGAAGGACTCAATTGCAGTTTCGATGATTCTTCATTCAATTGGTGATTTTGAACGTATTTCAGATCATGCATGTAATATTATGGGATCTGCCAAGGAAATGCATGAAAAGTGCATGGCATTCACCAAGCGTGCTGAAGAAGAGGTGGCCATCTTTACCCATGCAATAAAAGATATAGTTAATATGGCCTTTGATTCGTTCGAAAAGGCTGATATGAAATTGGCTGCAAATGTTGAGCCTTTAGAAGAGGTAATAGATGGTCTTAATATCGAGATTAAGAAGCGTCATGTTAAGAGACTTCGTAAGGGAAAATGCAGTATAGAGATGGGATTCATTCTATCTGATCTTTCAACTAACTATGAGAGAGTATCAGACCACTGTTCTAATATTGCTCTTTCTGTTCTTCAGAAAGATGAAGAAATAGGTAATCATGAATTCCAGACCGAATTAACCTCCAAAGATAACGAAGAATATACTCGTAAGGTACAAGTTTTTGGAGAAAAATACGCTTTACCTAAAAAATCCGAGGAAAATCACTAATATTCATTCATGAGTTATGGATTTATGTAGTGATTTCAGGCCTTCTGAGACGCTCGTTACTTAGCGAGGTTCTTTCGAGCTTAGTAACGTAAGCAGTCGAAGCAGAGCGGAAGCGTGCCTGCAATTACTATATAAATCCATACACAAGAATAAATATAATAATAGGGGTACTATGGGAAATAGATTTGATAAGAAAAGATTAGAATACTTGGATATTCTACTAAAGAAGACGATAGAAGAAGGGCACTTATTAGGGTGCTCTTTTGCTCTTTATGACAAAGATATGAGAGTGATGGAAGGCGCATATGGTTCGGATAAACTTGACTCCGTATACAAGATTTATTCGATGACTAAGCCGATTACAGCGGTTGCTGCACTAACCTTGTTTGAGAAGGGACTTATTGATATTTATGATCCCGTATATCTTTATCTTCCTAAGTATAAGGATGTGAAGGTTGCTTCTGGTGAAGGGATGGACGAGACCTTAACAGATTCTAAAAGACCAATTCTTATTAAGGATTTGTTCAATATGACATCAGGCCTTATGTATCCGGGAGAGGGCTCATATGCTGAAAAGTGCATGATAGATATTCAAAAGGACTTATATAAACGTGCTACAGGTGGAGAGAAATTCTCGAATATAGATATTATTAATGAGTTTACGAAAGCACCGCTAAGATTCAGCCCGGGTGAAAAGTGGAAATATGGAACCAGTGCGGATGTTTTAGCAGGAATCGTTGAAGTAGTCACGGGTGTTACATACGGAAAGTGGTTAAAAGAAAATATATTTGACCCACTTGATATGAAGGACACTGGATTCTTAGTTGATATTAAGAATAAAGACAGGCTCGCTACTATGTATTATAGGGATGACGTGACTGGCAAACTTAGAAAGACGACGCATGATGAGGATGTTTTCTTAAATGAGTATGCACCATTTGACCCACCATACATAGAGTCGGGTGGCGGCGGATTATATTCTACATTAGAGGATTATTCGCATTTTGCCCTCATGCTTCAAAATGGTGGAATCTATAATGGACACAGGATTCTTAGTGAGAATACAGTTAAGTATTTAAGAAGTAATCAGCTTTCGGATGAACAGCTAAAGACGATAGATTTTGAATCGATTAAGGGCTATGGATATGGAAATTATATGAGAGTGCTCATTGATCCTTTGGTTGCAGGATGCAATTGCGAACCAGGGGAGTACGGATGGGATGGACTTCCGGGTACTTACTTTTTCATAGATCCTGTTCAGAATGTAACCTTCGTATTCATGCAGCAGCTTGCACAGGGCGGAGATGACAGTCTAAGACGCAGGATGAAGCAGATTATTTACGGAGCACTTGACGCATAAAATGCATGGAAAACACGTGTCAATTGTGACGAAAGCTGTGAACGACTGATATGAAATAATATGGAGACAGATAATGAATAAACCAGCAATAGAGGGTGGAACACCCGTTAGAGAAAAGAAAATATATTACGGACATCAGTACATTGATGACAAAGATATAGAAGCTGTAGTCAGTGTCCTTAAATCGGACTATCTGACTTGTGGACCTAAAATTGATGAACTCGAAAGGAAGCTTTGTGAAATTACAGGGGCAAAATACGCAGTAGCCTGCAGTAATGGAACGACAGCTCTTCATATTGCATGTCTGGCAGCAGGCGTAACAGAAGGGGATGAAGTTATTACAACACCTATCACCTTCGCAGCATCTGCTAACTGTGCACTATATTGTGGTGCCAAGCCTGTATTCGCAGATATTAATCCAAGAACCTACAACATTGATCCGGAATGTGTTAAGAAGGTTACTACCTCTAAAACTAAGGCAGTAGTAGCAGTTGATTATACCGGACAGTCAGTAGAACTTGATGAGCTTTTAGAACACTGTCATAAGAATAACATGGTGCTTATAGAAGATGGCGCTCATGTTATTGGAACTAAATATAAAGGAAGATGCAATGGCTCAATTGCAGATATGACTACATTCAGCTTTCATCCTGTTAAGACGGTAACATCAGGTGAAGGTGGGGCTGTTTTGACTAATTCAAAAGAGCTATACGAGAAGCTTCTTCTTTTCAGAACTCATGGAATTACCAGAAATCCGGAGCTTATGAAGCATACATCGGATGGACCTTGGTATTATGAAATGCTTGAGCTTGGAAATAACTATCGTATGTCTGATATGCAGGCAGCACTTCTGATTAGCCAGCTTGACAAGCTTCCAATGTTCTCTGAAAGAAGAAAGGAAATTGTTAAGAAATATGACGAGGCCTTTTCTAAGCTTCCACAGATTTTCGTCCAGGAAGAAATTCCTGAATCAGATACGACAAGGCATTTATACATTTTAAGAATAGTTCCAGAGAAACTTTCTATCGACAGAGCGAAGTTTTTCGAAGCTTTAGGTGCTGAGGGGGTTGTATGCAATGTCCATTATATTCCTGTATACTACTTCCCTTATTATGAGAGTATGGGATATAAGAAGGGAATATGCCCTAATGCAGAGAAGCTTTATGATGAAATGATGTCTCTTCCTCTTTACTATGCTATGAGTGATGAGGATGTTGATTCAGTAATTGAAGCTGTAACCAAGATTGCAACATATTATGCGAAATAAAATGAAGAAAGCAGTAGAAAACATGGATACTTCTACAGGTAAAAAGATATACAACTTAGCCGACAGGCTCTTTCCTATCACCCGCTCCATCACGGGAAAGGGTGTTAGAGAAACACTTGAAATAATCAATAATGAGATAAAAGATACAGGCTATCAGCTTACCATTCATGAAATCCCAACGGGTACGCCGGTATTTGACTGGACAGTTCCTAAGGAGTGGGTCATTCGTGAAGCTTATATCGAGAATGAAAAGCATGAAAAGATAATTGATTTTAAAGAAAATAATCTTCATGTTCTTGGCTATTCAACTCCGGTTGATGAGTGGGTAGAGCTTGATGAGCTTTTAGAGCATGTATATACTCAGGAAGATATGCCTGATGCGATTCCATATGTTACGAGCTATTATAAGGAACGCTTCGGATTCTGTATGAGTGAGAACACGAAGAAGTCTCTTAAGAAGAATACCAAATATCATATGTACATAGACTCAGAGCTTATCGAAGGAAGCCTTACTATAGGAGAACTTATAATTCCAGCGACAGAAGAAGTATTCTTCGATGATGGAGGAGAAGATAAGAAGGAGATACTCATTTCAACATATACCTGTCATCCATCGATGGCCAATAATGAGTGTTCGGGACCTTCACTTTCTGCTTATCTTATTAAATATGTGGCAGCGCTTCCTAAACGAAGATACAGCTATAGATTCGTATTTAATCCAGAGACAATAGGTTCAATTACATATTTAAGTCAGAATCTTGAGGAGCTTAAGAAAAATATTGCTGCAGGCTTTGTTTTAAGCTGCGTAGGAGATAACAGGGATTATTCATTCATCCCTTCAAGGTATTCAGATACACTTGCTGACAGAGTAATAGAAAATGTGCTTAAGTTTAAGGAAAAATATACGAAGTACTCATTCCTCGACAGAGGGTCAGACGAAAGACAGTATTGTTCTCCAGGGGTTGATCTTCCAGTAATAGGATTTTGCCGATCAAAGTATGCCAAGTATCCGGAGTATCACACCTCGAAGGATGACATGACATTGGTGTCAGAAGAAGGTTTTCAGGGCTCATACGAAGCTATGTGTGAAGTGATTAATGCCCTCGAATATAATAAGAACTATAAGACGAAAGTTCTATGCGAACCACAGCTTGGAAAGAGAGGCTTATATCCAACAATTTCTAAGAAAGGTTCATATGACAGTATTCTTGCCATGCGTGATCTGATTGCGTATGCAGATGGAAGAAATGATCTTATTGCTATTAGTGAATATATCAATGTTCCTGTTAAGGAACTTATTCCTATAGTAGACAAGCTTATGGCGAATGATCTTTTTGAATCAGTAGACTGAATTGAATGAGGGAATATATTTAGAATATGATTTAATCATATATTAAGGAGACTAACTATTATGACAATTTTAGAAATATTAAAAGAAATCAAACCAGAATGTGATTTTGAAGCAAGCTCGAATTTCATCGACGATGCTTTACTTGATTCGTATGAAATAGTTGAACTTGTAGAAGCTATGGAAGATGAGTACGGAATATTTATTGATGGAATGGAAATCCTTCCAGAGAATTTCGTTTCTATAGAAGCTATTCAGGCACTTGTAGACAGAAGTGAGAAGCAGGAGTAATTATGCTTAAGTATTTTGAAAACATGCCAGAGGGAGCTCTTGGTTCTGGTGATGTTGTATATGTTATATCAGACATTTTGGAACTTACCAAGGCTGAAAGAAATAAGGGGGAACGTTTCGACAGAGACGAATTCATTAATGAGCTTCAGTCAATAGTTGGACCGAAGGGAACAATTCTGTTTCCTACCTTTAACTGGGATTTTTGTGGTGGTAAGCCTTTTGATTATTATAAGACACCTTCAAAAACCGGTGCATTAACCTCGAAGGCGCTTTCTCGTGATGATTTTAAAAGAACGAGACATCCTTTATATTCCTTCGCAGTGTGGGGCAAAGATACAGAAGAATTAGTCAACATGCGTAATGCCAATGCTTTTGGTGAAGGTTCAATATTTGATTATATGTATCAGAAGAAGGCGAAGGCTTTCGTTATAGGCTTGCATGTACTTGATGGAATGACCTATGTCCACCATGTTGAACAGATGGTTGGAGTGCCATTCAGATTCCAGAAGTATTTTACAGCACCATATACAGATGAAACTGGAACAACCTATGATTATACATGTTCTATGTATGTAAGAGATCTTGAAATGAATGCTCTTGAGATAGAACAGTTCAAGCCACTTGCTGACATTTTGGAGAACGATGGAGTTTCTAAAACATGGGACTATGACGGTGTTCAGTTCCATTCAATTAATATAAGACAGTTAGACGGATATGTCAGATATGACATATTAAATAATGATAGTAAGAATCTGTATGTTTATAATCATATAGATAAAGTACCAGGACAGGGAGATCACTAATGTTAATAAACGTATTAAATTACCTGGAAGATACAGCAAAACGCCTTCCTGATAAGGACGCTTTCGTTGATGAGAGTGGTGCATATACATATGGCGAAATGCTTTCGATAGCAAGAAGCATCGGAACGAAAATTGCAGAGTATGACTTTCGAAATCTTCCTGTAATTGTATATTTGAACAAGGACAGACGTGTAATTTCGTCATTCATGGGAATTCTGTATAGTGGGAATTTCTACAGCCCAATAGATACAACAATGCCACTTGAACGCGCGAAGACTATTCTTGGTGTAGCAACGCCTAAGGTTGTTATCACAGACGAAGAGCATCGCGAGGCAATGGAGAGCATGCTTAAAGAATGTGGTTTGACTAGTACAAAGATATTGATTTATGACGAAATTGTCAGTTTTCCTGAAGATGTTGAAGTACTTAATCGAATCAGAAGAAGTGCTATAGATATGGATCCTGCGTATGTTCTTTTTACCTCTGGATCAACAGGAATTCCTAAGGGTGTGGTAATAACTCATCAGTCTATTATTGATTATACGGAATGGGTTACAGAAACCTTTAAAATCACAGAAGAGGACAGCTTCGGAAATCAGGCACCATTTTATTTTGATAATTCTATTTTGGATATTTACACAGGAATTAAGAATGGAGCTACAGTTTATATTATTCCTAAGGAGTGTTTCTCGTTCCCGGCGAAGCTTATTATGTATTTGAATGAGCATAAGATTAGTACAATTTTCTTCGTGCCATCGGCTCTTTGTAATGTGGCGAGAATGAGAGTTCTTCCGAAGGCTGAACTTCCATATCTTAAGAAGATACTGTTTTGTGGTGAGGTAATGCCTAACAAGTATCTTAATATATGGAGAAAGTATAAGAAGGATGCATTATATGCGAACCTCTATGGACCTACAGAAATTACTGATGTATGTACAGCATATATAGTAGACAGGGAGTTTCAGGATGATGAGTCTCTTCCAATTGGTAAGGCATGCGAGAATACTGATATCGTCATTATTACAGATGATAACAGGTATGCAGAACGTGGTGAGCTTGGAGAATTGTGTGTAAGAGGTAGAAGCCTGGCACTTGGATATTATAAGAATCCCGAAAAATCGAATGAAGTATTCGTTCAGAACCCGGTTAATAAAGATTATAGAGATATCATTTATAGAACAGGTGATGTTGTTAAGCTTAATGAGTTCGACGAAATAATCTATTGTGGAAGAAAAGATTTTCAGATTAAGCATATGGGTCACAGAATCGAGCTTGGTGAAATCGAAACTGCCGCAGATGCTCTTCCTTCAATTGATACATGTGCTTGTATTTATGATGATGAGAAGCAAAAGATTGTGTTCTTCTATAAGGGCAAGGTGGAGGAAGAAGCTATTCGTGCCAATTTCGAAGCCAAGGTTCCTGAATACATGATTCCTAATGTTATGATTAATATTAAAGAATTTCCATACAATGCTAATGGAAAGATTGATCGTAAGCAGTTGAAAATTGATTACAACACAAATACTTAATACCAATTAAAGAAGAAACATGAAACTTTCAATAATAGTGCCAGTATACAATATGGCAGCAGAAGATAAGTTAATACATTGCCTGGACTCGTTAGTTAGTCAGACCATATTAGATACTGCAACAGAAAATTCAGAAGATAAGAATGGTTCAAACGTAGATGAAAGCAGTGCATCTTTTGAAATCATTGCAGTTGATGACTGCTCTACGGACAATTCACTTGAAATTTTGAAAGAATATGAAGCGAAGTACCCGGATATATTTCATGCAGTACATTCTGAAAAGAATCTTCATCAGGGCGGAGCGAAGAATATCGGTATCAGAATGGCCAAGGGAGAATGGATTGGCTTCATAGATGCAGACGACTGGATTACACCAGATATGTACGAGAAGCTAATCAGGAAAGCTGAAGAGACAGGAGCTGACTGTGTTGGATGCGATTATTCACTGGTTGATCATTATACCTTCGAGGTAGGACAGATTGAAGCTAACAGTGAGGATAATCAGACAGGTGTATTAGGCGATGACCAGAAGAAAAGCATGATTCTGGATTCTGGTTCGTTAGTTGTTAAAATATACAAGCGTTCCATGATTATTGAGAATGAACTGTTCTTCCCTGAAAACATTTTCTATGAAGATAATGCTATGAGTAATTCATATCTTCTACTTAATAAGCACTACGAGTATATTAAAGAGCCGATGTACTATTATTATCAGCATAATACGTCCACTGTTCATACTATTACGACTGTTCGATGTGAGGACAGAATGGAAGCCGGACGTGTGATGATATCTGAAGCGAAACGACATGGTTTTTATGAAAAATATAAAGAAGAGATTGAATATAAGTTCACTCTTTTATTCTATATTAATACACTATTTTCTTATATGCCTGGGGTTAAGCACACATCGCTTAGATTCGTTAAGAAGATGGGGCGTGAGATGAAGGAATATTTTCCTTCGTTTGAGTTAAACCCATACTATATAGAGCGTACTCATCCTGAGGAAAAGAAGCTTATTCACATGCAGCAGAAGAATACGCTTATGTTTGTTTTATATTACAAACTGTTGTGGTTTTACAGAAAGAAAATTCGCAAGGTCTAATATGTCACGAGTATATATTTGTCATACGTACTATCACGTATATATCGCGGTAGTTAAAGAACTGAATATGCGTAAAGAATGCAAAGTGAACGGCGAGAGTGCTATAAGCTCATTTAATGATAAGGCAACTCTTATCCTTAGCACTATGTCTAATGACTTTGGCAATCTTAAGGAACGTGCTGAGGCAACTGAGCTTTTTAAAGATATATATATGTTCGACGAAAAGCCTGACACAGCATTTCCTGAGGTTATGAAGTATCATGAGGACAAGGGTAACCTCATCTTAAATATGATTCAGAGGATTAAATATACCCGCCTTTTAGGAAAGCTTCAGGAGGACAATATTCCTGTTGACCTAAAGGCATATGATGATGTATATGTATTTTGCGATTCAGATCCGATTGGCTTTTATCTGAATTATAAAAAGATTCGATATCATGCAATTGAGGATGGCCTTAACACATGTCTTTTGTGTGATCAGGCTAGAGTAACCAATAAAGGGGCCTTTGGATTTAAGTGCCTAATGTCTAAAATGGGACTTATATTCATAGAAAATGGTTACGGAAGATACTGCATTGATTACGAGGTAAATGATATTAGTGCTAATCCTAATCCTCCGAAGAATATTGTTGAGAAGAATCGAAATGAAATGTTTTCGAAGCTAACTAATGAGGACAAAGATATAGTTATCTCCATCTTCATTGAAAATGCGAAGGAACTTCTAATGCAGCTTGAAAGCAGTAACGGAAATCCAAGCGTTTTGATTCTTACAGAACCTTTGTGTGAGCTTGATGTCAGGAAGAGACTATTCGGAGACATCATAGATGAATATCGAAATACGCACACAGTAATAATTAAGCCTCATCCAAGAGATGTACTTGATTATGAAAAAGAATTTAGCGATGTCATAGTAATAAAGGGAAAGTTCCCTATGGAGGTTATGAATGATATTCCGAACCTCAGAGTGGACAAACTTATTTCTGTTATTACGCAGGTTGATTCGATTAAATTCGCAGATGAGATTGTATATTTGGGATTCGACTTTTTAGATAAGTACGAGGCACCAGAAATACATAGAGTTTAATATATCTTTTCGGGGGAAAAACGTCCTTCATTATTGCTCACAGATTGTCTACCATCAAGAATTGTGACAAGATTATGTACATAGCTGATGGTGGAATAGCAGAATGTGGAAGCCATGATGAACTGATGGCTAAGAAGGGATATTATTATCAGCTGTATACATCGCAGATGAATGATATTGCGTAGGGAACTACTAATTTAAGGAGAAAAATATTTAGAATATGAACAGATATTTGTGGCTAGATAATTTGAAAGGCTTTACAATTGTACTGGTTGTTATGGGACATTGTTTAACAGGGATTGAGCAATATAATTCAATGCTGTACTTGGTTAGATGGATATATAGTTTTCATATGCCACTGTTTTTCGTATTAAGTGGATTTAGCTATAGTATTTTGTGTAAAAAAGGTGATTATACAAAACATTTGTTGAATATTGTACTAATATATCTTATGCAGTCGTATGTATATATTGTTTTTAATATTTTTGCGCAAAAGTATATAGCGACCAATACGATTGTAAACTGGACGGATTGTTTATGGATTATAATATATCCAGTAGCACATTTTTGGTATCTTCATGTATTAATTATTTTATATATATTTGATGCATTAATTTCAAAAATAACCAAGAGAAGGTATATAGTTCTAATTGTTTCGATTGCAATTTTAATGTTAAGTTTAGTTGTTCCAAATGAATATGTGTCTAAGATTATGTATATGGTAATGTTTTTTGAACTAGGTAGACATTACTATGATAATAGAAGAAATCTTTCAATTTTATTGACTTCTGCTCTGATGATTTGTTGTTTTGCCTTTCCTTTGCTAAGAGAAGATATATTTTGTTATAAAATGATAGAAATAGCGGTTGCTTTTGTAATATCTATATTTTTTGTTTCTGTTTTTATTAAAAAGATGGATTGGAAAGTTCCGATATTGAATTGGCTGGGTAAAAGATGTATTTGGATTTATATTTTTCATAGTTACTTTACATCATTAGGGAGGTTTGTCTGTGGAAAATTACTCGGTGATAATATAATTGCGCGGGTTATCATATGTACTATACTTGGTGTTGTATGTCCGTGTGTTTTTTATAAGATATTAGCAATAATAAGAAGTGATTTTATTATTGCTAAACCTATTAAATTATTTTCAAAGAAATAATAACGGTGGTCAGTTGTTTTGGCACTGCTTTTTGCAGTGCTTTTTTGTTATATATACAAAAAGAGTAAAAAGTAGTACAATGAGAAAGATTATGGATTACTATGCCAATTAGGTTGATAGGATGAAAAAAATACTTAAAAAATTACTAGTTTTACTAGATAAGAAACAAAAGCATAAGATGATTCTACTGGTGTTTTTAATGCTGGTTGGAGCTGTTTTAGAAACTATGGGTGTTGCCATAATTCTTCCTGTTATGAACGTTTTACTGGAAGAAAAAGCAGTGTACAAGCATGATTATCTTCAGTGGATATGTAACATATTTAACATAGGTTATGATGATACGAAATCGCTGGTAGTTGTGGTACTGGTTGGACTTATTCTTATCTTTGCAATTAAGAATGCGTTCCTGTTCTTACAACAGAAGATTCAGCTTAAATTCGTATATTCGAATCAATTCGCAACGTCAAGGCGTATGATGATTAATTTCATGCAGCGACCTTATGAATACTATTTAAATGCAGATACTGCTGTAATTCAGAGAACAATTACATCTGATGTTAATAACATGTATGGATTAATTCTTGCTCTTTTAGGTCTTGCATCTGAAGGAATTGTGTTCGTATGTCTTATAGCAGTAAGCTTCGTATCAGATGTCTGGATGACAGTTACAGTGGCTGTTTTATTAGTCATAGTACTTCTTGTTATTATGTTCATTTTAAAACCTATAATGCGTCGAGCAGGACAGGAAAATCAGGATTTTTATTCAGGACTATTTAAGTGGATTGAACAGTCTGTTCTTGGTATTAAAGAAATCAAGATTGCTAATAAAGAGAGTTATTTTATTCGTGAATATTCGGGTTGTGGTGCGGGCTATGTTGATGCTGTTCAAAGGTACAATCTTTATAATGCAACGCCAAGACTTTTGATAGAAACAATAGCTATAGCTGGTATGATTTTATACATATTAATTCGTCTATTGTCTGGTACTAGCGTAATAGATATCATGCCACAGGTTACCTTGCTTGCAGTAGCTGCAATGCGACTTATTCCGTGTGCTAACAGAATTAATAATTATCTAACATCAATAGCATATTTCGAGCCATTCTTTATGGGAGTTTCCGACAATCTTCAGGATGAAATCAGAGATAACACTGTTGATTATAGAGAAGAGACCTATAAAGAGGATATTGATGTTACTAAAATGCCTATCAATAAGACTCTCGAAGTCAAAGATATTGTTTATAAATATCCCAACACTGAAAAGCTTATATTCAATCATGCCAACATGATGGTTCCAATTGGAAAGTCTATAGGTATTGTTGGTACTACAGGTTCTGGTAAGACTACTGTAGTTGATATCCTTCTTGGACTGTTAAAGTTGGAGAGTGGACAGATACTTGCAGATGGCGTGGATGTATTTAGCAATTATAAGGGATACTTAAAAAATGTAGGTTATATTCCGCAGACTATATTCATGATAGATGACAGTATTAGGAAGAACGTAGCTTTTGGTTATGCGGAAGAAGATATAGATGACGAGAAAGTGTGGAATGCATTAAAGCAGGCACAGTTAGATGATTTCGTGCGATCTTTGCCTGATGGATTGGATTCAGGTATTGGGGAGAGAGGTATTAGAATTTCTGGTGGACAGAGGCAGAGAATTGGTATAGCCAGAGCACTTTTTGAAGATCCGGAAGTACTGGTTATGGATGAAGCAACATCAGCATTAGATAATGAAACTGAGAAAGCTATTATGGAATCAATTAATTACCTTCATGGTAAGAAGACATTGATTATTATTGCTCACAGGCTTCAGACGATTGAGCAGTGTGATACCGTATACCGTGTTGAAAACGGAAAGATTACGGTTGAGCGATAGGACGATTTACGCAAATGGGGGTTTACGTGAACGAGACAGCAATAAGAAAGCTATATGGGACATGTAAGAGGTGGCTATTTCCTCTTATGATAGTGTTATTTTCACTAATTAAGGTTAACAAGGGAATTGATTTAACAGACACAGGGTATAGTCTCGGAAATTATAAGTTTTTTAATGAAGGAACAGGAGTATGGTTTCTTCTGACCTTTGTATCCAATTTGGCAGGATATATTTTAACACTTCTGCCTTTTGGGGGAACGATGCTTGGAATGAAGCTTTATGCAACGCTTCTGGTTGCAGTTTTAGGTCTTCTTTCTTATAGATTTTTCCTAACTAAAATGCCTGGATGGCTGGCTTTTTTAGCTGAAATTCTAGCTATAGGCATGTGTTGGGCACCAACAGTTATTTTATATAACTACATGACATATTTTTTCGTTACACTAGGTGCCATTTTTCTATTTAGAGGATTGGCTGGTAATAGACTTAAGTGCCTTTTCCTTGCAGGAATATTCCTGGGTATTAATTTACTTGTGAGATTTCCAGGCAATGGCCTTGAAGTTTTTTTAATAATACCTTTGATATATTACTGCATCATACACAAAGATGACTCTCAGGATATTGTTAAAAGAGTTCTTTTATGTGTTGGTGGATATATAGTTGGTTTCGTGTGTTCACTTGTTCTTATGATGATAGTGAAAGGGTCTGAGTCCTTTATGCAGATGATTAATGGGGCATTTGGCATCGCGAATTCTAATCAGGAATACACATTTATTTCAATGCTTGTTGCTATACTAGACGCATACTGGCATGGATTTAAGTGGGCATTGTACATGATAATATGTGCACTTTTAGGTGTTCCGTTCTTTGTTTTATATAAGGACAGATTCGTAAAGGCAAGGAAGGTCTTTTACTGTGTATGTATTCTTTTTCTTTTCGCAGTACTTGAAAGATGGGGAATGTTCAATTTTAAGTATTATCAGAAGGAGTCAGCGCTTCAGTGGGGAGCAATTTTCTTATTGCTTTCTATAGTGGTTGATATCTGGATAATAGTAACGAAGAGAATGAACCATGACTGGAAGCTAATTGGAGCAATTTCTTTAGTACTTATATTAATAACACCGCTTGGATCTAATAATTATATCTGGCCGGTATTGAATAACTTATTCTTCATTGCCCCAGTAACTTTCTGGGTAATATATAAGTTCGCAAGATGGGGACGTGAATATCTTGATGCAACAGGGAAAATTCCAACTTTTGGATTCAGGTCTATGGCGGCGGCAGTTACGATAGCTTTTCTAATTCAGGGAATTGGGGTTGGATGTGCATATGTGTTCTTAGATGGTGAAGACGGAAGTTCGGTTAATTATAGAGTCAGTGATAATGCGGTATTAGCTGGTATGAAAACAACTGAAGAAAGTGCAGATTCGCTAAGTGAATTAAGTGCTTTCATAAGTAATAATGAAGCTACATATGAAAACAAGAGATTAGTGCTATATGGAGATATCCCGGGATTATCCTTTTATTTAAATAAGCCATCAGCTATTAATACAACATGGTCTGATTTAGGCTCCAATCCGGTTGAAGACATGAAAGTTTCAATAGAGGCAATTGATGATGCTAACACGAATTCCAGGCCGTTAGTTATTATTTCAAGAGCACTGTATGATACGCCAGATAATAGCATTAAGCTTGATCTTATTAATAGCTTTATGGAAGAGAATTCGTACGCTGAAGTATTTAAGAATTCCAAGTTCGTAGTTTTTGAATAGAATGGGAGACGAAACAAATGATTCGCTTTAATGTTCCACCATATACAGGTAATGAGCTTGATTATGTTAAGAAATCAATAGAAAATATGCACATCTGTGGTGATGGAGAATTTACTAAAAAATGTAATGAATGGCTTGAAAAGAAAACAGGAGCAGCCAAAGCGCTTCTTACAACATCCTGTACACATGCACTTGAGATGGCAGCACTTCTTTGTGATGTTAAGGAGGGTGATGAGGTAATTCTTCCATCATACACCTTTGTTTCAACCGCAGATGCATTCGTTCTTAGAGGTTGTAAGTGCGTATTTGTTGATGTTAATCCTAAAACAATGAACATTGACGAAAATAAGATAGAGGAGGCTATTACAGACAAGACTAAGGTAATAGCTGTAGTTCATTATGCAGGTGTTGCCTGTGAGATGGACACGATTATGGATATAGCAAGACGCCATAATCTTATGGTTGTTGAGGATGCAGCCCAGGGTATTATGAGTACTTATAAGGGTAGAGCATTAGGAACCATAGGAGATTTTGGATGTTTAAGCTTTCATGAGACTAAGAACTATTCAATGGGTGAAGGCGGTGCGCTTTTAATTAATGATGAGAAATATGTCGAACAGGCCGAAATTTTAAGAGAAAAGGGAACTGACAGAAGTAAGTTTTTCAGAGGTCAGGTTGATAAATATAGATGGCAGGATTTTGGTTCTTCATACCTTCCATCAGATATGAATGCTGCATATTTATATGCACAGCTTGAAATGGCTGATGAAATTAATGATGTTCGTATGGATAGATGGAATAGATATTATGAAGCATTTAAACCTTTAGAAGAAAAGGGTTTGGTGGAGCTTCCATTCATTCCAGATTATGCTACACATAATGCACATATGTTTTATCTTAAGTGTAAGGATTTGACCGAAAGAACTGAATTAATATCTTTTTTAAAGGAAGCAGATATTTTAGCAGTGTTTCACTATGTCCCACTTCATTCTGCTCCTGCAGGAGTTAAATTCGGACACTTTAGTGGTGAGGATGAATATACTACCAAAGAGTCTGAAAGATTAGTCAGACTTCCAATGTTTTATACACTGAGTGTAGAGGATACAGAATACATAATATCTAAAGTGAAAGAGTTCTATGCATCAAAATAGACGTGTTAATTGGCTAATTGCAATTGCATCAACGGCGATTTTGGCCATAGTAGTAAGTGTTTTATTTGATTATTACTATGATCTTAATGATGATGTATTGATTAAAGATATATTATCTGGTGCATATTCGGGCGAACCTGATGCACATAATAATCAAAATCTATGGTTGTTTGGTGTTTTGGTTAGTGGTTTGTATAAAATAGCTGGAAGCATTCCCGGGTATGGAATTGTCCTTCTTTTGTTTCAATATGGTTCGATTGCGATTATATTGGATAGAAGTTTAGAGATTGCTGACAGACATGCATCAACAGTACCTACTTCAAAAAAGATATTGTATAAGATAGCAATAGCAATAAGTGAAGTAATGCTACTAATAACTGTAGTAGGTAGTCACTTGGTTAATGTACAGTATACTTACACAGTCGCAATGCTTGCAGCAGCTGCGATAGCCTGGGTGATTTCAGAAGAATCAGATTGTCTTCCTAAAGAATATCTGAAGAAGAACATACCAGTATTTTTAATAGTATTCTTAGGTTTTAATTTAAGGTCTGAAATGATGCTATTAATGCTTCCGTTCTTATGCGTTGCATACCTTATCAGATTTACTTTAGATGGAAAATGTTTTGTTAAGAACTTAGTTAAATATGGATGTACGCTTGCATTAATAGCTGGTCTTTTGTTAATAAGTCTTGGCATTAATGGAATGGCATATTCAAATGAAGGATGGAAAACATTTACTGATTTTTTTGATGCCAGGACTGAATTATATGATTTTCAGGTAATTCCTGAATATGAAGCTAATAAAGATTTTTTTGAAAGCATTGGATTATCAAAAGAAGAACAGATTTTACTGGAGAATTATAATTTCGGATTAGATAGTGAATATACACCAGAGGTTATGTGGAAGATTGCAGAGTATGCTAATATCTCGAATCCGAAATCTTCAGATACATTGACCAGTATTAAGGACAATCTCAGATTATATATCTATCGTATAACACATGGAGCTAATTCGACAGGATCTGATTATCCATATAATTTGATAAGTGCCTTTTTCTATATACTAATCTTTATTCTATTAATATTAGGAAGAAGATATATAGAAATATTAAATCTAATCGTCCTTTTCGTTGGACGGACATTGATATGGATATATATGATGATGGGAAACAGGATGCCTGAGAGAATTACCCATTCGTTGTATTTAGTAGAAATTACTATTTTAGTAATATATGCGATGCTAATTATGAATAAGCATATAGAACTGATGATTGCATTTAGTGTAATTATGTTCTTGATAGTAGTACCTAAGGAATATGGAAGGTTAGTTGATAATCAGAATCTTAGAGAAGAAACTAATGCACCGTATATCAAACTGTATGAATATATGAATTCAAATAATAAAGATTTTTATTTGTTGGATGTATATTCTACCGTGGCATATTCTGAGAAGATGTTTTCCGATATGGCAGAGATTTCGAAGATGAACTCTGATTTGTTAGGTGGGTGGTTTACATTCAGTCCGGTTCAAAGTGGGAAATTAAGAAGATATGACATCAGTAACGCGAAGGATGCTCTTCTTAAAGGAAAAGCAAAATTCATAATGAAGACGAATGAAGAAACAAACAACGAAGCGACTGTAGAAGATTTGAGCATAGATAATAATGTGAAATGGCTAATAGACTTTTATGAATCTTCTGGAGATAATGTGATACTTACACGATTTGATAGCGTTGAAGGATTCGATATATATGAAATTGCAGGGAAATAAAATATATTTAACTTCAATTGAAGATAAGGATACGGATTTGATAGTTAAGTGGCGAAATGCAGATTTCGTCATGAAGAATTTCATTGATAAGAACCCTTTGACTCCAGAAATTCACAGAAACTGGCTTAGGAATAAAGTTGAGAAAGGGCTGGTATACCAGTTCGTGATTCATGAAAATGAGACTGATAGACCGATAGGATCGGTATATTTACGTGATGTTGATTGTGAAGATAGAAGTGCTGAATATGGCATATTCATAGGCGAAGAAGATGCGTTGGGATTCGGTTTCGGAACAGAGGCCTGTTCTATGATGAATGATTTCGCGAAAAATGAATTGAAGCTTTCAAAGTTAAGATTAAGGCTTAGAGAAGAAAACAAGGTAGCTCATAAAAGCTATCTAAAATGTGGATATGAAGATACTGAATTAGTAGATGGAATACTTTTCATGGAAAGGCAATTAGATGAAAATTAGTTTCGTAATACCTTGCTATTGTTCAACCAATACACTGCCAGCAGTTATAGATGAGATAAAAGATACTATGGCGAAATTAACTAAATATACATATGAGATAGTTTTAGTTAATGATTGTTCGCCAGATGATACCTTTGATACTATTACTAAACTTGCGAAAGAGAATGATAACATAACTGGTCTTTCTCTTGCGAAAAATTTTGGCCAGCATTCGGCTATTATGGCAGGCTTGAATGTAGTATCAGGAGATATAATCGTTTGCTTAGATGATGATGGTCAGACTCCTGCTAACGAAGTTTCTAAGCTGTTAGATGGAATAGAGAATGGTGCAGATGTTGTATATGCTAAGTATACTCATAAGAAACACAATATTTTCAGAAATTTTGGTTCGATGATTAACGAGAGAATGACCAGAATTATGCTTGGCAAACCTAAGAATCTTTATGTCTCGTCATATTTTGCAGCACGTCGTTTCGTTGTAGATGAAATGATTAAATATACGTATGCATTCCCATATTTAATTGGCCTTGTTCTTAGGACTACTAAGAATGTGATTAATGTTGAGGTCAATCATAGAAACAGAGAGATAGGACAGTCTGGATATACATTCGGCAAGCTTATGTCACTTTGGTTCAACGGATTCACAGCATTTTCCGTTAAGCCATTACGTATTGCTACATTCACAGGAAGTGTGGCAGCAGTTGTTGGTTTCTTATATGGGATATATACCATTATTAAGAAATTGTTCCTTGATATAGATGGTCAGGTTGCAGGATTTGCAGCATTGATGAGTGTTATTGTTTTCATGAGTGGATTGATTCTTCTTATGATGGGACTAATAGGGGAATATATAGGAAGAACTTACATATCAATGAATAACTCTCCTCAATACGTTGTAGCTAGAAGAACTGATGAAGAAGATACGATTTAGTATTGTTAATTTAATAATAAGCATATTGTTTTCACTGGCTTCAGTATTTGGATTTAGTGCGAAAAAATATGGTGAAATCAAGTTCGCAAGTGCATGGACATATATAGGTTTATTGGGTATTGGTATTGTCTCATATTTTTTAGTTGCACTGATATGGGAATTATTTGATAGGATATTACAGGCCAATAAAGCTAAACGAAAGCTTGTAAATGGAACAGAAACTAATAAAATAACTGTAAATAGTAGGTATGTATGGCTTAAATCAACAATTACGATATGGTTATTGAATTTTGTAGTATTTTTAGGAGTTTATCCAGGATTTTTCTGCTACGATGCTCAGGATGAGCTTATGGAGACGATAACCAGAAGTTTTAATAATCAGCATCCCATGCTTCATGTACTTTCAATGGGTGGGATAGTTCAGTTGTTTCATAAGCTTACAGGTGACTACAATATTGGAATTGCATCTTTTATACTTTTTCAGATGACGATAATAGCTGTTGTTCTTGGCTTTTTGATTAAAGTATTATCTTCTGAAGGGCTTGGCAAGAAATGGCAGACTATATTAAGCATATATTTTGGTGCTTTTCCTGTTTTAGTTATGTACTCATTGTGTTCTTCGAAGGATGGAGTATTCGGAGCATTTTTAGTATTAAGTGTCCTTAAATTGCGACAGTTATTGAAGAATCCTGATGAGTTTTTTAAAGATAAGAAGGTAAAAAACATAACGCAATTAATACTATCTCTCGTATTTATGATGCTTATGAGAAGTAATGGTGTTCATGCATTTATAGTATTTGCGATATTATTTATAGCATATGTTTTAAGACACTCGGATTACAGAAAATATGTTAAGAACATTTTATTCATAGTTATATCATCTGTAGTGTTGTTCTTCTTGATTAATACAATGCTTTTGAGGGTTACTGATGCAAAGGATGTTGGGCATAGAGAGATATTAACAGTTCCTATCCAACAGATGGCAAGGTTATATAGCTTCGATAGGAATTCCCTGGAAGACGAAGAGATTAGTAAGATAACAGAGTATATATCTGAAGATGCAATGAATAGATATGCTCCTAAATGCTCTGATATGGTGAAAATAGGATTCCTTGAAGATAATTATCTTAATAATACTAAAGGATTCTATGATATATGGCTATCACTTGGAGTTAAGCACCCTGCAGCCTATCTTAACGCTTTTGCTATGACCAGCTATGGAATGTATTATCCGTGGGCTGTTATTGATGGGTACAAAGATCATGAGATGTTTACATATACATATGAAGATAGCTCATATTTTGGATATGAGGTTGAACCACCAGGTGAGAGGTGCTCATTAATACCTTTTATAGACGATTTTTACAGGTGGCTTTCGCTTGATGCCTCTGCACAGAAAATCCCAGTCTTTCATTTACTACTATCACCGGGATTCATGCTTTGGGTATATATAATAATACTGGGATACGTATTAAAAGAAAAAAGGATTGAATTCGGATTGCCGTATGTTCTTCCGTTTGTAGTTATATTGACATGCCTAATAGGGCCTATGAGTCTTGTAAGATACAGTTTTTATTTATGGATATTTATTCCTATGATATTTGCAGATTTGTTTATATCAGCAGTTAAAAGAGAAAAATAAATGAGAAAATTAGTTAATGTTAGTTCAGTAGTTAAAACAATAATCATAATAGTTTCACTGCTTCTTATATTCTTAGTATATCCATGCAGAGTATTTAAGACAGATATTGTTAAAAATACTCCTAGACTTACTGAAGAGTATACAGATGTGATTAATTACAAGCATTCTGCAATGCAGGCATTTGTTGCAGATTATGACCACATCAATAGTATATCCTTGTATGTTGGTGAAAATAGTGGTTCTGAAGAGTTGTGGGTTAAGCTTGTTGACGGCAATGGAATAGTTCTTGCTGATGAACCTAAAGATATGACTGGAATATCAGGAAAAGCTGAATTTTTAATGGATGTAGATCTTAATGTTGGCGAGGTATATTTCGTTAAGTTTGATACTATTAAGTCACTTTATTTGGCTCAGGAACCATGGCAGTTAGATTCGGGAATTCTGGCAATGTCTTACTATGATGATGTCCTTCTAGAAGGTCAGAATATAGTAATGGACTATGATTATATTCAGCCATTAGATAAAGTTCAGTCGCTTCTTTTTATAGGCATCGTAGTCTTAGTAACCGCTGTATTGTTGTCATTAACAGGTCTTATATTTAGAGATTCTGAAAAGGATAAAATTGTTTCCGTTAAAAAAGCTATTCAGTATGTGTTCAATCCTTTGATAGGAGTATTATTGGTTGCGTGTCAGATATGTATATGTATGGGAATGGTATCAACGCATCTTCTCGACAATATCGTAGCAACCACAGCTGTTGTATTTCTTGGAGTGATACTATTTTACATAGTGAATCATGATTACGAATCTGAAAGTTTTCTTAATAGAGATTATGTAGTAGATCATATACCACATTTTATTCAATCGATTGGTATTATGGGGGCTATATCAGCATGCTGTGAATATGTTTCAGGCTTTTATAATATTGATCACGCTGTAGCAGAAAGAAAAGAGATGTTGTGGTTTTCGTTAATCATAATTTCTATGTTCTCATTGAAGGAGATTATCAATTGGTGTAATGCTGCATATTTTGTAGCGACTGGAATTGCTGGAACTATTTATTATAATTCGAATATTCTTGAAGAAATGTCAGATGCAGATAAGTTCATTGTCAAAGGCAATGTAATGGTGGCTATCCTTCTTGGATTTATTCTTATTAGAACAGTTATATGTCTTGTCAAGAAGAAAATGACTAGGTTAAATCCGGTACTTTCAACTATCATTGGAATCTATTTACTTATGATAGTGATATTTAGAAACGAAAGATGGTGGACAGTAACCCTTGCTGTAGCATTCGCATTATTAATGCTAAATATTGGCTTTTGGAAAGATAAGAGCCAATTTATTAAAAATGTAATAAGAGGTGTTGTAATCCATTTTATTCTTTCTACTATATGGGTATTAATGTATAGACCTTTTGATAATTACAGTAATGTTAGATTCACACATTGTTTCCATACATCTACTATTACAGCCACCTATATGACTATGGTTATGTCTGTAGCAATGGTAATGTTGATATCTAAGATTAGAAGTACATGCATATCAGAGGGTGATAATGGTAAGAGTGTTATAACTGACACGCCAAAGCTAAATCTTCTATGGAAAGAGTTATTGTTCTTTGGTGTAGTAGTTGCATATTCTGCCTTTACTATGGCTAGAACTGCTATATTTGCAATAATTGTTGCTTTTGTTTTCGCAATGATTATGCTCTTGTTCGGAACTGGAGTATCTTATCTTAAACTTGCAGCCAAATCTATTGGGTTAATGATTGTTGCAGTTGTGTTAACCTTTGTTGTTACATTTGAGTTACAAAGGACAATTCCATGTTTGGTATCAGAACCGTATGTTTTTGATATTGACCAGTTTCCAGATGGAGTTTTAAGAGGACAAAAGTTAACAGATGACAGTTATTTATCGGTTGGGAGATTCGTTAAGATATTCGCTTCTAAAATGTTTGGAATAGATGAAAGTGAAATCAATATATATGTAGATGATACATCAGAATTCAATGAATACCATGCAAAGATTAAAGATTTAATTTATCACAGGTATTATGACTTTAAAGAAATTGAATTAACAGATGAGCAGCTTGAAATTAATATAGATCAAAATGAAGAATTATATTTATTATATGCAAAACATTTTGCAAAAGAAATACAAAGTCAAGTTGACGAAGCAAAAGAAAATGGTACTTATACAGGAGATGACTCTGACTATTTCCTTACAATAGAAGAATATGAAAAAATATGGGAAGAGGAAAGAGAGTCAACTAAACCCGTAGATTACACCAATGGAAGAATTGACATTTATAAGTCATATATTGAGCAGCTAAATATGACCGGCCATGAAGGTATGGGAGCAACACTTCAGGATGGTTCTGAAGCAACACATGCGCATGATGTTTATCTTCAGGTTGCATATGACCATGGTATTCCAACTGCGATCGTATTCGTGATTTTTGGCATAAGTAGCTTAGTTGTTGCCATAAGCTATTACCGAAAGAATAGATTCACAGCACCATATAAAGCATTAACTTCAGTAATTATAGTTGCTTTTGCGGTGGCTGGTGTTGTTGAGTGGACATATCATTTGAGTCATCCAATGGCATTCGTGTTATGGCTATGCATATCACCATTAATTTTTAGTAAAAGTGAGCAAGTAAGTAATGAAAACTGCTAAGAAGATTTTTGATGTTAAGAAATTTTATAGAAGAACTGCGCTTATCATATATGACATTATAAGTGTTATAGCCGCGAGTTTTATTGCTCTGTATATGAGATTTAACTTTGATATGGAGGAGGTGCCGAGGTATTTCCTTACTCCTATAGAAAAGTTTCTTCCGCTAAGTATTATTCTTACGATATTGGTTTTATATATCTTCAGAATGTATAGTTCACTGTGGGCCTTCGCAGGTGAAACAGAGCTTCAGAATATTGTTATATCATCCGTGATATCAACGATTATTCAGGCTATAGGACTCCAGTTTTTTAGGGTCAAGGGATATCAGGCTGTTCCAATAAGCTATTATTTCCTATATATGTTCTGCCTCTTGAGCTTGATTTTCGTAAGTCGTTTTTCATACAGATTTCTTCGAAGTTATAAGCATAAGAATCAGAATAAGAAGAATACTATTTCGGTAATGATTATAGGTGCTGGTGAAGCGGCCAACTCTATTGTTAAAGAAATTGTTAACTCTAATTTTTCTACTATGGTTATTCGCTGTATCATAGATGATGATCCAGGAAAGGCTGGTCGTTTTATTCAGGGAATTAAGGTAGTTGGTGGAAGAAATAAAATTATTGAGTGTGCAGATCTTTATGATATAGATGAAATTATAGTGGCCATGCCATCCGCTAGCCGTGCTACTATTTCAGAAATTCTTGATATATGTAAGGAAACTAACTGTAAATTACGTTCTCTTCCAGGAATGTATCAGCTGGTTAATGGAGAGGTTTCAGTAGCCAAGCTTCGAGATGTTGAAGTAGAAGATTTACTAGGCCGTGACCCTATAGAAGTAGATTTGGATTCTATATTAGGATATGTGAAGGATGAGGTCGTTTTAGTTACTGGTGGAGGCGGTTCTATTGGCTCTGAGTTATGCCGTCAGATTGCATCACATCATCCTAAACAGCTTATTTTAGTGGATATATATGAAAATAGTGCATATGATGTTCAGCAGGAGCTTAAGCTTAGATATCCAGAGCTTGATTTAGTAGTTCTGATTGCATCTGTTCGAAATACCAACAGAATGAACAGAATATTCGAGATGTATAAGCCTAAAATTGTTTATCATGCAGCGGCTCACAAGCATGTTCCGTTAATGGAGACCAGTCCTAATGAAGCCATTAAAAATAATGTATTCGGAACATGGAAAACTGCTCAGGCAGCAGCCCAGAATGGAGTTCGAAGATTTGTTATGATTAGTACAGATAAGGCTGTTAACCCAACTAATATAATGGGTGCATCTAAGCGTATCTGCGAAATGATTATTCAGACATTTAATAAGCATTACGAAACAGAATTCGTGGCAGTAAGATTCGGAAATGTTTTAGGTTCGAATGGCTCGGTAATTCCACTATTTAAGAAACAGATTATGGCAGGTGGTCCGGTTACGGTAACTCATCCTGATATTATTAGATATTTTATGACTATACCAGAAGCAGTAAGTCTGGTTCTTCAGGCAGGAGCATTCGCTAAAGGCGGTGAGATCTTCGTTCTTGATATGGGAAAACCTGTTAAAATTGTGGATCTAGCTCGTAACCTGATTAGGTTATCAGGTTATAGAGTTGATGAGGATATTAAAATCGAATTTACAGGATTAAGACCAGGCGAGAAGCTGTATGAAGAGCTACTTATGTCAGAAGAAGGATTAACAGCTACTGAAAATAAGTCTATTTTCATAGCTAAGCCTATAGAACTTAATGAGGATGATTTCTTTAAAACTCTTAAAGCTCTTAAAGAAGAGTCTAAGAACGAAGCCGCAGATATCAGACCATTAGTAAAAGAGATTGTTTCAACATATACATATAAGACAGAAGTATAGGCATTGTTTCATGAAAAAATATAAGCCATACATAATTGGATTTATTATTACAATTTTATTAGAGATTATAGTATTTAATTTTTCAACGTGGACATCTATGGGAAATACTCCTATAGATTTATCTTCTCGTATGGAAATGGATATGAACGAAGAAGGCTTCTTCGTTCATATTAATGATATTGATGAATATGTTAGTAATGTTCATTTTGATATTGAGATTCCAGAAAATTGCCCGGTTAAATATGATATTGCATTAACGGATGAAGGTAACTATTATGATTATTTTCTTCCATCAGATGTAATTTCATCTAAAACACCATCAAGCTTCTATGCTAATCTTCATCCGTATGGGAAGGTTAAAAATCTGACATTTACTTTTAATTTCGCAGAATCCGCGGCTGAAAAGCTTCCATATGCTTTTCATGGAATTATGATAAATGCCAAAAGGCCTTTTATGTTCAATATAGGACGAGTATTGCTGTTGTACATGGTGATACTTTTCTTTGCGTGTGTAAAAGACAAGGAACCAGGGCTTAAGGCGAAGAGAATATCAACTGTAGTAGTTGTAGCAGTATTAGTTTTGTTTGGCTTAATGTTAAGTAGTTCTCATAAGCTTCTTAATGAAGCGAGTAAGCCTCATCATCAGCAGTACAAGGAACTGGCAAATTCGTTATCTAAAGGAGAGGTTGCACTTGATTATATTCCAGAGGAAGGACTAATTAATGCTCTGAATCCGTATGATACCATATATCTTCAGGCGAACCAGATTGATTATAGAGCTGACTATGCATATTATGACGGGAAGTATTATGTATATTTTGGCATAGTACCTGAGATTTTAATATATCTTCCATATCACATAATAACTGGTGGTGCTTTTCCGAATCATTTTGCAGTATTCATTTTCTATGCACTGTTTGTTTTAGGATCATTTTTACTAATCTATGAAATAAAAAGAAAATATGTCCCACTAACGACATGGGTGTCATATTTGCTAATAGCTTCTTCGACGGTGTTGTGTGGAACATATACATATATTTATTTTACTGCAGACTTATATTCTGTACCATTGATGGCAGCCTTGGCATTTCTTTCGATAGGCTTATATTTTTGGTTTTTAGCAGACAGAATTGATTCAGTCAAAAAGAAAGCTCTGTACCTTTGTATTGGATCGTTATGTATGGCTTTGGTTTCTGGATGCAGACCACAGATGCTTCTGTTCAGCTTTTTGGCCATTCCAGTCTTCTTCGAGACAGCAGTTAAAAAGCGTGAATTATTTAGTAAAAAATCAATTGGAAGATCAATATCATTTATAGTTCCTTATGTAATAGTTGCCATAGGTGTCATGTATTACAATTATGTGAGATTTGGCAGTGTGTATGATTTTGGTGCAACTTACAGCCTTACTAATAATGATATGAATCTAAGAGGAATGAGTATTTCAAGAATGATGCTGGGTCTTGGTACATTTCTTTTCCAACCACCATATGTTAATGGTGTATTTCCGTATCTTCATACAGTAAATCTTGAGTATTCGTATCTTGGAAGAATGGTTACAGAACATTTCCTTGGAGGAATAATTACCTGCAATGTACTTTTATGGAATCTCGGTGTGATTGGACACTATAAGAATACTTTAAAAGCAAAGAAGCTTAGACTTTTTATTATAATGTCAGTTTCTTTTTCTCTTATCATAGGACTCTTAGATGCCAACACGGCTGGAGTGTTGCAGAGATATACAGCCGACATAGCATTTGGACTTGTTCTTTCATCAGCTGTTTTGTGGCTTGTTATGTGTGAAAAGAGAAATTCATTTATATTCAATTTGCTAAAAGCATGTTTCTTTGTTGGTATAGTTTATACGCTTATGGTGATCTTTAATGATGCATCGGGCATTACTTTAAAGGTATATAATCCTGAAATCTTTTATCAGGTAAAGGGTTTGTTCAGATTTTAACCGTTTCGTAATCTGAAATGTTCATAGAAGGAATTAATTATGAAGATTAGTAAGAATACATCATATTTCTTAAGAGGAATAGCGATGCTTATGGTTATTTTCTCACATTACTTCGAGTGGGGAGCTCCATTTGTTGGAAGTGAGAGGGTGGCTGAGTTTGTTTCGAAGTTAGGTGACCCAGGGGTAGGTCTATTTTTCTTTTTGTCAGGATATGCACTATATCTTGGATATGGAAGTAAAGATAAGAAAACCGATAAGAAATATTTATGGAAGAGATTCAGGAATATGTATTTCCCATATCTTCTGATAGCTACAGTTATAGCAATTTTAGGTGATAATATTCATGAAACGAAGGATGTTATAAGGCTAATTACGGGTGCAGATTACTGGTTTATCATAATTATACTGATAATATATCTGGCATTTTGTTTGGTAGGCAAGCTTCCTAAATACAGGGTGTTTATAATGACTGTATTTATTATTGATATGTCATTATGGTTGTACCTACATGAATATGCAGACTTTTGGTACACAGCTAACTGGTGCTTCGCATTTGGCTTAATATGGGCGAAAATATTTGGTGATAAGAACTGCTTTACTCTCAATATCAAGGATTATGTATTAAGCTTCATAGGAAAGATTTCACTGTATATATATGTTCTTCATACGTACATATATTTCCAGGTAGTTAACACAGAATCCTTGATGAGTCTTAACTGGTATGTTCAACTTATGATAGCGATAGTATTGACTGTTATATTGGCATTTATTATAGAAAAGCTGTTGTCGACAGTATTCAATTATCTGGAAAGAAGGGCAAAATGAAAAAGAGATTAGTAAATATTACAGTAGTGCTACTTAGCATCGCATTAACACTTAGTATGTCAGTGCCTGCAGAAGCTGCTAAAAGCAAGAAGAAAAAAACTGTAAAAGCGAAAACGGAAGATGAGATAGTTCTTGATCAGTTGATAGGTTATAGAGATGCGTTGATTAAGGCTGGAGCATCAGAAATGGAGATAGCGCTTGCACAGCAGTCTGTGGATACTCAGCAGAATTTGATGCTCGTTAAGAAGGCTCAGGCAGAAGCTCGTGCTCAGTATTTAGCTGATATTGCCAATAATCAGGCTATTTTGACTAAGGGAATTTCGGCACCAACAACAGGTGTAATTTTCGTTGGTGACTCAAGATTCGTTCAGATGCATCAGGCAGTGGGAGAAACTGGAGTAGCATATATTGCAGAAGAGAGAATGGGTTACAACTGGTTAGTTGAAGAAGCAATCCCTAGAATTGACGCTCTAGCAACCAAGGGAAGTAAAATTGTTATTAATCTTGGAGTTAATGATCCAGGCAATATAGACAGATATATTGAGACAGTAAATAACTGGACGTACACATGGACCCTAAGGGGCGCGAAGGTGTATTATGCTACAGTTAATCCTGTATGGACTAATCCATATACTTCTAAAGAACAGGTTGATAATTTTAATCAGAAACTCAAGACAGGATTGGTAGGTGTTAATATTATAGATTCGAATGCTTATCTGTCGTCAACCAAGCTTAATATCGTGGACGGACTTCATTATGATAATCCAACCTATACGACTATATATCTTTTCTTGATGGGAAGTATATAGGACGAAACACCTTGAATAGCTGGAATAAAAGGTACATATATTAAGTGTTTTATGGTATACTTATAGCTATATATTGTGTTAACAAATTTTATATTTATAATTATATGAAATAGGAATCAAGGAGAATAAATCATGGGATTATATGAGGATATAGTTGCAGGAAAAGAGAAGCTGTCTTTGGTAGGTTTGGGATATGTTGGAATGCCTATAGCAGTTGCTTTTGCAAGAAAGATTAATGTAGTTGGTTTTGATTTAAACAAGGCTAAGATAGATCTTTATAAGAATGGAATTGATCCAACCAATGAAGTTGGCAATGACGTTATTAAGAATACTAAGGTTGATTTCACAGCAGATCCTTCGAAGCTGAAAGAAGCTAAGTTTCACATAGTGGCAGTTCCAACTCCGGTTAATGATGATCATACACCTGATTTAACACCAGTCGAGGGCGCATCAAGATTACTTGGACAGAACCTTACTAAGGGATCAATTGTAGTATTTGAGTCCACTGTATATCCAGGAGTTACAGAAGATATATGTGTTCCTATCTTAGAGAAAGAGTCTGGTCTTAAATGTGGTGTTGATTTTAAGATTGGTTATTCTCCAGAGAGAATTAACCCAGGTGATAAGGTTCATCGATTAGAGACTATTACCAAGATAGTTTCAGGTATGGATGAAGAAACATTAGACACTGTAGCTAAGGTTTATGAATTGGTTGTTGAGGCTGGTGTATACAGAGCAGACAGCATTAAGGTTGCTGAAGCTGCCAAGGTTATTGAGAATTCCCAGAGAGATATTAATATAGCTTTCATGAATGAGCTGTCAATTATCTTTAATAAGATGGGAATTGATACCAAGTCTGTATTAGAAGCTGCTGGAACCAAGTGGAACTTCCTTAAATTTGCTCCAGGTCTGGTTGGAGGACATTGTATAGGAGTAGATCCATATTATCTTACATATAAGGCAGAGGAGCTTGGCTATCACAGCCAAATTATTCTTTCTGGACGTAGAATTAATGATGATATGGGAAAATATGTTGCAGAAAGCTTAGTTAAAAATCTTATCAAATCGGATATTCCAGTTAAGGGCGCTAAAGTTGCGATTTTAGGCTTTACATTTAAGGAAAACTGCCCTGACACCAGAAATACCAAGGTAATTGATATATATAATGAGCTTGCTGAATATGGAATTACACCAATAGTAGTAGACCCTGCAGCTGATGCGGATGAGGCTAAGAGATTATATGGTATTACATTCCAGTCAATGGATGATGTTAAGGGTATGGATGCTGTTATTATGGCAGTAGCACATACACAGTTCCTTGAATATAAGAAAGAGGATGTAACTGGATTCTTTAATTCTAAGCATTCTAAGAAGGTATTCATGGATATTAAGGGATTATTTAACAGAAAAGAATTCGAAGCAACAGATGAGTTCTTGTATTGGAGACTGTAATTAGTTTATGCGAGTATTAATCATTATTCCCGCTTACAATGAAGAGGACAGTATTGTTGACGTTATAGATAATCTTAAAGAAACTAATGAAGATGTTGATTATGTAGTCATTAATGATTGTTCTAAAGATGGAACACGAAAGCTTCTTTTAGAAAAGAAGCTCAATCATATATCGCTTCCACAGAATTTAGGGATAGGTGGAGCTGTTCAATCTGGTTATATATATGCCAGGGAGCATGGATATGATATAGCGATTCAGATGGATGGAGATGGACAGCATCCTGCAGAAGAGATTACTAAGCTTGTTGATCCAATTATGAATGGTGAAGCAGATATGGTGGTTGGTTCAAGGTTCGTAACCAAGGATGGTTTTCAATCAACTGCACTTAGACGATTCGGAATTAAATTTCTAAGTGGATTAATTAAGATGAGAATTCATCAGAGAATATACGATGTAACCAGTGGATTCAGGGCGGTTAATGTAAAGGGAATTGAGTTATTCTCTAATAATTATGCGCAGGATTATCCAGAGCCTGAATCTCTTATTACTGCAGCTAAATTTGGACTTAGAATATGCGAGGTTCCAGTAATGATGAAGGAGCGTCAGGGTGGAGTGAGCTCTATCTCATCATTTAAGAGTGTTTATTATATGATTAAAGTTTCCTTAGCGATTCTTCTTGGAGGAAATTATTAATGCCATTATCATTACAGATTTTTTCGTTATGCATAGTTTTACTGTATTTCATAATTATATTTGTTCTACTCAAGAAGAAACGCTTTGAGTTAAGATATAGTCTTCTATGGTTACTTGCTGGTGTGGTTATGCTGGTTTTAGTAATATTCCCAAACTTGCTTATTAAAGCCACATCGCTTTTAGGAATAGAGGTTGCTTCTAACGGATTATTCGCAGCATGCATTTTCTTTATTGTAGTTATTCTGATATCCCTTACGACGGTTATATCAGGTTTTGCTAATAAAATTAAGGGACTTACACAGCAAATAGCTCTTTTAGAAGAAAGAATTCGTAGCCTTGAAGACGATAACATAGAATAAAGTAACTTGTAATTGACCCCAAAGTTATTTAGATAATATATGACGACTACCGTGAATAATAAGAAACTTAATATTAACAAGTATATTGATGTGATTGCTACCATTGTTGTGGCAGTCACATTATTTGTGTTGTTTTTTATTTACGGAGTACAGAAGGGAAATGATACTCACTGCTATGAAACATTTAGAGTAGAGGTTATGGATGAACCAATTTACTCATTGTTTTTGGCATTATTTAGAGTGATATTCGGAGTGGATATATATTTAAATTTCGCAATTGCAGCTCAAACCTTATTTGCTATATTCAGTGTATATTTTTTTGTTAAGTCTGTTGCAAATGAATATTCAGTACATTATTTAGTTAGAATTCTTATGTACCTGATTATGCTTTCATTTTATACTATGCCCGTTATTTTTAGTAGAACCGGAGTGCTTACATTTCTTTCAATTCTTACAGAAGGAATTGCATATCCTCTGTTTATGATTTTTATGGTATTCATGATATGGACCATTAATAATGATAGTTATAAGTGGTGGTGGGTTTCATTGGCTACATCATTCATTCTATCACTCACCAGAACTCAGCTTCTTTTTACGTTGGTTATGGTAGCAATAGCAGGGATATATATTGGAAGGAAAACGTGGGTTAAAGCATCTCTTAAAGTATTAATATCGCTTCTAATTACTGTAGTGATAATGAAGATAGTGCAGAGTGTTTTTTGCTATAGTATTTTGGGCATGTTTGAGGTTCCACCTAACAGCATTAGTATGTATGGTAATGCCATGCTTATTGCAGACGAAGAGGATAGTGAATTATTTGAGGATGAACTGGTTAAGAGTGTGTTCATGGCAAGATACGAAGATATGACCAATAATGGCTGGGGATGGGAGTTCTATCAGGGCGATAGTGTTTTCGATGCGGCCAGCTTTTATGAGGACTGTTACGATAATATTAAAGATCATATGTCCATGGGATCTTATTTTGATGATAATAATATAACCTATGGAATTGAAAAGTATAACATTCAGAACGCAACTGCCAAAGCTATGACGGTTAAGCTCATTCCTAAACATTTCGACAGATGGATATATAATTATGTGGGATTATGTCTGGTAGGTTTCATTAGAACTGTAGCAGTAAGTCCATTTAACCTGTTGATGCAAATATACAGCCTGATTGTTTATGGTATACTTGTAGCAGGGATTATCAAGAATAGAAAAGATAGTACAGTATTGTTATTCGGATTGCTTACTATTGTTGGTGTATTAGGGCAGGTATGTGAGACTTCGATAACAGTAATGTGTATTTCAAGATATATGATGTACATGTTCCCAATGGTATATTTTGGTATATTGATTATGTGGTTTGGAAAGTACAAAAAATCTGATATTTAGTAAAAAATGAATATGATTGTATTGAAAATAAAGATAAGTGAGATAGGAGAGATTAAAAATGAGTTTTAAGGATGTTAAATTCCCAGAGGATTCAGTATTTTTAGTTACTGGCGGAGCAGGTTTTATAGGCTCTAATATATGTGAAGCATTAATTAATATGGGATATACAGTAAGATGTCTGGATAATCTGTCTACAGGAAAGAAAGAGAATATAGAGCATTTATTAGATAATCCAAGATTTACATTTCTTGAAAAAGATATAAGAGACTTAGATTCATGCATGGAGGCAACTAAAGGAGTTGATTATGTCCTTAATCAGGCGGCATGGGGATCTGTTCCAAGATCTATTGAAATGCCTCTTTTATATGAAGAGATTAATATTAGAGGAACTCTTAATATGATGGAAGCATCTAGACAGAATGGAGTTAAGAAGTTCGTATATGCCTCGTCATCTTCTGTGTATGGTGATCACCCTGTTCTTCCTAAAAAAGAGGGTCAGGAAGGAAAGCTTCTTAGCCCATATGCATTAACTAAGCGCGTAGATGAAGAATATGGAAGACTATATAAAGTGCTATATGGTCTTGATACATATGGAATGAGATATTTCAATGTGTTCGGAAGAAGACAGGATCCTAATGGAATGTATGCTGCTGTTATTCCTAAGTTCATTAAGCAGCTTAAGAATGGTGAGACTCCAACTATTAATGGAGATGGAAAACACTCCAGAGATTTCACATATATTGATAATGTAATAGAAGCTAATTTGAAGGCTTGTCTGGCACCATCAGAGGCAGCAGGTGAAGCATTCAATATTGGTGCTGGGGGAAGAGAATTCTTGATTGATGTATATAATAAGATATGTGAAGCACTTGGTGTATCAGTTGAACCGATCTTTGGACCACCAAGAAAAGGTGATATTAAGGATTCTAATGCAGATATTTCTAAAGCAAGAGAACTACTAGGTTATGATCCATCATATAATTTCGCAGATGGAATTAAACTTGCGATTGACTGGTATAAAGAGAATTTATGAGGATAATTGATGAAATATAATGTTGTAGTATTCGGCGTTAAGGATACATCTGAAAATATAGTTTCATTCATTCAAGAAAATATTTGTCCAGTTGATTTAGTCATTACTATTTCACCTGAAGTTACTAAGAAGAATCAGGTTTCTGGATATAAGGGGCTTAGTATTCTTACTGAAAAATATGGGATACCAGTTCATGAAGCTGATAGTTATTTCTTAACAGATGATAAGACTCAGACTTTTCTTAAAGAAAATGAGTTCGAAATAGGAATTTGTATGGGATGGCAGAGACTAATTCCTAAATCAGTTTTGGATTGCTTCAAATATGGTATTTTTGGCTTCCATGGGAATGCGGGATATCTACCTTTTGGAAGAGGTCGTTCTCCACTTAACTGGTCTATTATTCTGGGTGATACCAGATTTAATTTAAACATGTTCAAATATGATGAGAATGCAGATTCTCCTAATATATTTGCAACAGAGATGTTCAGCATTACGCCTCATGACGATATCAGAACTGCTCAGTACAAGAACATGATATGTTCTAAGAATTTGATCAAAAAGCTTCTTAAAGCATACAAGGATGACACTATTTCTATACGTAGAGAGTCTAAGGATTATGACTCTTGGTATAGTAAGCGTACAGCAGAAGACGGCAAGGTAGATTTTAAAGCACGAACAAGGGACATCTATAATCTTATTAGAGGTGTTGCTGCTCCATTCCCAGGGGCGTTTGCTTTCATTAAAAGGGGTGAGTCAGAAGGAGACTTCAATAATAAGATTACAATCTGGAGAGCTCATCCATTTGATGAAATGATTGATTTTAGTGGTTATGAACCTGGTGAAGTGGTTGACATTTTTGATGAGAAATTGATTGTTAGAACGATAGACGGTTCACTTTTAATAGATGAATATGATACTGATACTGAGATTATAATTGGGGATGTTTTATATTGAGAATAGCTATAAGATTAGATGATATAAGCATTGATATGAATTGGGAGAAGTTCTACAGATTCAAAGCACTTATTGACGAATTCGACATTAAACCGTTAATAGGCGTTATTCCAGATAATAAAGATCAAATGCTTAAGGACTTTAGAGAAGATTCTGGAGTTAAGTTCGAAGGTGATTTTTGGGCATATATCAGGGGACTTCAAGCTGAAGGCTGGACAGTTGCTATGCATGGATTAAATCATGTATATACAACTAATAAGAGTGGAATGTTTCCTCTTAATAACTTTTCTGAATATTCTGGTCTTTCATATGAGAAGCAGTATGAAATGATTAAGCAGGGGAAGGAAATCCTCATAGCTAATGGAATAGAAACTGATATATTCATGGCTCCAGCCCATAATTATGATAAAAATACGTTAAAAGCACTAAAAGAGAATGGATTTGTTAAAATTACAGACGGATTTGGAATTAGACCATATGAGTATAAAGGAATAACATTCTATCCGATATCATATAGAAAAAGTAAGACAATACGAAAATCGCTTAAAATAGAGTATTGTGAAAATAATCAGGATATGGTTATTAATGATAATTATTCAACCTTGGTATTTCATACGAATACTATGAATGAAATGGATTTTCAAAACGCTAAGGGAATATTTGAATGTAATAAGTGCATTTCTTATGGAGAATATCTAAAAGGGAATACATTAAAACAAGGATTTATTGATCGAATAAGAGAGTATGTGATGGCGAAAATGAAGCATATTCTCACTAATAGATAGATTGTGGAGTACTTATTTGGAGGATAATATGTTTTCTTATGATGATTACAAAGAAATAATTAGAATAATTAAATCAACAGGACATGCTTCAAGCTACAAGAAGGCTATTAATCAGGATGAGTTCATTATAATGCGTCATGATGTGGAATATAGCGTTGAAAGAGCATATGAGCTTTCAAAGGTCGAAGAGAGTATGGATTTTACCTCAAACTATTTCTTTCAATGGACGAATAACTCATATAATATCCTTTCCAAGCGTAATATGGACATGATTAAGGATATGCATGAAAGAGGTCAGCATATTGGCCTTCATTATGCACTTAACGGATTGACTGATATGAAACAGGTAAGAGTTCAGATACAGAAGGAGCTTGACATATTAAGTGAAATGTTTGATTTTTCTGTTGATACATTTTCGGTACACAGACCATCAAGAGATATTTTGGCAGAAAATATTAAGTTGAATGGAAAGCTTAATGCATATCAGGATGAATTCTTTACATTTAAGGATGATGTTGATGAAAATACTGTAGTTGATGTTAAATACATGTCAGATGCGAATCATATATGGAGATATGGCTATCCTGATGAGTCCAATATTAAGGGACATAAGAAGGTACAGATACTAACACATCCGTTCGCCTGGACGAAGAAGGGTTATGATAATTTTGATAATTACAAAACACTTGTTACTGAAAAACTAGAAGTTATGATAGACAGCATAGATGCCGAATGCAAGGACTTTAGAGAATATAAGGACTGGTTTAAAGAACATGCAGGACTTTCGTAAGAAAGTCCTTTCTTATTAATAAAGACATTTTTTATTATTAAAATAGTATCAAAATCGAAACGATATTATTGACACAAAAACTATAAATTTGATATTTTATATTTAGAGGATTCTATGAAAGACTATTCTAAATATGAAGAGAATGAAAAAGTGTATATAGGAGGAACTGGAGCCAATAAGGAGATTATCATTAATGGCTATAGTTACCTTGTTAAATTTCAAAAGTCATCTCAAATGGGATGGCTTTTTAATCATGTTTCCGAATATATTGGAAGTGAAGTATATAGGCTCTTAGGTTTGCCTGCACAGGACTGTTTTCTTGGAACGTTTAAAGATAAGAATGTAGTAATAATTAAAAATTTTCTTAATAGGGATGAAAGACTTATATTATTTGAAAACGTGATGGAGATGATGCTGGATATCAATAGAGGTTCGCATACATACAGCTTTGATGATATTGAGCATATAATTATTGGAAGTGGAAAGACTGGTAGCATTCGTGCATCTATTGATAGATTTTATGATATGTACGTTATAGATGCGTTGAATGGTAATTCATCCAGAAGCACTTATTCCTGGGGATATATTGAGGGTGAAAATGATTATCATTTGGCACCTGTATTTAATAATGATGAATGCCTGTATCCTAATATCAATAGCGATATCTTGATTAATTCTGCTCTTAATTCCACCTCGTTCATAGAAGAAATGCTTTTAGATGGCTCGAACGAAATATTAAGCCATAATATGCGTATGTCATTTAATAAGGTGTTAATGAGCCATGAATATAAGGAATGTGATAACGCTCTTAGAAGGATAGTTCCAAGAATTGATTTGGAGAAGATATATGAATTAATTGATTCTATTGAGTGTATTTCTGATGTTCGAAAAGAATTCTATAAAACGATATACAAGTTAAGATATGAAAAAATTCTTCTTCCGGCGTATGAAGGAGGCTTTTGATGATTAATGGAATGAATGTAGTAACTCCAATCGAAAAATCTCCTATAAGAACACTATCTGCTATGCTCAAATGTGAAGATAACAAGAAGTCGAGCTATGTAATAGGAAAAATGGATTACGAAATATTTGAAATATCTGGAGAAATTGTCTCTTCATTTCAGTATGTTTTGACTCTATATTGGGATGTCATTGATTATTTACCGAAAAATGTTTTTAGGGGAATTCCAGGATATGATTTGCGCGATAGGAAAGAAAAATATTATAGAGTGAATAGTATTCCAAGTTTTATTAAAATGCGTACTCCTACCCGTTTAAGAGACGATTTTAATGTTCTTGTTAAAGAAGCAGAATTAGATGAATATGATAAGTTCATGTGGTTAATCAAAACTAATAGAAAAAGCTCATATGATAATCTTGAATTAATTGAGTATAGAGATTCTTTGATATATGAGGGGGTTATTAGTGAAGATGATCTTAACAATATATATCATATAGATAGTGTTAGATTAAATAACATGTGTTCTATAGATGCGACTAACGCGAAGCTCTCATACAATTTGTACAGGCTCCTTGTTAGCGGATGCAGCGTATATCTTACTGATGAGGAAAGGTATGTAAGCGATGCTGAAAGAAAAAATATGCTCTTTTTACTTAAAAACATGCTGTTAAAATGTGATGATTATTTCAATACGCGGAAGAGTGAGGGGATAATTAAAGCAAAAGAAGAAGGAAAGTTCGCAGGAAGAAAGAAAAAGCCTGTAGATCCAATGCTTCTTAGGGAAATAACCATTAAGTTTAAGTCGTCAAAAATAACAGAAAAAGAGGCTATGGAAGCATTAGGAATTGCATCGAGATCAACATTCTTTAGGCGTATGAAGGAAGTGGAAGATTTAGCTTAAATATGTTAAAATTATAAGGTTATGAATGATATGATAAGGGTTCTTCATGTTTTGGGTCAATTAAATATTGGTGGAGCAGAAAGCAGAATAATGGACCTTTATCGTTGTATAGACAGAAATCGTGTTCAGTTTGACTTCGTGGTACATGGAGACTCTAAGGGGTATTTTGAAGATGAAATAGAATCTTTGGGTGGGAAAATATATCATATTCCAAGATTTAAAATTTATAATATTCATTCATATAAGAAGGCGTGGAGAGATTTGCTTTCTAAGAATAGTGGAGAACATAAGTTTATACAGGGTCATATGACCAGTACTGCATCTATTTATCTTCCTATTGCGAAAAAGGAAGGACTTTTGACTATCGCTCATGCTAGATCTGCCGGAGTTGATGCCGGAGTGAAAGGATATATCACTAAGCTGTTGAGATTAAATCTTTCGAAGAAGGCCGACTATCTTTTTTCTTGTTCGAAACTTGCATCAGAGGCGGTTTTTGGGAAAAGAGCTTGTAAAAAGAGGGAAATTGTATTTCTTCCTAATTGTATCGATGTATCAAAATTTCGGTTTGATTATGATACAAGACTTTCGCTAAGAATGAAACTAGGCCTAGAAAACGCCAACATTTATGGGCATGTAGGTCGCTTTCATTATGCTAAGAATCATGAATTTTTATTAAAAGTATTTAAAGAAATACTGCTGCTAGACGAAAAGGCTGTTCTTGTATTGGTAGGTGACGGACCAAGAATGCAGGAAATAAAGGCTCTTTCGGAAGAATTAAAAATAAAAGAACACGTGATATTTGAAGGTATGAAGACTAATATTTCTGATTATTATCAGGCGATGGACTGCTTTATCTATCCATCAAGATATGAAGGGCTTCCTGGTACGGTGGTAGAAGCACAGGCTTCAGGTCTTCCAGTCCTTATGTCGGATTCGATATGCAATGAAGTAGCTGTAACTGAACTTATTAGTTCGTTAAGTCTGAGTGATGATCCTAAGAAGTGGGCCGAAAAAGCAGTGAATCTTCTTAATGTTAATATTAGGTATACTGGAAAAAATGATTCAAACATTGATAACGATGACATAGTTAAGAACGATGCGACTGATACAATTGAAATAGATGGAATTGAATATGGTAGAAGATATTCATACAATCAAAAGGTTATGGACGCTGGATTTGAAGTATCTATCCAGGCGAATAAATTGATGGAGTTCTATGAATCAGGAAATGCAGAATGCCTTGCTTAAGAGTGCCAGAAGGGATTTGATAGATTATCCTCAAGTTGGTATTAAGCAAAAAACCAAAAATTTAGTAAAAAAAATGATAGGAAGAGGAGATTCCATTCCTAAAAGAGACTACATAAGCTGGCCTAATGGAATGCTTGCTCTTGCTATTGAAGATAGCAATATTGAAGATCAGGTTTTGGATGTTTTTTTGAGTAAATGGACATCGAATGGTTTTTCGATTAGAAGTGTTGAAGATACTGTTAGTGGTTTGGCTTTTTTAAAAAAGTCACTTGCTGAGAATGATAGCGAGGAATATCAAAAGGCATCCAGAATGATATATGATTATCTTATGGCTGCACCTAAGGATGAAGAAGGAAGCTTTCTGTATAATCCTAAACAGAATAATAACTATGTGCTTGTGGATATGATAGGCATGGTATGCCCGTTCCTTTCTTTATGGGGACGTGAAATGTCCTGTGATGAAGCATATGATATTGCTGAAAAACAGATTTTGAATTTTGTTAAATATGGAATGGATGATGAAACTCTTCTTCCATATCATGGATATGAAATATGTACGGATTCTAAGCTGGGAATTATAGGCTGGGGTCGTGCTATTGGATGGCTTTTGATGGGTGAGGCTGGCTATCTTTTATATGCACCAAAAGAAAGACCTAATTATGTAATTATAGAAGAACAGTTTAAAATAACAGTAGATACCATACGAAAGTATCAAAATAAAAGTGACTTATATGAATGGAAAATAGATATTTTTCCGAAAACAATAGATACCTCTGCATCGGCCATGATCCTTGATTCTATAGCAACCTGGCTGCTTCGAAAATATGAGGAGAATAGCATGAATGATGCAGAAGTAATTGCAAAGTATCGTGATATGTTGTCTAAAGGGTTCGAGGAATTAACTGGCCACATCAATGATGGAAAAGTGTATGGTGCACAGGCTGAGTGCTTGGGATTGGGTCTTCATCCTGATAAGTTTGGATCATATCCTTGGAGCGTTGGGCCGACTCTTTCACTGATGATGAAATTGAAGAAGTTGGGCGTTATTAAATGAATGCGTGCAGTATATGCAATAGACGTGTGAAAAGATTAGGAATACATAAAACGGAGAAAATGTATGATAATAATTCGTTTGATGGGCGGATTAGGTAATCAGCTTCAACAATATGCATTATATAAAAAGTTCATATCTATGGGCGTTCCAGCGAAGATTGACCTTTCATGGTTTAGAACGTCTAATCAAGAAGCAATGCTTGCTAAAAGGTTGGTAGAGATTGATTATCTTGATGGAGTAAACTACGAAACCTCCTCAAGACGTGAAATAGAAGATTTAATCGGTTCTGATACCATATTTGGAAAACTTAGAAGAAAATTGGGAAGAAGTGAATCGAAGAGATATGTTGAAAATACATCCTATGATTCTGAACTTCTGAAATTTACGGATGCGTATATAGAAGGTTATTTTGCATGTGAATATTATTATTCCGATATACTTGCTGATCTTCGAAAAGAAATAGCGTTTCCTGTTGGGAAGAGCAAGAACTACAGTGCGATTAAAGAACTTGCTGAGGATATGGACAGGTGCGATTCCGTAAGCGTTCATATTAGACGTGGAGATTATCTTGATGAAGCTAATAAGGAAATGTTCGGAGGGATATGCACGTCTGAATATTATGGAAGAGCTGTCAGAATCTGTATGGAAAGACTCGAAAAACCTAAATTTTATGTCTTTTCTGATGATTTGGAGTATGCAGCTTCGTATGCGAATGAATTCATGGGAATGAATCCAGGAGTTGAGATGAGAGTAGTCGACATTAATAGTGGTGAAGAAAGTTTTCTTGATATTTATCTAATGAGTAAATGCAAACATAATATTGCCGCTAATTCAACATTCAGCTTCTGGGGAGCCAGACTTAATGATAATGAAAATCCAATCAAGATAAGACCTACGATTCATAAGAATTCGCAAATATTTGAAAAGGATGACATGACTAAATGGTGGCCAGGATGGATGTTCATAAGCCCGAAAGGGGATATATATGAGTAATAAGTCTATTGACGATTAGGGTAAGTAAGTATGTGCGGAATATGTGGATTCGTTAGTAAACAGAATATTACAATAGATGAGCTTAAACTGATGAATGATTCTATGATTCATAGAGGCCCTAATGACTCCGGAGTTGAAATCTATGAGATGAAAACGCCTATGAGTGGATATTCTATAGGGCTTGCACAGAGGAGATTATCGATTATTGACCTTTCGTCTGGCGGACACCAGCCCATGAATTCAAAGGATGGAAGAATAACGGTTGTTTTTAATGGCGAAATCTATAATTATAGAGAGTTGAAGGAAAAACTGAAGGGTTATCCATTTTCTTCTGATTCAGACACAGAGGTAATAATAGCAGCTTATCTAAAATGGGGAATTGACTGTATTTCTCGTTTTAATGGCATGTTTGCTATTGCATTATATGATCGTGAAAGCGAAGAAACATATCTTGTCAGGGACAGAATAGGGAAGAAGCCTTTATATTACGAACTTGATGGTGAGAATCTTGTTTTTGCATCAGAATTAAAGCCTATAATGTTAAGACCTGGATTTTCAAAAGAAATTAGAACTGAGATTTTAGCAAGATATCTTTGCCAATTATGCGTTAATGCGCCTGATTCTATATTTAATAATGTATATAAACTAGAGCCAGGTTCTATCCTTAAATTCTCAAAGGACGGAGTTAATACATGGAAGTACTGGGATATTAAGGATGTGTATCATAAGAATGTTAGCAATCCTGTTGATGATTATGAAACTGCTAAAGCTGAACTAAAAGAACTTTTGAGGCGTTCTGTTAACCTTAGAATGATATCAGATGTTCCTTTAGGGTCTTTTTTGAGCGGTGGGTATGACTCATCTCTGGTAACAGCTATAGCCCAGGAAAACTCCGATACTCCTGTCAAGACGTTTTCGATTGGTTTTAATGAAGAAAAATATAATGAAGCTAAGTATGCGAAAGAGGTTGCTGAGTATTTAGGAACTGATCATACGGAATTGTATATAGATGAGAAGATGATGTTTGATCTTGTTGACAGTATACCTAGATATTATGATGAGCCATTCGCAGATTCTTCTCAGATACCAACAATGCTTGTTTCGGGTTTGGCGAAAGAATCAGTCACAGTTGCTCTTTCGGGAGATGGTGGTGATGAATTTTTCTGCGGATATAATGTATATGAATTGGTGAACCAGGCACAGAAGCTTGATAAGTTGGGTGGAATTGTAAATGGCTTTGCAAATGCACCATTAATTAAATCACTTAATCTGATGGGTAAGCTTCCGTTTAAAGTTAAGGTTATTGCTGAAAACAGAAATGTAAGTACTAAGACACAGTTTGGTACAACTAATTATATAGATATATCAAGAAAAATGGTCAATGGCGAGTCGATACCGTGCCGATATGAGTTTGATGACAAGTATGATGTTAAATCGTGGCAGACAAGGCGTATGCTTCTTGATATGGATACATATCTTCCGGGAGATATACTCTGTAAGGTTGATAGGGCGTCTATGAAGTATTCATTGGAATCAAGATGTCCAATACTTGATAAAGATGTTATGGAGTATTCTTTTAGATTGAATCATTCATTTAAATATAAAGATGGAGTTAAGAAAAGGATTTTAAAGGATATAGCATATGATTATATACCTAAAAAACTTTTGGACAGGCCGAAGGTGGGATTTAAGATTCCACTTGATTCATGGCTTAGAGGACCTTTGAAGAATCGAATGCTGGATATGATTGATCGGGAATTTTTGATTAAACAAGACATTTTTGATCCGGATATAGTAATTGATTTTGTAGGAAAATATTTAAAAACAGGTGATGTTGGATTACATAGCGGAGTTAATTACTCTAAAATATGCTGGCCTTTCTTTATCTTCCAGCAATGGTATTTAGAATATATGGAGAAACAATAGCTATGATATTTGTTAATAAGCATAGAAAGGCGATTTTTTATGTGCTTGTCGGAGTGATATTTCTATCAATACTGGCATACAACATATTTACACCTTTTCTTTCGGATGATTTGACATTCACATATGATGTTAGGAAAGCCAATAACATATGGGATTTATTCGTGCAACAGTGGGGAGACTACAATGGACATAATGGAAGATTCGTAGGACAGCTGTGCATTAGATTTAGCCTGTATTTTGGAATAGGTTTCTTTAATGTAATGAACAGCATTATGTTCACGGCACTGGTTCTTATTATATATGGACATGTTAGTAAGAAACGCGCGTACAGTATTTCGACATTGCTATTAAGCTTTTCTTTCTTGTGGACATTTTCAGTCAATTTCGGACAGACAATGCTATGGACAGCAGGAGCCTGTAACTATTTATGGGGATCTGTATTCATATTTGGTTTTTTACTTGTTTTTAGAAGACAGCTTGATGGTTATGACAGTAATCTTAGAGAAAAGAACATCCTGGTTGCTGCTGGTATGCTCATTTTCGCCGTAATAGCAGGATGGTGCAGTGAAAACACATCGGGTGGAGCATTACTTTTCGTATTGATTATGCTGGTTAATTATTTAGTTGATATGCCAAAGGGAAAAAGAAATATTCCTTTGTTTTCAATCACCAGCGTTATAGGACTAGGGTTCGGACTTGTTATGATGATTCTTTCTCCTGGAAATGCCCAAAGATCTGAATTGTCAGTTGGATTAGAAAATTATGATGGAGTACTAAAATACTTTTCGCATATATATAAGGTTACTGTATCAATTAAAAATCTTTTCTGGCCACTTTTGGTTATAATAACAATTACACTTGTTATGCTAGCTTTAGATGGACATTTGAAGAAATTTAAGGACTTTAGAAAAAGTATAATTATTCAGTTCTTATTCGTGGCCATCGCAACTTCTTATGCACTTATATTAGTAACACTTCCACCAGACAGAGCTTTCTTTGGCGCGGGGGTTTTGCTTATTATGACTTCTGTAGAAGCGATTAATATGCTTAATGAACACGATAGATTGAACAAGATTATAAGATTTGGACTGGTTTCTGTTCTTTGTCTTTTCTTTTTCTTTGATTACTTCGAAAATCTTGTTAATTTAGCCAGAATTAATAGAGAAGAGAATTCAAGAATATCCATGATAGAAGAGGCGATTAGCAAAGGTGAGAATTCAGTAATAATACCTAATTACCATCCTGAGTTTAACAATAGATTTACTACTGCTTATGATGCCCAGACTAATGAAGATCCTGATTTTTGGATTAATCATTATTATGAGGAATATACAGGTATTGATGAAGTTATAGCACTCCCATATGAAGAATGGGAAGAGAGATTTGGTAAGTGGGAATAGGATGAATATAGCCATTATGACAGGCTCTCTTTCTAAAGGAGGGACTGAAAGAGTAATAGTAAATTTAACAGATTACCTTGTTGAAAAGGGCGATAGTGTTTCTATAGTTTCTCTTTTGGTCGCTAAAGAAGAATATAAGCTTAATACAAGCGCTAAAAGGTATATATGGGATTTGACTGAAAACGAAACTAAAAGTGGCAGAATAGCCCGTATATCTAATTTTAAAGCTAGGGTTGATAAGCTTAATGGTATATGGGATGAGATTAAGCCGGATTTGGTTCTATCTTTTATTGGCAAGAATAATATAATGGCACTTTTGACAGCCAAGAGGCGTGGTATTCCAGTTATAGTAGCGGTTAGAGGTGAACCTAAGGAAGAATACTATGCTAAGTGGATGCAGTACGCTGCAAGGCATATGTTTAAAAGGGCAGATAAGGTTGTCTTACAGACTAAAGGTCAACAGGAGTTCTTCCCTGAAACTATCAAAAATAAGTCTGTAATATTAAAGAATCCATTAAATACACAATTTTTGATTGATCCAGTACCTTTTGATGAAAGAGAACCGTTAATTGTATCAGTAGGTCGTATAGATGCTAATAAAAATCATCGAATGATTATAGATGCATTTTCTAATATTAGATCAGAATTCCCTGAATATAAGCTGGTAATTTATGGTGATGGGGAGCTTAGAGAAGAACTGACAGAATATGTTAAATCGCTCCATATGGATGATTATATTAAATTGCCAGGTCGAATTGATGATGTTCCGAATACTATTAAGAAAGCGCGTGTTTTTGTTCTTTCTTCAGATACAGAGGGTAGTCCTAACGCATTAATTGAGGCTATGTGTCTTTCTATATGTTGTATATCAACAGACTGCCCAAGCGGTGGACCGGGTGAGTTAATTAAGGATCGGGAGAATGGTCTGTTAATTCCTGTTAGAAATACGCCAAAAATGCAAGATGTCTTGCAAAAATTATTAAATAACTTGCACGAAGCTGAACGAATTGCCATGAATGCATCGACTACGCGCGATATTTATAATCCTGAAACAGTACTTGATGAGTGGAGAAAAACTTTAAAAGGTGTTGTAAATACTGGAAATAGGGATAAATAGCGAGTGCTATCAAAACGGAAAATAATTGTCTGACAATTTGCTCAATATTTTTAAAATTATAATTGTTTAGAAAATTAACACAATTAAAGCCTATATGTTGCAATTTTAGGAGATAGAGACGTATGTGTGGAATAGTTGGATTACTAAACTGCAAAAATACTGCACCACAAGATATAGAGGCTATGAAGAACAGAATGATTCATCGTGGTCCGGACTCTGAAGGTACATATATATCTGAAGATGGTATGGTTGCGTTGGGGCATAGACGCCTTGCAATCGTTGATATTACGCCAACTGGTGCCCAACCGATGATATCACATAACGGGCGTTATGTGATGGTTTTTAATGGTGAAATATATAATCACAGGGATATCAAGAAAAAACTGGTCAACGATGAGAAGCTTGGAATTAAAGAGGATGACTTCATCGGAACGTCTGATTCGGAAGTTTTACTTGAAGCTATTAGTGCATATGGCTTTAGGAAAGCAATATCATTGACTAAAGGAATGTTCGCTATAGCAGTATATGATAAGGATGAAAAGTGCGTATATCTTACAAGAGACAGAATAGGTGAGAAGCCCCTATATTATGGAAGAGTGAATGAAACCTTCGCATTCGCATCAGATATAGGATCCATAGCTAAGATAACGGGCTTTAATAATCCAATTAATAGAGATGTTTTAGATATATATTTCATACATGGATATATTCCACAGCCATACAGTATCTATGAAGGAATTCATAAGCTTACTCCAGGGTGCATATTGAAGATAAGAGCACCATATGATCTTTCGTGTGAAGAAGAGATCACATCATACTGGGATATCAGAGATGTTGCTAAGAAAGGACAGACTAATAAGTTTAAAGGATCTTTTAGTGAAGCCTCTGATGAACTTGAAAGGCTTTTAAAGGATTCTATTAAGGATCAGATGGTAGCTGATGTTAAGGTTGGAGCGTTTCTTTCAGCAGGAATTGATTCTTCGACTACAGTTGCACTAATGCAGAGTCTTAATTCCAATAAGGTTAAGAGCTTCACTATAGGAATGGAAGACCCTAAGTATAATGAAGCAACGTATGCAAAAGAGATTGCGAATCATTTAGGAACTGAGCATACAGAACTCTATATTACAGAGGATGATGCTAAGAAGGTTATTCCTAAGCTTCCATTTATGTTTGGTGAACCATTTGCAGATAGTTCGCAGATTCCGACATATCTGGTTTCTAAAATGACTAAGGAGCATGTGACAGTATCACTTTCCGGAGATGGAGGAGATGAGCTGTTCTGTGGATATGTAAGCTATAACTCTGTTGAGAGAATATGGAATAAGATGAAGAATATTCCATATTTTGTAAGAAAACCGGTTAGTGAACTTGTGGTACATTCTCCACTTGCGAAAAAAGAGATTATTAGGATTAAAGGAGCTCTTTTGGGGGCTAAAGGACCAGAGCATCTATACAACATTTCACAGGAAGTCAATTCAGGGATAGGAAGGATATCTTTGTCTCCTAATAGAGCCAAGTGTATTAATGAAATAATAGAGCCGAATTTTACAGGGGAAGTTAATCATGACATTATGCTTATGGATATGATGATGTATCATCCAGATGACATATTAGTTAAAGTTGACAGAACAGCGATGGCAGTATCATTGGAAACCAGAGTTCCTATGCTTGATAAAGATGTTGTAGAGTTCGCATGGACGCTTCCTGTTGAATATTTAAAGGACGAAAAGGAAGGAAAGAAGGTCCTTAGGGACGTTCTTTACAGATATATTCCTAAGGAAATGATGGACAGGCCTAAGAAGGGATTTAGTATTCCTATTATGAACTGGCTAAGAGAAGATAAGGAATTAAAGGCCTGGGCAGAATCTTTAATAGACAGGGATTTGTTAAAACAACAGGGGTTATTAAATCCTGATATCGTGTGGCAGATGTGGAATGATTTAATTGAACGCGGTATTTGGAGAGTTCAGATTTGGTATGTATTAATATTCCAGCAGTGGATGATGGAGAAGGATCGATAGAGTGAATATTATTAGAATGTCAGGCGGACTCGAGAGGCAGATGTTTCAATATGCTATGTATATGAAACTGACGTCAATGGGACGCGAGGTTAAATTTGATGATATTAACGAATATCAGGATGATAGGACAAGACCTATCATGCTGAGTGTTTTTGGTATTGATTATCCAAGAGCCACATGGGATGAAATCAACCAGTATACAGATGGATCTACTACTATTCCTGCGAGAATCAGGAAGCTTTTTAAGGGAAAAAAGACGAATATATATAAAGAAGAGGGGGTATATGATCCTAAAGTATTCGAAAATGATGACATTTATTTAAATGGTAAATTCATGTCTCAAAAATATTTTGAGGATATTTTGGCAGATGTTAAAAAGGTATATAGATTCCCAGATATAGGAGAACTCAGTCTTACCCCCAGAGCTAATCAGAATTTCTTGATATATTATTCAGAAATAACCTCTTCTTGCGCAGTTGGACTTCATATAAGACGAAGTGATTCAAGATATAATGAAGAGCTGTACGAAAACATCTGTACCACGGAATATTATATTTCGGCTATTAAATATATTGATGATAAGGTTAAGGATGCTAAGTTTTTCGTATTTAGTAATGAGCCTAAATGGGTTAAGAACTGGCTTATAGAAATAATACGAGGACTGGTAAAAGAAGGAATGTCGAATGACGACATAATCAAGCTCAGAAACAGATTCGTTCTGGTTGAGGCCAATGATGAATACACATCTTATCTTGATATGTTTTTACTTAGTAAGTGTCAGCATAATATTATGTCTAATTCAAGCTTTAGCTGGTGGGGAGCATGGATTAATGATAATCCTGAGAAGATTGTCATATCGCCCAGTAACTGGCTTAATGGAGTGGATACACGTGATATATTCACGGATGGAATGGTGCTCATCAATCCGAAGGGTAGAGTTGAGCGAAAAGTGAAGGAAAAATAAGTAATTCAAAAAATAGATAGGTAGATTTGTTGGGTAGTATTTGATGAACATAATCAGAATGACAGGAGGGCTTGGGAACCAGATGTTCCAGTATGCTCTTTGGCTAAAATATAGAAGCCTTGGAATAGATGCGAAGTTCGAAGATTTCACAGAATATGATAACCGGGATAATAAAAGACCTATTTCTCTATGGGTATTCGGAATCGATTATCCTAAATGCAACCTGGAAGAATTCTATGAGTATACGGATTCTAAACCAGGTATATTAGCTAAGATTAAAAGGCATACGCTGGGGCGAAAGAGCAGAGAATATATTGAAAGTACACCCAATTTTGATGAAAACATTCTGAAGAAGGATGATTCATATATTACTGGATATTTTCAGAGCGAGAAGTATTTTGAAGATATAAAAGATGAAGTAATTGAAGCTTTTTCGTTTAACGATGATGTAATACTGAAAGCGATTGAAATATACAACGATGATTTTGAAAATGTTGCATCTATACATATAAGGCGTGGTGATTATCTGAACCTTCAGGAACAGTATGGAAATATCTGTACAGAAAAGTATTATGATAATGCAATTAATCTTTTGGTTAAGGAGAAGAACGTTAAAAAGTTTCTAATCTTTAGTAATGATGTTCAATGGGCTGCTAAGTGGAGTGAACGATATACATCTTTAGGTTTTGAAATGGTAATAATCAAAGGTACTTCCGAAGATACGGGATATTTAGATATGTACTTAATGTCCTGTTGCCAGCATAACATCATAGCCAATTCAAGCTTTAGCTGGTGGGGGGCATATTTAAATAGAAATCCAGAAAAGATGGTTATAGCGCCTAAAATATGGATTAATGGTAAGAATCAGACTGATATATATACTAAAGATATGGTTAGATTATGAATAAAATTTCGGTTATTGTTCCAGCCTACAACATAGAAAAATATCTTCCAAGATGCCTTGATAGTATTATTGCTCAGACATATGAAAATCTCGAGATTATTTTGGTTGATGATGGCTCTACAGATAATACACCTAAAATCTGTGATGAATATGCATCAAAGGATAGTAGAATTACTGTTATTCATCAGGAAAACAAGGGGCTTTCTGGAGCCAGGAATTCTGCACTCAAAATAGTGATGGGAGATTATATAGGATATGTTGATGGTGATGACTATATAGATCCTTCAATGTATGAATTAATGCTTAAGGCTATGGAAGAAAATGATGCAGACCTTTCAGTATGCGGCTATGAGCAGGTTGGAGAAGATGCAAGAAAAGTTGAGTTTTCGGGAGAAACTTACATTCTTTCAAAAGAAGAAGCACTTGATGCATATATTCAGGATAACAGGTCGTTTCATATATATAACTCTGTATGGAGTAAACTTTTTAAGAAAGAACTTATTGATGGTGTAACATTCCCTGTCGGAAGAAATTCTGAAGATATAATGTATACGGGAAGAGCACTTTCACATTGCAGTAAGTGTGTATTCGTTGATAAACCTCTTTATTTTTATATTCTAGATAGAGCTGGCAGTATTATGAATACTAAGAATGCAAGCAGGGAAACACTTTCTAAATTTGCCAATAGAAGGTTCAATGATGAGATACCATTCTGGAAAGAACAGATTTTGTTGTTTAAAAAAGAAGGGTTAATAGAGCAGTCAATTCTTGCAGAGTACCATTTTTATAAAAGAATGCTGTTTTACTATATAGATTTTAGAAACAGGGGAATGAAAGAAGAAGCCAAGCGTCTTTCGAAGAATATCCTGTCTGAAAAGAATAATATAGCACTTGTATATGAGAATGATTTCGTTAAAAGGGGAGATAGGGCCAGAATGAAGCTGTTCTTGAAATCGCCCTCCCTGTATTACCGTACTGTGTCGATATACGAAAAGACGATTATTCCATTACGTAATAAGTAAGTGCAATAGAAAATATAGAAAAGGAAACTTAAGTTTTGAAAAAAACATCTATTTTTAAGAAATTAACATCAGTTCTTGATAAAAAACAGAAGCGTACCATGATGTGGCTTGGAGTTATGATTTTCTTCGGAGGACTTTTAGAAACTCTCGGGGTAAGTGCCATGATTCCAGTAGTTACAGCAATTGTCAGTCCTGAAAAAATGGCTGAATATATTGGAAGATTCGAAATTTTGGGCGATATCTGTAGAACCTTCAATATTGATGTTACTAAGGGCAATAGTGTGACCATTGCCCTTATTGTGTTACTTATATTCATCTATATTTTCAAAAATTTATATTTATTACTGCTTGCAAGAAAACAGTCTACTTTCATATCTCACACTAGAAATGTAATGATAAGCAGGGTCCTTAGAGAATTCTTAAATCGCCCGTATGAAGATTATTTAGGAACTGATATTCCAACTATCTTTCGAATAACCGATTCAGATATTCCACAGATGATTACACTGATGCTTGCTATGCTGAATTTGGCTACAGAGGCAGTGGTTTCATTCCTTATATTCTTGCTTTTACTGTTCCAGGATGTGAAGCTTACGGTATTCATTATAGGGGTATTTGGTATCTTGACTTTAATAGTAGCAAAGATTATCAAACCAAGACTTAACAGAATTGGAACAAATAATCAAAAGGTGCAGTCCAGAATTGCGAAATGGAGAATTGAAGCTATATATGGACTTAAGGATGTTAAGGTATTAAACAGAGAAGATTTCTTCATAAGGAACTATTATGAAACAGGATATACAGGCGCTAATATAGCAAGGGATTATGCGGTTCTTAATAATCTTCCTCGCCTTATGATAGAAGCAGTGTTCATTATTTCGGTGTTAACATATGTAGCATTTTATATTTCTGGTGAAGGTGATATAGAGGCTATGCTTACTACCATGACAACATTCGCTGTGGCAGCAGTAAGAGTACTTCCATCTGTTAACAGAGTTAATACATATCTTACAGAGATAGCATATACAGAACCAAGCTTGAACTATGTATATGAGAATCTTCAAGATGGAATGAAGCTTGATACTCCAATGAGAGCAAGCAGTAAAAAAGAAATTGAAACACCTCTTATTCTTAAAGATAAGATTGAACTTAAGGATATTGTGTATCATTATCCTAATTCGGAGCAGCTTATATTTAACCGTGCCAACATGGTAGTTAAGAAAGGGCAGTCTGTTGGAATTATGGGATCATCAGGCGCTGGAAAATCTACCATAGTTGATATTCTTTTAGGATTATTGAGGGCACAGGAAGGAACCATAACATGTGATGGAACAGATATATTTAAAAACTACGAATCGTGGCTTTCACAGATTGGATATATACCACAGACAATTTATCTCGTGGACGAGAGCATTAGAGATAATATTGCCTTCGGTATAGATCAGGATCAAATTGATGAAGACAGAATATGGGAAGTTTTAAAAGAAGCTCAACTTGATGAATTCATTAAATCTCTTCCAGAGGGCTTGGATACTACTATTGGAGAGCGAGGAGTACGTCTTTCTGGTGGTCAAAGACAGCGTATTGGAATCGCCAGAGCACTATACAATAATCCGGATATTCTGGTATTTGACGAGGCTACTTCTGCGCTTGATAACGAAACTGAGGCAGCAGTTATGGAAGCAGTGGACGCTTTTAGAGGAAAGAAAACAATGGTAATCATCGCGCATAGATTAAATACTATCGAAAAGTGTGATGTGATATATAAGGTAGAAGATGGAAAATTAAAGGAGACCAGCCTTGCTTAAATTACCTAATGTAACGTTAATAGCTGTATCTTCTGTGAAAATATATGAGACAGTTAAAGCGCTTGAGTATAGCATGAGAGAAATCGAGTATGGTGAAGTAGTACTGGTTACTCATGAAAAGCCCAAAAGACTGCCATCAGGTATTACGTATAAGCATTGTGAGAAGATAAGTAATATCGATATGTTCAATCATATGATGGTATATGATTTAGCACAGTATGTTAATACAGATTATATTCTTCTAGTTCATTATGATGGATTCGTGGTTAATCCGTCGGCATGGAAAGAAGAATTCCTTGAATATGACTATATAGGCTCTCCGTGGCCGCTTCCAACAGAAGGACATACTTCTTATTATGACGCTAGGGGAAATATTGTTAGAGTGGGTAACAGTGTATCGCTTCGCTCGAAGCGCTTATTAGAGTATCCTAAGGCTCATAACCTTGAATGGAGAAAAACTCCTGATGGAGACTATAATGAGGACATATTCCTATGTGCCATGAATAAATGCCAGATGGAAGATGATGGACTTAAATTCGCACCTATTGAAGTTGCCAGGTTCTTCGGACGTGAGCATACTTTGGAAGAAACTACAGGAATGAATCCATTCGTATTTCATAAGTGGTGGGATGAGAATGCTTCATATCCTAAATTCGTAGACCTGAGAACACGTGTGTATGAGTTCTTGGCTAATATATCAAGACCTATAAGAAATGTGTTGAATATACATAAGAAATGAGAAATATGTGTATAGAACACGTTTTAGCAACGCGAGTCAAATAATATTTGGCACACGTGCGAAAAGATGTTATAATCTAATCTAATTCCTCAAAACATAATTCTAAAGGTAACAGCATAATTTATTGTTCTATACTTGTATATCTTTTGAGATGATACGCAATGCTGTTTACCATCAAAAATATTCCAAAACAAATTAAAAGGTAAATTCTGGTAAGGCCTTACTATGTTTTATTGCAAGATGCAAGTGTAATGGTAAACTTCAGTGATATTTTACCCTGTCATATCGTAATATACATTAGCAAAGGTAAGACTCAACAATATTTTACCTTGTATGGCGCTCGTCGCATATGTGATGGTAAACGTATGATTTTTTCTACCATTAACAGCAATCGTTGGAAATCTTGAGGTAAAAGTAAGTCATATTATTAGGCTTCAATATGCAAAACAGCATCTCTTGAAAACGACTGATTATTATCTTCTGCAATCATCAAAAATCCAAAACAAGTCGCAAGGTATAAAGAAATGCAAGAAATTGGGTTTTAAACTCAATCTTTAGGAAAGGAACATACTTATATATGAAAAATAAAAAATTGATAGAAGAATTAGAACAATTGGATGCTTTAGAAAAGCGAGTGAGGCAGTCACTTGATAAAGCTCCAGATGGAAACGTTAGGGCTGAGATGTCCAAAGGAAAATATCCTCAATATTATTATGTGAGCAAAAGAGCATTAGAAAAAATAGATTTATACGCAGAAAATGGAATTCATATTGGAGAGAGGTTATTTGTTACTTTTGAAAGTAGTATGAAGCCAATCAATCTTAATCGGATAGATGATATGATTCAAACTATCTCTATAGTTGAAAATAATTGAGAAATCCTATTGTTAATGCTATATTGAAGGTGAATAAATGAAGTTTGTATACACAGATGGAAAAAGAAATGAATTGAAGCTTACATATGAGCAACGAAAAGAGTGTCTTGCTTATGTTGAATTGTTAGGGTTTGAGCATAGTATAGATTTTTCTGAATTTAGTAATACAGCTTTTGTATGTAATTCAGAAGGGGAAAGATACTGTAGATTAATTATTGGAACTGATGTATATCCGAATGGTTCGGCTACTAATCCTAATGAAATCATTTCTTACAAGGGTGCAATTGCACATGAAATAGTTGGACATTATGAAGCTTGGTTATATGGGTTTGAATGTGACAATCGCTATTTAGATGAAGCTCAAGCTAGTATAAGAGCCGCTCGTTTTGCTCCTTTCTTGTCTTTTGAAGAAAGAGTAGCGCTAATTAAAGACGGATTAATCAGATTGAAAAAGGGCAATATAAAGTTATCTGATGCCAAAAAATTAATGCATATTGAAGAGAGGTGACAGATTTGAATAAAGATATTATTGTTACAAGATTGGACGTTTTAGAAGTTCTAGGTGGTAAAAAAACAACTTTGATATGTAAAAAATGTGATATTCCGATGAGTGGGAATATCAGGATAACGGATTTGCATGGAAATATTCATATTGAAAAATATTTTTTGTCAATGCCTAAACAGTGTTTTTCGAGCAAAGACATAATGTTTATTAATGTAGATGATTCCTCTGTGTCACTAAACTCTAAAATTGAGTACATTTCTGATAATTCATTGTATAATGACATAATAGAGGTTTAGGAAATTTGGTGTTATGGTTTTATCATTTTGTGAGAATATAGTGGAATCAATGTAGAGCAGGTTAAAGAGCCTGCTCTATTTGCGACTAGCCCCTCTTTACCAAATCTATCCATTTTTGTATAATAGAAATAGTGTGATTTGAAACTTTTGACGCAAATTCCAGGGGAGTGCGTCTGTTTGTAGTTAGGTACAAATATATCGTTTTTGAAAAGGATATTATGGTATACGATTTATTTCCGTTTTTTAATGAATTAGATATATTACGACTTCATCTTGAAGTCATGGATCCATACGTTGATAGATTCGTTATAGAGGAAGCAAAATATACTTTTTCGGGGCAACCAAAGGAGCTTTGCTTTGAAACATATAAGGATATGTTCTCTCCATGGCTTCATAAGATTGAATACATAGTGGTTGATGAGCTTGGAGATGACCTTAAGACTCATGAAAGAGATTATTTTCAGAAAAATCATTTAGCTCTCGGACTTACAGATGCTAAAGATGATGATGTTATTATATTCGGTGATGTTGATGAAATACCTAATCCAGATGTGATTAAGGAAATAGTAGAGAATTTTAATCCAGACAAGGTGTACCATTTAAGACAGCGAATGTTCTACGTCTATCTTAACATGGAAGAAATATCAGGAAAACTATTAAGTATTACAGGTGATTTTCCGGATGTTGACAGGAAAATGTGGCTTGGAACTAAAGTACTTAGCAAGCGAAATATTCCTGAAGATGGAATTATCAGAATTAGAGAATTTAGTGTAGATAATCCTAAAAGTGTCAGAATAGATAATGGCGGATGGCATTTTGGATATATGGGATCTCTTCACGAAACTAATGTTGCTAATAGAATTGGAGTTAAGGTCGTGGCAGCAGCTCATCAGGAATATAACACTGAAGATATCTTAAAAGAAGCCAAGGATAGGCTTATTCTTGGACAGGATATGTTCGGAAGAGATGCTAAATTCCAAAGGGTTGATATAGATGATTCATATCCAGAATGGCTTAGAAATAATATTAATGAATATGATCATCTGGTTATGCCGAAGGTTTCAGATTTTCATAAGAAACTTATAGGAATTAAACTTAAAATCTTCAGATTTTTCAGAAGATGCAAGCGCTTCATGAAGCGTAAACTGAAAATGAATTAGTGATTATAGAACACTACGTTAAAGTCAACCTGTTCATGTTAATCAATACATTTATCAAGAAAAAGAGTATATATGTTTTACGACAAAATTATTAAAAGATTAATAGATATTATACTTTCGGGAATAGGAATAATAGTTTTAGCTATTCCTATGGGAGTAATAGCCATAATCATAAAGATAGAAGACCCAGGAAAGGCTATTTTTAAGCAAAAGAGAGTAGGTATTCATAAGTCACATTTCATGCTGTGGAAATTTAGATCCATGAAATTGAGTACTCCTCATGATGTTCCAACACATATGCTTGAAAACCCCGAGCAATATCTTCTTAAATGTGGAAAATTCATTAGAAAATACAGTCTTGATGAATTACCACAGCTATTTAATATATTCACAGGAAAGATGAGCATTATAGGTCCTCGTCCAGCATTGTGGAATCAGTTCGACTTAATCGAGGAGAGAGATAAGTATGGGGCTAACGATGTAAGACCAGGTCTTACAGGATGGGCTCAGATTAATGGTCGTGATGAATTGGAAATTCCTGTTAAGGCTAAGCTTGATGGTGAATATGCCAGCAAAGAGTCGTTTCTTTTTGATATGAAATGTTTCTTCGGAACCTTTATGAAAGTATTTAGGCATGAAGGAGTTGTTGAAGGCGGAACAGGGCAGATGAATGCTACTAAAGATGACACTAGGAAGTAGCATATTAAGTTAAACAGTCAGGAACTAATAAGAGTAAATAGGATAAACATATGAAAATAGCAGTAATTTCATGTCATACACCAGCTTTGTTTTGGTTTCGTATGGATATGATGAAGGCCTTCATAGAAAAAGGCTGTGAAGTATATGCTCTTGGAAATGAGAGTGAGGAAGAATGGAATAAGTCATTTTCTGACAACGGTGTCATATACAAACAGATAAATGTTGCCAGAAATGGAATGAATCCATTAAATGATCTTAAGACACTTAAGTCTATTAAGAAGGTGTTAAAAGATATAATGCCTGACAAGATATTTACCTTTCAGGCTAAGACAGTAATATATGGATCAATGGCAGCATCAAGCTTGGGAATTAAAGAAGTATATCCACTTATTGCAGGCCTGGGTTCTTTGTTTTTAAAGAATAACTTCAAAACAAAATTAGTTAGAAACCTTATGATGCTTGAATATAGGGTAGCACTTCGAAAGGTTTCGAATGTATTCTTTCAGAATAGTGATGATTTAGATACTTTTAAAGAATATAAGGTTATTAAGAAACAGAACATCACAATGCTTCATGGATCAGGAGTCAATACAACGCAGTTTTCGTTCACTCCGCTTCCAGAACAGTTCGGAACCTTATATATTGGAAGGTTGTTAAGAGACAAAGGGGTATTTGAATATCTTGAAGCCTGTAGATTGCTTAAAAGGGAAAGACCAGAGGCAAGGTGTCTTTTAGTTGGTCCATTTGATACTAATCCAACTTCTCTTAAAAAAGATGAGCTTGACCAGTACATAAAAGACGGTATCATTGAATATTTTGGAGAGCAGAAGGATGTCAGACCGTACTTAAAGGATTGTACAGTATATGTGCTTCCGTCCTATAGGGAAGGCACTCCTAAAACCAATCTTGAGGCGATGTCATTCGGACGTCCTGTTATTACAACTGATGCTCCAGGCTGTAGGGAAACAGTTAAAGATGGAGAAAATGGTTTCTTAGTTCCGCTAAAGGATGTAGAGACAATAAAAGAAAAGATGGTGTACTTGATGGATAATCCAGAAGTAGCATCGCTTATGGCCCAGAAGGGCAGAAGAATGGCTGAAGAGTTGTTCGATGTTAACAAAGTTAACGAGACAATTATTGGTACTATGCAGATTTGAAGTTAAAGAACATACGGAAGTGCCAGCGAAACAGAGAATTTATTCTATAACATTGAGAATAGAGCAAAATGAACAATAAAAACAAAGTAATAATTACATATGGACTATGGGTTGTTGATATGATTACGATAGCAGTTATGTTCGTATTGGCTACCTATATAAGGTTCGGTAATTTCCGTGACATGTATGATAAGAAGTCTCACTTCATGGTGGGACTATTCTGCATACTTTTCGTTACTATCTATACGTTCATTAAGCCCTGGCATAATGATTTTATGGAAAGGTCTGTTCTTTCTGAAGTCTGGAGAATTACGAAGGTCAATGCCATTATGGTTTTGGTTGTCCAGGCCATTATGTATTTTCTTAAATGGGCTGATATCTTCTCAAGATGGGTAATGATATACTTCGTAGTTTTAGATATAGTGGGAATGCTTATATTCCATCTCGTATTTAAACAGGTTATGAGAACCTATTACGGCTCGGAGCTTGTTAAAACTAAGGTAATAGCCTTCTCTGATTCAGATAATAAAGGAGAAGTAGAAAACAAATTAAAAAGATCCTTAGGTCTTAGTTATCAGCTTCTTAAGGTCATACCACTTAATGAAATAAGTGAGGATGTTAAAAAGGAAATAATTCAGCAGGCTGTGGATGAAATATTTATTTATGCTCCGGCTGAAGAGAATTATAAGATTAATGAGATTATCCAATTTTTTGATGATATGGGAGTAATCTGCAATTTCTGCGTAGATGTACCAGGACTTGATAACAGAAGGTCAAGTGTTGGATCTTTTGGCGAATACTCCGTAATTTCATACAGTCATTTTCAGAAGAGCTATAAGAAGCTTATGATTAAGCGTATGACAGATATTTTAGGTGGATTAGTTGGTTGTATTATTACGATTGTTCTAACACCTTTCATTGCTCTTGCGATTAAACTTAATTCGAAGGGACCTGTATTTTTCTCCCAAGTAAGAATTGGAAGAAATGGCAGAAGATTTAAGATATTAAAATTTAGATCTATGTATATTGATGCAGAGGAGAGGAAGAAGGAGCTCATGGCCCAGAATGAAGTTGATGGGCTTATGTTTAAAATAGAAAATGACCCTAGAATTACTAAAGTCGGAGCCTTTCTTAGGAAAACAAGTCTGGATGAACTTCCACAGTTCTTTAATATATTAAAGGGTGATATGAGCTTAGTGGGAACTAGACCTCCAACAGTAGATGAGTTCGAAAAGTATAATCAGTATTACAGAAGACGACTTTCAATGACACCTGGACTTACTGGTATGTGGCAGGTTTCAGGAAGGTCTGATATTGATAATTTCGATGAGGTTGTGAAACTTGATCTTGAGTATATTGATAACTGGTCGCTTAAGCTGGACGCTAAGATTTTAGTTAAGACTATAGCTGTAGTATTCACTGGAAAGGGCTCTAAGTAATGAAGGTATTAATGGTAGTACCTAACAGAATGGTGATGGGTGGAATCGCATCAGTTGTTAATGGGTATAGAGACCAGGGGATTAAAGATGCTGATATCATCTTCGTAGAATCTTATATAGATGGAAGCAAGATAGCTAAGCTAATTAAGGCTTTTAAAGGTTATATTGAGTATAGAAAAGTATTGCATAAGGAAAAGGTTGATTTAGTTCACATACACTCGTCCTTTGGCCCTAGCTTTTACAGGAAACGACCATTTATTAGCTACGCGTTTAAGAAACGAATTCCGATAGTTAATCATATTCATGGCGCTGAGTTCGATAAGTTTTATTTAGATGCAAGTGATAGTAAGAAGAGAAAAATAAAGAGTTGCTATCTTAAGTGCGATAAGCTGATAGCCCTTTCGGATGAATGGAGGGGAAGATTATCGCTAATAGTACCAGAAGACAGAATAAGCGTTATTAGTAATTACACTAATATTCCGGATATTGAGGTTAATAATTCCAATAACATTCTTTTCTTAGGCGAGATAGGAAGAAGAAAAGGGTGCTTTGATATTCCTAAAATTCTTGATCAGGTAAAAGATATAGAATACTCCATGGTCATGGCAGGAAATGGAGAAGAGGCAACCAGAGAAATCAGAACTATGGTTGATGACAGAGTTTCATTTCCAGGATGGGTTCGTGGTGAGGAAAAAGATAAACTTCTTAGGAATGCAGGAATATTTTTGTTCCCATCCTATAATGAAGGTGTTCCTATGGCAGTTCTGGAGGCCATGGGCTACGGACTTTCAGTTGTCACGACTAATGTTGGAGGTATTCCAACTGTGATTAGCAATGAAGAGAATGGCTTTTTGGTTAATCCGGGTGATATAGAAGGATTTTCCAATGTGCTCAGAAAATTGTTACAAGATGCTGAGTTAAGGAATGAAATTGGCCGAAAAGCCAGAGAACATGTGATGAATAATTATAGCTATTCATCACATTGTGAAAAAATATATGAATTGTATTTAAGTATTGTGAAGTGAATAATTGGTCAAAAGATAATATGGGACTTAAATTAAAATCAGTAATAAGTTGTACCAATTTAATATTAAAAAAATTAAGATATGGAAAGAAGCTTTCTTTTTCATTACCTGTTGCAATAACAAAGGTTCATTTCGAAATTGGAAAAGGCTCTTCAGTTTCCATAGGTAAGAAGGTTCAGAACAGAGGACCATTATACCTGATTTCTGACAAGGGAGGAAGTCTGGCAATCGGTTCTAATTGTTTTTTTAACGTCAATTCATCAATTACATGTCTTGATAGTATTACAATTGGTAATAACTGTAAGTTCGGCAACAATCTTGTTATTGTTGATCATGATCACAATTTCAAAAAACAGGGTGATGAAGAATTTATTAAGAAACCTGTTGCAATAGGCTCAAATGTATGGGTTGGTGCTAATGTCACTATCCTAAAAGGTGTTACGATAGGAGATAATGCAGTAATTGGTGCTGGATCTTTGGTGACTCGGGATGTGGCATCGAACGAAAAATATATTGATAAAAGAGGTAGATCATAATGTTAATTAAAATGTTAAATCAGGCTCAGTATGATCTTTTAAATTATCCAAGACGAAGTGTTGGATTTCATATAGCAAGACCATTTAAAGCACTTTCAGGAAGAAATAATGATCCGGTCGACAGATTGGCATACAGTAATTCAGTGCTTGCTAAGGCTATGATGGATTACTATAAGAAGCATGTTAACTCCGAAGAAGCGAAGGAAATAATGGATGTTGTCAAAAGATATTTTCAGCGCTGGTCATTCGGTGGAAAGAAAATTTTCCATGTTGATGATGTATATGCTGGAATGGCTCTGATAGATGTTCATGAGATAACCGGTGATGACAGATATAAAGAATATGCAGACATAATTCTTAATTGGGTTATGGCAGCAGAAACAGACCAGGAGGGATCGCTATTCTATAGACCTGCAAAGAAGGATAACTATATAATGGCAGAGACCATAGGATATGTATGTCCATTTCTTGCTAAATATGGCGCAACATATAATGATATGAATGCTACTAATATGGCTATTACACTGATTCAAAATTATGTGGCACATGGTTTTGATGAAAAACTGATTCTTCCATATCATGGATATAATACAGAGAATGGAATGAAGATGGGAATAATAGGCTGGGGACAGGCTGTTGGTCAGGTAATGATTGGTATGGCAGAAACTCTTCAGTATCTTGAAACAGACAGACCAAGCTATGAGAGTCTTCGAATGACATTTAGAAGAATTGTTGATAAGGTTGAGGCTTATCAGCTTGAAGGAGGACTATACGCATGGCAGTTACCAGCCAAGGATGGTCCTGTTGATACAGCAGCAACTGCTATGATTCTATATGCACTTGGAATTTCACTTGAGGATAAGGTTTTAATAGGAATTCATAAGTCAAGACTTCTTAGAGGTGTGGAAGCATTAAAAGAATGCATTCAGGAAGATGGAAGCCTTCCGGGAGCAGCACTTCCAGCGAAGGTTCCAGGTAGTTATCCTATGGAATTCGGAGCATATCCTTGGGCATTGGGACCAGCATTATCGTTATTTGTTTTGTTAGAAGAATAATTGTAATTAAATTAATATGTTTTGAGTCGAGATTAATATGAGTAAAAAAATACTATTATATATGCATGCAGGAAGTGGCAATCATGGCTGTGAGGCGATAGCTAATACAGTATGTACTATGATTCACAAAGAGTGTAGTCAGGATGAAATATACCTTCTTTCATATAGAAGCGAAGAAGATAAAAAATATTCGCTAAGTAAGTTGTGCAATATTATGCAAGAGAGAAGTTTTGATACGCATAAGCTTGCACACATTTTTTATTACATTAAAAGAAAAATATCACACAATTCTAATGTTATGATGCGCTTTAGATACAAGGATGCGCTTAGATTGAACCCCTCTTTTGCTATATCAATTGGAGGAGATAATTACTGCTATGATTCAATGCTTAATGATTTAAGAATCGCTAACGGAGTATTTAAAGAGGATGGTGTTAAAACGGTTCTTTTAGGCTGCTCAATCGAGCCTGAATTACTAAAGCGTGATGATATACTAAAAGACTTAGGTGAATATGACACTATAATAGCAAGAGAAAGTATTACCTATGAAGCATTGGTAGAAGCGTTCAGTAAAAAAGAGGCATCTCCGAAGGTTATTTTGATTCCGGATCCTGCGTTTACACTTAAAACCAACGATGTAGACCTTCCAAGCAATTTCATTGTTAATAACACAGTGGGAATCAATATAAGTCCTATTGTTCAGTCATGTGAATCAGGCGATGGAATAACACTTAAGGCATATGAGAAGCTGATAAAGTATATTCTTGATAATACAGATATGAATATCGCTCTTATTCCTCATGTTGTGTGGAATGGAAATGATGATAGAGAACCTATAGAAAAGCTCTTTTTGTTCGCAAAAGAAATAGGTTATGAGAGTAGAGTTGTCAAGATTAACGATAATGATGCATCTAACCTAAAGGGATATATTAGTAAGCTTAGATTTTTCATAGGAGCAAGAACCCATGCAACTATAGCTGCATATTCAAGCTTGGTTCCAACCTTGGTAGTTGGCTATTCTGTTAAAGCCAGAGGCATTGCGAAGGATTTATTTCCTGACATAAATGTAGAAAACATGGTAATAGAGGTTCAGAAAATTAAGGAAGAGAATGCTTTAGCTGATGCATTTTCGTATCTTATGGATAATGAAGCTGATATTAAAAATCAGTTAGCTACTATTATCCCAGAGGTTATTGAAAAAGCGTGGAAAATGCAGACTGTTCTTGGAGAAATGTAAATGTATATGGAGAATGCTCCACTTGTTAGTATAATAATTCCAGCATTTAATGCAGGGCTTACAATTGAAAAGACCATAGAATCAATAGAGAATCAGAATTATGGAAATTTTGAAATAATTGTAGTTGACGATGATTCTAAAGATAATACAGTAGATATAGTAAAGAATCTTGCAGATAAATATGCAAATATAAAACTTCTTACTAATCCAGGGAAGAAGAGTGTATCAGCGGGAAGAAATTATGGTATAGATAACGCTAATGGCGAATTAATTATGTTCGTTGACGCAGATGACAGATTACTTCCAGATATGCTCTCCATTTTGTATAAAGAGCTGGTAGACCAAAATATAGATATATGTGGATGCTCTTTTTTTGCTTGGATGACAGATGACGAATGGAATTCAAAAATAGTTAGTGAACCGAAGAAGATAAATAGTATTAACTACGATTCTTTTGACTTTTTGAATAAGGAATTCCTTAATAAAAATAACACACGATGCTGGGCTAAGCTATACAAGAAGGATGCTATAGGAATAACGCGGTTTGATGAAAACCTAGTGATAGGAGAAGATGCGTTATTTATAATTAGTCTTCTAAAGAAAGACATTAGACTATCAGAACTTAACTATCAGGGATACGGATATTTTCAGAATCCTAATGGTGCCATGAACAGGTCGTTCGAGCCTAAATATATGGATCAGATTACATGCTGGGAGAAGATAAGAGAGGAAGCTGTTAGCATGGATTCCTCAACCAAAGATATGCTTACAATGAAATTATTGATGAGCATAATGCTGGTGGCAGGTAAACTTGCAAAATGTGACACTGACAAAAAGGCAGAATATAGAAGGTATATTGATATATGCCATGATAAGGTAAAAATAGAGTTGTCTGATAAAGGTGGGTATAAACTGTTGGACAAAGGATATAAGCTTAAAGTTAGGTTGTTTAAGGCTTTTCCTAGGATATATAGTATGTTATATCGCATATTATGATATGAACTGCTTGTAACCCGAGTAGGTACTTGGTGAAATAGATATGACGAAAAATAAAATATATTTTTTAATTACAATCTTCGCGCTAGGTTTAGTTGCGATATATATTTCTATGGCGAGTTCTCTAAATCCATGGTCTAAGGTTCTTCCACACCTTGATTCTGCAGTATGGTTAAGGTGTGGTGTTGGTATGAAGCAAGGACAGGTTGTTTACAGAGACTTGTTTGATCATAAAGGTCCAATCCTTTTTTTGATTCAATGGCTGGGATTTACAATTACACCTCATAGTCTTACCGGAATATGGATATTGGAGTGTATTTTTATGTGGGTCACATTGGTATCATTCTATTTATGTGCCAGGATTTTTTCTGATAGTAAATTGGTGGGCTTTTTGGCAGCAGTATTATCTCTTCATGGATTGCTGTATTTTTATCAACAGGGAAATTGTGTCGAGGAATGGGCTCTTCCTTTTATGGGATTTTCTCTTTTTATATTCTTGAAGTATCTAAAGACGGAGAAGGCTAGTAAGGTACACATATTGATTGCTGGTATGTGTATGGCATGTTCTTTTCTTTTGAATGGGAACCTGATTGCAGTGTGGGTTAGTTATGTTCTGATTATTGCAGTTAAATTAATCATCAGGAAACAGTATCAAGACCTTGGTATGTGTGTAGGTATGTTCACATTAGGAATGATGATTATATTCAGTATCACGTCCATAGTACTTGGCATAAATGGGGCTCTTGGAGATTTCATCAAAATATATTTTGGATTCAATTCAGAATACGCTGGTGGAGTTACAGTTAAGACATTTGTTTTGTCGATACTCAATTTTATATATGCAGATACATGGTTTGTGGTAATGAATATTGTATTATTCTCAAACCTTTTGCATGATCTTTTGACTAATAAGAAAGTAGATTATAGATGGAGTGCTTTTCTGTACACGGCAATATCACTATGTTTGCTTAGTATGAGTGGTAGAGGATATGAACATTATGGAATACAGCTTGTTCCATGCATGATAGTTCCTATGGTGGTGTGCATAGAAAAAATACGGTGTTGGTGCGGATCATCTAAAGAATTTCTTATAATTTTAGCTGTTACTTCAATCTTCTTCCTGAAGTTTTCAGTGGATGAATATAATGAAGATATTCGGTGGACGATGACGGAAGGTGTTGATAATTATTACGCGGGTGGAGATATCGAAAACTATACAGTCGTCAATGATTGGATAGGCGGAAGATGGACAGATGAACAGATAGATAAATGGGTAGTGAATGACCTTTAGTATGACAGAACATACTAAAGGTTATTTTTTTTAGCATTAAAGTTTTTTGAAAACTATTTAAACCAAAAAGTTTAGGTGATAAAATATAAAGTGAAATACTATAATGGAGGATTTTTCTATGAAGATTGCTGTATTTGATTCAAAATCTTATGATATTGAATCTTTTAATGAAACTAAAGAACAATATATTAAAGAAATTGGAACTGACGAGTTATCAGTGGTATTAGATTTTCAGTTTTTTGAAGACAGATTAACGGAAAAAACAGTTAAGCTTGCGTATGGATTCGATGCGGTATGTGTATTTGTTAATGATGAAGTTAACAGGCAGGTTATTGATGCGTTGGTCGAATATGGGGTTGGAATGATAGCACTTAGATGCGCAGGCTTCAATAATGTAGATGTAGCATATGCGAAGAATAGGATTAAGGTAGTAAGAGTTCCTGCATATTCCCCGTATGCAGTAGCAGAACATGCCATGGCTATGCTTTTAACATTAAACAGGAAGACGAATAAAGCATATATCAGGACGAGAGATCATAATTTTAGACTAGATGGATTGGTTGGATTTGATCTTCATGGAAAAACCGTTGGTGTAATTGGAACGGGAAAAATTGGACAGGTTTTTATGGATATATGCAGAGGCTTTGGTATGAATATTTTAGCCTATGACAAGTATCCTAATGAGAAGTTACAGGTTGAGTATGTAGATTTAAAGGAAATATACGAAAGAAGTGATATTATATCCCTTCATTGTCCGCTTACAGATGATACATACCACATTATCAATTCAAAAGCTATTAAAAGGATGAAAAAGGGCGTGATTATCCTTAATACGTCCAGAGGTGCTTTAATTGACGCTTCAGCACTGCTAGAAGGAATTAGAGACAAAGAGATTGGCGGTGCATGTCTTGATGTATATGAAGAGGAAGCAGAAGTATTCTATGAAGACCAGTCAGAGATGATACCAACAGATGAGGTTCTTTCGAATTTAATTATGATGCCTAATGTAATCGTGACATCGCATCAGGCATTTTTAACTAAAGAAGCATTAAATAATATAGCGTATACCACTATTACTAATTTAAAGGACTGGTATAGCGGACGGGAGTTAGTAAATGAGGTGTCTGTTTAGCATGAGGGGGTGTTAGTGTGCTAGAGAAAAAGAAGCTTAGAGAATTATCAAAGAACCTGATTAGTGATCCGGATGATTACATGAATACTTTCCGAGACAATGTCCGTATGTATATTGATCAGAAGGAAATCACCATTGCGGAGGTAGCAGAATTAGCTGATGTACCTGAAAGTACTCTTAAATCATTCATCTATGGCAAGTCCCAGGACTGTAACCTTTCAACTGCTGTTAAATTATCCAGAGTATTTGATTTAAGTGTAGACGAAATGGTTGGATGTGGAACTATAGTACCGCAGACATGCGAATCTCTTCAGATAATGCGTACGCTTCCTGAAAGCTTCACACATTTCGTCAGATGGGCTATTCATTATCACAAAGATATGCTTGAAAGCAATAAAGTCATTAAGCATGCCGTTGAAATAATGAATGCCGAGGAAGCAGATGATGGAAATCTTAAGATGACCAACAATTTCGATATTATTGATATATCTGGAGTGAATCAGGATTTGTTTCCTAAAATATTCATGGGAATAAGAATACCATCGAACAGATTCGCACCGAAGTATTTTGAAGGAGAAATCATTCTTCTGGCTAATGACAGAGATGCCAGGGAATCAGAGCCTGTGGTGGTAAGTACGAATGATAATCTCTGGATATTTAAGAGAAAAGAAGAAGTGGTGGATGGAGAAAAGAAAGTACACTATTATTCGATTCGTGATGGCAAATTGAGAGCAACGTGTGATCAGATTCCAATGGTAATAGGTTACGTTGCTAAGACAATAGTTGTTGATAGGGATTAGAGGATGTTTTGACATCCTCTTTTCTTTTTATTATTTTTAAACTTCATTTTAGAGCATATTTTACCTCGTTCTATTACGTAATATCATAGCATTAACAGGAAAACAGGCGGGTCCTTAATCCTATCCCCAAACAGTCCAATCCGATGCAAAAAGAACACACCCCCCGCCTGTTTCCACTAATTAAGAATTGGACGGTAATGATTACTGAAGGAGCGTGAAGATATGATTCAGACTATGAAGAATTTTTGGATGATATTAGGGTTATTACTATTGTTACCGCTGGCAGTATATGGAGTAGTTGCATTACTTTGTTATCTAAGATGCAGATACGCAGGTATAGAAAGTGTGAAAGTAAAGCGATGCAGAGAACGTTTCTTAGAAGAAAATGGAGAAGAAGATACTGATAAAGATAGCGAAATAAACGCTAATGGAAGCACTAAAAGTGATAGCGTCAATAGTAATGAAGCTGAAGCGTCTATTGTCAATTAATAGTAAGATTTTAGGAAAGGAAGAAAAGAAATGGAGACATCATTTTATTTATGTGAAAAATGTGGAAACTTAATTGTTAAGGTTAAAGATTCAGGAATAAAGCCGTTCTGTTGTGGTTCAGTTATGACATTGCTAATTCCAGAGATTAGAGAAGAAGAACTTGGTGAAAAACATATTCCATGCTGTGAAATCAAAGGCAGGAAGATATGCGTTAAGGTAGGTGAAACCATACATCCTAGCAGCGAAGAACATAGAATTGAATGGGTATATCTTCAGACTGACAAAGGTGGACAGTTAAGATATTTTAAAGTAGGTGAAGAGCCTGTTACCAAATTTAAGGTGCAGGATGGAGAAAAAGTGGAGGCTGTATATGCATTTTGCAATCTTCATGGATTATGGAAATGTGACTGTAGTAAACAGTTCGAAGAAGCTCAGAAAGAAACAGTTTCTGCATGTGACACAGAATGTGACACAAAGCATGGCTCAGAATGTAATTCTGAAGGATGTTAGCTGACATTGATCATTGCCTGTCAATGTTACTATATATGAGGTCAATGACCTCGACAACTTAATATTACTCTTCCAAGGGTGCCGGGTACAGTGGCGTGTACTCGGCACTTAGTGTGTGCGCCTAGCGGCGCACGTTTCTAACGGGTTAAAGTCCCGAATCCGCCCGGTAGTGGGAAGGATATAGCCGAAGGCAAGGGTGTCGAGGGCGACCTCGAATCTGAAGGAAGCTGGATGTGGGGAACATACTAACCCACGGGCAAATCTCTGGTCTGACGGACAGAAATCTCATAAGAGGTTATGCATGGGGGTAAGGCTGCACACCAAGTCGAAGCCCAATAACTACACGGAATCATGCATGATAAATGAGGCAGATAGATGGAGAGGAAGAAACGTGTGGTACCTAGGGAGGTCTGTGCGGTATGCTTTGAGAGAAGTAACCACTGCCAAAAGCAGTGCTGAACGCACAGAAGTCAGCAGAGGTCAT
>JAKSHY010000039.1 GCA_024399135.1 Lachnospiraceae bacterium | reverse complement strand
ATGTCAACAAAAAAGGGTGGCGAAGCCACCCACACATGTTGATGAAGAGCCAAAATTTCATTAACGGATACGATCTACAAAGAATAGACTTTAGATTTAACAAAGAATACATTCTCCAAAAGATAGGAAAGAACTCTATCGACGATGTTTTAAGAGACATTGATAATCAAATATCTCACCCTGACGAAGTCATTATTTACGAGCCATCTTTCGCAAATTGGCTCATGTCCATAAAAAATTTCAATATTTCTCAAGACTCGCCTAAATTAGTCCGTATAGCATTAGCATACTTAATCTACAAAATAAAGTCCATTGTAAAATATCCCACCTATTTTAAATACTCCAAGAAACAAGAAAAATCTATTTTTGACAAAGACAATTCAAATTCATCACAAACAGAAGAAAATCTTAGAAATCTATTAGAGGATATTCAAAAAGACCAGTCGCATAGCGTTACCAAAATAAAGCAAACAATAAACTTTTTACAACACGATTGGTTAGGAGACGACAGCAAAGCGACAGATGTAAGCAACTGGTATTCACAAAAATTTGACGATATTGATTATTATAGAAACTACCCTCTTTCTTACGACAATTTAGATGACATTATAAATAATCTTCCACCTCCATTTTTCAATTACGACATACACCTGACAAAAAATCCTCTACACTCAGCCCCAATCAACATAATGGAGCTAAGCTCAGGGGAACAACAGCTAATACAAACCCTTTCTACTCATATTTACCACATCCGTAATCTAGAATCCATTATAAAATCGAATAAAGAACAAAACCCAATCAATGTAAGACCTGAATACAGAAACATCAATCTAGTTTTTGATGAAATGGAAATAAGTTTCCATCCTGAATATCAAAGACAATTTGTCAATCACCTGACAACCACCATAAAGAACATGGACTTAAATAAGGAATGTTCTTTCAACATATTCCTTATCACCCACTCTCCATTCATTCTTTCTGACATTCCCGCAAGCAATATTCTTTATCTCGAAGATGGTTCCCCTAATGCAAAAAAAGATAGACTTTCTTTCGCACAAAATATCGGCGACATGATGTACAGTTCTTTCTTTATGGAAAAGACTATTGGTGAATTTGCTGAATCAAAATTAAAAGAGCTAATCAAATTCAAGCGAGGCAAAAATCCATCCATGCTTCAATCTGAAGCTGACGCCATTTTAAAATCTATCGGCGACCCAGTCATCAGAAGCCTTATTGAAGAAATTGAGGCAAATGATGATTAAAATTGAGATAGATGACCAAATCAGAACTGAAATAGAAAATCTTCATCGGGAGTGGTTTCTAAAAAAAGTTAAAACTATAATTAAGCTGCCCAGGCGAAAGATTTCTAGAAAAAAATACCTTTCCGAAATTTTAAAACTTGATGAAAATGATTTTGAAAACGAAATCAGTCCTTACATTCTCGGACAACTTGACGACATAAAAAAAATCATCTCAAAGAATACGATTCTCAAGGGTATTGCAAAAAAGAAAAACTTAACAAAAGATGAAAAGAAAATAAAGAAAAGAACCGATTTAATTATCGAAGCGTTCGGCTACAACGATTTTGACAATCGTAATAAAACTACCTGGGGAGCTTACAAACTTTGTGAACATTTAAAAGTTCATGTTTGCCCATACTGTAATCGTCAATACACATTTACTATTCGAGACGAAGAACAAGATTGCATTTCCCGACCTGAAATGGACCATTTTTTTTCAAAATCCATATATCCATTTCTTTCCATCAACTTATACAACCTCATTCCTTCTTGTCACATATGTAATCATATAAAAAGTGATAGAGACAATCAAATCATTTACCCCTACGCCGAAGAATTTGGGAAAGATATCGTTTTTAGAGCAAAGTATAAACAGAGTGACTTTTCACAAAATTCCAGCATTATAGACATTTCAAACGTGTATGTTTTTTTCAAGAATCAAAAGAGTAACGTTCTTGAAACAGGAAAATGCATTCATAATAAGCAAGTCAAGGCTAAGCATTCCATAGAAACCTTTAATCTTGAACACATCTACAACGAACACAAAATAGAGCTTAAAGATTTGCTCACTCGCTACCGCAACTACTCAAAACCAAAGATTGACGAAATAACCAAGCTCATTGCCAATGCACAACTAAGCACCCAAGCATCGGACGATACTGTCAATCAAGTCGCCAAAATTTATACAAAACGAATCAAACGAACCATCCTCGGTCTCCCCCTCGGCGCAGGAGACAAGCAATACCCACTACGCAAATTCAAAGAAGACATCATCGAACAACTAGATAATACAAGGCAAAAGATGAAAGACGAAGCCAAATCAAACAAATAATACTCCTTTTGCCCCCTATTGCTTCCCCCCCACACATCATTGTATATTTCCATTGAGGAATAGTCATGCCAAAGAAGAAAATTTTCATCAGTAGCGTTCAGAAAGAGTTTGCAAATGAGCGCAAGCTTCTTTTCTCCTATTTAATGGACATCCCTTCATGCTCATTTTTTTGAAATAGAACAATCAAAGCAGTTCCGAGCCAACAAAAATTAAGATTTTTTGAAAAACCCACTAAAATTTAGTATATTTTTGAAAGAAGTTAAGAATTTTTGAAAATGAACGGCGCTGGTTATCAATTTTTGATTGAAAAGTACGAGCTTGAGGTTCCGCAGCCTCTGGTCCGTTGTTTTTTCACGGAATCCTCGACAAAATCTGAGCGCACATCTTACGGTCAAACAGAAATCTTCTTTCCAAAGTGGCGCCACGCCTTTGACGACACCTGGCAAAGCCACCTGAATTTCGCCCTGAAATACGAAGGCGTCAACCTAGAAATTCTAAAGGCGTTTTTCGCAAAGGTCCCTGAGGCAGAGTTCGTCAAGGAAGTCCAGTCAAAGCCAACCGGAAAGTATTGCCGCAGAATTTGGTTCCTGTACGAATTTCTTACAGGCAAAACATTGCCTCTCGAAGACGTGACCACAGGAGTGTTTGTAGAACTGTTGGATGGCAACATGCAGTTCGCATTGCCAAGCAAGAACTCCGCAAAGGAAAGACGACAGAGAATACTGAACAACCTCCCCGGCAACAGATATTTTTGCCCCCTGGTGCGACTTACGCCATCCGTAAAGGAATTCCGCGCGGAAGTCCTGAAGGAACAATCCGATCAGCTGCTGTCTCAATACTCTCCCGAGCTACTTTACCGAGCCGTCCAATACCTGTACATCAAGGAGACCAAGTCATCCTTCGCCATTGAACGTGAAACGCCAAGCCAAAAGCGAATGGATGATTTCGTCAATCTGTTAAAAGAGGTTGAAAAAGATTGCCTTTCCCAAGAAAGCCTCTGCAAGGTGCAGGAAAAAATTGTCGATCAGCGATATGCTCAAAATACGTGGCGCAACGATCAAGTGTATGTAGGCGAAACACTTTCCCCCACCGAAGAGCGAGTTCACTACATAGCGCCAAGGCCGGAAGACATTTCCAAATTGATGGACGCATATCTTCAATTTGCACAGAGTCTTTGCAGCGCTGATTGTGACGCCGTAGTATCAGCAGCCATCATCGGTTTTGCCTTTGTATTCCTGCATCCATTTGACGATGGAAACGGCAGAACGCACCGCTACCTTTTGCACCATGTGCTTGCCAGGAAAACGTTCACTCCACCCAAGATCATCTTTCCCGTTTCCGCAGTACTGCTAAAAAATTCCGGAACATACGACTCCATGCTAGAATCTGTGTCTTCGAGAATAATGCCCAAAATCGATTACAGCACCAATGAAACAGGTGAAGTCAAGGTTACAAACGACACTGCTGACATTTACCGTTTCATGGACTTTACCTTGATTGTCGAGGAATTCCAGAAGGTCGTACAGACCACGATTCAAACAGAATGGAAAGCAGAGCTTTCGTACCTGCAGCGATACGACTCCATCAGAAAACAGATGCGCGAAATCGTTGACATGCCAGACAAAAAGGCTAACCAGTTCATCATGTTTGTCCAGCAAAATGGCGGCAAGCTATCTAAAAGCAGACGCGACTTTTTCTCGGAACTGACGGATGACGAAATCGAAAAAATGGAAGAAGTAATTCGCAGGTAAATAAAAACAAGCTACATTCAAGCACCCCAAACATTCTACAACAAAAAAATGCCGTTAACGGCATTTTTTTGTTATATTAATTACATGGTTGTGTAAGCTTCCCCATAATTATATGACCAAGATTAATCACGAAGATTTCAACATTGATCCATCAAGAGCCCCTGAAGTTTTAAGGCCGTTGCTGAAAACTGGGCTTACAGCATTAACGTGCGTCTATCCAGAGCTTGCAATTCTGACGGCATTGATTTCGAGCATCTATGCCGAAACTAGACAAAACAGCACCCAGAAAATGCTTGAAGAACTAAAGCATGAATTCGACGAACTTAATTCAAGAAACCTAATTTCTGAGGACTATCTTTATTCAGACAGTTACGCTAGTTTAATGATAGACATCTTGAGAAAAATACATGCCTTTAACAAAGATGAAAAACGCAAGACCGTCGCAAGAATATACAAAGGAGTTGTCCAAAAACAGCTAGACTACGACGAATCCAACGAGAAGATTTTTCTTGACGCTTTGGAGAAGATAACAGCGCAAGAAATTCTCATTCTCGACTTTTTTGATCGAAATCAGGAGACTCTCACTACAATAGGTTCATGGAGCAATCTTTACGAACTATTTCTTGAGCAAAACGAGATCAAGTTCATGGACAAATACAAGTTCAAATATTTCGCATCACAGTTAGAGCAAATGGGACTAGTATTCTGCTCAGACTTAGACGGATTTGACAACAATTCTTCACTTCTCGCTTTAGAAGACAGCAAACCATCTAGTGCAGGGATGACTCCAATGGGACGCGAGTTTTTAGTATATTTAAAAACATACTAAAAAAAAATCGTATGAAAATTCTCTATCTTTTGTCAGGAACTAATATGGGAGGAGCAACACTCTCATTTTTAACGCTTTTAGAAAGCGTTAAATCAAAGGGAGATAAACCTCACGTTGTAATTCCAGACTCAAGAAAAGAATTCACATCAACATTAGAAAAGCTTGGCATTCCCTATTCCGTCATCCCTATTGGATTCTTTTGTTACCCCGTAGATAAAGGTATCCAGAAAATATTCTATCTGCGCCATTTACAGCAGATCCTCACCCGCGAAATAAAAAATATCAGGGCATTAAACAAAATTATTTCTCAAATAAAACCGGACATCATCCACACAAATGTCGGGCCCTTGTTCACTGGCCATTTTGCAGCAAAACAAAACAAAATACCGCACATTTGGCATATCCGAGAATATGGAGATTTAGACTTCAATCTTTATCCAATTCCATCAAAAAGAGCCTTTCACAAGAAATTACGAAACGATACGGCTATTTTCATTACCAAGGATTTAGCTAAGTACAATCATGCAGAAGAATCCTGTCAAGCACATATTATATACAACGGTGTTCGCAGACATGATGACATAAGCTTCATAGAAAAAAAAGAGCCTTATTTTTTATGCGCCAGCAGGGTTAGCCCAGAAAAAGGCCATTTGGAAATTTGCCACGCATTCAGTGAGTTTCATAAAAAGAATCCATTATACAAGCTCATTATACTTGGCGACGGAAACGAAGCCTACGTAGAACTCTTAAAGGAATATTGCAAAGCAAACGATTTAGAAAAACATGTGATTTTCGAAGGGTTCCAAACAAATGTCAAGCCTTATATGACCAAAGCGAAAGCACTCATTGTTGCATCTCCTGCAGAGGGTTTTGGCAGAATGACTGCAGAAGCTTGTTTTGACGGTTGCCTTGTTATAGGGAAAAATTCCTGTGGAACAAAAGAAATTTTGGAGCAAACCGGAGGTTTTCTCTACAATACCCAACAAGAATTGATTGCAAAAATGGAAAATGTAGCCTCCATTTCAGATGAAGAATATAAAGAAAAGGCTTTGCAAGCACAAAAAAAAGCCCAAGAGTTGTTTTCTATAGAAGAATATACCTCAAAAATTTATTCTATCTACAATAAAATTCTTGCCCCGCAGATATAAAGTTCTACATTAATAGTATGACCTTCGCAGAAACTTTATACCATATTGCAGTAAATATTGGATCGTTTTTTTATTCTAGAAAACGACATGAACGTATGCTGCAAAGGATTTGTTATATAACAACTTTAAGGGCCAAACCCCTATTTAAAGCATTCGGTCACAACTCGTCGTTCCAAAAAATTGAATTATTAAAAGGTCCCGAATACATTTCCATTGGCAATCAAACATCCTTTGAAAAAGATTTATATCTAACCGCATGGGATTCTTACCAAGCCAACAACGATATTCAACATTTTACTCCAGAAATCAAGATTGGTTCCAATTGTCATTTCGGTGCATTCAACCACATTACAGCCATAAACTCGATTGAAATCGGCGACAATCTTTTAACGGGGAAAAACGTCACCATAACGGACAACTCCCATGGATCCACAGACTTCGAACATCTTTCTGTAGAGCCAATCCTTCGCCCCTTAGTCTCAAAGGGGCCTGTCAAAATCGGAAAGAACGTTTGGATCGGAGACAAAGCAACGATTCTCCCTAACGTTACCATTGGAGACGGTGCTGTCATCGCGGCAAATGCCGTAGTAACAAAAGACGTTCCTGCTTACAGCGTAGCTGCCGGCAATCCAGCAAAGGTTATCAAAAATGGAAGTCCAACAAGATAAGCCATTCATCATCGCCTATTACCTTCCCCAGTATCATCCCATTCCCGAAAATGACGAATGGTGGGGCAAGGGATTTACCGAATGGACCAATGTAGCCAAAGCCAAGCCTTTGTTCAAAGGTCATTATCAGCCTAAAATTCCTGCAGACCTCGGCTTCTATGATTTGCGAGTTCCTGAAGTACGAGAACAACAAGCCGAACTAGCTCGTGAAGCTGGTGTCGATGGTTTTTGTTATTGGCACTATTGGTTTGGCAACGGAAAGGAGCTTCTTGAGCGTCCATTTAAGGAAGTTGTTGAATCAGGAAAGCCCGATTTTCCATTTTGCCTAGGATGGGCCAATGAAAGTTGGTATGCAAAAATTTGGAATTCAGACGCAGTCAGTTCAAAAAAAATGCTTATAGAGCAAACATATCCTGAAGACACGGAACAGCACTTTTATGCATACTTGAAAGCATTTAGAGATTCCAGATATATCAGATACAATGGAAAGCCCATATTTTTAATTTACAAGCCCAACCAGCACCCAGATATTTCCCATTTTATAGAAAAGTGGAACAATCTTATAAAAAAAGAAGGCGTCTGTGAAAAATTTTATTTCATTGGCGTCTGCGAAGATACAACCATTGATGAAACCATAAAAAAGGGATTTGATGCTGTTATTACGATGCCCTTTAGTCGCTACGAAAAAGCTTATAAAACACAGAATATCATTATTCGTGCTTTTAAGTACATCACCAGAACTATCCTAAAACGCCCCTTATTAATTTCGTACCACAAGGGAATGGAATATATGTGGAATCCAGAAATAGATTCCAAGGAATATGTTATTCCAACACTATTTCCCAACTGGGATCATTCCCCACGTAGCTTGAGAGCAGCTTCTATTTTGACAAATTCAACACCAGACGAATTTGAAAAGCACTGTGAACGAACACTAAAAGGTGTCGCAAAAAAGGAGAACAAATTAATTATTCTAAAATCCTGGAATGAATGGGGGGAAGGAAATTACATGGAGCCCGATTTAAAGTATGGGAAAGGCTACATTCTTGCATTATCAAAAGCACTAAAGAAAGTCTTCATTTAATGGTATGAGATGAAAGTTCTTTACATACTAGACCCAGCAATTATTGGGGGAGCGACAAAAGCTTTCCTAATCTTTATCAGTAAGCTAAAAGATAAAGGTGTTTGTGCCGAGATATCGAATAAAATATTCATATTTCTTTTAGTTCCAATTTTCTTTCAAAATATCCAGTAAAGTAAAAATAGTATATTTTGGGGAAAAATTTTAACACAGCATCACAATGAACCTTCTTATTGATTTTTTAACAACTCACGGATTGTACGGAGCAGGCGAATACCACCGCCGTATCGTACATGAATTAATAAAGACAATCAAACAGGACCGATTAACAAATATACAACTATACGCAATCCATGATTCAAGGTTGACTATATCATACAACGATTTAACAGAACAAGCCATAACAAAAGAAATTAACATAAAGTTCATTGACCTTCGTAACACAAGTATTCTTGATGTAATACAGCAATACCAAATCAATAAATTTTTTATTGCTTGCGGACAAAGAGTTGGAGAATATCCAGATATTTCTAAAGTCCGATGTGAAACAATATGCGTTACACATGACCTGCTTTACGAAGAATGGTACAACAATCACATATATGAGCATTGGATCCTAAACGCATCGAGATGGCAAAAACTTAATTGGATTTGCAGAACCGTAGTTCATCCAACAAGACTGTTTTTAGCTTATTTAAGAAGCAAAGCTTTTCAAAAAAATCTTTCTTTTATGAAAGCTGTTTTTGAAATGCTGAACAACAACAGTTTAGCCAAATGCATTACCGTTTCCGAATACACAAAAAGAACGATAGTTTACAATTTTAGCGTTAACCCAGAAAAAATCGAAGTCCTCTATAGTCCCGAAAAATTAATTCCACCAAAACAAAATATTCAAAATCAAAAATTAAGAGAACTTATTGAAAAAAAAATAAAATATTTCATCATCTTAAGTGCCGATAGAGAATCTAAAAATGCGAACAAAGCTATTAAGGCCTTTAAGGCATATTCCCAATTTGACAAATATTCATACCTTCTTGTTTCAGGAAGCCATGCGGCAGATAAAAACAACATTATCAATGTTGAATATTTATCAGACAGCGACTTTATCTGGGCTATGGAAAATTGCCACGCACTCATATACCCCACATACTTCGAGGGATTTGGTTACCCTCCTATAGAAGCAATGAAATATGGGAAACCAATTCTTACTTCCAACACGACATCATTGCCTGAAATACTTGGTGAGGCCCCAATATATTTTTCTCCACTGTATGAATCAGCAATTTTTGACGCACTAATGAAATTAAAAGAAGCTGATTATGAGAAACTTTCAAAAAAATCGTTAATACAATATCAAATAATCATCAACAGGCAAAAAAAAGATTTAGCGAAATTAATTAGCCTTATCCTACATTAAAATCTTGTTAAAGCACTACTTTCTTCCATCCCACCAAAGTCTGAGTCTCATCGCAAGTGAGGATTGACTAACACTCTGATACACCTTAACAAAGATTGGTGAAAGAAATCCAAAAGTCTTATTTATTGAAGCAGATGTCCAGGTGGATTCAGCTGGTCGACCCCAAACTAATAAGGCAAGAATATTCTTCAAGCTAAGTCTTTGTACAAAAGAGGTTTCTTTTCCAAAATTTTCAACATGAAGCTTAGAAAAAAACTTTATCTCTTTTTTTGATGGACTTTTATACAAACAATCAAGTTGTTTTAAACCACAGCACAAAAAGATTTCATTCCAAGCTGAAAATGGGACCAGCAACGCGTTATGACAAAGTGAAGCAACACTATCTTCATTAATTTTCATCCATGCAGAGCTATTTAAATTTGGAGCATTTTCCAAAGGTTCCATTTTATCTTTTCTCAAATATCCTATGGCTGATCCATCGGAATTCAATGACGCGTAATGTTCCATAAACTCATTCAAAAAAGAGTGTTCGGAGCCATTCAAACCAAATTGTTTTTGGAATATATAGAGTTCGTCATCAGGCTTGCCATACAGCAATTTGTCATACACACCCCAATAAAATGTAGGAATAGAATCATATCCTTCTTTTCCAAGAATATAATTCAAATTACAACGACAACTGCCATACCACCCTAAATCAACAAAAGCCCCCTTTTCACCATTTAAAACATTTTCTTGTTTAAAGTAGTCTAACAATAGCGTCCTATGTTTCTTAGAGTTCTCTACAAATTTAGCGGCATCATTTTCCAACAAATCTTTAAAAAAGGAGTCCTTATTTTTTTCAAAAAGACGATAATCATCAGGATATTTCTGTCTTATTATTTCAGACAAGTCCTTATAATCAAAACCAACCTGGTTTAAAAGATTCGTTATCTTTTGATCGCAAGAATTCCCTAAAGTTGCGCTAAACTCGTCTGCAGAACCTTCAACAAACATTCCTGAGTAAATGGCTTTCCTAGAAATTTTAAGGTATGCAATATCTATTTCAGGATATTTACTGTTTATCTGTTTTGCAATTTCATAAAAAATATGACCGTCTCGTCCAAGGAAAAATAACTTTTTTATCCCCCTCTTTTGAGACTCTTCCATAGTCCAATACACAAAGGGTATATATATACTTCCTATAAAATCAATGGCCATATCTGCAGATTCAGAACGAGTCCCCTGCAATCGGGTCAATCGGCTCAGCCCAGCCCACAATTCAATTTCATGCTTGTGAAAATAAAATTTAGCATCATCAAGCCATCTTTTTTCTTCTTCCGAAAAAGCGCTATTAGATACAAGATGAGCCTTTACCCCTTTTGATTTTGGAACATAATAATCGCAACGACGATTATCTCCATAATGAATCCATTGACAAGCTTTCGTTTTTGTTTGTGTAAAAACAAAATCAAATAGGGATCCAGAGAATTTGTCAGCCCTGCATTCCGATGAAACGAATACCTTTTCAGAATCCATGCAAAAGCCATGACTTATCAAAACATCTTTTAAAAAAGCCACCGGCAGATACATATCCGAAACAAAAGCAACAGTGTAACCTTTGTTACGATACTCGTTTACAAGGGATAGCATTTCTGGATTTGGAGAAAGTTCTTCTTTTTCAACATCCATTTCCAACAGCATCAAAGATTCTTTATCAAAGCCCCATTGGGCAACATTTAATTCTTCATAAATCTCTGCAAGAGTTGGACATTTCAAACCTCGTTGAAGCAACCTTGATTCAACGATACTTCTATTGCCTACAAAAGACATTCTTCCACGAGCATCGTCTTTTTCAAAAAGACGATTCGCCATTAAGTCCCAAATTTTCTCAGGACGACCACAACGACGAATCAAACAGGTGTCAAAAACATCAAAAGAAACAAAGAATCGCTTCACAATCAGCCTCATACATAAACCATTTTTAAAATTAGATTATATTTGTGATAGTTGAGAGATACTATTCCTTAAACAATGAAAAAAATCCTTATTTACAACTGGGCACGGCTAGAAAACACCAATATCTCTGGTGGCGTTGGCGTTTACACTAGAAATTTGATTTCTACCCTTTTACAGGGCTCTGGTTACGACATCTATTTTCTGAATTCTGGCTATTCCTACAATGTAAATGGTAAGCTCCATGTGAAGCCATCCACAAACATTTTTGGGGACAAAGTCAAGTCTTTTGAAATAATTAATTCCCCTGTAATCGCCCCTGTTCAGCAGTCCATAAAAAACTTTGAATATTATCTTCAAGATAATTCCGTATACATCTTGGTAAAAGAGTGGTTGAATTCAATTGGTGGAGTAGATGTCATCCACTTCCAGAACATTGAAGGTTTGCCATTAAGTATTTTCAACCTCAAAACAGATTTTCCAAAAACCAAATTCATTTATTCTCTGCATAATTATTTTCCTTTATGTCCGGCAGTTTGGCTATGGAACAAGGATCACAATTGCAAAAAAACATCCTTTGACGACTGCTCCACCTGTTACCATAGACGTTGTTACGCTACAACAAAAATTGCGAGATCCATCAGTCATTCCAACATTGCCGAAGGAATCAATTATTACCTATTCCAAAACAGGCCTTCTTGCAACGATGCAAAAATTTTCCAACAATTTGCAGAAAACAATAAAAGTACGATCAATGCAAACATTGATGTAATGTTAGCTGTTTCAAAAAGGGTCAAAGAAATTTTTCTATCGCACGGATACGACCAAAGCAAAATCAATGTATCGTATATAGGAACAAAAGCCGCAGAAAACGCACTCTGCCACAGCAATGCAAATTTCAATTGCAAGCCCTTTAAAATCATTTTCATGGGTTACATGAACGAGCAGAAGGGTTTTAATTTTTTTATTGACGCTCTTAATCAGCTCCCCTTAGAATATACCAAAAAAATCCATTTAACAATCTGTGCAAAGTATTCTAGAATTTCAAACAGAGCTCAACTAAAACGAATCAAAGAGTTACGCAGTAAATTTAACCAGCTGGATTTGTTCAACGGCTACAACTCTACAAACCAGCGCCAGATTCTACAAGGGCAACACCTTGGAATTGTACCAGTATTGTGGGAAGACAATTTGCCGCAAGTACTTATTGAACAAGTCGCTCACGGTGTTCCAGTTTTATGCAGTGATCTTGGCGGAGGAAAGGAAATCGTCAACAGTCCCTTATTTACATTTAAAGCCGGTGATATTAAAGATTTTAACTCCAAACTTATCAACATATTTAACGAACGTTCACTTCTTACATCATTCTGGAAATCCGCAAAAAAGTTGACCACAATGCAAGAGCATATCAAAGAAATCAAAGCAATCTATGAGCAGTCTTAACTTCGAGTGAACAATGCATTACAACTACCTCATCGTCGGTGCAGGCCTTTTCGGAGCCACATTCGCTAATCTTGCCAAGAAAGCCGGAAAGAGTGTTCTTGTTATCGACAAGCGAAATCATATTGCAGGCAACTGCTATACAGAAAACATTGAGGGAATTAACGTCCACAAGTATGGAGCACACATCTTCCATACCTCAAACAAGCAAGTATGGGACTATGTCAATTCTCTTGTAGAGTTTAATCGCTACACCAATTCTCCAGTCGCAATGTCAAAGGGTAAGTTGTACAATTTGCCATTCAACATGAATACGTTCAACCAATTATGGGGAGTTCATACGCCTGTCGAAGCCCAGGCAAAGATTGCTGAGCAACGAGCCGCATCAGGCATAACCGAGCCATGTAACCTTGAAGAACAAGCATTAACTCTTGTCGGCAAAGACATCTACGAAGCGCTCATTAAGGAGTATACCGAAAAACAGTGGGGACGCAAATGCTCCGAACTGCCAGCATCTATCATTAAGCGTTTGCCAATTCGCTTTACCTTTGACAACAATTACTTCAATGATTTATACCAAGGCATTCCTTGCGGTGGTTATACAAAGCTTGTTGAGAAAATGCTGGAGGGTATCGAAGTTCGCCTAAATACAGATTTTTTAGAGAATCGAACCGAATTGGAACCTATCGCTGACAGAGTTGTCTACACAGGTCCGATTGATGAATTCTTTGAATATAGGTTTGGAAACCTTGAGTACCGTTCTTTAAAGTTTGAGAATAAGGTCCTTGACGTCGAAAACTTCCAAGGCAATGCCGTCGTCAACTATATCGATAGCAAATACCCCTACACCCGAATTACTGAACACAAGCACTTTGAATTCGGTATTCAGCCAAAGACTGTCGTTACTCGGGAATACCCTGATTCTTGGGAACTAGGCAAGGAACGATTCTACACGGTCAATGACAGTAAAAATACGGAACTATACAGCAAATACAAAGTTCTTGCAGATCAACTGTCAAAGTACATTTTTGGTGGCCGATTAGCCGAGTACAAATATTACGACATGGATGACGTCATAGAACGTGCCATGGTAATTTTCAATCAAGAAAACAACTAATGGCACAAAAGATTCTATCCATCGTCATTCCCACTTACAACATGGAAGACTATCTTCCTCGTTGTTTGGATTCCGTTACCCGCGAAGATGTTCCAGATTCATTAGAAGTCATCGTTGTTAACGATGGCAGCAAAGACCGATCTCTTGAAATTGCAAAAGAATACCAGGCGAAGCGTCCTGACATCATTCAAATCATTGACAAGTCCAACGGGCATTACGGATCCTGTATTAACGCAGCCCTTAAAACCGCTACCGGAAAATACTTTAGACCATTGGACGCTGACGATTGGTTTGATACAAACGCTCTAATTGAATTTTTAAACAATCTTTCCGAAATCAACGATGATTTAATTTTTACTAGCCATACACGTCATCGAAAAACAAGAGTTATTGATGTAGAATCAAAAGAGATTCCCTATAACACAGCTTTTTCTGTTCAAGACAATTCTATTATCGAAAGATTGCCTAGTGCATACATATCCATGCACGGAATCACATACAAGCTACAAATTCTTAAAGATTGCAAATTGGCTTTATCGGAAGGAGTTTGCTACACCGACTCCGAATACATTTTTTTGCCGTTAAGACACACCAAGACATTTCGTTTGCTGAATCTTTCGTTATACAACTACGATATGACAAGAGATAATCAATCCGTAAATCCTACGGTCGCAGCAAAGAATCACTCTCAATTTGCATCCGTTCTAAAAAGAATGTTAGGCGTTTCAAACCCTTACTCTTTACTGGAAAAGAAGATTCTGTGTTCTTGTTTGCGATGCTATTTCTATTGGCTTCTATTTTTCTGTTCAGCTGACAAAGAACTAAAGGAAATGGACTATCTGCTTCAGCAGAAAGATTTCCTTCTCAAAAAAATGGTTTACAAAGATTTGATGTACGCCCCATTAATTTGGAAGTTCACCGGCACTCATTTCTTTTGGTACGAAAAGTTGAAGAAAATTCTAAAAATCGACAGATAGTTAGGATTTATGTTCAAATAGAGCAAGCGTTTTCTGTTTACATCGTTCGAAGGTTTCTCGAAAACTGTTGTATCGAAAATTCACGAATACCGCATATATAGTTGATAAAATCGTGCCCAGATTTTCCCCGAACTTCTTGCACAATCTAATCCTCATATCCACATGCTTTCTTTGCGCTAGAGAATACCAAGAGCCGTTAAAGTGGTGAACAGAATAAGTATTTGCCGTAGCCTCAACAATCTGCGTTCTTGTATTTTTAGGGCTAAAATAATCCATCGGCAAAAGATCTTTCAGCACATTTTCCTTCGCAAAGACATTCGCCATAATATGAGGCAAAACAGTTGTATCTACAGCATTTTCACTTATCCTAAAATTCCTGCCCTCATAATAATCCAGGCATTTTTTTATTAGGGGGAGCCGAGGTTCAGCACCAAAAGTTGCCGCTTCAACAATATGCGACGCGTCTATTCTATCCGGGGTATGTTCTCGTCCAAAAAAGTACGATCTATCTAGCAAATCGTCAAAGGGTTTCAGCACTTCAACATCACTATCTAAGTAAATGCCACCATAATTATACAAGGCATACAGACGAATATAATCGGCAGCAAAAGCCCATTTCTTAACTTCACACGCTTGTTCTACCCAAGGAACATAATGGATATCAAAGCTGTCTTTATTCCAAAGCTTAATTTCATAATCAGGGAGTTTATCTTTCCAACTCTGAATGCAACGCTGCACCAGATCCGGATACGGGTCCCCGCTAAGCCAACAGAAATGTATTATCTTGGGAATAGCCATCTATCCCCAAGATAGTAAAAGCTATCTCAACCTGTTGAATTTTTTCACAGGCACATCGCCATATAATCCGGAATACATAGGACACGCCCCTTCTTTTCCAGATTCTTCGGATGAACGATATACGCCACATCCACGAATT
>JAKSHY010000038.1 GCA_024399135.1 Lachnospiraceae bacterium | reverse complement strand
AGAAGGGACAATGAGAATCTGACCCGGGCAAAGAAAAAATGGTGGGTCAGAAAGAAGGGACAATGAGAATCTGACCCGGGCAAAGAAAAAATGGTGGGTCAGAAAGATGAGACAATGAGAATCTGACCCGCGGGAAGAAAAAATGGTGGGTCAAAAAGATGAGACAATGAGAATCTGACCCAGGCAAAGAAAAAATAATGGGTCAGAAAGCTGAGACAATGAGAATCTGACCCACGGCGAAGAAAAGCAATGCCAACGTTCAGTTTACAGACGCTGGAAAAATAAACATTTGAACAATTCGGACAACAAACATATAATTATCAATACATGAGTCATTGTGTGATGCGAGAAACATGATGCGAGAAACATGATGCGAGAAACATGATGCGAGAAACATGATGTGAGAAACATGATGCAAGGAAATATTATAAAATGTCACAAAGCAAAAAAAAGCAAATCAAATCAGCGAAAAACAAACTAATACTATGCACATTATTAGTATGTATGTTACTAGGATGTGTATTAACAGGATGCAATAAGGCTCCTGTTATTAGTTATGCTTCCAATATAGAATTTGACAAGGCGAGTTTAGATACCGTGCCTAATAATCCATATTTTGATCTTAAGGTTCCAACATATATTACGAAAATTGATGGATTATATTTCATAGTTGACTGCTATAACAATCAGGTTATTTATAATGAAAACCTCGAAGAACCGCTGTGCTACTGGTCTTTAATGACTAATGATATAGACATGGGACATACTATAGCATCTGATGGTGTTGTTTATCTGATTGATGATACTGAAAGAAACAGAATTCTCGTAATGGAGAAGGATAAAAATGCTAATGGAGACGATATTTTCGTTCCAACAGGTGAATTTAACGAAATAGGAACACGTCCTCACTATATTATTTATAACGAAGAAGATAAGACATTTTATGCCTGGAGCTCAATGACGGGCGAAATGTATCTTTTCAGAACGAATCCGGACGCAGCTAATGACACGGATGATTCCAACGCAGATAGCAACTCAAAAGATGCAGATGATTCTAAAACAAATAGTGAATCAAATAATACAGGTGATTCAACAATCAAGGAAAATAAAAAGGTTTTTCTGTCTGAAATCAAGAAAATTGATGAGCTTGACGGCTTCTATGTAAGGAGCTTCACGATTATTGGTACAAAGATATATTTCGTGTCAGGAAATGGAAACATTATAGAAGCCAATCTTGATGATTTTGAGATTACTAATCATTTCAAGGTTCCGGATGAATTGTTCGGAATGGTTCAGCTTGAAAAGATAGAGGATTATTATTATATAACTGTGTCAACAGACATTCTGGCCAATCAGGATGCAGCAACTATCATAAGAACCAGGGATTTGGCAGGTCTCGTTAATGGTGAATATGAAGATGTATATGACAATTTTATAGGGGGTGGAACTCCTTATAGTATTACTAAAATAGATGATGATTATTATCTTTGTGAGCATAGAATTCCAGGCCATTCTATCTGGAAATTTACTGTTAAGGATAATGAAATCACTGATGTCAAAACTCTATACTAATGTCAATCAAAGATTCGCCTGGAAACGGTCGCTGAACATTCGTCGAGTGACAGCAGCTGAAGACGCTTCTATCCTTGCAAATCCCCTGCTAAAATGGTACAATTTTGAACACGTATGTAGTGCGTGAAAATTCGTCAAGAGCACCCTAAACTGCTCTTGAAATAACTACAATTTTATAAGTAATTGTGCAAAAGGCTTAAATCCCAGCTTTGTTGTGCAAAATATAAAAGAAAGAGTAGAGAGGAAAAAATTATGAAAAAATTTGTCGCAACTTTATTAGCAGTAGCTATGGTTCTTAGCATGTCTGCATGTGGATCATCAAGCAATGATGTATTAGCAGATGGTGTGTTAACAGTAGGTACTAATGCAGAATTCCCACCATTTGAATTTATTGGTGATGATGGTCAGCCTGATGGTTTTGATATCGCATTAATCAAGGCTGTTGGTGAGAAATTAGGTGTTAAGGTTGAAGTTAGTAACATGGAGTTTGCTTCATTAGTAACTTCTATTGGATCTAAGATTGATGTTGCTATCGCAGGAATGACAGTAACAGAGGAGCGTAAGCAGGCAGTTGAGTTTTCTAATCCATATTATGATGCTGTACAGTATGTAATTCTTCCTAAAGATTCAGCAATTAAGACAGCTGATGATTTAGTAGGAAAGACTATAGGTGTTCAGCTTGGAACAACTGGTGATTTCATCGCACAGGATATTCAGGATTCAACTGTTTCAGCATATAACAAAGCAGTTGATGCTGTTAATGATTTAATTAATGGAAGAGTTGATGTAGTTATTATTGATAAGAATCCAGCTTTAGTATTCGAAAGCAAGTATTCTGATTCTGTAGTAGCTGTTGATGGCGCCCAGTATGGCTTCGAAGTTGAGCAGTATGCAATCGCAATGCCTAAGGGAAATACAGAGCTTGTTGAGAAGGTTAACAAGGCTATTGAAGAATTAAAGGCTGATGGTACATTTGATCAGTTAGTTGAAAAATATATTTAGTAGGAGCATTAAATGCAGGAGTGGTTTTTACGAATCGCAGATCAATTTAATCAGAGTTTCATCTACAAAGATAGATGGAAATTATATCTTGATGGTTTAGGAATTACGCTTGAGGTATCCTTGTTTTCTGCTTTGATAGGACTTGTTTTGGGTATATTTGTCGCCCTTATGAGACTTAGTCAAAAAGAAGATGGAAGAAGCACTATTCTTAGTAAAATCGCAGGAGCTTATATCGATGTTATTCGAGGAACGCCTGCGGTTGTACAACTTCTTATTATGTGGTTCATAATAATGAATAATTCTAAGAATGGAATATTAGTTGCATCGATTTCGTTCGGTATTAATTCCGGAGCCTACATTGCAGAAATCGTAAGAGCAGGAATTCTTGCTGTTGACAAGGGTCAGACAGAGGCTGGAAGGTCACTTGGATTATCCAATGCCCAGACGATGATTTATATTATCATTCCACAGGCAATTAAGAATGTACTTCCACCAATTTGTAATGAGTTTGTTACTTTGATTAAGGAAACCGCCATCATTGGATATGTATCATTAGATGATTTGACACGTGTGGCTAACCAGATTACATCTGCAAGCTATAATGCATTCATGCCACTTATTATTGCTGCAGTTATTTATTTCGTAATTATAAAGATATTGACTTTATTAATCGGAAAGTTAGAGAGGAGGCTTAGAAAAAGTGATAACCGTTAAAGACCTCCATAAAACATTTATTAACCCGGATGGTGCGAAAAACCAGGTTCTTAGGGGAATTAATTATGAAATTAATAAGGGTGAAAAAATAGTTGTTATTGGACCATCAGGATCAGGAAAGAGTACTTTCTTAAGGTGCTTAAATCTTTTAGAAAGACCAACCTCCGGACAGATTATTTTTGATGGCATAGATATAACAAATCCAAAGGCTGATATTAATATGGTTCGCCAGGACATGGGTATGGTTTTCCAGCATTTTAACCTTTTTAATAACCTGACGATTATGGACAATATTACACTTGCTCCGGTTAAACTTAAAATTATGAGTAAGGAAGAGGCCAATGAAAAGGCATTGTCATTACTTGAAAGAGTTAATCTAAAGGATAAGGCTGATGCATATCCTGTATCTTTGTCAGGAGGACAAAAGCAAAGAATCGCAATAGTTCGTTCACTTGCCATGAATCCTAAGCTGATGTTATTTGATGAGCCAACTTCGGCTCTTGACCCGGAAATGGTCGGAGAAGTTTTAGAGGTTATGAAGGAGCTTGCAGATAACGGAATGACTATGGTTGTTGTTACTCACGAGATGGGATTTGCGAGAGAAGTTGGAACTAAGGTTCTGTTCATGGATGAAGGTAATATTATGGAGGAAAATACTCCGTATGAATTCTTCAATAGTCCTAAATCGCCAAGACTTAAGGACTTCCTGTCAAAAGTGCTCTAAGACAAAGTATATATGCACAGACTTATGAAAGTCAGTGCTTAGATGTAGCTTCGAATTAAGGGACAAATATATGGTTACAGTAAGCTTATGTATGATTGTCAAAAATGAATCAAAGGTTCTGGCAAGATGCCTTGATTCGGTGGCGGATCTGGTTGACGAAATTATCATTGTTGATACAGGGTCCACTGACAATACTAAGGAAATAGCATATGGTTTCACAACATCGGTTTATGATTTTAAATGGATAGGTGATTTTAGTGCGGCCAGAAATTTCGCTTTTAGTAAGTGCAGCTGTGACTATATTTACTCTGCAGACGCAGATGAAGTATTAGACGAAGAGAACAGGAACAGATTTAAAATATTAAAAGAGACTCTGGACGATGAAATTGAAATCGTCCAGATGTACTATAAAAACCAGCTTGAAAATGGTACGGTTTATAATTTCGACAAGGAGCTAAGGCCGAAACTTTTCAAGAGAGTTAGAAGCTTCAAGTGGGTTGAAAGAGTTCATGAGACAGTTCGTGAGCTTCCGCTTGTTTTTGATTCAGAGATTGAGATTTCACACATGCCACTTAATAATCATGCCTCGAGAGATTATGGAATTTTCGAGGATATGATTGCTAAAGAGGAAGTGCTTTCACCGAGACTATTTGATTTCTATGCGAAGGAGTTATTCGTATCGGGCGAGAAAGAAGATTTTAGGAAAGCTGAAGAATATTTCACAGAGGTCGCGGATTCTGATGAGACCAATGATGATATGTTGAAGTCAGCGCTATGCATTGTTGTTAAGGCAGCATACTGGCGAAAGGATTATCTTAAGATGTATCGCTATGCTATGAAGGATGTTGCAACCACAGATGCATGCTCTGAGATTTGTTTCCTTTTAGGATCTTATTATGAGGATCAGCGAGATTATAAGGAGGCTGCAATCTGGTATTATAATGCGGCTTTTGAATGTCACAGCATTCTGAATATAAGATATGAGAAGGAATATCCACTTCAGGGTCTGGTGGATGTATATAATGCACTGGGGCTTATTGAAGAAGCTAAAATGTATGAGAATATGCTGCAGTAAAGCGCAGGAAGTATGGCATGAAACAAGCGACATGAAAGCATGTGGTATGCTGCAGTAAAAATATAGAGGAATAACATGAGCTGGGAAGATAATGTTAGAAAAGTAGTTCCTTATGTTGCGGGTGAGCAGCCTAAGGGACAGGTTATAAAATTAAATACGAATGAATTTCCATATCCACCATCGCCTATGGTGGCTTCACGTATGTATGATCTGGCAGAGGCAGAGATAGACGGAGCAACAAGCATGCTTCGAAAATATCCTGACATGGATGCTACTAATTTGGTTAATGCAATATCGAAGGTGTATGATGTTCCGTTTGAGAACATTTTCGTAGGAGTAGGATCTGATGATGTTCTGGCAATGTCATTTTTGACCTTCTTTAATTCGGACAAAGATATACTTTTTCCAGACATTACGTATTCCTTTTATGATGTGTGGGCATCTCTTTACAGATTCCCATATAAGCAGATTCCATTAAATGAGAATTTTAAAATTAATAAAAATGATTATCTTGATGTACCTAACGGAGGAATTATTATTCCTAATCCTAATGCACCAACCGGAGTATATGAGGACCCATCGTTCTTCGAGGATATAGTCAAGAATAATCCTGATAGTGTTGTCATAATAGATGAGGCATATATAGATTTTGGTGGTACGAGCTGTCTTCCATTCATCAAAAAATATGATAATGTTTTGGTTGTTCAGACTCTTTCTAAGTCAAGAGCATTAGCTGGCCTTAGAATTGGTGTAGCATTCGGAAATGAGAAGCTGATTAAATATTTAAAGGATGTAAAGTTCTCTTTCAACTCATACACTATGAATTATCCATCAATTGAGCTTGCTACAGTATCAATCTTAGATGTTGATTACTGGAAGAAGACAGTAAACATGCTCATTGAAACAAGGGAATGGACTAAAAAGGAATTAAAGAGACTTGGATTTAGTTTCGAAGATTCTATGTCAAACTTTATTTTCACCAAGCATGAAAGTGTAAGTGGTGATGATATATTTAAGGCTCTTAGAGAAAAGAATATATTTGTCCGTCACTGGAATAAGCCAAGGATTGGCGAGTATCTTAGAATTTCGATAGGTACTGATGATGAAATGAAGAAATTAATTGAAGCCTTAGAGGAGATTTTAAATGCTTAAACATTATTTAATAATTTTCGGAATATCAATGGTTCCACTTATTGAGCTTCGTGGAGCTATACCATATGCAGTTGGTTTCATTCAGGCAGGTGAACCATTAGAACTCTGGTTATGCTACCTGATAGCTATTGTTGGAAATATGCTTCCTGTACCTTTCATTTTCTTTTTCGCAAGAAAGGTTCTTGAGTGGGGTAAGGATAAGAAGATTATTGGAAAGTTCTTCACATTCTGTCTTGAAAAGGGACACAAGGGTGGAGTTAAGCTTAAGGAAAAGGCTGGAAAGGGATTATTCTGGGCTCTTCTTTTGTTCGTAGGAATTCCACTTCCTGGAACAGGAGCATGGACAGGAACACTGGCTGCATCACTTCTTGATATGGATTTTAAGGAAAGTGTTATAGCAGTAATTTTGGGAGTTGTTTTGGCTGGTGTTATTATGGGTGTTGCGAGCGCAGGTCTGTTCGGAACTATATTCGCAGTTGCAGGTTAATTCACAAAATTTTATTTTAGGTTAAAGCATGGATAGCTATACAGATTTCGCATATTTATATGACACATTCATGGAAGATGTTCCATATGATGAATGGGGAGAATTCTTCGATTCTTTACTTAAAGCATATGGAGATGGCGTGGTTAAATCAGTCCTTGATTTAGGCTGCGGAACAGGTAAAATGACCAGAATACTTGCTTCCTATGGATATGAAATGATGGGCGTGGATTCATCAGAGGATATGCTTTCGGTTGCGAGAGGGATTGATGAAGAGGATGACTCTTCGATTCTATATATCAATCAGGATATGCGCGAGCTTGAGCTTTTAGATAAGCAGGATGCAATAATTTCCTGCTGTGACTGTGTTAATTATCTTATTCTTGATGAAGATATGGAGAGTGCTTTTAATAGCGTTCACAGTGCATTAAAGGATAACGGCCTTTTCATATTTGATTTTAATACGGTATATAAGTACGAAACCGTGATAGGTGATACTACGATTGCTGAGAGTCGTGAAGACTGCAGCTTTATATGGGAGAATTATTACAGTAAGGAAGATCATATTAACGAGTATGATATTACCTTCTTTTCGAAAATAGATGGTGAAGATGAGCTTTTTAGAAGATTCGAGGAAACTCATATTCAGCGTGGATATACACTCAGTGAAATGGAAAAATTCGCGAAGAATGCCGGATTTAAGGTAGTGGTCTCACTCGATGAGAATACACATAAAAAACCAACATCCAAGAGTGAAAGAATTTATTTGATACTAAGAAAATAACTTTAATTGGAGATAAAGATATATGTCTGATTACATAGTAAGAGCTACGGCAGCAGGTGCTCAGATAAGAGCTTTCGCTGCAACGACCAGAGAGCTTACAGAATATGCCAGAAATGCACATAATACGTCTCCTGTTATGACAGCGGCACTGGGAAGACTAATGACCGGAGCTGCCATGATGGGAACCATGATGAAATCTGACACTGATGTCACGACTATTCAGATAAGAGGTGTAGGACCTGCCAAGGGTATTACAGCAACAGCTAACGGAAAAGGTGAGGTTAACGGTTACTGTATGTATCCACAGGTTATCCTACCGCCGAATTCTTTGGGTAAGCTTGATGTTGGCGGTGCCATGGGAGACGGATATTTAAGAGTAATAAAGGATTTAGGACTTAAGGATCCGTATGTTGGAACGATTCAGCTACAGACTGGTGAGATAGCCGAGGACTTAACATATTATTTCGCAACCTCTGAACAGGTACCTTCATCTGTAGGCCTTGGAGTTTTGATGAATAAGGATAATACAGTCAGACAGGCAGGTGGATTCATCATTCAGGTGATGCCATTCGTGACGGATGAGGTTCTAAATAAGCTTGAAGAGAAACTCACAACAATCAAGAGTGTTACTGAAATACTTGATGCAGGAAATACACCAGAGAAGATGCTTGAGCTAATTCTAGGAGATTTAGAACTTGAGATTACTGATACGATTCCTACATGCTTTAAGTGCAACTGTGACAAGAGCCGTGTAGAGAAAGCCCTAATATCCCTTGGTAGGGATGAATTAGATGATATGATTAAAGAGGGCAAAGATATAGAGCTTAAATGCCAGGTATGTAACAAGGCATATAATTTTTCAGTGGATGAGTTAAAGAAACTGATATCTAAATGTAAGTAATAATTTCTTTTTAATAAAAATAATGATGTATGTGCATATATCTTTTAGATAATGCAACAGCGAGGAGGAGATAAAAATGGAAGCAGCTAAAAAGTATGGCAAACAGTATTTTATGCCACCAGTTGACTGTTATGACTGGGTGAAAAAGGACACAATTGACAAGGCACCTATCTGGTGTTCAGTAGACTTACGTGATGGAAATCAGGCCCTAATTGAGCCTATGAGTCTTGAGCAGAAGCTAATCTTTTTCAAGCTGCTGGTTGATATAGGGTTCAAAGAAATAGAAGTTGGTTTTCCTGCAGCTTCTGACACAGAGTACCAGTTCATGAGAGCATTGATCGAAAGAAATATGATTCCTTCGGATGTTACAGTACAGGTACTTACACAGGCCAGAGAGCATATTATTAAGAAGACATTCGAGGCTGTTAAGGGTGCTCCACACGCTATTATCCACCTTTATAATTCAACTTCAGTAGCTCAGAGAGAGCAGGTATTTAAGAAGTCAAAGGAAGAAGTTAAGAAGATCGCAGTTGATGGTGCTAAGCTTCTTTTAGATTTAGCCAACGAAACAGATGGAAACTTTTCATTTGAATACAGCCCAGAGTCTTTCCCAGGAACTGAGGTTGATTATGCACTTGAGGTATGTAACGCAGTATTGGATGTATGGCAGCCTACTAAAGAGAATAAGGCTATAATCAATATTCCAACAACTGTTCAGATAGCTATGCCACATGTATTCGCTTCTCAGGTTGAATATTTTGATAAGAACCTTAAGTATCGTGAAGGCGTTAACATTTCAATTCATCCACATAATGACAGAGGTTGTGGTATTTCAGATGCAGAGCTTGGTGTACTTGCCGGAGCTGACAGAGTAGAAGGTACACTGTTTGGTAATGGTGAGCGTACTGGTAACGTGGATATCGTAACCTTGGCAATGAACATGATAACTCATGGCGTTGAGTCAGGTCTTGACTTTAGCAATATTATGAGTATCAGAAATACATATGAAGAGCTTACAGGAATGAAGGTTCATGAAAGAACACCATATGCTGGTGACCTTGTATTCACAGCTTTTTCTGGATCACATCAGGATGCTATCTCGAAGGGTATGGCATATAGAGAGCAGGGACTTTCTGGAGAAAAATGGACAGTTCCATATCTTCCAATTGATCCTAAGGATTTAGGAAGAGAATATGAATCAGATGTAATTAGAATTAACTCTCAGTCAGGAAAGGGTGGAGTTGCATTCATCCTTAAGCAGAACTATGGATTAACAGTTCCTATGCCAATGAGAGAAGAGGTTGGATATCTTGTTAAGGGAGTTTCTGATGAAAGACATGCAGAACTTTCGCCTCAGGATATCTACGATATCTTCAAGGAGCATTACCTTTCATACAGAAAGCGTTTCGATGTTACTGAGTCACATTATACTCAGGAAGGTGAGGATGGTATCTTCACCAGAGTAACAGTTAATGATAACGGAGAAGTTAAGAAGATTTCAGGAGAAGGAAACGGAAGACTTGATGCGGTATCTAATGCTTTCAAGGATTACTTCAAGGTAGACTATACTCTTAAGGTATACGAAGAGCATGCAGTATCAATTGGTTCTCATTCACAGGCAGCTTCGTATGTTGGAATAGAGCATGATGGAAAGATGTTCTGGGGAGTTGGAATTAATCAGGATATCATTAAATCTTCTGTAGCTGCCTTGGTATCTGCGGTTAACAAGATTCTGTAGTAATCTTGTATCTGTAGTATAAAAGGATACAGATTGTAAATTGATTTTTAATGAATAAAGAAACAGAAAATATAACAAAAACAAACAAAAGACCTGCATCTTTTAATCAAAAGGATGCAGGTTCTGTAAAATTTAATACCCAAAAGATTAATGCACAAAAGGCTATTCAGGCTCCAAAGCAGGCAGTATCGAAAATCGTATTCAGCCGTGCTTTGATACTTCTTTTAATGATAGGGTTGCAGATAGCTGCATTCCCAATTATCAATGTGTATCTTGCAAGATATGTTCCATATGCTATGGAGGTTATGACAGTTCTTGGAACAATCTGTGTAATCATCGTAATTAACAAGGATGAGCCGGCAGAATTTAAGCTCACATGGTGTGTAATTTTATGTATTCTGCCTATTTTAGGTGTGTTACTCTATATCTTTGTCCAGAGTAACTGGGGAATGATTGGCCTAAAGCATAAGGTTTCAAAAGGTATTAAGGCTACCCAGGGAAAGATATTCACCTCAAAGGGAACTAAAAAAGCTCTTGAAGAGGAAAGCTGGGAAATCAAAAGATTTGCTCATTACATGGATAATTACTGTGGATTTCCTATATACCACAATACGAAAACCACATATTTCCCAATAGGTGAAGAATATATAGCTGACCTGGTTGAAGAACTAAAAAAAGCCCAAAGATATATCTTCATGGAATATTTCATAATAAATCGTGGAGAAGTATGGGATTCAGTTCTTGAGGTTTTAAAGGAAAAGGCTGCCGCAGGAGTTGAAGTCAGGGTTATGTATGATGGACTGTGTTCTCTTTCGAACCTTCCATATTCGTATCCTAAAGAAATGGCGAAGTTCGGTATCAAGGCTAAAATGTTCGCCCCTATAGTTCCTTTCTTTTCGACTAATCAGAATAACAGAGACCATAGAAAAATTGTCGTAATAGATGGAAAGGTTGCATATACAGGTGGAGTTAATTTAGCAGATGAGTATGCTAATTTAATCGACAGATTCGGACATTGGAAAGACGGTGGAATCAAGCTTGAAGGAAGAGCAGTTCTTAGTTTTCTTATGATGTTCACACAGATGTGGAACGTATATGGAAAAGAAGATTTAGATTACGATAAGTATCTTCTGGAGCATGTGGACCGCCCTAATAAAGAGCATGACGGCTTCGTAATCCCGTACGCAGACACACCAACTCTTCAAAAAGAAATTGGAAAAACAGTATATTCTGATATGTTCGCCCAAAGCAATCATTACATACATTCCATGACTCCGTATTTCGTAATAGACAGAGAATTTTTAACTATTATGAAATATGCAGCGCATCGTGGTGTTGAGGTAAAACTTATAGTTCCTCATATTCCAGACAAAAAAATTCCTTTCTGGATTGCCAGAACCTTCTATCCTCAGATGATTAGTGCAGGTATAAAGATATATGAATACACACCTGGATTCGTACATTCCAAGGTTATGGTTTCGGATGGAATAGTTGCAAGCTGTGGCTCCATTAACGTAGATTACAGGAGCTTTTACCATCATTTTGAATGTGGTGTATATCTTTATAAAAGCTCTGCAGTTATGGAAATTGAAGAGGACTTCCAGGAGACGCTTACCAAATGTCAGGAAGTTACGATTGATTATTATAAATCACTTCCTGCATATCAAAGAGCCATCGGGCATATATTTAAGCTTCTTGCTCCGATGATTTAAAAATTGACCAGATAATAGTATGACATCGTGTGGAACTTCCATTAACTCGATGCTGTATGTGAAAGTATATAAGTACAAGGAAATCAGATGGAAAGATATGAATTAATAGCTCCATGCCATTTCGGCTTAGAGGCTATGCTTAAAAGAGAAATAATAGATATAGGCTATGAGGTAACCCGTGTTGAGGATGGTCGTGTATACTTCGAGGGCGACGAGGAAGGTATAGTTCGTGCCAATATTTTTCTTCGAACAGCTGAGAGAATTTTGATTAATGTAGGATCATTCCATGCTGAAACCTTCGAAGACTTATTCCAGGGAACCAAGGCAATCGAATGGGAAAAATATATACCAAAGGATGCTAAGTTTTTCGTAACTAAAGCTGGTTCTGTCAAAAGTAAGCTTTTTTCACCATCTGATATTCAGTCAATTATGAAGAAGGCCATGGTTGAGAGACTAAAAGGTGTATATAAGATTGAGTGGTTCGAGGAAAGCGGAGTTTCTATTCCGATTCGAGTATTCATACACAAGGATGAGGTAACAGTTGGACTTGATACAACAGGTGAATCTTTGCACAAAAGAGGATATCGTAAGCTGACGGCCAAAGCGCCAATAGCTGAGAATCTGGCAGCAGCTCTTATTATGCTGACTCCATGGAGAAAGGACAGAATTTTAGTTGATCCATTCTGCGGTTCTGGAACATTCCCTATTGAAGCAGCTTTGATGGCTGCTAATATAGCACCTGGAATGTACAGAAATTTTAATGCTATGGCATGGAAGCACCTGATAGATCCTCCTGAATGGAAATATGCGAAAGAAGAGGCTGAGGATTTAATAGATCTTAATATAGAAACCGATATTCAGGGATACGACATAGATGATGAAATGGTTAAAATAGCAAGGGAAAACGCCCGCCTTGCCGGAGTGGAAAAACTAATCCACTTCCAAAGAAAGAGTGTTTCTGAACTTTCCCATGCGAAGAAGTATGGTTTCATTATCACTAACCCTCCGTATGGCGAAAGACTAGAGGATAAGGAGAGTATTGTATCTTTGTACCAGACTATAGGAGAAAGATATAAGTCGCTTGATTCATGGTCAATGTACCTGATAACTTCATTTGAGGATGCCCAGAAGGCGCTTTCTTTGACAGCAACCAAGAATAGAAAAATATATAATGGTATGCTCAAGACATATTTTTATTCGTTCGAAGGCCCTAAGCCACCGAAGAGAAACATAAGAGAGAATAATGACTGAGAAATTACTTAAAAGTACAGCGATTTATAGTGGCATTTTCTTCGTAATTGCCATGTGCGCTGTTCTTTATTTTGGAATGAATAAAACAATTGAAATATCGAATCTTTCACAGGATGAGGTTGTAATTAATGAAGAAAGCATTGAGGTTTCTGTTAAGAAATCTGACGATGTGATTATGTTTAGTCAGGAAAAGGCGAATACAGAATATCTTTGTATTCCGCTTCCAGAAAATGTTAAACCAGACAGTATTGTTATAGAAAACCATTATATGGATGGCGAACTTAGAATACTGGTAGCTGATGCGGATTCTTCATTTTACAAAGATCACGAGCTTAGTGGAAATCATATGTATATTACAGCTGGGCGATTCGAACAGAAAGGGAAAAACTGTCAGCTTTCTTTCGAGGTAAAAGATATTTTTGAATACAGGACTATTTTCGAAAATAATGAGTTGTATGTTTCATTCTTAAAGCCTAAAGAGATGTTCGAAAAAATTGTTGTGATTGATCCTGTGTATGGTGGCAGTGAATCTGGCGCAATTGCTAATGAGATTATCGAAAAAAGTATAGCTCTTGATGTTGCGAAATCCCTTAAGAGTATGCTTGATGATTCTGGGATTAAGGCTTATTACACCAGAATGGATGATGTTAATCCCAAAGAAGATGTGCGTGTGCGTCTGGCCAATAATACTAAGGCTGATATGTATTTAAGAATTGGTGTTTCGAATAACCAGGATGAATCTGTATACGGAATTTCATGTGAATATAATGATGAATATTTTATTCCAGGCTTCGGAAGTGTAGAGCTGTCCGACGTGATGGCGAAGGAAATTGCGATTGAGGCCAAGGGAAAGGCAATTGGATTATTCAAGGCTCCAATAGGGAGCATTGCCATGAGAGATGCAACAGTTCCGGCAACTACTATAAGAATTGGATGTATTTCGAATAAACAGGAGGCATTGCTTCTTTCGAGAGAAGATTATATTAAGAAAATCGCTCAGGGAATATTTAACGGAATCATGAAGGCATATGAAAGCATGGAAAAATGATGTAAAAGAACCTGCAGGGCGAGTAAAAAGACTTTAAAATTAATCAGGAGATGAGTGAGTAATGGAAATAATATTTGCAACAGGCAATCAGGATAAGATGGTAGAAATCAGGCAGATTCTCCAAGGCCTTAAGTTAAATGGTGAGGCTGTAGAAATATACTCATTAAAGGAAAAAGGTATTAAGGCAAATATAATTGAGGATGGAACAACATTCCTTGAGAATGCAGTTATTAAGGCTACCCAAATAGCAAAGCTTGTTCCTGGTGCTTTAGTTATGGCAGATGATTCAGGCCTTGAGGTTGATTATATTAATAAAGAGCCTGGAATATATTCAGCAAGATATATGGGAGAAGATACTTCCTATGATATTAAGAATAATAATATTATAGAAAGACTTAAAGGTGCTGAGGGAGAAGAGCGAAGTGCAAGATACGTATGTGCGATAGCAACAGTTCTTCCGAATGGTGAGCTTATTTCTTCAGTAGAAACCATGGAAGGCAGAATAGCTAAAAAACAGTGCGGAGTTAATGGCTTCGGCTTCGATCCTATCTTCTTAGTTCCTCCATATGAGGTAACAGCGGCTGAGCTTACAGAAGAAGGAAAGAATGCTATTTCTCATAGAGGAAAGGCACTTCGAGCAACCAGAAAAATGCTGGAAGAGTACTACGAGAATTCCAATAAATAATAGATTTAATAATTCTGATGGAATATAAGAATGAAAATATTGATTGTTAGTGATACACATCGCGATAACAGCAACCTAAAAAAGGTATTAGACGAAGAAAAACCAATAGATCTTCTTATTCACTGTGGCGATATCGAAGGAACTGAATACTATATCGAAAAGGCAGCAGGATGTCCATGCCATATGGTTAGTGGAAATAATGATTACTTCTCGCCGCTTTCCCCTGAGGAAGAATTCTACATAGGAAAATATAAGGTTTTCTTAACTCATGGTCACTATTACTATGTTTCCATGGATAATGAAAAGCTTAAGAATGAGGCAATAGACAGAGGTGCCGATATCGTTATGTATGGTCATATTCACCGTCCTGTTATTGATAAGGACAAAGATATAATAGCTGTTAATCCAGGGTCTTTAACCTATCCAAGACAGGAGGGAAGGGCTCCTTCATATATCGTAATGACGGTGGATGAAGAGAATGGTGAAGAAGTAAAATTCGAAATCAAGTATCTGATTTCCTGATGGGTGATATAAAATTAAAAAAATTGCAAAAAAGTTATTGACATAAATAGTGCACTTTACTATAATAACACTTGCGTCGTGTGACTGATGTCACGTGCGATTCCGGGGTGTGGCTCAGCTTGGCTAGAGCACCTGCTTTGGGAGCAGGGGGTCGCAGGTTCGAATCCTGTCACCCCGATTCGGAAATTAAAATTATACAAAAAAAGTGTTGACATTTTATCACTTCTGTATTAAGATAATTTTCGTCGGTTTGAGTAAATGACCGTTATGTGTCCGTAGCTCAGTTGGATAGAGCATGCGCCTTCTAAGCGCAGGGTCGGGGGTTCGAATCCCTTCGGGCACATTTTGTATGTTTAGACATACGAATTTCATATATGGTGGGTATAGCGCAGTTGGTTAGCGCGCCAGATTGTGGCTCTGGAGGCCAAGGGTTCGAATCCCTTTACCCACCC